>SUYG01000028.1:0-82655 GCA_015060555.1 Prevotella sp.
CCAATGGCGAAATGGTTTTTTATGTTTTTCCTCAGCATGAGTCAGTGCTTCGCAGAAGCTGTTATTAGCTTGTGGATGAGTGTGAAAGTTTGCTTTCAAACACCCAGACACAAGGTGAGAACGTAGGGCGGAGCCCACTGACACATGATGAGGTGTTTTTTCGGTTTCTGTTTCAAAGATCCCTTGCGGCCAAGGCCGCGCTCATTCTTCTCTTTTCACTCCCCCTTACGCTCCCCTTTAGGGGGCTCGGGGGCCGTCATTCGTCATTCCTCAATCACTCCGTCTTTGATGCGAATAATACGGTTGGTCTGTGCCGCCACAGAGGGGTCGTGGGTCACAATGACCATCGTGATGCCTTCCTCACGGTTCAGGCGCTTCAGCAACTCCATCACCTCGACACCGGTCTTGGAATCCAGGGCTCCCGTAGGTTCATCGGCAAGGATGATCTTCGGACGTGTCACCAGGGCACGGGCGATGGCCACACGCTGGCGCTGACCGCCCGACATCTCATTGGGATAATGCTCCGCCCAGTCTGTAAGGCCCATCTTAGCCAGCTCCTCCATCGCCATCTGATGACGCTTCTTTCGCGAGACGCCCTGATAGAACAGAGGCAGCTCCACATTCTCCACGGCGGTCTTGAAGCCAATCAGGTTGAAAGACTGGAAAATAAAGCCTATCAAGCGGTTACGGTACTCGGCAGCTCGCGTCTCGCTGAGGTCTTTGATCAGTGTTCCTGCCAGGCGATACTCGCCCTCGTCGTAGTCGTCGAGAATGCCTAATATATTTAGCAACGTGGATTTTCCGGAACCGGAGGCTCCCATGATGCTCACCAGCTCTCCCTCGGCGATGTCGAGGTCAATGCCTTTCAGGACATGCAAAGGCTGAGCACCGAAATAGGTCTTATGAATACCGTGAAGGTGTATCATCGTGTTATACCTTGCGGATGGGGTCACAGGTGAGGCCACAGCCCAGTTTCTTGAATATCTTTCTATCTACTTCGCCCAACATCACCGTAGCATGAACCTGACAGCCATCCAGCTGCGGAAGGGTGTCAAGAGCGCGGCGACAGTTATCGTCGTGCTGCGAGAGCACGGCCAGGGCTATAAGCACCTCGTCGGTGTGCAGACGCGGGTTATTGCCATGGAGCATGGAGGTTTTCATACGCTGAATAGGGACTATCATATCCTGCGGAATCAGCTTCAGAGCGTGGTCGATGCCGGCCAGATACTTCGTAGCATTCAGCAACAAGGCGGCACAGGGGCCAAGCAAATCGCTGGTGTCAGCGGTGATGATGGTTCCGTCCTCCAGTTCGATGGCCGCCGAGGGATTCCCCGACTGCAGGCGGCGCTCATAGGCCGCGACAGTCGTAGGACGTGAAGCGGTGGTGAGCTTCATCTGCTTCATCAGCAGTGCTATCTTGTTCACCTCATCGTTGCCTTTCTTGCCATCCAGCATCTCACCCAGTGCCGCATAATAGCGGCGGATGATCTCCTGCTTCGATGCCTCGCAGCACACCTCGTCATCGGAAATACAGAAACCGGCCATATTCACGCCCATGTCCGTAGGCGACTTATACGGGCTCTCGCCGTAGATGCCTTCGAAGATGGCATTCAGCACCGGGAATATCTCGATATCGCGATTGTAGTTGACGGAGGTCTTCCCATAGGCTTCGAGGTGGAAATGGTCAATCATATTGACATCGTTGAGGTCTGCGGTGGCGGCCTCATAAGCTACGTTGACGGGGTGCTTCAAGGGGATTGACCAGATGGGGAAGGTCTCAAACTTGGCATAACCGGCCTTCACGCCCCTGCGGTTCTCGCCCCACAGCTGGCTCAGGCAGACAGCCATCTTACCGCTTCCGGGGCCAGGGGCCGTGACCACAACCAGCGGACGCGAGGTCTCCACGAAATCATTTTTGCCAAAACCTTCCTCGGAGTCTATAAGCTCCACGTTGGTGGGATAGCCCTCTATCAAATAATGATAATACACGCGCACGCGACCCAAACGCTCCAACTGCTCGCGGAAAGCGACAGCGGAGGCCTGGCCGTTGAAATGTGTAATGACAACAGAGCTGACCAACAGCCCACGGTCTGTGAAGACATCGCGCAAACGCAGCACATCCTCGTTATAGGTGATGCCCAGATCGCCGCGGACCTTGTTGCGTTCGATGTCCTCGGCGCTTATGACAATGATGATCTCGACATCGTCCTTCAGCTGCATCAGCATCCGAAGTTTGCTGTCGGGCTGAAAACCGGGGAGCACGCGGCTGGCGTGATAGTCGTCATAGAGTTTTCCGCCAAACTCCATATACAACTTATCGCCGAATTGCGCTATGCGCTCTTTGATTCGCTCCGACTGAATGCGGAGATATTTCTCGTTGTCAAAACCTTGTTTCATTTCAGTGTTTTTTTCATACGAAGGATAAACTCCTCCTCATTTTCGCCGCAAAAGTACTGCATTTCGATGACTTCTCAAAAGAAAAGATATACAAAATAGGTTAAAACAACAAAAGGGCCGCTTCACAGCGACCCTGTTGCTTCAGTCTTTAGGTATTAGTCCGTTTAAGGTAAAAAGATTGTTTTCAGGATAACGGCAGCAAAGATAGGGGTAAACGGCATTGGTTGTTCTCTCAAATATATGTTAAATAGCATATTTATGGGGAAAACAGTAAAAATTCTTCTATCCAAAACCGAATGAGTGTTCATTTTACCCCTCTTTTTGCAATCCTAAGTTTGCAAAACAGGACTCTAAGATGCTGCCTGAGTGCAGTGAAAGTCGAAAAGTCGCTGTATGGGCTGCGGCTCAACAAAACCAAAGGTAAGTCGCTCTTTCTCAGCTGCTTCGCGCAGCACTTTCTCAAAAGCAGCCGCAACGCCGCCTACAAAGTTCACACGGAGATCCGGACGTTTGTAGGGGACCACATTGCGATGGAAGAAACGGCGGAATTCGCGCACAAGGAAAGCGTGAACCTCACGGTCATCCTGAACACGGGAGATGAAAGGAACCAGAGAAGCCAGAAAGCGGTTTGCCTGCGGCTGACGATAAACGCGGTCTATGATCTCGGCTTGTGTCAGCTTGTGGTACCTCAGGAAGCTGCTGCACAAGGACTTATGATAGGCGTTCTTGAGGATATCACCCACGAAGAGACGTCCCAGCACAGCACCACTGCCTTCGTCGCCCAAGATCCAACCCAAGGGCGACACATTTTGGACTATGTTCTTGCCGTCGTAAAGACATGAATTAGAACCGGTTCCCAAAATACAAGCAATGCCCTCGGCATTGCCACACAGGGCACGGGCCGCCCCCAGCAAGTCGCTTTCCACGTGGACGACAGCATCGGGGAAAGAATCCTGCAGGCAGCGACTGACGGCATCGGAATAAGGCGCCACACAGCCTGCACCATAGAAAAAGATTTCGCCTACGTCAGCCGTCAGCTCCTGAGCTACTGCGGAAACAATTCTTTGAATACTCTCCTCATCGTCACGGACGGGATTGATACCCACTGTCTGTACACTGCAGGAATTGCCTTCCGCCATTTGCAACCGCCATTGAGTCTTGGTTGAACCGCTATCAACAATCAATTTCATTGCTATTTTGTTTTAAATTCGGCCCAAAAGTACAAAAAACTATCCATTCCGCAGCACGAAAACACACGAAACTACACCTTATTTAATAAATGAATGTTTTTCTTGCAGCAAAAAATAGGTGCTTTCACAAAAAAACTGTACCTTTGCATCCAAATTGACAAACCCATCCTGGAATGAGATTCATTTTTATTCTCCTACTGAGCCTGTGCAGCCTCAACGCCATGGCTCAGAAAAATAAAAAAAACAGCAAGCACACCGAGGCCGGCATCGTTGCCTCCTACACCGACTCACTGACAGCATTGGTCGATCGCATCCAAAAGCAGCACCAGTCAAAAGAGGCGCCGTCGCCTTACCTCTTCCGTCTCTTCGCACCTGGTACCGTTTACACCTCGGCGCTGGCACAGCGGATGGCCAACAGCAGCGACAACGATGCCGGCAACCACTTGCCGTCGCTCGGCAGCACTGACGACCCACAACTGCAGCTGAACGAAGCCATCAATGAACACCTGAACACTTCTTACGTGCTGATTCCGCAGCTCTTCTCCACAACGCAGCAGGCGCTTGTCAGCGGAGGGCGCTTGATTAGTGACATCGAAAAGCCGATTGAGGAGACAGTCCTGCTGAATGAGACCACGCCCGAGGTGGTGATTCCCGTGGTGGCCATAGAAGCGGTGGAGCCTGAAGTGAAGAAACCCAACTTCTGGGCTTTCAAAGGAAACGGGTCGCTGCAGTTCACACAGAGCTACTACTCCAAGAACTGGTATCAGGGCGGCGAAAAGAACTACGCCATGCTCAGCCAGCTCACGGTAGAAGCTAACTACAATAACCAACGGCGCGTGCAGTGGGACAACAAATTCGAGGCACAGCTGGGTTTCCAGACCTCCGAGACCGACCAATACCATAAGTTCAAAGCAACGAACAACCTGTTGCGTCTGACATCGAGTCTGGGTATCAAGGCCGTCGGACACTGGAACTACGCTGCACAGCTACAGCTGGAAACACAACCCTATAACAGCTACAAAGCCAACTCCGATGAAATCACCGCGGCCTTCCTCGCACCGCTGTATGTCCGTTCCTCTATCGGTATGGATTATGTCATCAAGAAGAAACGTTTCGAAGGTAAACTTCACCTGGCACCGCTCTCCTATGTCATCACCTACGTCAACCGCGATGAGCTCATTGAGCGCTACGGCATTGACGAAGGACATAGGTCCAAGCACGAATGGGGTCCCAATATAGAATTCACCTTCACCTACCACATGTGGAAGAACATCTCATGGGCATCGCGTCTCTACTGGTTCTCTAATTTCCACTTGACGCGCATCGAATGGGAAAACACGCTGAACTTCACCATCAACAAGTACCTCTCGGCCAAGCTCTTCCTCTATCCGCGCTTTGATGACAGCAACGAGAAATATCGAGCTGGCGAGAACCACGACGGCACATTCCTCATGTTCAAAGAATGGCTGTCACTCGGTCTCAACTACGACTTCTAACCCCCTAAGCACCTCAACGACAAACGGAAATACATGGAGATCAAGAACGCCACTTACATCAAGAGCAGCGCCCTCATCAGCCAGTGCCCGGAGCACCATTGCCCCGAGTACGCCTTCATCGGCCGCTCCAATGTGGGCAAGTCCAGCCTCATCAATATGCTGACAGGCAACAAGAAACTGGCCAAGACCTCCGCGACACCTGGCAAGACGCTCCTCATCAACCACTTCGAGATACGCTCATCCGCCCCCAAAGCCTCTGCGATCAGCACATCCAGCACAAAGCCCTCTGCAAGCAGCACATCCGGCTCCAAAGCCTCTGCAAGCAGCACATCCGGCACAAAGCCCTCTTCGAGCAGTGTGTCCGGCAGTTCCCCTGCCGGAAAAAACGGCCTCTGGTACCTCGTTGACCTCCCCGGCTACGGCTTTGCCAAGCGCAGCAAGACTGAACGCACGAAATTGGAGAACATGATCTCCGGCTATATCCTGCAACGCGAGAACCTCACGAACCTTTTCGTACTCATCGACAGCCGCCATGAACCCCAGCAGATTGACATCGAATTCATGAACTGGCTCGGCGAGAGCAGTATCCCGTTCAGCATTGTTTTCACCAAGGCTGACAAGCTCAGCAGACAGGCGTTGCAGAAGAACATTGACGCCTACCTCGCACGGCTCGCAGAAGAATGGGATCCCCTCCCACCCCATTTCATCACGTCCTCCGAAACGCGTCAAGGTCGTGACGAGCTTCTCTCCTACATCGAAGAAATCAACAACGAGATTGCTCAATCATAAATCGTAAAATCGTAAAAGTGTAAATCGCTAAATTGTCAAATAATAAAATGGACAAAAACACAATTATCGGATTCGTCCTCATGGCCCTCGTGCTCATCGGCTTCTCATGGTATAGCCGTCCCAGCGAGGCGCAACTGAAAGCACAACGTGAACGCGACTCTATCGCCGCCATTCAACAAGCAGAAGCCCAAAAGGCCGAAGAAGAGGCCGCACAAAACAGTGCGCCCATCGGTTTCCCCGATGGAAAATCCACCCCCGACTCCGCCAGCATCCTCTTCGCAGCCTCACAGGGAACCGAAGAGCTTATCACTCTTGAAAATGACCTCGTGAAGGTTGTCATCAACACCCGCGGAGGTGTCATTGAGGAAGCCGTCATCAAAGGACACCTCGACCAGCAGAAGCAACCCGTGCGCCTGCTCACCAAGGAGGATGCCCAGATGATTCTCTCCCTGGCCACCAAGCAAGAGAACATCATCACCTCAGGCCTCTATTTCGAGCCCGTTACCGTTCCCGAGGGTTCTCCCGAGGGCTCTTCAAAGGGTTCTTCCCTTCTCCTTCGTCTTCCCGTCGCCACCGGTTCCCTTGACATCGAATACACACTCCGCCCGGATGCCTACATGATTGATATGATTGTTCGCGCCAATGGCATCGCAGACCTCTTCACGCCCTCGATGAAGACCCTCGACATTCAGTGGGCCGATCGCGCCCGTCAGCTGGAGAAAGGCTTCGACTTCGAGCAGCGCTACGCCTGCATCCGCTACCATGAGGCAGAGGGGGACACTGACAATCTCTCCGAGACCTCCGACGAGGACGAGGACATTGAGGAGAACCTCGACTGGATAGCCTTCAAGAACCAGTTCTTCTCAGCCGTCATCATCAGCCAGCAGGAGTTCTCCAATGTACACCTCGACTCTAAACTTTACAAGAAAGGACAAGGCTATCTGAAGAACTACAAGGCTTCCATGCAAACGGCCTTCGACCCCACGGGGCAGCAGCCCACACAGCTGCAGTTCTACTTGGGGCCCAATGACTTCCATACGCTGAAAGCCCACAACGACCTCAGCCTCAATGCCGATAAGGATCTCGAACTCGAAGACCTCGTTTATCTCGGATGGCCGATTGTGCGCTGGGTCAACCGCTGGTTCATCATCTACCTCTTTGATTGGCTCAAGGGCTTCGGCCTCCACATGGGTCTCGTCCTGCTGCTCTTGACGATCATCGTCAAGGCACTTGTCTATCCCGCCACGAAGAAGAGCTACCTCGCCAGCGCCCGTATGCGCGTCCTCAAACCCAAAATCGACCAGCTGAACGCTAAATATCCCAAGCAGGAGGACGCCATGAAGAAACAGCAGGAGATGATGCAGCTCTACTCGCAATATGGCGTTTCACCCATGGGGGGCTGTCTGCCGATGCTGATTCAAGCGCCTATCTGGATTGCCCTCTTCAACTTCGTTCCTAACGCCATTGAGCTGCGCGGCCAGAGCTTCCTCTGGGCTGATGACCTCTCGGCTTACGACGACGTCATCCGTTGGAACAAGGACCTCTGGCTCATCGGCGACCACCTCAGCATCTTCTGCGTCCTCTTCTGTGTCATGCAGGTCGCCAACACCTGGATTTCCATGAAGCAACAGCAGAGCGCTGCCATGTCGCCCGAGCAGGAGCAATCCATGAAGATGATGAAGTGGATGATGTATCTTATGCCCCTCATGTTCTTCTTCATGTTCAACACCTACAGCTCCGGCCTCAACTACTACTACTTCCTCTCGGGTCTCACCAGCATCCTCATCATGTGGTTCCTGCGTAAGACCACCAACGACAGCCGCCTGCTCGCCGAGATGGAAGCCTATAAGGCCAAGAATGCTAACAATCCCAAGAAGCAGTCCGGAATGGCCGCTCGCTTCGAGGCGCTCCAGAAGCAAGTTCAGGAACAACAGCGCCAACAGCAAAAGAGATAAAAGCCTATCCCTATGAAACAGTCAACCTATAAAAGCCTTTTACTCCCCTCGCCCTTTAAGTTCCCCTCGCCCTTTGGAGAGGGGTTAGGGGTGAGGTCGGGGACGGGGGTGAGGTCTCTTCTAATCCTCTTCGTACTTTTCGTCATGGCAGCCTGTAAACAAGAGAAGATCGTCATCACACGCAGCGACATCAAGCTCCAGAGTGACACCCTCACACCCGAAGCGCTCTGGGCAATGGGGCGCATCGGCAGCTACGCCGTATCGCCCGACGGCCAGCGCGTCGCCTACCAGGTCACGTACTACAGCGTTGAGGAGAACCGCAGCAATTCGGTGATATATGCAGAAGATATCCCCGTCTCCCGTAATGGCGGGGAGAAAGCTGGCGCACAGTCCACGAACGATAGCAAGGCTCTTCCCCTAACGGAAAAGCGGGGAGAGGGCCTGTTCCTCGGACCGGGCAGCGACCCTGTTTGGCTTAGCGACAGCAAGCTGGCCTTTGCCTCAAAAGGCGAAATCTGGTCCATGAGCGCCAAAGGGAAGTCGCGCAAGCAGCTTACCAAGACCGACGGCGCCGTGGAGGGTTTCCTTTTCTCACCTGACCAGAAAAAAGTCATCATCATCAAGCGTGTTCCCTACCACGACATTATCCATGAGCGTCCCGCGGACCTGCCCAAAAGCACTGGTTTGATCATCACCGACGTAATGTACCGCCATTGGGATCACTATGTGGAGAGCATCCCGCATCCCTTCCTTTGCACCGTCAACAACGACGGCACAATCAAGGAAGAATACGACATCCTCGAAGGCCAGCCGTTCGAATGCCCCATGGAACCCTTCGGCGGCATCGAACAACTCGCGTGGTCGCCCGACAGCAAATCCATCGCCTTCACTTGCCGCACCAAAACGGGCCTTGCCTACAGCATCTCCACAGACTCCGACATCTTCCTGCTTACGGTTCCCGAGGGTTCTCCCGAGGGTCAATCTCCCGCCTCCCTCAGTAAGGACCTATGCAAACCCGGCCGCATCTTCGGCGATGACGTCGCCGAGACCCTCGCCGTCGAACCCAGCAAGACACTAAAGCATCAGGCGGTGAACGCTCCCGAGAACCTTGACAACAACCCCGGCTACGACCTGAACCCCAAGTTCTCCCCCGACGGCCGCTACATCGCCTGGCTCTCCATGCAGCGCGACGGCTATGAGGCCGACCGCCAGCGCCTTTGTATCTGCGACCTTGCCACCGGTGAGAAACGCTATGTCACCGAGTCCTTCGACAGCAATGTCGATGACTTCGTTTGGAGCACCGACAGCTACACCTTATATTATATAGGTGTATGGCAAGCCACCGTCAACCTCTATCGCACGAACCTCGACGGTCAGGTCGCACAGCTCACCAACGAGCAGGCCGACTGGGGTGCTTTGCAATTAGTGCCCCCCCTGTCGTCCCCCGAGGGAGACACGGATGCGAAGTCCGCTGACAACAACGCAACAGAAGCCCCCTCGGGGACCGTAGGGGGGACTCGCCTCCTCATGGAGCGCCACGACTTCTTCCACCCCGCCGACCTCTATGTGGTCCGTGTGCTCGACGGTTTTCCCGTCGAGATCACCCAGCTCACCCACGAGAACGACCACATCCTCTCGCAACTCGCCCCTGGCAGCTGCGAGCCACGCTGGTGCAAGACAACAGACGACAAAGAGCTCCTCTACTGGGTCATCAAGCCACCGCATTTCGACCCCTCGAAGAAATATCCCACCCTACTCTTCTGCGAGGGCGGCCCGCAGTCACCCGTATCGCAGTTCTGGAGCTACCGCTGGAACTTCTACATCATGGCCTCTCAGGGCTACGTCATCATCGCCCCCAACCGCCGCGGCCTCCCCGGCTTCGGTCAGGAGTGGCTCGAGGAGATCTCCGGCGACTGGACAGGCCAGTGCATGAATGACTACCTGAGTGCCATTGACGACGCCTGCGACAGCCTTCCCTATGTTGACCGCGACCGCCTCGGCTGCGTCGGAGCATCCTTCGGAGGCTTCAGTGTCTATTACCTCGCAGGCCACCACAACAAACGCTTCAAGTGCTTCATCGCACATGACGGCGCCTTCAATCTGGAAGCCATGTACACCGAGACCGAGGAGAACTGGTTCAGCAACTGGGAGTACGACGACGCCTATTGGAACCGCGACCGCACAGCCAATGCCGACCGCACCTACAAGAACTCTCCACACCTCTTCGTAGATCAATGGGACACCCCCATCCTCTGTATCCACGGCGAAAAGGACTACCGCATCAACGCCACCCAGGGCATGAGCGCTTTCAACGCGGCCCGCATGAGAGGCATCGAAGCCGAACTTCTCCTCTACCCCGACGAGAACCACTGGGTACTCAAACCCCAGAATGGCATCCTCTGGCAGCGGACCTACTTCAACTGGCTCGCCCGCTGGCTGAAATAATTCTCATTAGCCCTATTGAACCCATTGGCATCATAAGCCAAAAAGCCCCATAAAACACTTCAAATAAATGACAAGCATCCAACATTCTCTTCGCGACAGCGCCGCTATGCGCTGGACAGCCCTGCTGCTACTGGCCCTGGCCATGTTCTGCAGCTACATCTTCATGGACATCCTCTCGCCCATCAAAGACCTGATGCTCGAGACACGCGGGTGGGATTCCACAGCTTTCGGAACAATGCAAGGCTCCGAGGTGTTCCTCAACGTCTTTGCCTTCTTCCTCATCTTCGCTGGAATCATTTTGGACAAGATGGGCGTTCGCTTCACCGCTGTCCTCTCCGCTACCGTCATGCTCGTTGGCGCTATCATCAAATGGTATGCCGTGAGCGATGCCTTCACGGGCAGCAGCCTCGCCACCTGGTTCACCAACAACCTCAACTACATCCCCGTATTCGATGAACTCGGCGTGTCGCCCTTCTATGAGGGGATGCCCGCTTCTGCAAAGTTTGCAGCCTGTGGTTTCATGATTTTCGGCTGCGGATGTGAGATGGCCGGCATAACCGTCTCCCGCGGTATCGTCAAGTGGTTCAAGGGCCGTGAGATGGCCCTCGCAATGGGTTCTGAGATGGCCCTTGCTCGCCTCGGCGTAGCCACGGTGATGATTTTCTCGCCCTTCTTCGCCCGTCTCGGAGGGGTGGTCAGCGTCAGCCGTTCGGTGGCCTTCGGCGTTGTACTGATGTGTATTGCCCTCATCATGACCATCGTCTATTTCTTCATGGATCAGAAGCTCGATGCCCAGACCGGCGAAGCCGAAGAGAAGGACGACCCCTTCCGCATCAGCGACCTGGGCAAGATCCTCACCGACAGCGGCTTCTGGCTTGTAGCATTGCTCTGCGTGCTCTACTACAGCGCCATCTTCCCATTCCAGAAGTATGCCGTGAATATGCTCCAGTGCAACCTCACACTGACACCTCCCGAGGCCCACACCTTCTGGGCCAGTGATGATGTCACCTACGTGCAATACATCATTATGCTGATCGTGGCCGCCGCCGGCTTCGCCAGCAACTTCCAGAAGCGCGCTGCCGCCAAGTACGGCCTGCTATGCCTCTCCATCGTCTCGCTCATCATCTACTGCTATATGGGCTATATGAGACAGAGCGCCGAAGCCATCTTTGCTGTCTTCCCGCTGCTGGCCGTTCTTATCACCCCCATCTTAGGCAGCTATGTTGACCACAAGGGCAAGGCCGCTACGATGCTCGTCCTCGGCTCACTGCTGCTCATAGCCTGTCACCTGACCTTCGCCTTCGTGCTACCGGCCTTTAAGGGCAGCTCCGTGGGTGGCATCACCATCGCCTACCTGACCATCCTCGTACTCGGCGCCTCCTTCTCGCTGGTTCCGGCCAGCCTGTGGCCGAGTGTGCCCAAGCTCGTGGATGCCAAGGTCATCGGTTCGGCCTACGCCCTCATCTTCTGGATTCAGAACATCGGCCTCTGGCTCTTCCCCCTGCTCATCGGCAAGGTCCTGGACAAGACCAACCCCGGCGTCACAGACCCGACGCAGTACAACTACACGGCTCCGCTCGTCATGCTGGCCTCACTCGGCATCGCCGCACTCATCCTCGGACTCGTTCTGAAAGTAGTGGACAAAAAGAAGGGCATTGGCCTTGAAGAGCCCAACATTAAGGCTTAAATTCGATAAAAAGGCCATTTTTAACACTAAAAGAACAAGTTATTTGAAAAATAGTTCGTAATTTTGCGGCGCAAGGGGAATCCCTTGCGCCGCAAAACATTTACACAAGCTACTAACAGAATTATGAAACGGCTGACACTAACAACGATATGCCTGATCTGGATGACAACGCTGTTTGCACAGGATTGGTTGGACATGACCGACGAGTATGTCGTCAATCCCAACTTCAACGGCTCCACAGAGGGATGGGTCATCAACTATAACGGCTCTACAGCACAGAACTTTGGGTATCAAGGCGCCAGCTACGACAATGGCGGTTGTTGGATATCGCAGTTCGCAGAGACTTGGCGAAATCAGAGCTACTATTATGCCAACCCACTGGGCGACGGTTCCATCCATCAGCAGATCAAAGGGCTTCCCATTGGCCATTACACATTGGAAGCCGATGTCATCGCCGTATCCCAGAATTACAACAATAATCCTGTCACGGGTGTTTACCTCTTCCTTGCCAACAGCACCAGCGAGGCCCGTACGGATCTGTACACCGACGATGGCAGACCGGAGCACTTCAGCGTGGAGTTCGACACCAACCAGACAGCCCTCACCCTTGGTGTCCGCACTGAAAGCACTACCGCCAACTGGGTTGCCTTCGACAACGTAAAGCTCTACTGGGAAGGCAATATGGTTAGGGCCACAGAACTCACCCTCAACGTCAACGAGGCCCAATTGGTACAGGGCGAGACGCTGAAGCTGGTTCCAACCATTAAACCTGCCAACACCACCTTCAAGACTTGCACCTTCTACAGCAGCAACCCGAACTGCGCGTCCGTGGATGACAATGGCCTCGTCTCGGCTCTGAAGCCTGGCATGACGACCATCAGCGTATATACCAAAACCAACGAGGATCTGGTGGCTACGTGCCTTGTCACTGTCAATGCCAACAAGGTCGCGGCCGAAGCTGTCATCATCAACGAGATTCAACAGGCTAACGTTGATATGTTCGTGGATCCGTCGTTTAACTACGGCAGTTGGATAGAGCTGTACAACAGCACAGACAAAACGGTATTCCTCGACGGCCTCTATATTTCCGACGATCCCGCCAACCCGAAGAAGTTCCGCCTCTACAGCGCACGCTACGGCAGCATCCCAACCAAAGGCTTCCTGACACTGTGGTTCGAGCACTACTCGTGGTGGACGCCGAAGATGGTGGACCTCGAGCTGGACTTCGACGGTGGCACAATTCTCATCGCCGATGAGTCCGGCACAATCCTCTCACAACTCGACTACCCGCCCGCCATCAGCCGCACCTCCTACGCCCGCAAGACAGACGGCGGCAACGAGTGGGGCTACACCGACCAGCCGACCCCTGACGCTTCCAACGCCACCTCGCCTTTCGCCGTGATTCGTCTGGAAGCCCCCGAGATTGACACCGACGGCTGCTTCTTCACGGGCAACCTCCTGGCACAGGTCACTAACATCCCCGCCGGGGCTACGCTCCGCTACACCCTCGACGGCAGCACGCCGACACTCGACAACGGCATGACCAGCACCGACGGCCTCTTCTCATTCCAGAATACCGCCATCCTGCGTCTGCGCTACTTCCAGGACGGCTACCTCTCCAGTCCCGTTGTCACGCGTTCCTATATATATAAGGATAAGAACTACACACTTCCTGTCATCTCCGTCGTCTCTGACAACGCCAACCTCTATGGCAATGAACTCGGCATTTTCGTCAGGGGTGTAAACGGCCGTCCCGGCAACGGCCAGAGCAGCCCTTGCAACTGGAACATGGACTGGGACCGTCCCACCAACATCGAATACTTTACCGAGGAGGGCATCTCGGTCTTCAACCAGGAAGCCAACATCGAAGCTTCCGGCGGCTGGAGCCGTGCCTTTACGCCCCATTCCTTCAACATCAAGGCCAACAAGGTGTACGAGGGCAAGAACCGCCTGGACTACCAGTTCTTCGAGAACAAGCCCTTCCTGCGCCACAAGGCCCTGAAGGTTCGTAATGGCGGTAACGACTACAACAACGGCCGCATCAAAGACGCGGCCATCCAGCAGGTCGTCACCACCTCAGGGCTCTACGTGGAGTCACAGAGCTACAAACCCGTCCATGTTTTCCACAACGGCAAATATATCGGCGTGGAGAACCTGCGCGAGCCCAATAACAAGAGCTATGGTTATGCCAACTACGGCATAGACACCGACAACCAGGATCAGTTTAAGATCTCGCCCGACAGCTGCTATGTACAGCAGGCCGGCACACGCGACGTGTTCGACGAGTGGTGCTCCCTCGCCGCCAACGCCTCAGACCCCCTCTGCTATGAACGCATCAAAGAGATTATCGACATCGAGGAGTTCGCCAACTACATGGCCGTAGAAATATACCTCGACGGCAACGACTGGGCACGCAACAACGTGAAGGCCTTCCGCGAGCGCACCGAAGGAACGGCCAACAGCCGCTTCCGCTTCGTCCTCTTCGACCTCGACAGCGCATTTAGCGGCACCAATGGCTTCAGCGGTCTCGCCGGAAGAATGTACCACACCTTCGATCAGCTCTACGGCGAGCAAGTCATCGAAAAATACGGCAACCGCATCTCGAAATACAACGAATTCATCGTGGCCTTCTTCGATATGCTCCAGAATGAGGAGTTCAAGAAGCAGGTTGTGGATCAGTGCTGCATTGTCGCCGGCAGCGTCTTCGAACCCACACGCTCCGCAGCGGTCATCGACGACATGATAGCCCACGTGCAAACCGCCATGCAGTTGGAGGGCGCCGGCCTTAACTCAGCTTATGATGTCAAGAACCGCCTCACCAGCTCACGCCAGACCGAATGTATCAACAACATGCAGAACTATCTCGGTCTCGGCACGTCCGTCAAGGTGAACCTCAACACCAACATCGAAGAAGGGACACTGCTCATCAACGACCTCTCTGTTCCCACCAACAAGTTCGGCGGCATACTCTTCCCGCCCATCACCCTGAAGACGGCGGCACCCGCCGGCTATCAGTTCCTGGGATGGAAGAGCAGCAAAGGCACCTCCACCGCCACAACGCTCTTCGCCAAGGGCAGCTCATGGTACTACTATGACCAGGGCTCACTCGACGGCGCAAACTGGACAGCGCGCAACTATAGCACAACGTCGTGGCATTCGGGCAAAGCCCCTCTGGGCTACTTCACCACCGACACCTACAATAATCGTGGCTACCAGACCTTCCTCGATTATGGCGGAGACGCCGGCAACAAATACCCCACCTATTACTTCCGCAAGACGGTCAACTTCTCCACAGCGCCCAAGAGCGACGAGACCATCACCCTCGACTGGATTGCCGACGACGGCTTCATCGTTTATGTCAACGGCAAGGAGGCCGGGCGCTACCTGATGCCTGCCGGCACTGCGACCTTCAACACCTATTCCTCCAGCTACGCCCCCGCCAACCCCGAGAGTGGACAGATGACCCTCGACCCCTCCCTCTTCGTCAGAGGCAACAACACCATCGCCGTGGAGGTGCACAACAACAGCGCATCATCCACAGACATCTACTGGGATGCCGAACTCATCTACACCAAGACCGACGATGCCACCGACTATGCCTCCACGGAGGCCACCTTCACTATCCCTGACAATGTCAGCAACGTCACCTACACCGCAGTCTATGAGAAACTCAACGACAATGCCGACGACGCCTGGGATGCTCACCCCGTCAAGATCAACGAAGTCAGCGCCGGCAACGACATCTATGTCAGCGAATTTTTCAAGAAGAGCGACTGGATAGAACTGTACAATACCACTGACACAGATTACGATGTCAACGGGATGTTCCTCTCCGACGATCTCACCAAACCCGAGAAGTTCCAGATTATCGGTGACGGCAACGCCTCCACCGTCATCCCGCCCCACGGCCATCTCGTCGTCTGGTGCGACAAGGTGGAGGGCATAAGCCAGCTCCACGCCGACTTCAAGCTCTCCAACACCGACAGCAGCAGCGTCCTGCTGACAGCTGCCGACAAGAGCTTCTCCGACACCCTCACCTACTGTGCCCACACAGGCTATCAGAGCGTGGGCCTCTACCCCGATGGCGGCAGCAGCCTGTTTGTCATGGAACGCCCCACCATCGGACAGACCAACGTCCTCACCACCACAGCCCTCGCCTACGATGAGCCGAAGATCAAGCCCTCACCCGTCGTTGCCGTCAAGAATGTGGAAGAGACAAGCGACATGGCACTACAGTACAAGGACCGCACGCTCACGCTCTCCGGAGCCTCCTACGCACGTGTTGACATCTATAACATGTCCGGTCAGCTTGTCATGGCTGCTCGCATGAAAAATAACACTCCTTTGAGCCTCTCAGCACTACCCAATGGCATCTATATTGCAACCGCTACGACGGACGATGAAAAGACCATTTTGAAGCTCAGCATACAATAATTCAAGAAATTTCATGTTAAATAATCTTAATAAAGCTTCCGTTTCATAGAATTGAAGTATCTTTGCGGCGATTATGATATGTATATGAAATCAATCTGTCTCCTCACATGCCTATTCCTAACGGTATCTGCATGGGGGAAGTCCGTAGAAGGGCTACAGTCTGACAGCATCGTTCAGACTTTAAAGGCAGAGGGGTTTGAAGACATTCAGGCGCTACAGGACAGCGACACGCTCTACCTCTCCATTGAGGACCGGGCACACCGCGGAACCTTCCGCGGAGCAGTCGCAGCCATCAAACAAGTCACAGAGAAGCATCCCGATGTGCAACGCGTTGAAATGCTGCTCACAGACTATAAGATGCCACAGCTCATTGTCCACGCCTTCAAGCGTGAAGGAACATGGGACATCAGCGTGGACAGGCAGATGGAACACGCACGGCAGATGCTGCGGGACGTGAAGCCACAGGTCGCCTCAACAGGTAGGATAGACATCACCGTCTTCCCCATCATCAGCCTTGTCAACAACAAGCTCGACCACCTGTTCGACTACTGCATCCGCATCGCACCAGCGTTCGCCGCCACACTCTGGAAGGGAGCACGTCTGACACTGCAACCCGTCTTTCCCATCCTTCACAACCTCGACGAGGACGAGACAGGGCGCTACATCCAGATCGGACAAGCCAACCTCAGCCAGCAGATTCTCTCCACCTCGCGGTGGCAGATTTCCGCTGCAGCAGGCTTCTTCCATCCCGAACGGGCCGGCGCACAAGCCAAGGTCACCTTCCATGCTATGCGCAACCTTGACATCTTCATTGATGCAGGCTACACCTACGGCTTCAACTACAGCAAGCAGAAAGGACTCGGCTTCATCCGGGGCTCACAGCAGTTCAACTTCATGGCACACGCCAACTACTACGAGCCTCACACCAAACTGGAGATTGAACTGCAAGGCGGCAGATTCCTCTACGGCGACTATGGCGGACGACTTGACGTCACACGCCACTTCGGAGAATACGCCATCGGCGTCTATGGCATCCTCACGGGTGGAGAATACAACGCAGGCTTCCATTTCGCCATCCCCATGGGCGGCAAACGCCAGAAGCGCAGCGCCTTTGTCCGCCTCAGACTGCCGGAGTACTACGGACTCGAATACAGTATGCAGTCATTCTTCAAATACTGGGAAGAGAATATGGGG
Source organism: Prevotella sp. (assembly GCA_015060555.1). Lineage (GTDB taxonomy): Bacteria > Bacteroidota > Bacteroidia > Bacteroidales > Bacteroidaceae > Physcousia. Next base: position 17,588 of record SUYG01000028.1, read on the forward strand.
CAAAGCTTTGCCACGCAACCCGACCAGAACCGCGCCTCCCATTACTGGGAACCCGCCTATGTCGAAGAATACATCCGCAAGATGCTGAATGGCAACTTCAAATAATAATAAATAGGATATAATATAAACTCAAACAATTTTAAAAACTTTACAAACAATGAAAAAGTTTCTTCTTTCTCTCTGTGTTCTGGCTGTAGCCAGCGTCTGCGTCTTCATGACTTCTTGCAAGGACAGCGACGAATTCAACACACACATCAACAACAACGCACAGTCCCAGATTGCCGCTGTGCAGGATCCCGGCTACACCTACACTTACGTGCTGAACGGTCAGACCTACAACTCTCTGAACGCTCTGAACAAGGCTATCGATGAGCTGCCCGCAGGTTCCGAGGGCAACACCATCTATGTGGTTGCTACTCCCACTGACGGCGGTCCCGCCAAGACTGGTAAGACCTCTACCTTCGCTACTCCTAAGCCCGGCGAGAAGGCTGTTGTTGTTAGCGTCGAGGTTCCGGGTGACACCAACAAGACAACTAACGTTACCCTGAATACCACTGTCGAGAGCCAGCACTCCGGCGGTGCCATCAAATAATCGCTGAAACGTCCCTTTGCGGACACTCAACACATGTCGCCCTGCAGCTCATAAGAGCCTTGCAGGGCGACTTATTTGTTATATATTTTTAATATAAAATTGTCAATTTAGGAGGGGCATTAATTATTTTTAACGCATTAAATAAACACCTATTTGAGCCTCTCTACAAAGCAGAATGAGCTGCTTAAACCATGATTTAGCATAAAAAAACATTCTTATTTATCATTTTTTTCTCATATTATTTGTGTAATTCAGCCAAAAGCAGTAATTTTGCCTCAAATATATAATAATCGCGCGCGCAAACTCTAATGAATACGCGCGCATAATGAGCAACAAAAAGAAAAGCATGCTGAATTTGAGACGGTTACATAAAACGCAGGAAAGAATGCACAAGCACCTCTTGCTGATGGCCCTCTTGTTGGCCACGGCAACGAAGGCTTTTGCGGTTCTTCCGGCCGACACCGTCTTCTACGACCACTACCCCTTCATCCGCTTCATCGACAGCCGCGACGACGCCAGCCTTGTGCGCCTCAGCGATGAAGTCTTCCTGGAGGAGGCCGGCAAGCTGGTCTTCCGCGTCAACCGCTACGACGTCTTCACCAACGACTCTCTTCTTCAGGAGTTGGAGAACGTCATCATCCCACAGATCAACCGCGACAGCCTCAGGCTGTGTCGCATGGTGGTGCGCGGTGCCGCATCACCCGAAGGTCCTGTGCCCAACAACCGAATGCTGGGTCGCCGTCGTGTTGAAGCACTTGCTTCTTTTTTACGCGCGCGCCTGAACGTTCCCGTTGACGAGAAGAACTTCACCACAGAAGCCGTCACCGAGGACTACAGCCTGCTGCTGGCCATGATGCGTCGCGCCGCCGATCCCGACCTCGCCATCGTACAGCAGCTCTGCGACCGCCACCTACCCCGCTACGAATACACACTCCTGAAGCGCTCTCTGCAGCGTGTCCAGGGCGGTGCCCTCTGGCAGCGCCTGCTCAAGGAGTACTTCCCCGAGCTGCGTGCCGCTCGCGTGGTGCTGTTCTTCGAGAAACCCGCAGCCCCCGTGGTGGAAGAGGTTCCTGCCGTACAGGACACCATCGCGACTCCCAAGCCCATGACCCTGATTCCCGAGCCCGCCGTGCCCTTCGTCATCGAGATTCCTCGCCGCGAGTTCCTCTCTGTGAAGACGAACCTCCTGTTTGACTTCGCCTACGTCCCGGGCTATAACCGCTGGTGTCCCATCCCAAACATCGCCATCGAGTACTACCCGCTGCGCGGTCACTTCACCTACGGTTTCTCCTTCGACTGTCCCTGGTGGCAGCACTACGACGAGCACAAGTACTTCCAGATCCGCAACTACCAGTTTGAGACCCGCTACTACTGGCGCTCCGGTAACATCGACCGCCGCACGCCGGGCGAAGGTGCCGCCTTCCGTGGTTTCTACATCTCCGCTTACGCCCACGTCGGTCTCTTCGGCATCTGCTTCAACGCCGACAACGGTTGGGAGGGCGAAGCGCTGGGCGGCGGCATCGGTGTCGGCTATGTCCTCCCGCTGAGCCGCAATGGTCACTGGCGTATGGAGTTCGCCGCACAGGCAGGCATCCTCTACAGCGGCTACGACCCCTACCAGTTCGAGAACCCCGTGAACCCCAACTACCGCGACGGTCTCTACTACTACAAATGGACGGGCCGCGCCGCCGACTTCCGCGAGCGTCAGTACCGCTTCACATGGTTCGGTCCCACCCGCGTCGCCGTCACCATCTCCTACGATCTCCTCTACCGCCGCTGGAAGAAGAAGGGAGTCAGCTTCCGCAACAAGGAATATGTGGTGGAGATGAGTGGGGGAAATGAAAAGTGAAAAGTGAAAAGTGAAAAGTTAAAAATGAAAAATGAGAAGTGAAAAGTGAAAAGTGAAAAGTGAAAAATGAAAAATGAGAAGTGACTCTCGAAACCTCGAAATAACGTAATAACGTAATAACGAAATAACGAAATAACGAAACGCTCAAAATAACAAATTAGCGAAATGACAACAACAAAGACCATCCTCAAAGGCATCGCACGCTGCACCCGAGTGCATCGCGCCAGCCTCCTTTCCGCCCAGGCGGGATGGGTCTTTGCCATCCTTTTCGCTTTCACCTCCTGCGAGCGCCAGCCGCCCTTGCACCTCTACGATGCCGCCAATCCCGAGTTCCAGCTGCCCGTCATCCGACTGAGCCTTGAGGTCTATTGGGACTACGAGATCGGTTTCGACATCAAGTACGACTGGCGTGCTGAGTGGCTTTACGGTTGGGACCAGACCGACCTTGACATCTATGGTGAGATTGGCTACAAAGAGCCCAGCGTCTTCGAGTTGCGTCGCTACTACACCGGCGACACCCCCTTCGCCCCCCACACCACCGTCTCTGCCACCCACATGGAAGGCACCTCTTTCCAAGGCAGTTTCGATTGGGGCTTCTGGGACATCCTCGTATGGAACGAGATTCAATCTCGCGAAGACGTACAGAGCATTCACATCGACGAAGAGTCCTCACTCGACTACGTCACCGCCTACACCAACCAGTCCATGAACGTCTCGCCCTACCGCACTCCGTCATCGCGCTACACCAACGCCTTCTACGAGCCCGAGGCCCTCTTCGCCGCCTACGACACCGGCATCGAGGTGAACCGCAACCTCGACGGCTTCGAGTACGATGCCGAGCGCAACGTTTACGTCAAAAAGCTCAGCATGTTGCTGGAGCCTATCACCTATATATATCTGACGCAGGTCATCATCCGCCACAACAACGGTCGCATCACCTCCATCGACGGCAACGCCAACCTCTCCGGCATGGCACGTTCCGTAACGGTGAACACCGGCGTGGCCGGCCAGGATGCCATCACCGTACACTATAACACCCGCATGAAAAAGAACGTGCCCGTCACCCTTGACATCCCCTACACCGCGAAGAACGAGATCGTGGATGTCGTCGGCGGCCGCCTGATGTCCTTCGGTCTCTGCAACCTCGCCCCCAACCGCATCTCACGTGCCGACGAGGTCAACGACCCCTACCCCCACTACATGGATGTCACGATGCAGTTCAACAACGGCATGGACTCCACCTTCGTCTTCGACGTGTCCGAACAGGTCCGCGAGCGCTACAAGGGAGGTGTCATCACGGTGGTCCTCGACATGGACACCATCCCCACTCCCACCCGCAAAGGCGGCAGCGGTTTCGACGCCGTGGTGAAAGACTACGAGGACGGTGGAACGCACGAATTTGAAATGTGAAGAAATTTACAATATGACAATTTAACATAGGAATAATTGACAATAGAACAATTTAACACTATCTACACGATAGTACAACATATAGCAAAAGAACTTTATTATTAATAACTTAAAACTTTGATGACTATGAAAAAAATCAATTTCATCCTCACCGCAGCAGCAACCCTCCTGATGATCGGTTGCGCCGATGACCCCATCGTCCAGAGCGAAGGTCTTACGCCCTTCGCAGAAGGCGAAACGCCCATCGTTTTCGGTTCGCTGCGACATGGCATCACTCGCGCTGACCTGGTTGGCGCCGAGGCTGCCAAGAAGCTCGGAAACAAGTTTGTGGTTTCTGCCAAGAAGGGCAGCACAACCGCCGCAACCGGTGGAACGGTCACTTTCGACAACTACGTTGTGGAATACGAGGAGAACACCGCGAACACCACCGAGTCCAACTCCACCAACTGGGAGTATGTCGGCAAGGGCATCATCAAGCACGCTGCCGATCACGGCATCGTCAGCCAGACCATCAAGTACTGGGACTACTCCGCTCCCCAGTATGACTTCATCGCCTGGTCCACAGGAAACAAGACTGCTATCTACGAGGGCGATCCCGCCGCAGGCCAGGTTCTTGTATCTGCCATCAACCCCAACGCGACCGCTACGAAGGCCGTTGTGTTCCAGGGTGCTGCCGCCGACCTGCAGGAGTGCTTCATCTCTGACCTCACCACTGTGAAGAAGGCACAGTATGGCGACGACCCCGTGGTGATGAAGTTCCGCAGCCTGGGCTCCAAGGTACGTATTGCTATCTACGAGACCATCCCCGGCTACAGCGTCAGGGACGTGAAGTTCTACACCGCTGCCGACGTCGCCCTCGCTGGTGATGCAACGGACAACACCCCGCGCCTCTTCTCCACCGCTGCCAACAACATCTACACCAACGGTAAGTACACCGTCACCTTCCCCACGGTTGACACCCCTGCAGATGCAGACAACAACCTGGCCCACGTTTCCTTCGAAGGTGTCGGCGCCCAGTCCACCATGGTTAACTTCGGTACACTGAACCTGACCATTGCCGAAGAGGGCGAGCGCACTGCCGGCAAGGTCTTCCTCGGTCGCACCAGCAACACCGCCTCCTATGCCGGTGAGGCTGAAGGCAACTACTACACCGCCTACCTGCCCAACGAGGCCGGTACCAACCTCAACCTGCGCGTGAACTTCACGCTGGAGGCTATCGACGGTGGTGCCGAGACCATCGAGGTGAAGGGCGCTACCGCACAGGTGCCCAGCATCTACACCCAGTGGAAGGCCGGTTATGCCTACACCTATATCTTTAAGATCTCCGACAAGACCAACGGTCACACCGGTGTCTATGACCCCACCAAGCCCGATGACACCACCGTCAACAGCGATCCCGCCGGCCTCTATCCCATCACCTTCGACGCTGTCGTCGTGAACGCAGAGGACACCGACAAGACGCAGGAGACCATCACACTTGTCGCTACCCCCAGCATCACCACCTACCAGAAGGGTTCCACCGTGGTCAACGACGACGAGTACAAGGCAGCTACGGGTGACATCTACGTCACTGTCGATGACGGCGCTACTGGTTCCACCCCCGATCTGGCCCATGGCGAGCTTCAGGACCTCGTTGGCAAGGCTAAGCTCTACACCCTGCCCGCCGGTGGCGTTTACACCGAGGCTTACGTCATCGATGCACTGCAGATGCAGGACGACGACGCTGCCGCAGGCACCATCAAGGGTCGTAGCGGACTCGTGCTGACCGAAAAGGAGCTGACGCTGACCAACACCGTTGAATACGGCGTTGACGGCAATGCCATCGAGATTCCCGTGGACGGCACCAAGAAGAAGGCTGCCAAGTTCACCCCTGTGGCTCCCGTAGCTCCCGCAACCGTACAGTGCTACGCCTTCGTCTATACAAAGACCGCTCCTACCACGACCACCGACATGTTCCAGGCTGTCACCAAGGCTGACGGCGCTGCCGTCAACGGTCTCTACCGCTTCGCTCTGACAGCAGCTCCTGCCGGCGACGTGCAGAAGGGCGTTAAGTACTTCCCCAACGAGGCAGCCTCTGCCGACATGATCACAGCCTTCCTTGGTCAGGGCGTCAGCAACCTCTACACCCGCAGCGGTGCCGGTACTCCCGGTAATCCCTGGGTCTATAGCATCGCCAGCGGCTACGCTGTCACAGGTACGACTTATTATTATACCCTCGACCACGGTGCTACCTACCAGGCAGCTACCCCCATCGCCCTTGCTGACTTCGCTGGGACAACCCTCTACCACGATGCAGCCATGACAGAAGCCAAGACCGAGGCAAAGCCCCTCGATGGCCAGGCCTACTACGACAACACCGGCAAGTACTGCGTCATCATGCCTCAGCAGACCACCGGTCTCTTTGTCATCGACGAGCTTGCAGCCAAGGTTGCTTGCGGCAGCACTCTAGCAGTGAAGGGAATGACCTACTTCGACAAATACACACAAAACAACGGCGTTTACTATACCAAGGTCATCAAGGTTCAATAATCTCTATATAGGTTCATCTGGGTTCGACTCCCAGATGAGCCCCTCATAAAAAGGACACGCACGCGAGGCTGGAGTCTCAACATTGTGCGACAAGACAATTTATTATTAACACAAATATGAGAATTATGAAAAAGTTATTTTTCCTTGCAGCCGCCATCACGGTGATGGCCAGCTGCGCAGACGAGAAGTTCTTGGGCGAAGACCCCGGAACACTGTCAGAGAACGGGACGGAAGAAGGCGCCATCCTGTTTGGCCTAAGCATGCAGAAACAAACCCGCGCAGACATTGGTGGACCTGCTGCTGCAGACCTTCTTGGCAACCACTTTTATGTGACTGGAACGAAGGGTACAGAAGACACTTACAATCCTACCGAAAACATTGTTTTTGATAACTATTTGGTACACTACGGCGTAAATACTGCTGGTACTACGACGTCAAACACTGCTAACTGGGAATATGTCGGTGTAACACCTGGTTCAGGCAGCTATACCAACTATGTAAAGTTGTCTTCTTTGAATTCTCAGACCATCAAGTACTGGGATTATAGCACTGAGCAGTATGACTTCATGGGCTTCTCAACAGGTAAAGACATGAAGGCTGTTGCTTATTCTTCTATCAATTATAATGATATTAAAAACGATGAAATCGGTGTGGAGAAAATGAAGTACGGTGAAGCACTAAATGTACAGTTATCCACTCCTGTGGCCTACAAGTTCTTTATTCCTACTGTTGCTGCACTTCAAAAAGCATATATCACAGATATTACAGAGGTCAAGAAGACAAACTATGGTAAAGAAGTTCAACTGCAGTTCAAGAATCTCGGATCAAAGGTGCGTGTTGCCCTCTATGAGACAGTTCCTGGCTACTCCATAAAAGACGTGATTTTCTACACGGTAGATGGTACAACTGATTTCACGGATGCTAGCAAGAGTGGAACTGCCAAATTAATTAGTGCTAATGCCAGTGGTATTCCTACCAATGCTACTATTGAAGTCCTGTTCCCACATGTAGGTACAAATTATGAACCTGGTGGTACAGCACCTAAGCAAGACTATAACAAGGCCATAGCAACGGTTACATCTCCTGGAACAGGCGCTGCTTATGCAACAAAACTGGATTTTGGTGCTCTTACTGACCAATTAGTAGGCAAAGATCCTAGTGGTTATGAAGCTAATGATAATGTCTACTTAGGTCGTTCACTTCCTGAGGCCACATTTGCCGGTGATGAAGACGCTGATTTTTATCAAACTGTATTCCCTGTAAGTTCTAGCGACCCCCTTACTCTTCGTGTAGATTACAAGCTTGTTGCTACCGATGGTTCCGGCGAGGTAATAAATGTCAAGGGTGCTAAAGCCGTAGTACCAGCTACATATACCACATGGTTGCCCAACTACGCTTACACCTATATCTTCAAGATCTCTGATAACACCAATGGTTGGACTGGTACTGCTTCAGAACCCGCAGGTCTTTTCCCCATCACCTTCGATGCTGTTGTGGCTGAGGCTACGGATGCAAATGCAGAGCAGAAAACCATCACGACCGTTGCTACTCCCACAATCACGACCTATCAGCAGGGACATGATTTAACTAAGAACGAGTATTCAAAGGCTACAGGAAAGAATGTGTATGTTCAGGTAATGGACAACACTACTACAACGCCAACTCTTAAGAATGATCTTGATAAGAATACACCTGAATCAAAGCCCAAATCACTTCTCTATGCTGTAGATGCTGAACACGCCGCTACAGTTACAGAGGCACAAGTGATGGATGTACTTCAGAAACGTAAAGCCGCTTATGCTGGCGATGCTGCTACAGTAATAGGTCGCAACGGAATTACGCTTACTAAGAGCGATAAGATTAATAACGCAGTTACTTCGATTGAAAATGGAGTTGACAATAATCCTATTATCGTAAGTGCTGGCGAAGCTGCAATGATTACTATTACTGGTGATGGAAGCCTTTCCGCAGGCACATACGCATATGTTTATGACTACACAAGCGCTAGTAGAATTGCAGGAGAAGTTCAAGAGTATCAGCCTATCACTGTAACAACAAGTAGTGCAATTGGCACAAGCGGTGTGAAGTACGCTTCAATTACAACCACAGATTTGGCTACTCTAGCGGAGACCGCTTCTAATTTCACAGTTGATGATCCATCAGATCCTGATGATCAAAAAGTGGATAATGATTACATCTATTTCTCTGTGACAACCAATGGTGGATCGACCAAGACTTATTCATATATTAGTGTAGCTGGTAAGACGGACCTTCCCGCAGGTTTACTCAAGGTTTCCAAGTCATCTCTGCCGGTAAATGTAGATGGCACTACAACTGCTGTTGAAGGTACATTCTACTTCGACATCTATTATGTCAACAACGGTAAATACGCTGTGAAGGTTATCAAGATTGTAGCTTAATCCTATCTAATAAGCCCTGCAGGGTTCGACTCCCTGCAGGGTACCTAAAAACAAAAAGCGCTAGTCCCTGCAGGATATCTGCGAAACAAAAAAGAAATAAAAAGAAACAAAAACCGAGACGGCGAGGCCGGGCCTCTGTCTGTTCTCAGAAATAATAAATAATAAATGATAAATCATAAATTACCTATTTTATAACAACTCAAACAACACTATTATGAAAAAGAAGTATTTTATTCTCGCAGCAACCGCCATCACGATGATGGTCAGCTGCGCCGACGAGAAATTCGTAGGCGATGAGAACCTTCTCGGAGCCGGAAACGGGGAGGAGGCTATTAGCTTTGGAAGCGGTTTCAAGACTATAACCCGTGCAGACCACGTAGGTGCTGATGCTGCAGACTTGTTAGGGGGGAAGTTCTATGTAGGTGGTTATAAAAATAATGGTAGTGCATATACTACCGTATTCGATAACTACTTGGTACAGTGGGAGGCTAACACCGCTGCTACAACTAGAGACAATACCTCCGACTGGAAGTATGCAGGTTTGACAAATCCTGGATTTGCTGATCATATTTCTGGCGCGCAAACCATCAAGTACTGGGACTACTCTGCAAGTTTCTATGATTACGTCGCTTACTCTCCTGGTAAGGGAAATACACTTCTTGTTGCCGAAAGCGAGGGACATCCCACAACAAATGAAATCCTTGCAACAGCGATAGCCCCCACTACACTCACAACAGCTGCTTATACTTTGAAGGGTAGCGCTACCGACCTCTCTGAATGCTATATTGCAGACCTGATTACTGCAAAAGAAAGCGGAGCCGCTTCACCAGACATCAACTACAATAATGAAGTGTCTATCAAGTTCCGTCGTCTTGGTTCCAAAGTTCGTGTGGCTCTCTACGAGACAATCCCGGGCTACTCTGTTAAGAATGTATATTTCTACACAAATGCTACCACAACAACCGCCACAGGTCCATCCGATAATGAAGAGGCAACATTATTTAATAGCGGAACTCCATTTTATCCCAATGGAACCATGACGGTTAGATTCCCGACTATTGGATCAACAAACAAAAGCAATAGCGACTACAATAAGGCTCACGTTACATTTGCAGGAACAGGTACAGCTACTTCAATAAAAGAATTCGGTGAACTTGATTATGAGACTACACATGCTAATTGGGAAGATCCGCGTTTAGATTATTCCGGGAATACGAGTAAGTATCTCAAGCGTACTTCTACAGCCCCCTCATTTGCAGGAGAAAGTGACGATAACTTCTACACTACTGTACTTCCCGATGAAAATGGTAATGTTCTTGAGCTGCGTGTAGATTACACCCTCGAAGCCATTGATGGCACTAAGGAAACCATCATCATTCACGGTGCAAAAGCCTTTGTCCCCCAGATTTATGCTGCATGGAAGCCCAACTATGCTTATACCTATATCTTCAAGATTAGCGACAACACCAACGGATGGACTAAGGCTGCAGGTGGAACAGAAGGCCTTTATCCTATTACTTTCGATGCTGTAGTAGCTGACTCTGAAGATGGTACACAAACTACCATTACGACTGTAGCCACTCCCAGCATAACCACCTATCAGAAGGGACATAAATATGCTGATGATAATGTGTACAAAAAAGCAACAGGTGACATCTACGTTCAGGTTATGAAACCAGGCGCTTTAGAATCATCACCCTTTAATTTAGCCGATGATTTGGGAACTAAAGGACAGTTATACACCGTGACGTTAGCAACAGGCTCTCTAAAAGATCTTGCAAAAGTTACGGAAGCAGACGTAATGGATGCACTTAACATCAATTTAGCAGCTAATACAACATCTCCCATCACTGGCCGTAATGAAGTCAAATTGACTGCAGCAACAAGCACTGTCAGTGATGCTGATGGGACAACGACTTTTAACAAAATTCCTGCAGCTGATGGTAATGATATTACTGTTGATGAAGGTACTGCTGCAAAACTTGCAGCAAGTGATCTTTCAGCTGGTTATTATGCATATGTTTATAATGCCACTAGTGGAACACCTAGTGCTACTTATATCTATTCTGCAGTCACATTCACAGATTCCGACACTGAAACTCCAAGCGATTGGACTGGAAACTATTGGGATAATCCTGAAGGAACAGGTTCTGCAGTGACTGCATATGAAGCTCCAGCATCAGGTAAGACAAAAACTTATTATCGTCGTTACACGAATCTGAACAATGTCTATGGTGTTAAAGTAATAAAGGTAGAATAACCCCCCCTACTCTCCTACCCTCGCCCGCCGGAGAATACGCTCCGGCGGTGCGGGAGGCAGGGGTGATTGAAATCTCAGCAAGTTGTGAAAGCGATCACAACAAGGTGTGAACGGAAACACAGCAAGGTGCGAACGTGAACACAGCAAGGTGTGAAGCGGAGTTCCACCGGTGGAACACGCGGAAACTGCTAAGGGTGCTGGATTTTATCACCAGTGAGAAAACAATTTGCCACCTATGGCAAAACATTTTGCCATCTATGGCAAAAGCATTTGCCACTAATGGCAAAACGAAACAGAGTATAGAGTGATGGCCGAAAGGCCAGACGCTGAAGATAATGGATAAATGATATATGATAAATGATAAATGATAAATGATAAATAAGAAATAACAATATGGATGTAGCATTTTTGTTGGACAAGTATTTCAAAGGGACGAAGGATGTCTCCATCGATGTGTTCGATGCCCAGACATTAAACGCCGTCTATAAGGATATCATCGGTGCGATGACATCCCACTTTGAGATTGAGGTCAGTGTGCTTCAGGCACTGAGCTATTGTCTATACGAAATCATGGACAACATCCATATTCACTCAGGGAAGCCATTGGGGACGGCGATGACCAGCTACGACAGTAACCAGAAGACCCTCAGCGTCCTAATTGCAGACGACGGAATGGGCATCAAAGCCTCACTCTCTGAGAACGAGAAATACAAGGACACCAGCGAGGCTGAAGCCCTGAAGCTGTGTCTCGAGGATAAGATAACTGACGGTAAGGGACTGGGATTTGGTCTTTATACCACGTCAAGACTTATTGACAAGATTGGCAAAGAGTTTATCCTACACTCCGGTACGCATAAGTTAGTACGAAAAGACGGAAAGGAGTCCGTCATGGAAAATGGCCTATGGCAAGGTACACTCATCTATATGGTTATTGGAACTAATGAAGAGATTGACCCAAACCAGGTCGTTGACCATCGTACAGAAGTAGAAGATGAATACAATGAAACATTCGTAGAAACAAAGGAATTGGAATCACTATGGTAAACTTTAAGTTCATAGACTACGGGACAGACTTCGGAACCCGCGATATGGGTCAGAAGTTACGCCAGAAGCTGTTGGAGCTCATCAACAGCGGCGAGAAGGTTGTCCTGGACTTCACAGGGGTGAATGTGGTGTCCAACTCGTTTGCCGATGAATGCATCGCCAAGCTCCTCATCGAGATGCCACTCGAGGACTTGAAACACTGCACTACGTTCCGAGGTCTGAATCCTTTGGCAGAGCGCAGCGTACTGGTGGCACTACAACGAAGATACAAAGTGATGAATGAGATGTGATAGATGTGATAGATGGGTGATAGATGGGTGATAGATCGAAATCGATTCATGGTTAACGTAAAAGGCTTAAAATAAAAGAAATAAGAGGTGATTGGTGATAGATGATAGATGAAATTGAGAAAAAGTATAATTGATAATGTACAATTGATAATGTATAATTGATAATTGAGAATGTACAATTGAGAATTGACAAATAAGAAATTAAAAATGAGAATGATAAGGAACATAGCAAGTGGCGTGAGACTCAGTCGGATGACTGGGGCGATGCGGCGTGCTGTTTCGTCATTCGTCATTGACCTTCGGTCGAGCCTGCTCACGCTCGGGAAAGTTCAAGCGAGCTTGACTCTCCTCTCGCTTAATCGCAGCCTTCATCATTCTTCATTCTTCATTCTTCATTCTTCATTCTTCATTGACCTTCGGTCGAGCCTGCTCACGCTTGGGAAAGTTCAAGCGAGCTTGACTCTCCTCTCGCTTAATCGCAGCCTTCGTCATTCTTCATTCTTCATTCTTCATTCTTCACTTATCATTTCTCTTACCGCCATCGCTGCTTGCTCCAGCGACAGCGGTGAGGAGCAGCGGCCGGTGGTGCCTACACCGGAGCCGGTGGTGCCCACGGAGGTGGCCATCAGCTTCAACGGCCACGAGGAAGAGGGGAAGACGGTGGACACCGGTTCCACGAGGGCAGAGACCCGCGCCGGCACACCGCTGAGCGAAATGGGCGTCACACAGTTCAATGTGTGGGGCTACAAGAACATGAGCTACAGTGCGCCGAGCTTCGGCGGCCTGCAGGAAGTGTTCCCCGGATATATCGTGAAATGGCTGGCGAACAGCGCAGCCACGACAACTACGAACAGCAGCGGCTGGGAGTATATTCTGCTGGATCCGGCAGACCAAACCATCAAATACTGGGACTGGGCCGCCAAGGCTTACCGCTTCTTTGCGGCGACAAACTGGGCCGGCGACCTTCCCGCAGACCCCGGCATCAATAAGACCTATGGGGCCGATAAAACCAATAGTTATGAGATTACGATGCTGGCCAACTGCAGTGGCGCTGATAAAGAGGCGATAGCCACCAATATGTATAACACGCCGTTCTTCTCGCACCTGTGGTTCAGCACCGACGAGTTGCCCACCTACGCCGACAAGCGCTATGGCAAGCCTGTACAACTGGAATTCCTGAAGCCCTACACACGTGTACGCTTCATCTTTAAATATGCCTACCCGAGAGAGGGTATCAAACTGACAAAAACAATTTTCAAGCCGACGGACGACAGCGAGATATACCGCAAAGGCACGTTCACGGTCAGCTACCCGATGACAGGTGCAGCGACGAGCGAGTCGTACACTGTGACCCCAGAAGCCGTAGCAACTACTTATACAGCAGTCGCTAATGGCACAACCCTGACAAGCGGTAAGACCTATTACACCTCTGACAGCGGCGAAGGTGAGTTCGTTTCTAATGGCTCAGAAGTGGCAAATGGCACCAACTACTTCACTCTGACCAATAAGAAGCTCGAGGCCTTCACCGAGGACTGCGACCCCGAGGACGACAGCAAGGTTTACACCGAGACGGACGGTGGATGGTACTATGTGCTGCCCAACCTGTCACAGGGCGCCTACAAGATGGCGGTGTGGATGAATGCTGACGATGTGGCCGCCGAGGCCTCAAGAACGGCCGTCGTGCCTGCGGAATATATGCGCTGGCTGCCGGGCTACAGCTACACCTACATCTTCAAGATCCTTGAGGAAGGTGGCGTAGAGATTGAACTGGTGCAGGCGGCCGTCACACCCTGGACGGACATGGAAGCCGACCATGAGGTATATAACTGGTAAGAAAATGAGCATGAAAAGGACCATAAACAGCATGATGAGTCACGCCCTGAAGGGCGGGACACCACTGCTTATGGTCCTTTTCATGCTCATTTTCCCATTACTCACCTCCTGCTCCAGCGACAGCGATGACGAGGAGGTGGTGGTGCCGACGGAGGTGCCGATAGAGGTGATGAGCTATACAACGTGGTTCGAGGAGAATGTGGCCAAGACGAGGGCCCATGGAGCTGAGGGGGCAGGCGCTGCCACCCGCGCCTGGATACCGCCTACGGGCTTCACGCAGTTTGCTGAGGACCAGAAGATTGGAGTCTGTCTGACACAAGACGGCCAGGATCCGAAGATAGGTCACTTCTTCAAGAGCAGCGGCAAATGGAAGACCAATGTGGAGATTCCAAAAGCTGCCACCTACTACCTCTATGGCTATACGCCGCACAACACGGGTATCTCCTGCGAGGTGACCGACTTAGACGGAGCTCAGAGCGCCTTCAGCAGCGGCTCCATCCTGAAGATCAAGAACCTGCCGGCCATCACCTCCGAGGATGTCTGCGTGGTGATTGGCGCCAAGAACGGAAAAGAATACTATAGAGCAGACGAAGATTACAGCGTCCCAGGCCTGCGACGCGGCGACTTCGCCTACGCAGCCCAAAAGGTGACGACCACCGAAGCCAGCGAAGGCAACTATGTCTATATGCTCTTCGACCACCTCTACGCAGCCCTGCGCCTCAACATGAGAGTGGACACCAAGTACGATGCAATTCGCACTATCAAGCTGAAGGAGATCACGCTGAGCACCCAAACGGACGACGAGCCGGCCAGTCCGACCAAGAAGAAAACTGACATCACAGTCAGGCTGAACGCTAACGACGACGGCAGCGACCCCATCGAGAGCGTGACCTACACGCCGACAGGCGAGGAAACAGGCGAGAGTTCGATGTTCCACTCCGACGAGGGCCTGGAGCTGACCGACAAGTACAGCGAATACATCTGTCATTTCATGCCGCAGGGCGTGACCACACTCATTCTGACCAGCACCTTCGACATCTACGACAAACATGACCCTGAACACCCCGAAGGCAACCTGATCCGCAAAAATGCCAAGGCGACGAACACGCTGGTGCTGGGCAAACTGCTGACAGGCCAGGACACCGCCCGTCGCGGTAGCCGATATACGTTCAACATCACTATCAAACCCACCTATCTCTACCAGATGTCCGACCCGGATTTGGCAGACCCGAGGATGGTGGTGGAATGAGGAATGAAGAATGAAGAATGAAAAATGAAGAATGAAAAATAGATAATAAGATAATGATATATAAGGAAACCATAGCAACGATGATGACCCACGCCCTGTCGGGCTGGGAACTGCAGCGACGGACCTATGAGGCACACCAAGCTCATGGGGCCAATGGTGCTTATGGTACTCATGGGGCCAATGGGACTCATGGGACCAATGGGACTTCTTCTCATTTTTCACTTTTCATTCTTTCATTATTCATTTTCTTCGCCCTCCCCGCATCCGCCCAGATCAAGGTTGGCGGCAATGTGTATGGCGGCGGTAACCAGGGCGATGTCAACGGCAGCACGCGCGTGAACGTCTATTCGGGCGACATCGGTGCCGTGGAGAGTCGCACAGACGAGACGATGCCCATAGAGAACCCGAAGGGTAAGCTGTTCGGCGGTGCCCGTATGGCCAACGTGGGCGGCAACACCTTCGTGAACATCGACGGCGAGAAGGCCAGCGGCTATGTGCTCATCAACCAAGTCTATGGCGGCAATGACATCGCCGGCACCATCGGCGAGAACAAGAGCGCAGAGAAAGTCGTCCCCTCGGAGCTGACAGCCGTGCTAACAGGTGCGGAGACCAAAGAAACCCATCCCAAGAAGAACGCTGTTGACAACACCTTCAACAGCTATGTCCGCATCTCCACCAAGATGCCGGCCACTCCCGAATATTATTCGGCCGCCGAGGTCGCTGCAGCAGCTGATTATCCCGAGAATCCCGCCTGGAATAAAACCCCGGGCAAAGATCTCAAGCCCGATCCTACAGGCGAGAAGATCTATATCGGCCAGCTCTTCGGCGGCGGCAACGGTGACTACTTCTACAACAACAACGGCGGCACACATGAGATCTACCGCTCAGAAGCAGACTTCGAAGCGAGCCAGCTTCCTATTGCCACTTCCACAACGGACTTCATCCTCCCGGAGCTGAAGAAGACCTATCTCGAGGTGTTAGGCGGCTCCATCGTGTATGGCTACGGCGGCGGCAACAACGCCACGGTAAAGGAGCAGACCATCATCCACGTGGATAACCCCAGCCTGGTGACCAACCATATCTTCATCAATAAAAGTTCTTGGTTGGAGAATAAAACTGCCACAGCAGCCAGCGAAACGATCACCGACCTGCTCTGCAACGCGCGCTTCAAGGAGATGGGCATCAACACCGGCTACTCGAAGCCCGGTAGCGGCGAGTACCAGATAGGCCGCTTCTTCGGCGGCAATAACAAGGCCGAGATGGACATCCGTCCCACCTGGAACCTGGTGAGCGGCAAGATCCGTAACCTGTACAGCGGCGGCAACCGCGGTAACATGACCAGCCCCGAGGGCCTGCTGCTGGACATCCCAGACTACTCCACCCTCATCGCCGACTACGTCTATGGCGGCTGTCGTATGGCCGATGTGAAGCCAACGGTGAATGGAGAATACGTGCCCTGTACCAACCTTCAGGATAAGGATGCAGAGGGCAATCTGAAGTACAAGTTCCCCAATGAGCTGTCAGCCCGCGTCCTCATCCGCGGCGGCAACATCAACACCGTCTATGGCGGTAACGACGTGACAGGGCGTGTGTACGGCGGCAATGCCGTCGGTATTCACACCAGCATCCGCGGTGATGTCTATGGTGGCGGTAACGGCGCCTACCCCTACACCGACAACCCGAACTACATCGGTGATGATGTCTATGGCGACCTGTACTACGAAGGCATCCTCAACGACTTCCGTCCCAATGCCGAGCAGGTTTCCATCCACCTGAAGGGCACCAAGGAGAAGCCCACCGTCATCGGCGGTTCCATCTTCTGCGGCGGTAACTGTGCTACGCTGAAGTCTGCCAAGGAGAGCCCGCTGATGGAACTGAAGATCGGCTCCTATGTGCTTGCAGACAAGGCCTTTCTGGGCAACAACGGTGAGGAGATGATTGACCCAACCATTCTTGAGCGCTACGCCACGGACAATTACAACTACATGAGTCTGAAGGACCCCGCCACCTTTGCCGAGTACATGGATGGTGCTGCCATGAGCCTGCGCCCCAGCGTCGTCTTCGACCAGCAGCCTAACGACCACGAGAATTACATAGACTACACCAGTCAGATTGGCTCTTTCTACTGCGGCGGTAACGTGGGTAGCATGATTATCCCCGGCAAGCACACGCTGCGCTTCGACCGCGGTCTGATCATCTTCGAGAAGCTGGTGGGTGGCTGTAACAACGCCAATGTGGAAGCCGGCGATTACAATGCTGCCTACAAGGGTGGCATCCTGGGCAGCGCCGAGGAGCAGGACAGCTACATGGAAGGCGGCAAGATCAAGGACCGTCTGGAGATCAACCTGAACAACGTCGTCATTCAGCCCAAGCGATGGAAAGATGTCTTCACCCCGATTACCTCCGGCTCCCTGACCGCTGGCAAGACCTATTACGAGACCAACCTGCGCACCAGCGAGTTCATTGCTGATGGTAAAGAGACGCCCTCTGAAACCGACCCCTACTATGAGCTGACCACTGTCGGCAAAGAGCTGGAGTGGAACACGGTCAAATGGGATGTTGGCGAGAACGACTTCATCAGAACCGGAAAAACTGGCACTGCTGCTGACGACCTGAAACGTCGCCTGTACGGCGGCAACGTCTATGGCGGCTGCTACAACAGCGGTCACGTGAACGGCAACGTCATCATCAACATCAACCAGGATCTACACCAGCGCGACGTGCTGTTTGCCGAGGCAGATCCCAGCGACCCGTATAAAATCAAAAGCGGCGGCGACCGCCGTACGGGTGTGCTCCGCGAGTCGCAGGGCGACGACGTGCAATCTGTAGCCATGTCGGTGTTCGGTGCCGGTTATGGTGCAGACACAGAGATCTGGGGCAGCACCACGGTGAACCTGAACAACGGCTACGCCTTCCAGCTCTTCGGCGGTGGCGAGGAAGGTGTTGTCGGCAAGACGGACGACGAAGGAAGCAAGGCCTATAATGCCCACTACACCAGCACGGTGAACCTGAAGGGCGCCTATGCCGGCTACTCTGAAGAGGAGGAGGGCCTGCCCCTGGCAGAGACCGAATACATCTATGGCGGCGGTTGCGAAGGCGACGTCCTCGGCGACTGCTACGTCTATCTCGGCAATGGTCGTGTCTATGATGCCTTCGGAGGTGCCAGCAACGCAGACATCTACGGTGCCACGGAAGTTCACATCGGCCACAACGGTGGCTTCCCGTGGATTCGAGACAACATCTACGGCGGCAACGACTTCGGCGGCACCATCAAGGGTACGAGGAACCACACGACAGCCACCGCTCCGCGTGAAGCCTTTGATTCAAAGATGCTGTTGTCCTCCACCTACGTGAAATACATCCAGGGCCGCGTCGATTCCATCTTCGGCGGCAACTATGGTAACTACGACTACAAGGACCCCGTCTTCAAGGACTACACCTACTCGCGTGGAGAGGAAGGTAAGGTTGCCGGTGATCCTCGTCTCGATGACAAGGGTAATCCCGTCTTCCACTTCCCGCACCTGGATGACAACTCCTTCGTGCACTTCATTCCTGTCGATAACTCCAACAACCACGCCTCCTTCATCTTCGGCGGCAGCGAGGGCCATCCCGGTGAGAACAAGCTGAACAACTCCATGCAGCAAGAGGCCTATGTCCTCATCGACGACACCAAGACCAAGGATGCCAACCGCTTCGCGAATGTGGATATCTATGGCGGCGGCGCTTTTGCCGGCATGGGCACCGAGACGACGCACGGTGCCGGCCGCACCGCTATCGACCTGTACGCCGGCAGCTTCCACAACATCTATGGCGGCAGTAACCAGGAAGGCCTGATTGGCTACACCCGCGTGAATGTGCCCGCCACGTCCACAGCCAAGGTCAACGCCATCTTCGGCGGCGGCAAGGGCTATGATCCGGCACTCTATGCTACGAAGCCGGAGCTACAAGCCCGTTACTGCGACAACTACGTCACCTGCGTTGACTACCTCGCACCCAACGCCATCGTGGAGGATGCCATCTACGGTGGCAACCACAACAGCCGCATCGCGTGTGACACCTATATTAATATTGAAGCGCCGGTGATGCAGAGCAGCGGCTACCAGGCCACCATCTACGGCGCCGGCTATGGCGACGAGACGGTCTCCGGTCGCACCAACGTGTTCATGAACAACCACTCCAACGCCTACAAAGTCTTTGGCGGCGGTCGCGACGGCAACGCCATGAACTACCTCTCGCTGACACGATGGCTTGGCCAACAGTTCTTAGCTGGCGGCACTCCTGCAGGGGAGGTAGCGGAGAAGGTCACCGCCTACGGCGACATCCTCCGCACGTTCGGCACCTATCTCGCCTCCAACCCCATCCACCTGCCAACAGCCATCGGCACCTATCCCAATGCAAATGGTGAGTATGACGGCACCTACACCAACGACATCTTAACGACCCCCGAGAATCCCCCCTACTACAACACCAACGTCCACATCATGAACGGCGGCAACGTTAGCGGCTACGCCTATGGCGGCGGCTTCGGTGAAAATGCTGTCGTGTCCGGCGACACCTATCTGGAGCTGCTGGGCGGCAACGTAGATAAGGACATCTACGGCGGCGGTCAGGGAGGACCTGTGTATGACGAGTACGACTTGAAGTCGTTCACCGCAACCACCAACGTCTATATCGAGGGCGGAATGGCCCGTAACGTCTATGGCGGCGGTTATCTGGGTCATGTCGGCAGACACTTCAAGACTGTTGATAGTAAAATGGTGGATGCAGCCGTTAACGAGGCTGGAACTGACATCCCCGCTGTGGCCAATGTGACCATCGGCAAGGTGGACGGCACGAACTTCTACAAGGGCATCCCCGCCATCCAGCGTAATGCCTACGGTGGCGGCGAGGGCGGCTCTGTCTATGGCACCGCCAACCTGACCATCAACAACGGATACATCGGCTACCGCTACAAGAACATAGCGCCAGCGGGTCAGACGCCCGACTACCAATATGTCGAGGAACTCGACGACAAGACAGCCAACGCCATCGAACGCGCCGGCAACGCCTTCGGCGGCGGCTACGTGGTCAACAGCTACGTGGATGTCGCCAACCTGAAGATGTACGGCGGCACTGTCCGCGGCAGCCTCTACGGCGGCGGCGAGGTCGGTCCTATCGGACGCGGCACCATCAGGTACAAAGACACCTACACCACCACCGGCATTGTCAACGGCGATGCCCGCATCTTCAAAGCCGGCAAGACCCTTGTGCAGCTCTTCGACGGCCATGTCAAGCGCAACGTCTTCGGCGGCGGCCGCGGTCATGACAGCTGGGGCGGCGACGGCACGATGTATATGGACGATGACCTGAAGCCCTTGCTGGACCTGCAGTGTAAGGGTTATGTCTTCGGCCAGACCGAAGTGGATGTCTATGGCGGTGAAGTGGGCACCGACGAAGGTGTGGCCCTCGGCTACGGCAACGTCTTCGGCGGCGGCGACATCGGTTTCGTCTATAGTGCTTACGAGAATGAAAGCGGCGTTCTGAGCATCGGTAAAAAGAACGGCACACGCTATGACGGGAAGGACAATAGCGAAGGCTACTACTACAAATACGAGAGCGGAGCTTTCAAGACAGATGGCAGCGAATACATCCTCACCGAGGACTGCAAGGTCGTTGTGGAGCCCTGGTGTAAGGTGGGTACTCCCATTAGCATCGAGAACGTCTATCCTCAGTATTCTACCGTTCCTGAAACGGAGATTGCTTATATCAAAAAGAACCACTTATCCGTCGAGTCCTCTATAGATGCCTCGGGCAAGGTTACTGCCACAGGCGGTATTCGCTACACCCACGCATACGCTAAAGATGACTTTGTGCCGACAGCAGCCCTCAACACGCTGGGCAACAAGTCGGCCAGCTCCACAGAATGGACTACACTCGGCAAGAAAGATGTCAACAAGGAAGGTGTCATCGTTCACAATGCGGTGTTCGCCGGTGGTAACACCTCTCCCGGTTCTACCGAGGTGTATGCCAACACCACCACCGTCTTCGGCAACGCCACCGCCTCCATCAACGATGTCTATAACCGCGACCTCATCTCCATCGGTCGTGGACGCATCGGTGGTCTGTATGGCGACGGCAACCTGACGCTGGTCGATGGCTACCGCGAGCTGAACATCACCAACTACGGCACGGACTACTACCATATCACACCCGAGATTACGCTGGCAGAATACAACGCCCTCCCCAACCGCGAGGCCGCCTACTACGAGATTCGTTATAAGTGCAAGAAGGAGTGTACCGACAATGCCAAAAAGACCTACGCCAAAAATTCCACCATCACGGCCGATGAGATGCTGGCCGTCTTTGAAGGCATAGTGGTGGACGGAAAGCCGATGATTGGGGCCGATGGCAAACCCAATCCTGATTATTGGGTGGAGAACGGTGTCTGCTCGCGCTATGCCGGCCGCCCGATGAACACCATCCAGCGTGCTGACTTCTGCGGCGTCTTCGGCAGCCGTATGGTGATGCAGGGCGCTCAGGACCGTGTGCCTGAAACGGTCGATTACACCAACTACACCATCAACCGTGTGCGTGAGGTGTCGTTGAATAAGAAGGAATCTGTGAGAGATGCAGATACATCGATTTCCCCCTCCAATGAAGATTATTTCCGTAATCGTATCCATGGCAACTATTTCGGTATCTACAGTGTGGTGAACTTCCTCGGTGCTCTCACCAGCGATGTGGACTTCGGTGATCAGGAGAACCGTCCCTACAAGCGTACTACAGACAACACGGATACAGGAACCTATCAGCAGACCGCTAATGGGCAGCCTTATGGAACAGCCTCCTTCTATGACTGGAAAGCACAGTTCCCCCACGACCGCTGGCGCAACAACGGTAACAGCCATAACAAGGTGGCCCTGGCCTCCGGCGTCTATCTGGAGCTGACCTCTGAGAAGAGCACCGGCACCGACCTCTACGAGAAAGACTGGGGTTTGATCACCGGCGTCGTGGAACTCGACCTCATCAACGTGCAACCCGGTATGGGTGGCGGCTATGTCTATGCCAAGAACGAACACGGCATCCGTTCCTTGACGAATAAAGACCAAGTCATCCTGACAGCCCTGAACCGTGGTGCTGTCACCAACAAGCACTTCAAGTACACCACAGCCACAGACGAATCCAGCAAGAAAGAATGGGAGACTTCGGGTAACTTCGTCCACAGCACGCAGACCATCATCGACGACTGCTACAACGTTGGTGGCAAGTACGGCTCAGGTTATAACAAGCCCAACGGCGTGCCCGCCCACTACTGGTTCATCAAAGGTGCCGTCTATATCTACGACCAATATATCTCCGCATACACCGGCTCGCCGAACGCCTACAGCGAAATCGTCAATATCCCGCTGACCATCACCTCTGCCTCCCACGGTAAGATGACGCTGTTGGATGTTAAGCCCAATCTCTATGCCTACTATGCAGATGGCAGCCTGAAGCCACTTGGAGAGAACGACAAGATAGAACTCCGTGAGACGGAATACGGCCGCAATGATGCCATCAACTACTGGGATTATAGCACACTCGCACAGAACGAGAAGAATCTGTTCGTCTCTGAGACCTACGTGGTCACGGCCGACTGCGTCTATGGTCCTGAAGGCAGCGAAGTGACCTATACCGCCGGCACTGTACTCCTGCCAGGTAAGGCTGATGGTAGCGAAGTAGGTACCTATAATTATCTGAAGAAGCATGCACCCACAAAGAAGCTCGAGGAGGGCGATGAGGATGAAACGCCCTACGTGCACCACGTCGGTAAGGACAAGGATGTGGACTTCGACTTCGTCTTCCGTCCCTCCAACAACGTCAGCCACGACACCGGCTACATCCTCACCTACAATATCGACAACCCGAATCAGTGGAATACCTGGTACACACCGAAGAACGGCACTTCCCTAACAGGCAAGAAGAATTCTGAGGAAATTGTATCTGTAACCAGAGACGACTATGAGAACGGTCCCACCTATCGCCTGAAGGATGACATCGAGGGAGGTATGGTGCTCGGTCAGAATGAATACCACGAGGGTGATGTCATCTCCGCAGATATCTACACCACCTATGATGACATCAAAGAACATCTCACCGAAGATAATGGCACCCAGGCCAAGTTCTATCCTGCCTGGATCGTGACCGCCGATGTTCTGGAGACGGAGAAAGATGTCGTCGCTCCCAGCGTGCCGCAGCGTTTCCACAAGGGCGCTACCTTGGCTAAGGAGAACTACACCGAAGGCACATGGAGTACCATGAGCAGTAGCGTGGCTCCCGCATTCGTAGTCACACGCACCATCCAGCTCAGCAAGACCGAGTTCATCTATCGCGGCACCTACATGACAGAGACCGAGAAGACAACTCTCTATAATAAATATAAGGATGGTACAGATGCCGAGAAGAAGCTTGCCAAAGAAATCGACGAGACCATCGTGGAGGCTTACTACTGCACCAAGGACGGCAACTACGGCGGCGACTACTACGTGACAGGTCGTAACTATCGCGGCCTGGCAGCTTTCAGCGATATGTCGGAGAGCGACCGCAATCAGTTCACCTTCAACTACGATGCACTTGACCTGCTCATCGACCCGAAATACCGCAATGCCCAAGGCGTGAAGTACCAGTACGATGGCAACTACGATTCTGCAGAAGCGGTCAAGGCTAATGAGACGGGTAACAAGGCTACCTACTCTCTCCCATCTCCCATCGACTACACAGCGACGTACAACAATGCAGATGAAAAATTGACGCTTGCTGAGGAAATCACCGTGAAGAGACCAGGGTCTGCAGAACCCGTACCCACTCACATTATACAGAAGGGTGATACGCTCTCCCGCGATGTCTTTGAATCGCTGCCCAACGAACGTCAGCACTATTCTGCCATTACCGTATCAGATGCCAGCAAGACCTACTATGTTGTGACACAGACGGTGGTCATGGGCGACACGCCCTACGCCGCAGGTCAGTTCATCAGCAGTGATACTTATAAGGATCTGAACGACTCAGACAAGGCGAAGGTGAAACAACTGACGTTCACCAACCCTGGTGACTACTATTATTGCCACGAGGGCTACACCATTAACAAAGCCCTCTATAGTGATGAGAATAAGGGTAAGGTGACAGCTGCCACAGGCGTGACGGTCGATGGATCGTCCGTCACAGGCGGAACAGAATATAGCGACGAAGTACCTGCTGGCCTCATCATTGCGAAGAGCAGTTATGAGGAAGTCATCAACCAGCAGGCATACTTCGCCATCCACGGCGTAGCACCGACGGAGACCAGCACACTGTATGTGACACGCAACTCCGACATCTTCGACCTCTCTGCCGAGAAGATCATCACCGTCATCTACAAGTATGACTACATGGAGAGCGACATGGCCGGAATGCACATCACACCCGTAAGCGAATACCACGTGCTGAACATCCACCTGAACTTCAAGAGTGGTGTGCCCACCGTGGAGGACATCAAGGCTCCGGACATCATCCTGCCCGGTACCACCATCAGTATGCCCGAACCTTACGTGACACCCGGTGCCTACGAGATTACCGGTGGCGGATGGGAACTCTTCGACACCGAGACCGATGCCGAGAGCCACATCAACGGCGTGGAATACGCCCCCGTCTCCGACCCGCTCTACCTCTACCAGAACAAGCACTTCCTGGCCTACTATGCCAAGACCTATCTGGGCAAGACCTACTCCAACCACGTTCCCGTGAGCGTGGCTAACTACCACGATTTGAAGAAGGTCATGGAGGCCACGAAGCACCACTACTACATCGACCACAAGGAAATCTTTGAGCGCTTGAATGTGGAACCGAAGATCTACATCAACAACTACAGCGGCGAAAAGGATGGTCTGGATATGTTCAAGGATCTGTATGACCTGAGCCTGGTTACTAAATCATCGAGTGCCGGAACTGACGGCTATACGGTGGCAGACGGTAAGATCACAGCAGCCACAGGTACAGCAAACACCAGCTTGATTGGTCATACGCTGTTGAACACGAATACCCGCGCCGAGCGCAACCTCGAGTTCTTCCTCCGCACTGACATCGACCACGCCGATGATCCCGCTGTGGACGATGAGTGGACGCCCATCGCTTCTGGCAGCGACCCGTGCTTCGAGGGTACACTCCACGGCGACGGCCACACCATCAGCGGTCTCGACAACTCACTCTTCGGCAAGCTCTGCGGCAGTGTCTATAACCTCGGTGTCACGGGCTCCTTCACCTCTGCCGGTGTGGCCGATAGTGGCGATGGTTACGTGGAGAGCTGCTGGGTGAAGACCACCGGCACTACGCCATTGGGCACGAAGCCCTATCCGATCTTCGGTAATCCGTCACGCGGCACAGGCATACAGCTGGTCAACAGCTACTACTCCGATGCCAACAAGGATCTCTACAATATCGGCGACAACGACCGCGGCAAGGCCATCCAGATGGTTGACGATGCCTTCTATAACGGTGAGGTGGCCTACGACCTGAACAACTTCTACCTCTACAAGCGCTACAACGACCACGTTGCGCCCGGCGCTTCTCCCGTCGAGTACAAGTACTACCTGCCAGACCTGACGGATCCTGAGACAGGCAAGCTCATTCCGCAAACGGGTCACTACGCCAGCAACCCGTCGGAGTGCTCGTCCGGCACCGACGGCCTCAAGTATGTCGAGGACCGCTTCGCCGACGGCGACTTCCGCTATGCCGGCGGCACCATCCCCGAAGAAGAAGACGAACGCCGCCACGACGAGACCGTCGAAAAGGACGGCAAGACCGTTACGGAATTCCACTTCTACCCCATCTATCCCGATGACTACATCTTCTTCGGTCAGCGCCTGAACTACGGCTACTCAGCATCCTATCCGCACAACGACACGCCGACGGCCATCGCCCGCTTCAACGGACATCTGTCCAAGAACCCCGATGCCAACCGCGTCTATCGTGCGCCGGCCTACTACCGCAACAGCACCATGAATGTCGCCCACTTCAACCCGCACGCCTATCTGGCAGCCAAGTCCAAGGACGGCCTCAAGGATGCGCACCCGAACATGACGGCCATCGACTTCGCAGGACACTATGAGCCGAAGCCTGAATATGGCCAATATGCATTAGGCTTTGATCATGAGAAGTTCTACACCCCGCTGCTCGACGACGACGGCCTGCTGAGCATCGTCAACATCGACGAGACGCAGAACCTGCTCGTCTATGCACCGGCCTCTTCCGGTGACGGCTATGTCAACAGCGCTACACACAGCGTGCTGACCAGCTACTTCGCAGATCCTGCTTATGCGGACTACTACGACAACGACGATGACTATCGCCTCGTGCGCGACGCCAGCGCCGTGACCTCGTCGATCTACGGTCACCTCGTGCAGAGCGACCTGACAGCCACCAACGACCACCTCCTCGTAGATAAGCAGGACTTCGACGCGCCTATCGCCTACGACTTCGACGGCAGCCACCGCATGTGGTACCAGCGCATCCCCGAGGATCAGGAGTATGTGGACTTCACCAAGGGCTGGCAAGGCATCAGCCTGCCGTTCACCGCAGAACTCGTGACGACGCATCAGAAGGGTGAGATCACACACTTCTACAGCGGCAGCGACACCAGCAAGAACGGCACCGGCACGAAGGTTGGCCACGAGTACTGGCTGCGTGAGTTCAACGACATCAGCACCGGCGGCGATCCCTCCGTGGCCTTTGCCACCTTCCAGTATCCGACGTCTGCTGGCGGTGACGAAACCAAGGATGTCACCAACAAGTTCCTCTGGGATTACTACTACCAGAACGAGGATGTCCACGACCAGCAGGATGCCAATGCAGACACCTACTTGGAGTATCAGCAGTATTACAACACCACGCGTACATATTCCCAGTACCCGCTGCTGAGCGCTGCCATGCCATACATCATCGGCTTCCCCGGCGAGACATACTACGAGTTCGACCTCAGCGGTAACTTCGAAGCACTGAACAACGCAGCACCGCTTGACAAGTTGGATAAGCAGACCATCACCTTCGCCTCCGCAACAGCCGCTCACATCAATGTCAGCGACACGGAAACAAGCGAAAAGACAGTGACGCTTTCGTTGGAAGGAGCCTCGAAGGACTTCACCTTCGCCTTCAAGCCCAACTACCTGCGCGAGAATCTGGAGACCACGGACTACGCCCTGAACACCAGCGGCGATGCCTACGACCATGTTACCGCAGTGGGCGGTGGAAGCGTAACCGGCGGCGCCACGGTGTACCCATTCCGTCCGTTCTTCACGGCTTCTGCCTCCGCGAAGGCCGCACCTACCAAGCACCAGCTGCCCAGCCGCATCATCTTCAGCGGTGCTAACGGCGACGAGTTCAAGGAAGGTCCTGAGTCCGCTCTCGACGGCACCGTGGAGATCTTCGCCCGCGGCCGCAACATCGTCACCCGCTCACACATGAAGGTGGCCACCACCATCCGCATCGTGAACATCGGCGGTGTCACCGTGGCCAACTTCGTCCTGCCGGCCGGCCAGACCATCGAGACACCCGTCCAGGCCCACGGCGCATACATCGTCAACAAGAAGAAAGTATTCGTAAGATAAAAGAAGAACTCATAAGCATTTCGCAAGAAAGCATTTCGAAGATAAAAGAAGACAGCACTCACCAACCATCAGTGTGCCCTGCGGTTCCCCCGCAGGGACAACAAAGAATGATAGAGAAGAAACCCATACAGCACCGCATGACCCGCCGCGCAGCGGCTCATGACTACAGCCGCACAGGCATCTACCACATCACCCTGCATGTGGCAGACGGCCTCGGGCAGCCCCTTGGCGCCGTCGTGGGTTCCCTCTCCGCCCCCGACGGCAGCGCCGAGGCGCCCCGCACGGCGCTGTCGCCCGTCGGGCAGATGGTGGAGCACGAACTGCTCCACACCCTACACGCTTTCTATCCCATGGTGACCATTCAGGACTATGTCATCATGCCGGATCACCTGCACTTCCTCTTGGTGGTGCAGGACAAGATCCTCACCAGCAACGGCAGACCCGCCCATCTCGGGCAGCTTATAGCTGGCTTCAAGAAGGGCTGCAACAAGCGCTATTGGGAGATGACAGGCCAACAGGGGAAACCTGTTGGCACTGCGCCCAGCGGTTTGCCCGCAGCCAGCGCGCCCAGCGGTTTGCCCGCTGGGTATAAGGTCCCCTCTTCTGGCACCACCGGTCGCCAGCCGCTCTTTGAGAGCGGCTATTGCGATGTGATGCCCATCGATGCGGCGCAGCTGGCAACCCAGCGCGCCTACATCGCCGGCAACCCGCGCAGCCGCCTGCTGCGCATGACCCACCGCGCCCTGCTCTCCGTGAAGCGCGGCAGCATCGCCACCGCGCTCACCCCCTCTGACCTCCGCGGATTCCTGCAGCGCGAATGCCCGCCCCATCTGGCAACCCCCGATGTGCTGGCGGCCATCGAAAGCCGCCTGCTCATCCGCACCGGCCCCACCCCCTCTTTGGCATCCGGCCCCGCCCCCTCGGGCAGTGTGTCAGGCGGTTTTCCCGCCGTCATGAAGCCCTTCATCGTGTGCGACACCTTTGGCGACCGGGTCCTCCTTACAGCGCGGCGCTGCCTGCCGGTGGTCTGCCACCGCAAAGATGCCGCGCGCTTCGAAGAACAGAAACAACGTTGCCTGACAGAGGCGGCACATGGTGCCGTCCTTGTCAGCGCCTGCATATCCCCTCGCGAACGCGAGATCCTCACCGAATGCGCGGATCACGGCTTCCCCGTGATCATCATTCACGACAACGGTTTCCCCGACCGCTATCACCCCTCCGCAGACCGCCTCGACCAGTGCATGGCCGGTCGTCTGCTCCTCATCAGCCCTTGGCAATACCACTACCGGGGCAATACCGAACAAGTTACAGTGCCATTTTGCAAGGCGATGAACTGCGTGGCACAGGCCCTGTGCCGCACAAAAGACAATTGGTGGAAGAATAAAGAATAAAAACTCTCCCCAGCGGTTCCCCCGCTGGAATAAAGAAAAAAAATATATACAACAGATATGAAAGTTTACGGTAAGTTTACAGACATGTTTAAGTTCGTTATCAAGAGAACCAACGTTCTCCGCAACATATTCTTTTCACTGACTCTGATGACCCTCGGAGCCGGCAATGCGTGGGCGCAGGATCATCCTTATAAAGGCATCTGGTATCTGAAGAATTTTAATACGGATTATTTTGTTGTACCAGCTCAGAATCCATCAAAGGCACATAATGAGGATGCATATTATTCTGACAATTATAATTCTCAAGATGGTGATCCGGATAAGCCTTTTATTACAACTTATAAAACAGGAGAGATTCCTAATACAGTGTGGCTATTAGTTCCTGTGGAAAACGAAGCAAATTATTATTATATTATCCATGCTATCACAGGGAAATATTTGGTTTATAAGAAGATTCCGACATATACGGGTGATAATGAGCGAAGAAAGTTCGTGCATTTGGAAACACTTGCATCTCCAGGAGAGACAGAGAAGTTCGAGATTACTGATTATGATTCTGGTATAAAGATAAAGCCAAAGAACAATGCTATGTACTTAAATATAGCAGGTTCTAACCAAGACAACTATAATGGTTCTAATGGCAATAAGAGTCCCTATTACAGCGGTATCATTGGTGGTATGAGTGGAACCGATGGTGGTTCTAAATTCAGTAGAGGAACTGCTCTACTTGCCGCCCCGACCATCAACACTACCAGTTATCCTACTGTTACAGTGACAGATAACAATGAACTGCCAGCAGGATATAATGTTCGCTACACCTTTGGTGATGGGACACAGGCAGCACCTACGGCTGAGAGCACCATTATGACGGGTGGCACCTTCACCGTCACAGAAGGAGGCACCTTGAAAGTGGTGATTGAGCGCTACGGAATCGTGCTGACCGAAGTTGCTTCTAAGCAAGTGGGACCCACGAAACCGACATTCACTATTAATGCAGATGGTTCTGTATCGATTTCTGCAACAGACGGAACCATTCATTACACACTCGATGGAAATAATCCAACGACATCAAGTGCAGCATATAGTAGCACGATATCTGCAAGTGATATAGCCTCTGCAGGTACGGCGATCAAAGCCATTGCAGTGGATGGAAGTGGCATTGTCTCACAGATAGCAGAGCTCCCATTAATCAGCTATACCTATAAAATATTAAATAAGGCAGGGGATGTGGCCATTCAGAAAACGGTGAAACAGCCTGTGGGCAAAGCTTTGACAACTTATACCGATATCCCCGCAGACATCCGCAGCCCCTATCTGGCCGGTGAGGAAGTGAAATTCTATAAAAAGTCAGCAGCCTCGGATGAGTGGAAGATTGATGCGACGAATTCAACTGATGCCGACATCTGGGTGACCTATACCAACACTCATCTGATGGATAAGTTCATGAACCTGCGCGGTGCTCGTGCTTTGAACGTTACCATGAACGGTGACTATGTCTATGACAATAGTGGATCTTTTGGCCATAAAACGGATCCTACCGATGATGAGAAGGCATCCAGTAGCTACCTCTGGTATTTCTCCGGGAATGATCCTTACGCTATTGAGATCAAGAATGCCGCGACGAACAACTATTGGGGATATGACACCCCTTCTGGGACATCGGCCTCACTCACGTTAGTGAGCGAATCAGCCAAAAAGAAGTTTATCCTGATGTCAGGAAGTGCTGATGACTATAGTGGCACCACCTACGAGCGGATGGAGCTGATGGCCGCTACGAACGATGCCAACTATTACCGTGTAAAGCAAACAGACGGCACCTTCAGCATCAACAAAGAGACTGCTACTGGGGATGCCTCCCTGCAGGTACTCGCCTACCCCAACAGTTCCTCTATCACCTACCGCTTGATTGACAAGGCCGGCAAGGTGCTACTGGAAGTCACCAGTAAGTCTGAATCAGTGGATCTGCCCGATGGTTTCAAAAGCCCGCTGGTAGCTGAATATCAATATTGGAAATCGAGCGCCTTCAATATAGAAGGCGACACCTATACGCTCAAGGAAAGCCCTGAGGAGTCTGACAAGATTAAGACCATCACGGACGCTACAGACGGCACCATCTATGTCACCTATACGGTCAATAACAAAGTCCTTTTTGATGACACCGATGACGATGCCATAGGCACAATCGCATATCGACTCCGATTCTTCAATGGTGAAAGTTTCAAGCAGGAGAATGGTAAGGACGGTGTGATGCCCTCGGCTCAGACAGCCGTATATCCCTACTCCAATGGTGATGCCATGCTATATGTCTATGGTGTTGACCAATGGAACGCGCAGTTGGCGTCAGGTGCCAGCACCCGTAACCGTTGGCTGTGGTATGTCGTCAGCCCCAATAGCGACCCCTACCACGTGAAGATCATGAGCAACTCCGGTCAGGCCACCAGCAGTCATAACTACTTCCGCACTTACGTGGTGAACTATGGCGGCAGCAATCATGTGGTGACGGGTGTGACCACCAAGAACGAAGCCGTAGATAGTGAACACGCCAACCAGCTTCCCACGGAATATATGGTGCTGACGGGCCAAGGCGGACACTGCAAGCTGGTGACGCTGGATCTCATCGATGACGGCACTACCTACGAGCGCCGCACGGTGACCAGCTTCGAGCAGTACTGGAAGAACAACCCCACGGTGCAGAACCAGTTGGGAGGTTCTGCGGTCACCTCCTCAGAAAGTGTGGATGACAACGGCATAGTTCTCACCTCAACACAACAGTCACTATTGCCAAGCAACTGGCATACTTACCAGGCATGGGCAAATGCCGCCCCATGGGTGTCTTGGAGTGACGGTGGAGGCGGAAGCGGAAAGAAATACCACAACAAGTACCACTGGTTCCAGACCATCAACATGGCCGCCGCCACAGGCTCGCAAGGTGAATTTGAGTTCGAAGAGACATCCCTTGAACCCCAGGTGATTCTGCTCGATAAGCACGGCTGGGAGATTATGCGAAAGCCGCTGTCCCAAACTGACGAATTGCGCAAGTACGACAGTCCGATGGTAAAGGAGTACCATTGGTATCCCACAGCCACGAAGGCTGCCGGCTATCATAAATATACGGTCGATGTCGAAAACCCGGGAATCATGGTTTATTACTCCTATGAAGAGGGTGGAAAGACCAAATGGGCGCCACGAAATGAGACTTACACACATACCTCTACGACGTTGGCCGATAGCCCCTACAGCCATATTAATTCCTCTACAAATCCTGAATGGGAGGTTCAGCCCGACAACGTGAAGACGGACTTCTACGTCACTTACGACGTGGATGAAACCTATGAGAGGTTATATACTGGAGCCGCCAGGAAAGAGGATGTAAAGCCATCAGCCTTCCTGGTCAAGCAGGGAGACGACTACGCCAAAATTGTCGGAACCTCTTTAGGGGTCGAAACGACTTTACCGGAAACCATTGGCGAAGATTTGCAATGGTATCTGAGGACCAACTTCGACATTGACCGAGAGATGGGTTATCTCTATGCCGGTCAAACGGGTGCACAGGAAGATGCGTTGTCAAAGGATGATACCGAGGCGGCCTACGTTAGTGCCGGTCAGAACGGCTTCGACCCTTACAACGTGCAGATTCAGAATGTATCCACCCCGACTCGCTACTTCACCACCCCCGCCACAGGTTCTCAACTTACCGGCGGTGCTTGGGAGGGCACATCCACAGATTTGACTTTGGAGAACCTAAGTTTTGAACGCCAGCACCCCGAAGGCAACGACCAAACCACGCTGAACATCACCAACGCCACGTTCATGGTGGTCAAGGATGCCAGTGGTCACACGCTTCTGATGCCGCGCTTCGACAACACGAAGGTGGTGAACTCCCTGACAGAGCCACGATTGTCAGCGGCCGATGCAGCCACGAAGTCCGTCTCCTTCATCCCGAGTCCAAAGCGTATTCACTTTGGCGATGAGCTATCCTCCTTGAATGGTCAATACATCTTGGCAGCGGACTTCGATTTCACGAAGAAATCTGATGGCGGTTCTTTTGACTTCCAGTCCTTGGGTGATGCAAATCACCCCTTCACGGGTTCCATCGACGGTGGCGGCCACACATTCACCGGGCTCTCTGTACCTCTGCTGGCCTACGCGGATGGCGCCATTGTCAAGAATCTCATATTAGATAATGTAAGAATAAGTAACGCCGAAGACGTGCCCAATGTGGGCGCCATTGCTGCCAACGCCACAGGCAAGACACGCATCTACAACTGCGGCGTGCTGGCTTCTGAAAGTACTATAACAAAAGGTGCCGATGGCTATGACAAGATTACGTCATGTAGCAGCACCGTTGGCGGCAGCGGATATGTCGGCGGCCTGGTAGGTCTGCTGGACGGCGAGGCACGTGTGATTAATTGCTATAGCTATGCCGACATCACAAGTGGTACTGAAGTAGGCGGCATCGTAGGGTACAACAATGTCGCAACAGCAAGCAACAACCTCAAGACCATGGTCTTCGCCTGCATGTTCTATGGCAATATCGCTGATGCTTGTGATGACAAGGCCCCAATCTACAACGGAACAGAGATTTCGAACTTGGCTGACAATGGCGTAGGCAACTTCAACTACTTCCGTTCAGACGCCCCATGGGCACAGAATCAGGAAAATATCGACACTCCTAACTCCGCCTTGATGGCTGAGGATCGTTTCCTGCAGCGCTTTGAGTTCTTCCGCCTGCTGCTGAACAGCCAGCGCGAGTTGGCAGCGTGGTGGGTCACGGGCGAAATGGGCCGGAAGGACGAGATGATGAAATGGGTCTTGGAGACAGCTAATAGGACCATCGACAACCCCATGCCCTACCCGATTCTGAAAGCACCGGGTAAATATCCGTCGGTGGTGAACATCGATGCAGAACACGCCACGACAACAACGGAGCGCAACAAGGGTGGCAACTTAGGAACCCTGACCGTGAATATACAGATGGGCAACGGCAAAGTCTTTGCTGCGCCAGCTGGTGCTGAGATTAAGACCACTCCGCTCACGCTGAACATCACGGACAAGGATCCCGACCATTTCAACTTCAACTATTACAAGGTGCAGCTGCCATACTACAATGATGTAGGCACGGGCAACTATACTGGTAACCGTGTGGTGACAGGCTGGAAAATTGTCAGCATCTCTGGCGGCACCCCCGGCACTTTCACACCCGCCGATGCATGGGAGGGCTACAACTTTGCCGACCGCAACTGCACCAACAAGGATCTCTACGGTGAGGGCGGCAGTAATCGCATCTTCAACCAGGGTGCCTACTGGGATGTTCCCGAAGGAGTCACGGCAATCACTATTGAACCCTACTGGGCTAAAGCGGCCTACGTGGCAGATGCCTACCCCGATGTGGTGTATAATCTAGCTATGAACTCTCCTAAAAATGTGCCCTACGTCGGTAATGGAGAGAAATACCAGAATGGTAAGAGCTATCCCATCGCAGGGGAAGACCAGATAGTCTATACATCTGTTGCCAACGCTGTTAGCGCGCTTGCGCCCAACGCATCAAACACCGTCTATGATTATGCTGTTGTGCTTGTGGGTAATGTCCACCAATATACTGGTAAAGACAAACCCATCGGTGGAAACAACAAATATACTGTTACGACCATTGACCTTGATCATGACAATGAGCCGGACTATTCGTTCATGATGCGCGATGACGGCCGTGGTGAAATCCATCCTTTACGATGGGATTTCCTGAACATTGTAGGTCTTGGTATGGCGCAAAAATCGACGGGAGCAAAAGGTAGCTACAACCTGGGTATTCTGATTCCTAAAGGATGGTTTGAAAGTACCAACACCTCGCTTTTCCGTGTCACCCAGTTTGAATATGAGAACGGCAACAAAGCAGCTACAGACGCACTCATCGTCCAAGGTGGTGTCATGGAGCAATGGGTGAGCAATAACCAGAAAGGCACATCGAATAAGATACCCTATATCCATGTCGGCGGTAATGTGTGGTTCAAGGAATTCCACACAGGCTGTCACCAAGATAAATCAATCGCTACTTTGCACTCCCCCATTTCGGTGACGGGTGGCGACTACGATGAGTTCTACCTCACAGGCCTTTATCGAGGCGATGTGGCCAGTAAAGGTGACAATGCCGAATGCTACATCAACGGTGGCCGTTTTGGCATCGTATGCGGCGCTGGCATGGAAGGCATCGGCAAGAACGATGGTGCCGACAACACCGGTAACATCTCCTGGCTGATCCAAAATGCCGACATCAACGAGTTCTATGCCGGTGGCCTCAACGCAGCCAAGCCGGTAACGGGCAACCTCAGCACAACCATCACAGACAGCTACGTAGGCATCTTCTGCGGTGGCCCCAAGTTCGGCGACATGAGTGTCGGGAAGACCGTGACCACCAATGCTACCAACTGCAAGTTTGGCACCTTCTTCGGTGCCGGTTACGGTGGTAATTCCTACAGCCGTTATGCTCCAACGAACCAGAACAACCAGATTAACATCGATTGGAACAACTGGTTGAAAGATCATTATAAGCAAGACTATAATGCCACTTATGCTGGTGTTTCTACCCAGTACAACTATCAGTTCCTGCCGATGTCGAGTAATGTGGACAATGTATGCCGTATTTTTGTGGAGTATGTGAAATTCTCGTTGGCTACCACACGTAATGTCACCTCCAACCTCACGGGTTGCACCGTGACAGGCAACTTCTATGGTGGCGGCAGCTTAGGTAAGGTCGATGGCGATGTCACCTCCACGCTGACGAATTGCACCCTGAATGGGGATGCGTTCGGCGCGGGCTTCTCTGGTTCTCTGCCTGAAGTGGAGGTTGACAGTCTCGGTTTCAGAGTAGAACCTTTATACTATGAAAGTTTCGGTACCTACCGCCAAGGTGTGAAAGGCGTGACCACGACCTACACATGGAGCCACAAGGATGTCGTCAACAATACTGCTTCAGCTATTGACAAGACCAATCATATCCTCTACACCACAGAGGATCTGACAACCCTCGGAACAGTGGCTGGCACAGCCACCCTGAACATTGAAGGGACGACGACCGTAGCCGGCAATGTGTATGGCGGTGGTGAGTCAAGCGATGTCACCGATAAGAAAGGCGAGAAAGAAGCTGCTGTCG
The DNA here is from genome assembly GCA_015060555.1 of Prevotella sp. Lineage (GTDB taxonomy): Bacteria > Bacteroidota > Bacteroidia > Bacteroidales > Bacteroidaceae > Physcousia. The sequence continues at coordinate 54,198 of SUYG01000028.1, forward strand.
TTGTCAATGTCAATAGTGGTACCATCAGCCACGATGTCTATGGCGGCGGTAAGGGTGAGACAACCACTGTCAGCGGTAACATAACCGTGAACATCGGCGCCAAGAGTGGCGAGGCTCCAAGTGTCACCTACACGGGTAACGGCACTGTGAACGGTGATGTCTATGGCGGCTCAGCTCTCGGCAATGTCAACGCAACGAAGGAAGCTGGCTACGACTACGAGACAGATCCCAATGCGCACATCAGTGCAACAACAGGGAAAAAGGCAGAGGTGAACATCTACAAGGGTACAGTCAGCGGCAGTGTCTTTGGTGGCGGCCGCGGAGATCTGGCGAGCTTGGGCGATGGTCACTCTGATATCGATGCCCGCAACTTCGGTCCTACCTTCGTCAATATGGAGGGTGGTACCGTAAGTGCTGCCGTCTATGGCGGTGCCAATGTCAATGGTGTACTGAAAAACTCGGCTACAGTTACGATTACTGGCGGTACGATCAGTACGTCCGAAGGTGATGTCGAGAATGTCGTCTTCGGCGGCGGCTTCGGTCAGTCAACCATTGTCAATGGCGATGTGACAGTGAATATAGGAACAAAGTCTGGAGGTAATGCAACTATCAACGGTCATGTCTATGGCGGTTCTGCCTTGGGTGGCGTGAATGTCTCCGACACATCCGGAACCCCTGTTGACAATACCAAGACCGACGTGAACCTCTTCAGCGGCACCATCCATGGTAATGTATTTGGTGGCGGCTTGGGCCGACAGGCGAAGGATGCAGTTCTTTACACGGCCGAAGATCCAGAAGTGGTCGCAGGTACTAAAACCACAGAAGATGTTAAGACTCCCGCAGAAACAGAAGTTGCAGCCATCGTGGGCGGTAATGTCAACGTGCTGCTTGATGGTGCCACCCTCACCTACTCCGAGCCGAACCCGACAACGGGACAGGTCTTCGGCGGTAACAACCTGAACGGTACGCCGAAGGGGCACATCCTGGTTCATGCAAAACGGACGGTTCCCGTAGAAGGTCAGGCCTACGATATCGCTGCTGTCTATGGTGGTGGTAACGAGGCAGACTATAACCCCACGAACGACGACTATGCCGAAGTGGTGATTGAAGGTTGTTCCGTCACCAGCATCAAGGATGTCTATGGTGGTGGTAATGCCGCAGCCGTGCCAGCCACGGAGGTATGGGTTCTGGCTGCAAAGAAGATTGAAAACCTCTTTGGTGGTGGTAACGGTGTCTTGGGTGCAGACCACGCAGCTCACGTAGGTTTCCATCGTAATGACGACCTTACCAAGAGCGACTATGCCAACGGCTCTGGTAAGACTTTTGTCAACTTAGTCGGCGGTAAGATTCAGAATGTTTTTGGCGGAAGTAACAGTAACGGTGACATCCGTGAAGGTGCCAATATCTTGATGCCGAAGCAATCGGATTATGCAGGAACGGCTAGCCTGAACTCTCCCGAGAACTGTACACTGGACGTTCAGCATATCTACGGTGGCGGTAAGAACGCCGACATGAGCGGCGGCACCAACATCGTCCTGGGCTGTATGCCGGATGTATGGACGGGTGAGATCTATGCCGGTGCACAGAATGCTGATGTGACCGGCGATGTCAGCCTGACCATCACCAGCGGTAAGTTCTATCGCGTCTTTGGCGGTAACAAGGACGGCGGAATGCTGAAAGGTTCCATCAAGGTAAATATCGAGGAAACGGGCGAGTGTGATGTACCTATCGTCATCGGTGAACTGTATGGTGGCGGTAACCTGGCCGGTTACTCCATCTACGGCTACAAGAACACGGGAACTGAGTTGGCTCCTGTTTGGGAACCACGGACTGCAGCCGAACTAAAGACAGACATAAGAAATAGGCCTGAAAACGCCGGGAAGACAGACGAAGAACTTGAAGCAATCTTCCAGGCAGAGAAATACAACAACCCGCGGCTGAATGTCCAGGCCTTCACAAGCATCGGTAAAATCTTCGGCGGCGGCTTCCAGGCATTGATGATTGCCGACCCGCAGGTGGACATCGATGTGGTGAAAGGCAGTCATGCCAACACGGCCCGCCCTGAAGAAACGATAGAGAATGTTCCCATCAAGAAGAAGAACGAATCAACCGGCGCTATCGAAGATGCCACGATAACCCTCCATCTTCCCGCGCACGAAGAGAACAAGATTGGTGCCATCGAACATGTCTTCGGCGGCGGTAATCTGGCTGAGGTCATCGGTGATGCCACCGTGAACATCGGCACCGAGACGAAGTCATACTTCATCACAGAACCCACACAATTCAGAGTGGATCCTGCCACACCCTTGACACCGGTAGCCGAAGGAACCTACGCAGGCTTGTATGAAACCACCGTTGAAGGTGCTATCATCACGGGCAATGTCTATGGTGGCGGTCAGGATGCCGTGATCACAGGTAACACACAGGTGAATATCTGTGCTAAGAAAGGCGAAGGTGACACCTACGATAAAGTGACAGCCAATAGCGCTACGGTGAAGATTGCCGGCGATGTCTTCGGTGCCGGTAAAGGTCAGACTACCGCTGTCAACTATGCAACCATCGTCATGGGCGGCGGTGCCGTTGGAAAGAGCGTCTATGGCGGTGGTGAGCTGGGTTGTGTGAACAAAGACACCCATATCACCATCATGGATGGCGAGATTGGCGACCCCTTGGTTGAACGGGGCGGTGCCACCATCGGTAATGTCTATGGTGGCGGTCAGGGCAGCCTTGACACCAATCATCTGGATGCCGGCCTCATCAAGGGTAACACCAATGTGAATATCACGGGCGGTGCCATCTACCATAATATATACGGTGGCGGTGCCTACGGTTCCGTGGGAACCTACACCTACGATCCCTCGACACATGTGAATACACGTGTTATAGACACCGGTACGGCTAATATCACCATCACCGGCGGTACCATCGGTATCAATGGTAAGGAGAATGGTATGGTTTTCGGCTCCTCGCGCGGTGATGTGGCCAAGCCTACATACGGCGAAGAGCCCAATAAGATAGACCCGAACAACCTGTTGGCGTGGGCCTTTGAGACGAATGTCACCATCGGACTGTCGGAAGCTGAGTTCGAGGCTCAGAAGGCCAATGAACCCTATAATTCATACGCGAGCTACGAGACCTATAAGACTACCGGGGCTCCGCATATCAAGGGCTCGGTCTATGGTAGCGGCGAGAACGGTCACACCTTCCAAGACACCCACGTCACCATCAACAGCGGTACGATTGGTATCAACAGCGATGAGGTGGTTGTTTATAAAGACGATCCCACTGACGCATCGAGAGAAACTTTCAACGATAAGGCATACAACTACCCCTACCGCGGTAATGTCTATGGCGGCGGCTGCGGTACGGACAAGTATTGGGATGATGCCAACGAGGACGGGATAAAAGATCCGGGCGAGGAGCATTACAACCCCAAAGCAGGTATTGTTCAGGGCACCACACACGTTGTCATCAACGGCGGAACCATCGTCCGCAACCTCTATGGCGCAGGTGCCATGGGTTCTGTTGACGAACTCTCTTCTATTAAAATCAAAGGCGGTAATGTCGGTGCCACGGGCAGCAACGGCGGTTATGTCTATGCTGCAGCACGTGGCGACGAAGTGCTTGACGATGCTCATCAGGCATACGTCGGTTCATCGGCACTGACCGTCAGCGGTGGCACCGTCAATGGCGATGCTTTCGGCGGTGGCCAGAACGGTATTGTCAAGGGAGCTGTGACCGTCACCCTGACAGGCGGCGAACTGAAGAAGGATGTCTATGGCGGCGGCGCGCTGGCCAAGACGAATACAGAATATGATGCCACCGAGCATCCGACGTATGTCACTACGGTCAACTTGGGTAACGCAAGCACAGGTGCCACCATCGATGGCAACCTCTATGGCGGCGGTCTGGGACGCAACGCAGCAGCTGCCGAGGGAACGCCTGGCGACCCGGGCTATGTAGCAGCTGTTACGGCTATCGAAGCCGATGTCAAGGGTCCCATCACGGTGACGGTCACCAAGGGCTTGGCCACGAATGTGTTCGGATGTAACAACGTCAACGGTTCGCCGCAGAGCACAGTGACGGTGAACATCAATGGCACGGATGCGCCCGATGATGTCACCCGCCCCTTACCGATTCGCAATGTCTATGGCGGCGGTAATATGGCGGCATACACCTATACGGACAGCAGTCATCCCCAGAACCTGCAAGTCAATATCACTGGTGGCACCATGGACAATGTCTTCGGCGGCGGCCTCAGCGCTGATGTGTATGGCGGTATCAATGTCAATGTCAGCGGCGGCACCATCAAGAATGATGTCTATGGCGGTGGTGCACTGGCTAATACGAATACGGGGAACTGGAATCCCAACAAAGCTGCCACAACGTATGATAAGGTTTCCTTCTTGACGGTGGGAACTTCTGTGGTGACGGGCTACTATACACGCACAGGAGCAGGAACAGTAGGAGATCCCTATGTCTATACAGAGGTGACGGAGGCTAATACCAAAGCAGCTGAAAGCACCACGTATTATAGGAAAGTTACTGGTGGCTGGGCCAGCGATACCAACACTTCCAAAATATACAAGACCAATGTCACATTGACTGGCGGTATCATGGGTAATGCTTATGGTGGCGGTTTGGGCGATGTGGACACACCGGTTTACGTTTACGGTGATGTAACTGTCAATCTCAATAAAGACGTTTCCAGTTCCACCGAGGGTGCCGCCTTCACACGTGAGACGGCTACCAATATAACGGTTAGCGGCAAGAATTATCCGTCAATCCCCATAACAGGTTCCATTTTTGGATGTAACAACGTCAACGGAACACCGAGGGGTGATGTCCTGGTTGAGGTCTTTGCTACGAGACAGTTAAATGCTGCCGGAACAGCCGTCATCACTGGACATAGCCCGAATGCTGATAATGAAAATTATGAAGTTCAGGCAGTCTATGGTGGCGGCAACCAAGCCGACTACCAACCACTTGCAGACAAAAAGACGCAGGTGATTATCCGTGGGTGTGATGAAACGAGTATAGAGAAAGTGTATGGCGGTGGAAACTCTGCTGCCGTGCCAGAGACCGATGTTGTCATCTGGGGATCTTATGATATCAGTGATGCCTTTGGTGGTGGCAATGGCAGTCTGCCTATTAAACGAGGCGGCGTATGGATTGAGAATGCCGGTTCTGAGGTGTATCACGACACGAATGTCGAATGTAAGGGTGGTAAGATTGGTAATGTCTTTGGTGGTAGCGATGCTAAGGGTAACGTATATGGAACTATGCGTACCGATGTTAAACATCCTGAAGGTGACTGCGCATTAAAAATCACCAAGATCTATGGCGCGAGTAAAGAAGCCGATGTTGATGGTGATGTAAGCGTGATCATCAATGGCTGCTCATCAGATGCAATTGAATATGTTTGCGGCGGTTCCTATAATGCAAACATCAGAGGAGACATCACCTTGACAATCACAAGCGGTATCTTTAAGAATGTCTATGGTGGTAATGATGCCCGAGGAAGTATCGGAGGCAATATTACTGTCAATATTCAGGAAGAAGATGAGTGTAAGCCTATCATTATTCAGAATCTGGTAGGTGGCGGTTTTGCCGCCGACTATCCCGGTATGGATTCAAAGACTGGCAGTAATGCCAAACGAATCCGAAGAGATGGTGATGGCAAATATATTACCGGTACATATGATGATTTCTTAAGTGGAAAGATTACTGTCAACGTTAAGTCTGCGACCCGAATAGACAACATCTATGGCGGCGGCTTCAGAGCAGACGTTAATGGTGACACTGAGGTGAACATCAATATGATTAAAGGACATTGGGCAGGTGCACAAGCACCCGATGGTTACACGAACCTGCCTAACGTTCATCAAGCCGACTATGCTAAGGTGATGGGACTCACAGTGGGGACTACACCCGTTACAGGCTATTATGAATGGAATGGTAGTAGCTATGTGGTTACCAGTGACGAGACAGCTCAAAGCGGCAAGACATATTATGCACACAATGTATATGCCATTGATGATGCCATTGGTACCATTGGCAACGTCTATGCTGGCGGTAATGAAGGTAATGTCTATGGCGACGCAACAGTAAACATTGGTTCTGAGACCACTATTCCAGCCATGTATCGCGACGGAGCTGGTAATTTTGTTACTCATAAAGATGACAATGATGTCTTAGTAATCGATTATCAGGATGCTACTGTTTTAGGTGCCAACATCACAGGCGACGTCTTTGGTGGCGGAAACCTGGCACATGTGGGTAACTACCATTTGGACGTTGTAGACGGGAAAACGGTTGATGTGATAGATGTGGTTGGTAACACCTCCGTGAACATCGGTGTCAAGGACGACCCGTCCACACCAGCCGTTGTAGATTACAAAGCTGTAGCTGAAGGCTCTGAAAAGGTTAAGATTGCCGGTAATGTATTCGGTGGCGGTAAGGGTGAAGCCGACTCCTTCAGGTGTGGCAAAGCCATGGTGACCGGTGGCACCAATGTAAGAATCGGTAACGGTACCATCGGTAACGGCACGACAGGAGGTAATGTCTATGGCGGCGGTAAGGTTGGTCGAATAGAGGGAAGCACGGCTGTGACGGTTGGCTACACTGTCGGTGCTACAAGTGCACCTGAGATCAAGGGCAACGTATTCGGTGCCGGTCAGGGTTTGAGCACACATGGCTACTCTGCTCTGGTGCGTGGCAATACGACGGTCACCGTTGACGGCAATGCCAAGATAGGAAAGAGCGTCTATGGCGGTGGCGAGATAGCTTCAGTAGGTAGATATACCGTTGCCCAAACGGCAGAAGAGGCTACAGCACATAACGTGGAAATCGGTATGCCCTATTCACTGGCCAACAGTGGCAGCGGTATTTGTACCGTCACGGTAAGAGGCAATGCAGAGATTGGTCCCAACAGCATGACGATGCCGACCTTCACCGGGCATGTCTTCGGTGGCGGTAAGGGCGTCCTGCCCTATGAGGGCTTTGTGGAACCCAATAAGCCTTGGCGTATATTACCTTCCGGTGCCTCGGAGTATTATTCTGATGAAGTAAGTTACCTGAAATATGTGGAGACGCTGGCGTTAGCCACCCAAACCGATGTGACCATCGGTGGCAATGCCTTCATCAAGGGCTCCGTCTATGGCGGCAGTGAGAACGGTATCGTACAGCACGATACACACGTGCTGATAGCAAGCGGTCAGATTGGTTGTGGAAAGAATACCACAGAACGTCATCCTGCCGGAGTCTGGGCTGCGGACTATACTCCAACAGCAGAGACTGATTTGGAGTGTGCAAGCTGGGGATACGGTCTGGCTGCATCAGCTGCTGACAAGTTTGCTCCTTACGATAAATATGCCAACGAAGCTGGCTATGATTCCAAGGGAGGTAGAACTACTGGTGACGACGGCCACACCTATTACGGCAACGTGTATGGCGGCGGCTCGGGTAAAGACCCGTACAAGCCAGGTAAGTGGCACCGCAAGGCCGGTCTTGTAGGCGGCAAGACTCAGGTCGATATCACCGGCGGTCACATCCTGACCAACATGTATGGTGGCAACGAAATGACCGACGTGGGTCTCTACTCTAATGATGCTGTTCATGGTACACCTACAGTACCTGTATCAGGAGGTAAGTGCACGATTAACATGGTGGGCGGTACCCTCGGTGTGCCTCGCACCGTGGCTCGTATGATAGCGCATCCCGTGACCTGTTACCTCTTCGGTGCAGGCAAGGGCGACCCGCGCACTTTCTTCAACACATGGACCAATGTCACTGAGACCGAAGTGAACATCTCGGGTACTGCCCGCATCTATGGCTCAACATTCGGTGGAGGTGAGGACGGTCACGTCATCACAAACTCCACTACCAACATTGGCGGCACCGTAAATATCGACCTCAATGGCGATGGTGATACGGACGACACGGGTGAGACATTCACTGCTGATAGCGAAAAGCTGAAGATTGGCACCACCGGCACCTCATACGTTGATGGTAACGTCTTCGGTGGCGGTCGTGGTTACTCGGGTACGGCTCTGACGGCAGGTAGCACTGGTGGTAACGTGACAGTGAATATTTCCGGTGGCACCATGCTCGGCTCCATCTATGGCGGTGGCCGTCTGGCATCGGTGGGTATCGACTTTACACCTGCTTCCGACCACTCCTACGGACAGCTCCATGACGATGACAACAGTCACACGTATGGCCATGTCACAATCAATATCAGCGGTGAAAACACAGTCATTGGTAATGGAACAACAGAGGCTGGAACAGGCCACTCTGTGGGTGGTAATGTCTTCGGAGGTTCGATGGGTCGTATCACACTGCTCGATAAAACGCTGAATCCATTATGGCCTAAGCTGGCTGTAGTCAAGACGTCAGAGATTAGCATTACAGGTGGTACCATTTGGAACAATGTCTATGGTGGTAGTGAGTATGGTATCGTACGTGACAAGGCAATTGTGAATATTGGCGGTACAAGGAATAAGTCTACGGATGTTGTTACTCCTTCAGGTACTCCTACAATCCACGGCAGCGTTTATGGTGGTGGCTATGGCAGTGACGATACGACTCCGACGCTCATCACAGCTGGAGAATATGCGACAGGACAAGATTACATTTTTACCCCGATGATATGGACTGGCTGCGTTTCTGGCGACACAGAAGTCAATATCGCTGGCGGTACAGTGAAGAAGAATGTCTATGGTGGTGGTGAGATAGCATCAGTAGGCCTTATCAACTGTCATGTGGAAGAGAATGAGAATGGTGACATCACCATCGGAACTAAGAAATATAGATATACAAACAGAACGAAGCACGATGACATACAAGGTTCTGGAGCCGATGAGGAAGCTTATGGCTTTGCTCTAAGCTGGCCATATAAATTTGAGTTTATCCCTGCGGATCCAAAATCTGACCACGTCGGTGGTAAAGCGACTGTTAATGTCACAGGTGGTCATATCGGTAGTACTACTTGGGACGACCGTACTGGCTATGTGTTCGGTGGAAGTAAGGGACAAGTTGCCTTCAAGAAAAAAGTTGGAGATGAACTTGTCAATATCACAGATATTCACGAACAGCGCTACGTTGAGGGTCTCTGTGCCAATGTGCGTGAGACCGAGGTGAACATTAAGTACAGTTCTACACCTTCAGACAAGACTCCTTCAAACATCGGGGCTGAGGCGAATTGCATCATGGGTGCTGTCTATGGCGGTGGCGAAGATGGTCATGTATATGAGAATGCAGCTGTCAACATCACCAATGGTTTGATTGGCCTGAGCGTCTATGGCGGCGGTAAGGGCGAAGGAACCTTTACAGGAACCAAGTATGTCTATAATGAATCTACAAAGACATGGACATTGACGGATAATGTACCAAATATGCCAAGCTGGACAGCCGGTAAGGTATATGGTAATACCTCTATCACGATGAGTGATGGTCATGTCATGGGTAATGTCTATGGTGGCGGTAACTTAGGCTCCGTAGGTAAGGGTAACTATGCCGGCGGTACGGATGATTACTATCCTGCAGGTTATGGTGAGACATTAAAGAGTGATCCTCTATGGACAAAAACCGAAGGCTTTAATCCTGATGCTGAAATCACCGAATCTAACAAGCCGACATCCATGGCTGACTATTTCTTAAGCAGTGGAAAATGTACCATTAGCATTACAGGTGGAACCGTTGGTACGCTGAATGGTCTCTATGGCTATATTTATGGAACGTCTAAGGGTACGCCGACAGGTATGGTCTTTGGTGGTAGCCGTGGTCGTGCTGCACAAGATGTCGGAAAACTTTCGCCACGCTATAATTATGCACCTGACTTCTTCTTAGGTTATGTGAACAATACCGATGTCACTATTGGTACGCGGGATGCAGCCACGGGTCCCACCATCTACAGTCAGGTCTTTGGTGGTGGTCGTGACGGTCATGTACGAGGCAGTGCCAAAGTAGAAGTCAACTCGGGTACTATCGGCCAAACTTATGACCAATCAGAATCTTATGAAGATGCAAGTCTGCGTGACTACCAACGTTATCACCGAGGCAATGTCTATGGCTCTGGTTCGGGTCTGGGAACATGGAATGGTACGGACCATGGAACTTCTTCAGGTTCTGTGACCCGCAACACGACGGTGGATATCTATGGCGGTACTATATATAATAATGTATATGGCGGTGGTGCTATGGCTACGGTCGGTCCTCCGAAGATTGCCAATCCGAATTTTGCACCTGAGACATGGTCGAAGTGTACGGTAAATATCTATGGTGGTACCATTGGAAGCGGAAAAGAATATGAAAGTGTTTATATGTCGGACTTCGACAAGTATGGCTATGGTGGCTGCGTCTATGGTGCCAGCCGTGGTAGCCGTGGTGGCACATCGGGTGACTTGGCAGCCGGAGAAACCATTGAAAGCTATGCTACCGTTCTGTGGACAGAGGTGAACATCAAGCCTCATCCTACAGACCGCAGCAAGGATGCTGTCATTGCTGGTAACGTCTATGGCGGTGCCCGTGGTGGTCAGGTGAAGAAGGATACCAAGGTGAGCCTCACTGGTGGTGTTGTCAAGCACAACACCTATGGTGGCGGTCAAGGTACAACAGAAATCGCAGCCGATGTCTTAGGTAATACCACTGTGAAGCTGAATGAAGGTGTGGCTGAAAAAGATGCTAAGGGTTGCATCGTAGATAAGGTATTCGGCTGTAACGACCTGAACGGTACACCGAAGGGACACGTTCTGGTGCATGTCTATGCTACGCAGACTGATGGTCGAGATAAAGTGTCAACTAAAGCGGCTCTTCCTCCTGCCTATTCAGCAAATAAGGCTTCAGATGAGGGCTATAAGGCTTGGCTGGACCGACTGAAAACAGAGGCTACACAAGAAGGAGGACTTGCTAGCGATAACACTGTTATCACTGATGCAAACACTCTCTTGACCAGTTTGTCTTCAACAGAAGAGAAAGATTTGACTGATGCTAACAAGACCGCTATTACCAATGCCGCAAAGGCTATCGACGATGCGATGAATGGTCTGTATGATTCGTATGTCTATGATGTAGCGGCCGTCTATGGCGGTGGTGACTTGGCACCATACGAACCTACCAGTAGCGAGGAAAAGACAGAGGTCATCATCGAAGGCTGTGATGTCACCAGCATCCGCCAGGTATATGGCGGTGGTAATGCTGCTTCCGTCCCTGCTACCGATGTGACGGTGAAATCATGTTATATCATTGACGAGCTCTTTGGTGGTGGTAACGGTAAAGATAACTACCAAAAAGATGGCAAGTGGTATGAGAACCCCGGTGCTCACATCGGTTATACACAGTTTGCTTATTATGTTAAACCTGAAGATGCAGGCTATGATGCAGATACACACGGCACTGGTGCTGATGAAGCTCACAAATACAAAGCCCTTGTACCAGATGCGGCAAATGATGATGAAGTAGGAGCAGATGCAGCGAAGGCATATCGCCAAGAGCATTACAGATATGGCACGGGTGTGGCTTCATCACTTATTAATGGTGGTCATGTCCATAAATCCTATGGCGGTAGTAACGAGAAGGGTAATATCAGTGGTGAAATCAATTCACAGATTCAACAGGTGGGTACTTGTCGCATCGTTACTGATGGTACATACGGTGGCAGTAAGAGTGCTACTACCGATGCTACTATTATCGTTATCCTCGACTGTGTTGAAAATGGCGGTAATTTCTATGGCGGCTCCTACAAAGCGAATATCAATAGTGATGTGAACATCCATATCACCAATGGTAATTACACGAAAGTCTTTGGCGGTAACGACCGAGCCGGTACGGTTAATGGTAAGATCACGATTACGATAGAGGAGTACGGCTGTACGCCTATTGAGATTGATGAATTGTATGCTGGTGGTAATCTGGCTCCTTACTCTGTCTATGGTTTTAAGGCCGAGACTCAAAAAGCCAAGGATGCAAACGGGAATGACATAGCAGACCTTGACCAGCGCATTCCTTACAGGGCTGGCGAGGTTGGTGCACGAACAACTCCTTATTGGGATCCTCGTATCAACATCATCTCTGCAACAAGGATTGGTGCAATCTATGGTGGTGGATATGGTGCAGGCGCTACGTTGATTGGTAACCCGCATATCAATGTCAATATGACGGAGGGTAGAATCCGTGCTAAATATGCAGATTTCAAAACCGAATACGAGAGTTATGATGATGCTACTGATGGAAGTGGCGATAAAGTCATTCCTATCGGCACCATTGGCTCTATCTATGGTGGTGGTAACCTGGCTTCTGTCGAAGGTGACACCTATTTGGAGATTGGTACGGGTCAGTGGATAGCATCGTGGGATGCCAATGGCGCCCCGGTATGGGAATCGACTAATGCCGGCGGCGTTAAGTACTCGTATAAGGAAAAGGTTCCTGCCGTTTACTACAGTCAGGCAGAATGTAATGAGTATAATGCAGCTAATGTCTCGGGGTATATCGCTAGTGGCACTGCACTGAGTGCTGAGCAGGTAACATTAGTCAATACTTTGTTGGGAACCAGCTATACTGCTAATCAAACTATTTCCGAGGCAGATGCTAATGTTTATAATGCTACATTAACAGGTGCAAGAAGGACTACTGATGCCAAGATTGAAGCTGTTTGGGCATGGTACGATGCAGATGGTAATGAGATGGCTGCTCCGCCTGCCCTGGATCCTCGCAATGCGGCCACCATTACCGGTAATGTATTCGGTGGTGGTAAGGGTATTGCTGAAACGTCGGGTTCAACGGCATTCACCTGTTCAAAAGGTATGGTGGGTGTCGCTGGCGAAGGTCTTACCAACCCTGTTGGTGGAACAAGCGTCATCATTGCTAACGGTACCGTGGGAACGCTTGAAGGCGAAGAGGGATCTAAGACGCTTAAAGCGGGTACCGGTAACGTCTATGGCGGTGGTGAGATAGGCCGTGTAGAGAAGAACACGGTAGTCACCATCGGTGTGACACCAAAGGAAGGTGAAACGATTGATAACACCAAGTTCAAGCCTACTATCTGGGGTAGCGTATTCGGTGCCGGTAAGGGTGTTGATACTCATGGCTACTCTGCGCTAGTACGTGGTAACAGTACTGTCACCATCCAGGGCTTTGCAAAGGTGGGAGAAAGCGTCTATGGCGGCGGCGAGATTGCCTCAGTAGGTAGATATAATGTCATTGGTGGAGTTCCTACTTCATTGAAGAATGAAAAAAGTGGTAACTGTATTGTTACAGTCCGTGACAATGCAGAAATTGGTCCTAATAATATGACGATGTTCCATGTGGATGGAAGCGGATATATTGTTGCTAATGACCAGCCTGATAACTCTGGCCACGTCTTTGGTGCTGGTAAGGGAGCTATGCCTGTAGCGGATTATACTACCGCACAACACATGACGAATGAAAATGAGATGGCTGGGTTTACATCGGAAGCTGATTACCTTAAGTACATAGAGACGCTGGGATTGGCTACTCAAACTGAGGTGACTATTGGTGGAAACGCCTTCGTCAAGGGTGATGTCTTTGGCGGTTCCGAGCAAGGATTTGTGCAGCATGATACGCATGTTACCATAGAAGGCAATTGCCAGATTGGTAATGGTTATGTGCAGATGAATGCTGACGGTGAGTACTTGGCAAGGACATCCAGATATAGTCTTAACCGCCGTTATACAGACACAGAGTGGTCGGATGGTCACCTCACCGGTGTAGCTGGATATGAAAATTCTCTGCCCGAATGTGCAAGCTGGGAGTATGGACAGGCTACAGGCGATGCCAAATATGCTTCTCACGATATATATGCAGGCGCTACAGGTTATGACTCTAAGGGCGGTAGTAAGATTGCTGATAACGGCAGTACCTTCTATGGAAATGTCTTCGGTGGTGGCTCTGGTTACTTCCCATACGCTCCAGGTATATGGCACTGGAAGGCTGGTGATGTGGGTGGCAATACCATCGTGGATATCAAGGGCGGACATGTCCTGACCAATGTCTATGGAGCTAACGAGTTGACCAATGTGGCAGGTAAGAGTATTATCAACATGTCGGGTGGCACCATCGGTGTGCCGCGCACACTGGGTCAGATTGCAGCTCACCCCGTAACCTGCTATCTCTATAGTGCCGGTAAGGGCGACCCACGTAGTTTCTTCAACAAGGAGACCAATGTACAGGATGTGGAAGTCAACATCACCGGTGGATGGATTTATGGTTCTGCCTTCGGTGGTGGTGAGGATGGTCACGTCATGCGTGATGTAACGATGAACATCAGTGGAGGAACCGTTGAGACTCCCACTTATGCTGACTATTACGCAGGGCGTGCTACCAAGATTGGTACTTGGGGTACCTCTTACGTGGATGGTAACGTCTTCGGTGGCGGTCGTGGTTTCGTAGGCGATTCTTACACGGCCGGTAACGTGGCCGGCAGCGTCACGATGAACATCTCCGGCGGCACGATGCTCGGCTCTATCTATGGTGGCGGTCGTCTGGGTTCTGTAGGCTATGACCTGAAGGCTTCTGATGAAGGAGGATATGGAGAAATGTCAACAGATGCCAATCGTGGTCATGTAGAAATCAACATCAGTGGTGGTACCATTGGTAATGACCTGGAGTTCCAGAATGTACCTTCAGATATCGATGCTGACGGATTGAATGCTTGGAAGACGACGAACTATGTGCCTAAGACGGCATACGAGACGACGGACAACGGTGACGGTTCTTACACCCACCGTCTGCTCCACACCCGTGGCGGCAACGTCTATGCCGGTGGCATGGGACGCCGTGAAAAACTGGATGGCAGTGAAAATAACTACACAGGCATCGATTGGCGCAAACTGGGTAATGTGAAGAGTACGAAACTTACCATTACCGGCGGCACCATCAAGAGTAATGTCTATGGCGGTGGCGAGTATGGTACTGTACGAGGTAACCACATGGTGGACGATGTCGCACTGAGTACCGAGATCAGCATCAAGAATGCCACCATCGGTACGGAGATAGTTGACAATACAGCAGAAGGCGAAATCAAACCGGTGGTTTACACCTTCGGTAGTGTCTATGGCGGTGGCACAGGTGAAGTAAAGGACGCTACAATCACTACGTCTGTTGCAGAAGCGGAACGTGTTTTGGCAGCCTTTGTTACCGACAGCACACGAGTGACGGTGACGAACGCCAAGGTGAGGGGCAGCGTCTTTGGTGGTGCCGAATTGGCGAGCGTGGGTGGAAGCACCCAGGTCACCATCAGCGGTGACAATACAGAGATCGGCCGCAACGAGGTGAAGCCCAAGACCGATTCTGACCCTGGCTATGTGATGTTCGGCGGTGCCACGATGGGTAATGTCTTTGGCGGCGGTCGTGGTAGCGACAAGTCTGCTGTTGCCGGATTGGTACAGGGCAATACCAACGTGCGCATCGAGGGCGGTCATATCTATCATAATGTCTATGGTGGTGGCGCCTTAGGCTCTGTGGGTTCCTTCTTCGTTTCGGGAGCATCCGATGGAGGAACGGCACCAGGAAACATACCTGCAGGCGTTCCTTACTGGACGGTTGGTCCAGGTGGTACAAGGGGTACTGACGGACCAAATACATCCAAAGGTATAGCAACCGTCACTATCACTGGAGGTACCATCGGTATCAGCGGACGTGACAATGGCATGGTGTTCGGATCATCGCGCGGTGACATCGCAGCACCGACTGGCTCACCCACTCCCATGGATCCATATAACAAGGTTGCTTGGGTTAGAGGAACCAATGTCACCATCGGTACTGAAGGTGGTGACAGAAAGGCACCGCTTGTCAGAGGCTCTGTCTATGGTGGTGGCGAGAATGGTCATAACTACCAGAATGCGACGGTGAATATATTGAGTGGTACCATCGGTGTTCCGGACAAGAAACCTGCTAATGGTGAAGCGGAGGAATGGTGGGACTTCGGTGCTGAAGGACGAACTGCCGACCAGACTGCCGCGCTCAATACGGAATACCGCGCTTACCGTGGTAACGTCTATGGAGCGGGTGATGGTTTTGACACCTATACTCTTGGTGGCAAGAAACATCACAACCCGCGAGCCGGTATGGTAGGCGGCAGTACCGTGGTCAACATCAGGGGCGGTCACATAGGACGCTCTGTATATGGCGCCGGTGCTATGGCTTCGATGGGTAATATCACGAATGCCAGGGATACGCTTGATGTTTCTACTGGAGTACCAGGCGCAGGCACAGCGAAGCACTCCAGCGTGACTAATTCGTTTGCCCTCAGCTGGCCGTATAAGTTTGAGTTTGCTCCAATGACTGGTAAGTGTACCGTTAATGTGACAGGTGGTCACATCGGTACCCAGCAGGTTGACGGCGGCGATGTCTATGGCAGTGCCCGTGGTGAGGCTGGCGACCGTTATGAGATGGCACACTTTGCATACGCTAACGAAACCGTGGTAAATATCGATTATCCTGAGACGGCAGAGATGACCAGTGACATAGAGACAAACTATGACATACCTTGCATCACCGGCTCCGTACACGGTAGCGGTGAGAACGGCTATGTGTATGGCGACACCCATGTAACGCTGAACAAGGGCCTCATCGGCCACTCGCTCTATGGCGCCGGTAAGGGTAAAGGTACTTATACGAAGTCGTTGAACAAGATAACTGCTATAGTGACTACTGATAATACTCCTGCAGAATCTGTAACACCTCCAGCTCAGACGGAGACCACATATCAGGCTGACATCTATAGTCTTATAGCCGGTCGTGTGATGGGTAATACATACGTTACTATGAACGGCGGTCACGTAGGACGTAACGTCTATGGCGGCGGTAACATGGGCTCTGTCGGTAAGGGTAACTATGCCGGCGGTAATGATGACTATGTCCACGATAGCGAAATAGGTGCTGCCCAAGGTTATGGTGAGAAAATAACTGGCGACCTGTGGACAAGTGCCTTTAATCCTGAGGTGGCCATTAGCGAGTCGAACAAACCAGACGATGCATACTACTTCCTCAGCAGCGGTAAGGCTACCGTGAAGGTGCTGGGTGGTACTGTCGGTTATATCAACACTGATAATCCTGAAAAGAGCATTAAGAACGAATTGCCTTACGGTAATGTCTTCGGCGGTAGTGCCGGTGAGGCTGCGGCAAATATTGCAGACAATCCAAGCGACCTCTATCTCTATAGTCCGGCATTCTTCTCCGGCTACGTCAACGAGACCGACGTCACCATCGGTACCAGCGGTCAGGAGACTGACGCAGATGCCGGTCAGACAGGCAAGGCTCCAAGGATTCTCGGCTCTGTCTATGGCGGTGGTCAGGATGGTCACGTACGCCGCGACGCGAAGGTGACAGTATATAGTGGCGAGATTGGTTTGCCTTATACTTCCGATAACCAGACGCTCCTGAAGACCGACAACCTCGACAGTCCGCAGTGGATGCACCGTGGTAACATCTATGGTGGCGGTTCGGGTATCACGAAGTATAGGTATGACTTCAATCATGATGGCGACTACTTAGACGTGGTGTCTTATGGACCTGATGCTGAACACATGGTGCCAACTAAGGAGGAGGACTACAGTACTTCATCAGGTTCTGTGACCCGCTTCACGGAGGTTAACGTTCTTGGTGGTACAATCCATCGTAACGTCTATGGCGGCGGTTCATTGGGTAGTGTCGGTGCACCGAATCTCGGTCAGACCTACGACCCGTATAAGCCGGGGCAGGCCGATATTGACGGGAAACCCGTCAACGGTCCGGGTCGCCAGTCGTTGAACCTGGTTAATATCAGTGGTTCGGTAGGTACAGTTGTCAGCAGTCGTGCACACTACGGCGGTGATGTGTTCGGTGCCGGCCGAGGCAATCCGTCGCTGAATGTTGAGCAGTTCGGTACCTCTATATGGACCCGTGTCAACCTCCTCAACGGCGCCGATGTCAAGAACAATGTGTTCGGCGGTGGCGATGCAGGTATCGTCAAGAAGAACACCGAGGTGAATGTGGGCCAGAAAGGAGAATGAAGAATGAAGAATGAAGAATGAAGAATGAAGAATGGACAATACTCTGTGTCCTTCGCCTAAGACAAAACCCGCGTAGCGTTTTGGCTGGCTCTCCGTACTAATGAGAGCAAGAGGAAAGGCCTCTGTTTCTCTGTGCCTCTGTGGTTAGAAAAAGACTCGAGGACAGGCAAAAGGTCAATGACGAATGAAGAAGGCTGCGATTAAGCGAGAGGAGAGTCAAGCTCGCTTGAACTATCCCGAGCGTGAGCAGGCTCGACCGAAGGTCAATGAAAAATAAAAAATAGAAAATGAGTAATCAATATGGCGGTGATGACATCGACAAGGTCATCCTTGAAGGTGTCACATTCAAGAAAACGGGGCAAGGACCCAAACGACAGGAGCAGGGCAAGGTGAAAACGAAGGCCAAGAAGAAAAGCTATATCACCGGTGCCCATGGCTCCGCATCGGCGAAGAAAAAAGCCGATATACGGCGTGCCCGCGCCAATCGGCACAAGTAAGACAAATCGGGGCGGCTCGTAGGAGCCGCCCCGATTTGTCTGAATGGGCTTTATTAATGGTGGAAGAGGCGGATGCCGGTGAAGGTCATGGCGATGTTGTACTTGTCACAGGTGGCGATGACATGGTCGTCGCGGACGCTGCCGCCAGCCTGCGCCACATACGCTACCCCACTCTTGTGCGCCCGTTCGATGTTATCTCCGAAGGGGAAGAAGGCATCAGAGCCGAGACATACACCTGTGTTCTTGGCAATCCACGCGGCCTTCTCCTCACGCGTTAGCGGCTCGGGACGCTCTGTGAAGAACTGCTGCCAGGCACCATCGGCCAGCACATCATCGTAGTCGTCGGAGATGTAGATGTCGATGGTGTTGTCGCGATCGGCACGACGGATGCCGGGGACGAAAGGCAGGGACATCACCTTCGGGTGCTGGCGCAACCACCAGATGTCGGCCTTCTGGCCGGCGAGGCGCGTGCAGTGGATGCGGCTCTGCTGACCCGCTCCGATGCCGATGGCCTGACCGTCCTTCACGTAGCAGACACTGTTGGACTGCGTATATTTCAGTGTGATGAGGGCGATGATGAGGTCGCGACGTGCCTCAGCAGGGAAGTTCTTGTTCACTGTGGGGATGTTCTCGAAGAGGGCGGGGTCATCAAGGCGAACCTCGTTGCGGCCCTGCTCAAAGGTGATGCCGAAGACCTGCTTGCGCTCGATGGGCTCGGGACGGTAGGCAGGATCTATCTGGATGACGTTGTATGTGCCTTTGCGTTTCTCCTGCAGGATGGCCAGAGCCTCGGGAGTGAACCCCGGGGCGATGACACCATCGCTGACCTCACGCTTGATGAGCAACGCGGTAGCCTCGTCGCAGGTGTCACTCAAGGCAATAAAGTCACCGTAGGAGCTCATGCGGTCGGCACCACGGGCACGGGCGTAGGCTGTGGCGATGGGCGTGAGTTCGAAGGGAACATCATCAACCCAGTAGATCTTGCGCAACGTTTCGCTCATGGGCAGTCCCACGGCAGCACCTGCCGGCGAGACATGCTTGAAGCTGGCGGCAGCAGGCAGGCCCGTGGCCTCCTTCAACTCGCGCACAAGTTGCCAGGCGTTGAAGGCATCAAGGAAGTTGATGTAGCCGGGACGGCCACTGAGCACTTGGATGGGAAGTTCACTGCCGTCGGCCATGAAGATCCGCGAGGGCTTCTGGTTCGGGTTGCACCCGTACTTTAATTGAAGTTCTGTCATATTGTTTGGTTTAAAGTGTAAAGATGATCGTGTTATTTCGTTATATCGTTATCACGTCGTGTAAAATTCATTCGTCATTCTCCTTTTGCCTGTCCTCGAGTTTTTTCTAACCACAGAGGCACAGAGAAACAGAGGCCTTTCCTCTTGCTCTCATTTGTACGGAGAGCCAGCCAAAACGCTACGCGGGTTTTGGCTTAGGCGAAGGACACAGAGTATTGTCCATTCGTCATTCTTCATTCTTCATTCTTCACTCTTCATTTTTTTATTCTTCATTCTTCATTCTTCATTTTTCATTCCCTCATCCCTTGCATTTCCTCGAGCACCGCGCAGGCGTCTTTGACACTGCTTACGCCACGGATGAGCATCGAGCGGCGCCCTTTGACCTCGTCGAGCTGACAGTCGGCAGCATGGAGGGAGTAGTAGGAGATGCACTGTCCGAAGGCGGGGGACTGGAAGAAGGGGGAGTCGTCGTCCTTGACGAAGTAGAGGCGCAGGCGCCCATTCTTCAGCATCACGCGCTCCGCACCGAAGTACTTGCCTAAGCGGCGCAACTTGACGACACGGATGAGCTCCTCGCCCTCCTCGGGGATGGGCCCGAAGCGGTCGATGAGACGTTTGCGGAAGGCCTCCACGGCCTCGTCGCTCTCAAGACCGTCCAGCTCGCGGTAGAGGAGCATCCGCTCCGTGCTGCCCGGCACATAGGAGTCGGGGAAGGACATGAGCATATCGCTCTCCAGCTGACACTCATCGACGAAGGCTTCGCCGCTAGTGAGTTCCCCGGAGGCCACCTGCTGGGCGTAGAGTTCCTTGAACTCATCGTTCTTCAGTTCCTTGACAGCCTCGGATAGAATCTTCTGATAGGTCTCATAGCCGAGGTCGGCGATGAAGCCGCTCTGCTCAGCGCCCAGCAGGTTACCCGCACCGCGGATATCCAAGTCCTGCATGGCAATGTGGATGCCGCTGCCGAGATCTGAGAAGTTCTCAATGGCCTGCAGGCGACGGCGCGACTCCGTGGGCAGTGCCCCCAGGGGTGGCGCGAGCAGGTAGCAGAAGGCTTTCTTGTTCGAGCGCCCCACCCTGCCGCGCATCTGATGAAGGTCGGCGAGGCCGAAGTTATGGGCACCGCAGATGATGATGGTGTTGGCATTGGGGATGTCGAGACCGCTCTCGATGATGGTGGTGGAGATGAGGACATCGTAGTCGTAGGCAGCGAAAGCCATCATCACGTTCTCCAGCTCTTC
Source organism: Prevotella sp. (assembly GCA_015060555.1). GTDB lineage: Bacteria > Bacteroidota > Bacteroidia > Bacteroidales > Bacteroidaceae > Physcousia. The sequence goes on from SUYG01000028.1 coordinate 75,182, forward strand.
GGGGTGCATCTGGCCGTGGCCCACTGCCACGCGCGCATCAGGTACATATTTATGTACCAGTTCCTCCAGCTCAGGAAGGCCAGAGATGCGGTTGTTGACGATGAACACCTGCCCGTTGCGGCTCATCTCGAAGCCGATGGCCTCGGCGATGACCTCGGGAGAGAAGGTGTGCACCTCGGTCTGGATGGGATAGCGGTTGGGGGGCGGCGTCTGGATGACGCTGAGGTCACGGGCGCCCATGAGCGAGAACTGCAGGGTGCGGGGGATGGGCGTGGCAGTGAGCGTGAGGGTATCTACGTTGACCTTCATCTGACGCAGCCGCTCCTTGGTGGCGACACCGAACTTCTGCTCCTCATCGATGATGAGCAGGCCGAGGTCCTTGAACTTCACGCTTTTACCTATGAGCTTATGTGTTCCCACGAGGATGTCTATCTTGCCCGCCTCGAGGTCGGCAAGGATCTCCTTGGTCTGCTTGGACGTTCGGGCACGAGTGAGGTAATCGACGCGCACGGGCAGGTCCTTGAGGCGCTCGGAGAAGGTGTGGAAGTGCTGGTAGGCCAACACCGTGGTGGGGACCATCACCGCCACCTGCTTGCCATCGACGGCGGCCTTGAAGGCGGCGCGCACCGCCACCTCGGTCTTGCCGAAGCCCACATCACCGCAGACGAGGCGGTCCATGGGGCGCGAGCGTTCCATATCCGCCTTCACGTCGTTGGTGGCCTTGAGCTGGTCGGGGGTATCCTCATAGAGGAAGCTGGCCTCCAGTTCATGCTGAAGATAGGTATCGGGACTGAACTTGAAACCCTTCTCCTCGCGGCGACGGGAGTAGAGCTGGATGAGGTCACGGGCGATGTCCTTGATCTTGGCCTTCGTGCGCTCCTTCATGCGCTCCCAAGCCCCTGTGCCCAGACGACTGATGCGGGGCGGTTCGCCCTCTTTGCCCTTATACTTCGACACCTTATGCAAGGCATGGATGGAGACATAGACGACATCGTCGTGGTCGTAGGTGATCTTAATCATCTCAATACCCTCTTCCCGCTCCCCCGTAAGGGGGAGGCCCTCACCTCGTTCGTGAGCTGTGCCCAGCCTCTCCCCGCCCTTACGGGAGGGGTCGGGGGTGGGTCTGTTCACGGGCACGCGAACGAGACCACCGAAGCGGCCGATACCGTGATCTACATGGACGACGTAGTCGCCAATCTCGAACTCCTGCAGTTCCTTCAGCGAGAGCGCTACCTTGCCACCACGGGCGCGGTCGCTGCGCAAGTTGTACTTATGGAAGCGGTCGAAGATCTGATGGTCGGTGAACACGCACACCCTCAAGTCGTTGTCAGCAAAGCCTGCATGGAGGGTCTTGGAGACGGGAGTAAAGGAAATATTCGAGTTCACAAAGATTTCCTTTAGGCGGTCATTCTGCTTCTGGGAGTCCGCTAATATATATATGGTGTAGCCCTGTGCCAGGTAGTCCTCAAAGGACTTGGTGACCAGGTCGAAGTTCTTGTGGAAGAGAGGTTGGGGGGAGATGGAGAAAGAGAGAAGACCCACCCCAGCGGACTCTCCCCCCGCCCTCCCTATCAGGGAGGGAGCAGAATGTGCTTGAGCAGAAGACAGTTCAATACGGCGGAACAATGAAAAACCCTTCTCAAAGGTTTGAGCATCAATCAACAGGAGTTCTTTATTGAAAGCGCTGGCTGCAGAAGTGACTACTCCCTCCCTTATAGGGAGGGCGGGGGGAGAGTCCGGGCTGTCTGAAATGTTTCGGCTTATTTCTGCTTGTTTTGAAAACCCTTCCTCCCATATCTGACCGATACGCTCGGCGACAAAGGTGATGTCCTTCGTGACGACGAGGGTGTTCTCGGGAAGGAGGGTGGCGAGGGGCACACGCTCCTCACATTCCTCGCTGAGGTCCGGCACCAGGGAGATCATCTCCTGCTGACCGCGAGAGAGCTGACTCTCAACCTCGAAGGTGCGGATGCTATCCACTTCATTGCCGAAGAAATCAATGCGGTAAGGGTACTCAGAGCTGAAGGAGAAGACATCTACCAAGGAGCCGCGCACGGCAAACTGTCCGGGCTCATAGACGTAATCGGTGCGCTGGAAACCAAAGGCCAGCAGCGTCTGCTCCACAAACGAGAGATCCACCTGTTCGCCCACTCGCAGCTGCAGCGTCCTGTCATCCAACGTTTTCTTGGACACCACACGCTCCGCAATGGCTTCGGGGTAAGTGACCAAGTATAATGACGAATGACGAGTGACGAATGACGAATGACGAGTGACGAATGACGAATGAGATTCACCCTCAGAAGATTCGGGTAAACTATATTCGTCATTCCGAGCGAAGCGAGATTCGTCATTAGTCATTCTACTTAGGACTTCCGTCCTCAGAATCTCATTAGCAGCATCACGCTGTCCGAACTTCACGGCCCGACGATATGAGGAGGGGAAGAAGAGTACCTGCTGCTCACCAAGAATCTGCACAAGGTCGTGGTAGAAATAGCCGGCCTCCTCCATGTCATCGAGGATGAAGAGGAGGGGACTGCTCATGTCAGGCAACGACGCAAAGGCCAGCGCCGCAGAGCTTGCTTGCAAGCCCGCCACGCTCACCGTGTGCTTCTTCTCGTTAGCGAGGGCCTTTGCCAGTGCTTTCACCTTGGGGTGACGCGCATACAAAGCCTGCAAATCCTTTATCTCCACGGATGATGCTCTTGTTTACGATGCAAAGGTAGCGATAATTTTACGATTTGACGATTTGACGATTTACTTTTTTATCATTTTCGGCTCATTTTTACCTTTTCTTTTTCCATTTCAAATTTATTGTTGTACATTTGCAGCCAATAAACCATTGAACCATCCTTACTCTCCCTATGAAATCCCTGCGTGAACTCTACCGCATCGGCATCGGTCCCTCATCATCACACACGATGGGGCCACAAACGGCAGCAAAGCTCTATCTGCAGCGCCACCCCGAAGCGCACGGCTTCGAAGTCACGCTCTACGGCAGCCTTGCCGCCACGGGCAAAGGGCACATGACCGACGTAGCCATAGCAGATGTGCTGCAGCCTGCGGCACCCACACGCATCCTATGGGAGCCGCAGACCTTCCTGCCGTTCCACCCTAACGGCATGAAATACGTCTGTCTCGATGAGGCTGGGAAGCCCTACGATCCATGGACGGTCTATAGCGTAGGCGGCGGGGCACTCTCTGAGGGTGAGGGCAGTGTGCAGGCGGGACCTGAGCTCTACAACCTCAACACGATGGAGGAAATCATCCATTGGTGCCAGGATAGCGGGTGCGCATTCTGGGAGTATGTCGAGCAGTGTGAAGGGCCAGAGATATGGGATTACCTGCATGAGGTGTGGACGGTGATGTGCGAAGCCGTGGAACGCGGCATCGACCACGAGGGGGTGCTGCCCGGGCCGCTGGGTCTGCAGCGCAAAGCCCCTGTCTATTACACCAAGGCCAAAGGCTACAAGGCCAACCTGCAGAGCGACGGCCTCGTATATGCCTACGCGCTGGCCGTCAGCGAAGAGAACGCCTCCGGCGGGCGCATCGTGACAGCGCCGACCTGCGGTTCCAGCGGTGTGATACCTGCCGTGCTCTATCATCTGTCGCACAACCACACCTTCTCGGAACAACGCATCCTACATGCTTTAGCCACCGCCGGACTCATCGGCAATCTCGTAAAGCACAACGCCAGCATCTCCGGGGCCGACGTAGGTTGCCAGGGTGAAGTCGGCGTAGCTTGCGCCATGGCTTCGGCAGCAGCCTGTCAGCTCTTCGGCGGCTCTGTGGCACAAATTGAATATGCCGCAGAGATGGGTCTGGAGCACCATCTGGGCATGACCTGCGACCCTGTCTGCGGCCTGGTGCAGATACCCTGCATCGAACGCAATGCCTTCGCCGCGGCCCGAGCTCTGGACACCAACTTCTACGCCTCGATGTCCGACGGCCAGCACCGTGTCAGCTTCGACCGTATCGTGCGCGTCATGAAGCAAACCGGGCACGACCTGCCCTCGCTCTATAAGGAGACTTCTGAAGGCGGACTGGCGAAGATTTAAAAAGTGAAAAGGGAAAAGTAAAAAGTGAAAAATGAAAAATGAAAAGTGATAGTATGGACAGCATCGTCATTATCCCTACCTATAACGAAAAGGAAAATATTGAGAACATCATCCGCGCCGTCACCGGACTGAAGGAACACGCTTTCAACGTGCTCGTCATCGACGACGGCTCACCTGACGGCACCGCAGACATCGTGAAGCGCCTGATGGCTGACGAGTTCCAGGATCGTCTGTTCCTCGTTGAACGTTCCGGGAAACTTGGCCTCGGCACTGCGTATATCGCCGGCTTCAAATGGGCGTTGGCACACGGCTATGAATACATCTTCGAGATGGATGCCGACTTCAGCCATGCCCCGTCCGACCTGCCGCGTCTGCTGGCGGCCTGCAAGGATGAGGGTTATGACATGAGCATTGGTTCGCGCTATGTCACAGGTGTCAACGTGGTGAACTGGCCAATGGGACGTGTGCTGATGAGCTATTTCGCCTCGAAATATGTGCGCATTGTCACGGGACTCGACATCCATGACACCACAGCTGGCTTCGTATGCTACCGTCGCAAGGTATTGGAGACCATAGACTTGGATGCCGTGCGCTTCAAAGGCTATGCGTTCCAGATAGAGATGAAATACACAGCAAAGCAGTTTGGCTTCAAGATCAAGGAGGTGCCCGTCATCTTCGTCAACCGCGAACTGGGCACCAGCAAGATGTCCGGCGGAATCTTCTCCGAAGCACTCTGGGGAGTCATGCGCCTACGCCTGGACGGGTGGCTTAAGAAATACAAGAAAGCCGCCCCATCGTCATAACGTCATACGTTATAACGTTATAACGAAGAAAAGGCTCCATGGGAAAGAAGGTTTTCAATGATATCCTTTATGTGTCCGACGGCAAAGTACGCCGTGCAGACATTGTTGTGGAGGATGAATATATCACCCAAATCACCGACAAGGAAGAAATCCCTCAGCCCTCAGCCCTCAGCCCTCAGCCCTCACTTCTTCTCCCCGGCATCATTGATGATCACGTTCACACCCGGGAACCGGGGATGACGCATAAAGGTGACCTCACGACAGAGAGCCATGCAGCAGCCGCGGGCGGTGTGACCACCATCATGGACATGCCGAACGTAGTGCCGCAGACCACGACGCTGGAGGCGCTGGCAGAGCGTCAGCAGATGGGTGCCGCACACGCCTTCGTAAACTACAGTTTCTACTTCGGTGCTACGAACAGCAATGCCCATCTCCTACCCCACCTCGACTCCACCACGGTGCCGGCCGTGAAACTGTTCATGGGCAGCAGCACGGGCGGGATGCTGGTAGATCACGGCGACGCCCTGCGTGCCGTCTTCGAACAGTCACCCCTGCTCATCATGACCCACTGCGAGGACTCTGCCATCATCGCGGAAAACATGCGGAAGGCACAGGCGCTGTACGGCGATGATCCCGATGTCATCCATCACCCCGAAATACGCAGCCGCGAAGCCTGTATTGCCTCGTCGCAGCTGGCTATCAGGCTGGCGAAGGAGACGGGAGCGAGACTGCATATTGCACATGTGACCACGCGCGAGGAGATTCGTTGCGTTTTGCCCGCGACTGCGGGCGAAACGCAACGAATCTCTCTCGAAGCATGTGTGCCTCATTTGCTGTTCACCGACGAAGACTATAAGACACTGGGGACACGCATCAAATGCAACCCCGCCGTGAAGACACGGGAGGACCGCGAGGCTCTGCGGGCGGCACTGAACGACGGCCGCATCACGGTGATTGGCACAGACCATGCGCCGCACCTGCTCTCGGAGAAAGAAGGGGGCTGCAAACGAGCCGTGTCGGGGATGCCAATGGTGCAGTTCTCGCTGCCCGCCATGCTGGGCCTTGTAGAAGAGGGCGTGCTGCCCATCACACGTATGGTGGAACTGATGTGCCACAACCCCGCACGCCTGTTCCACATCGCAGAACGCGGCTTCATCCGCGAAGGCATGAAAGCTGACCTCACGCTGGTACGCCGCCAACCCTGGACACTCACCCAAGATCTCATCGTCAGCCGCTGCGGCTGGAGTCCCCTTGAAGGCCACACTTTCCCCTGGCGGGTGGAGCAGACCTACTGCAACGGCCGCCTCATCTATGATAAAGGTGTCTTTGCCGACGGAAACAGCCATGCACAAGCCCTCCACTTTACACTATAAGATAGCCGAAGTAGCGCCCTACATCAACTGGCTGTACTTCTTCCACGCGTGGAACTTCCCTGCGCGCTTTGCGGCCATTGCCAACATCCATGGCTGCGACAGCTGCCGCGCCAGCTGGCTGGCCAGTTTCCCAGAAGAAGAACGGGCGAAGGCTGCCGAGGCGATGCAGCTGCACAAGGAGGCGATGCGGATGCTTGCAGCACTCGATGCTCAAGGCTACAAGACACACGTCCGCTTCGGACTCTTCGAATGTAATAGCGACGGCGAGGATGTGATGATTCATCATTCGTCATCCGACACTCGTCATTCATCATTATCCTTTCTTCGCCAGCAGCAGCCCCCGTTCCTCTGCCTCGCCGACTTCATCCGCCCCGTCAACGCCGAGGGTCTCCGAGACAAGATCGGAGTGTTTGCAGCCTGCGCCGACGAGGCCATCGAGCAGCTGTATGCAGAAGGCACTGCCGAGGCTGATGCCTACAAGCATCTGCTGTGCCAGACCCTCGCCGACCGCCTCGCGGAAGCCGCTATTGAACGGGCGCACGAAGCCATCCGCAAATTCTACTGGGGCTATGCACCCGATGAGCAGCTTTCCATCGCCGACCTCCACGCCGAACGCTTCCAAGGCATCCGTCCTGCTGTGGGTTACCCCAGCCTGCCCGACCAAAGCCTCAACTTCGATCTCAACCAGCTCATCGACTTTTCGGCCATCGGCATCCGACTGACAGAGCACGGTGCCATGCAGCCCCATGCCAGCGTCAGCGGTCTGATGATCAGCCACCCGGAAGCCCGCTATTTCAACATCGGAAAGATTGGCGAGGACCAGTTCCTCGACTACGCCCAACGCAAAGGGCGCAGCCCCGAAGAGATGCGCCCTTTCCTCCTTCGAAACCTGCAATAGTTCTAGACGTTTATAAACCACAGATTTCACAGATTACACGGATTCGTGGCCACTTGAATTCATGAATTGAAGTATGTCATTTCACAGATTCTGGGCAATAGTTTTTCATCATGAAACGTAACGCCAAGGAATCCGTGTAATACAAATAAAATTACTTAACTTTCGGAAGTTGTTTCTAAACCACAGATTACACGGATTACACGCATTATCTTTTTCACATTAATTACCATCAATTTCACCCATTAATGACCATTAATTCTTTCTAACATCGCGCTCGGCACCCGCGTAGCGTGCCGCCCTAATCTGTGAAATATGTATTTCAATTAATGAATACAAGTGCTTACG
>SUYG01000029.1:0-7298 GCA_015060555.1 Prevotella sp.
CGTAAGCACTTGTATTCATTAATTGAAATACATATTTCACAGATTAGGGCGGCACGCTACGCGGGTGCCGAGCGCGATGTTAGAAAGAATTAATGGTCATTAATGGGTGAAATTGATGGTAATTAATGTGAAAAAGATAATCCGTGTAATCCCTGTAATCTGTGGTTTAGAAACAACTTCCGAAAGTTAAGTTAATCTGTTAATTTGTTAATCTGTTAATTTGTTAATTTGTTAATTTGTTCATCAGAATCTCAACGACGGCTTCCAGTCCGCGGCGGTCTTCGTCGTCGAAGGCAGCAAGGCGGTCGCTGTCAATGTCCAGGACACCGACGACCTCACCACCACGCACCATGGGAACCACGATCTCCGAGCGGCTCAGACTGCTGCAAGCGATGTGTCCGGGGAAAGCATCCACATCGGGAACGACGAGGGTTTGCGCCTGAGCCCAGGCGGAGCCACAGACGCCACGGCCATGCTTGATACGGGAACAAGCCACGGAACCCTGGAAGGGACCGAGGTGCAGCCAACCGGGCTCTTTCACCAAGTAGAAGCCCACCCAGAAGAAGCCGAAGGCCTCGCGCAATGCGGCAGCGGTGTTCGCCAATGCTGTAATCTCATCCGTTTCACCTTCGATGAACGCGGCGTAATCCTTCAGGAAGGCCTCATAGCGTTCCCGCTTTGAGAGCCCTTCGGGTAAATAGAATGAGGGTTCGGACATGTTGTTTATTGTTTAAAGCCCCTCTCCCCGCTCCCCCCGTGGGGGGGGGAGGGCCTCGCAAGCGAGGGTTGAAGGCCTGTGCGTGTCGCACGGCGAAGGGTTAAGGGTTTAATGTATAATTGATAATTTATAATGTATAATTACTGTTCAATGTTCTCTTTTTTCGAACAACGAATTTCACGAATTTAACGAATTCTTTTAACAACTGGTTATCATTCAATTTTAATCGAATTTCACGGATTCCGGAGCGAAAGGCTTCGCGGCTTTCGAATACCACGCATTGAGTGTCTTTTGTTGTCATTCGGCACCCGCGTAGCGTGCCGCCCCAATTTGTGAAATTCTTGAAGTGTCAAGCGTCCTTCAGCCGAGCGCGCAAAAATCATTTGTATGCGCCAGCCCAATAATTAACTTTGTTGACCATTCTTCAAGTGTGAAGCGTCGCAAGCGCCGAGCGGTCACGACTCGGCCATCCGAAAGCAAGCTTTCATGGCGCTCGCTACTCAAAAAAATTCGTTTAATTCGTTTAATTCGTTGGTCGAAAAAAAATCAGGAGCCGGTGCGTTGTCGCACGGTTGAGGGTTGAGGGTTAAGGGTTTAATGTATAATTGATAATGTATAATGTATAATTAAAGTTCAATGTTCAAAGTTCAATGTTCAATGTTCAGCTGCGCTGACTTTTGTCACGACTCGGCCATTTAAGAGCAAGCTCTTATGGCGCTCACTGCTCCAAAAGTTCAAAGTTCAATGTTCAAAGTTTCAGTCATCGGTCAGCTTGCGGTAGCGGATGCGGCGGGGTTCCTCGAGACCGAGGCGCTTGAGCTTGTTGGCCTCATAGTCGGTGTAGGAACCTTCGAAGAAGAAGACGGTGCCGTCGCCCTCAAAGGCGAGGATATGGGTGCAGATGCGGTCGAGGAACCAGCGGTCGTGGCTGATGACCACAGCACATCCGGCGAAGCTCTCAAGACCTTCCTCCAAAGCGCGAAGGGTGTTGACATCGATGTCGTTGGTGGGCTCGTCGAGCAACAGCACGTTGCCCTCCTCCTTCAGCGCCATGGCCAGATGCAGACGGTTGCGCTCACCACCGGAGAGCACGCCGCACTTCTTCTCCTGATCAGCTCCCGTGAAGTTGAAGCGCGAGAGGTAGGCACGGGCGTTGATGTCGCGACCGCCCATGCGGATGAGTTCATTGCCCTGCGAGATAATCTGATAGACGGTCTCGTCGGCTTTGATGTCGTGGTGGCTCTGATCCACGTAGGCCAGCTTCACGGTCTCGCCGACTTCGAAGCTGCCGGCATCGGGCTTCTCAAGCCCCATGATCAGACGGAAGAGGGTGGTCTTGCCGGCACCGTTGGGACCGATAACGCCCACGATGCCGTTGGGAGGCAGCGTGAAGTCGAGGTCTTTGAACAGCACCTTATCGCCAAAAGCCTTGCAGAGACCGTGGGCTTCGATGACCTTGTTGCCCAGACGCGGGCCGCTGGGAATGTAGATTTCCAGTTTCTGCTCCTTCTCCTTCTGGTCCTCGTTGAGCATCTTCTCGTAGCTGGAGAGACGGGCCTTGCCCTTGGCCTGACGTGCTTTGGGAGCCATGCGGACCCATTCCAGCTCGCGCTGCAATGTCTTGCGTCGCTTGCTCTCGGTCTTCTCCTCCATCTCCATGCGTTTGGTTTTCTGTTCCAGCCATGAGCTGTAGTTGCCCTGCCAGGGGATGCCCTCGCCACGGTCGAGTTCAAGAATCCAACCGGCGACATCATCGAGGAAGTAGCGGTCGTGGGTGACGGCGATGACGGTGCCCTCGTATTGGTTCAGGTGCTGTTCCAGCCAGTCGATGCTCTCGGCATCAAGGTGGTTGGTGGGCTCGTCGAGCAGCAGCACATCAGGCTTCTGCAGCAGCAGACGGCACAGCGCCACACGGCGGCGCTCGCCGCCGGAGAGGTTTTTGCAGAGCTGGTCCTGCGGCGGACAGCGCAAGGCGTCCATCGCACGTGCCAGTTTCGTGTCGAGGTTCCAGGCATCGGTGGCATCGATGATGTCCTGCAGTTCACCCTGACGAGCAAAGAGAGCGTTCATCTTGTCCTCATCCTCGTAATATTCGGGCAAACCGAATTTTACATTGATGTCCTCATATTCCTTCAAGGCATCCACGATGTGCTGTACGCCCTCTTCGACCACCTCACGAACGGTCTTGTCATCGTCCAACTGAGGTTCCTGCGGCAGGTAGCCTACCGAGTAGCCGGGCGAAAAAACGACGTTGCCATGATAGCTCTGATCCAAGCCGGCAATGATCTTCATCAGCGTGGATTTACCAGAGCCGTTCAAACCAATGATGCCAATCTTAGCACCGTAGAAGAAGCTAAGATAAATATTCTTAAGTACTTGTTTCTGCGTCTGTTGGATGGTCTTGCTTACACCGACCATTGAAAATATGATTTTCTTGTCGTCAGCCATTGGGAAGGGAAGAATGAAGAATGAAGAATGAAAAATGAAGAATGAAAAATGAAAAATGAAGAATGAAAAATGAAGAATGAAGAATAAAAGTTACTCTTAACCCTCAGCTCTCGCTTGCGAGGTCCTCTCCCCAGGGAGAGTGGGGAGAGAGGCTAAAAGTGTAATGTGAAAATTTACCTCAGCCAAATCAGGTCACCGACCTGCGGAGTATAGTCGAGGGAGAGGGCATTGAGGGTGTAGATGGATTTGAGACGGATGGCATAGCGCTGCGCGATGTCATAGAGCGACTCTCCGGGCTGCACCACATGCGGCACACCCTTGAAGGCCTTGTCAGCCTTCGAGCGCTTCTTCTGCAAATAGACGATGTCACCCATGTTCAGCGGTGAGTTCTTAGGACGCTCGTTGTATTTGAGCAGTTTGCGCACGCTGACACCCGTCTCGCGCGACACCGTCTCCCACGTATCGCCCTTGACAGCGATAATCATGTAGTTGCGGTTGATTTTATAGACGATGTGACGGGCAAAGAAGTCGCTCTCGACCTCGGCAGCCTGTCGGTTCTTGGAGCGGGCGTGATGACGGCCTTGTGTGTAAGAGTCAAACTGCTGGAGGTTATAGCGCTCGATGACGCCGATGAGCATCTCGGCATAGCGAGGATTGGTGGCATAGCCAGCCTTCTTCAAGCCGTGGGCCCAGCCCTTGTAGTCCGTGATCTTCAGGTTGAAGAGCGAGCGGTAGCGCGGGCTGTTGACAAGGAACTTGGAGTGGTCCTCATAGCTCTCGTCGTCGGTGCGATATTTGCGGAAGCGGTCATCGGGACGGTCATCGCTCATCACGATATAAGGCCCCGTCCAGTTCATCCCCACTTTGATGCCGAAGTGGTTGTGTGCCTCGCGAACCAGACGACTCTGCCCTGCCCCACTCTCACACAAGCCCTGAGCCAGCGTGATGGAAGCCGGAATCTTATGACGCTGCATCTGATCGACAGCCATATCCTTATAGTTCTCGATATAGCGCCACTGTGCCGTCTGTCCAGATTGTGCGAAAAGGCCAATAACGGCCATGCAAAAGGTCAAAAAAGCGATAAAACGATGCCTCATTCTTTAAATATGATTGATTTCGCGCACAAAAGTACTTTTTTTTGTTGAGATACGCGAGAAAAGTAGTACTTTTGTGACAAATTTCACGCAATAAGTATGAAAGAGATACAAATTACCACCCCCATACAGGTCTATAAGGCCGATGAACTGCCCGAAGAAGACCGTGAACTGGTTGACATCGCCAAGCAGATGACGCTCACCAGCTATTCGCCCTATTCCCATTTCCAGGTGGGCGCTGCCCTCCGCCTTCGCGACGGTCAGATCTTCAAGGGCAGCAACCAGGAGAATGCGGCCTACCCCGTAGGTCTCTGCGCCGAGCGCACCGCCTTCTTCGCCGCAGGAGCCAATGCGCCCAAGGTACCCCCCGTGAGCATCGCCATAGCAGCCCAGACCGGTGGTAAGTTCTCCGAGACACCCATTGCACCTTGCGGCTCCTGCCGTCAGGCCCTTCTGGAAGCCGAGGTGCGCTTCCAGCAGCACATCCGCATTGTGCTGTATGGCACGGAAAGCATCTGGGTCGTGCGCAGTGTGCGCGACCTTCTTCCCCTCACCTTCGACGGTTCCCAGCTACCATGAGGCGACTTCCTTTTTTATTGTTGATAGCACTCGTCTGTCTCTCCACGACAGCCGATGCTGCCAAGAAGAAAAAGAAGAAGAAAGTGGAGGAAGAGGGTTACTATGCCAACCTACCCCAGCCCGATCCCATCACGCCCCCGCTCAGGCCGCAGCCTACGTTGGGGGTTCCTGAGATCATCGACGAGCAGAAACAGGATGACCACTTTGCCAACCACCAGCTGGGCGGCATCGATGTCTCGCACTACCAAGGGCAGATCAACTGGAACGAGGTGGCCCGCAATGCGAACATCACATACGTATATATCAAAGCCACCGAAGGAGCCAAGCTCGTTGACGACACCTACCTCACCAACCTCAAGGGTGCCCGCCATGCCGGCTTGAAGGTGGGCTGTTACCATTTCTTCAGCCCCACCGCCGATGTGCGCCAGCAGTTTACCAACTTCACGCATACGGTGAAACTCAAGGACCACGACCTCATCCCCATCATCGACATCGAACACCGAGGCAAGGCTTCCCTGAAGCAGTTCCAAAGCCGTCTGAAGCTGTTCCTCAGACTCGTGGAAGAGCACTACGGCGTACGCCCTATTCTCTACACCTCGCGCGACTTCTACAACAAATACCTCTCCGGTCCGTTCACGAACTATAAATATATGATTGCGCGTTATCACACGGACATCCCTAAATTGTGTGACAATGCGGCCTTCGTGATGTGGCAATACTCTGCCACCAGCCATATCCGCGGAATCCGCGGTAAGGTAGATCGCAGTTGTCTGATGGACAACTACACGCTCTCAGACATCCTCCTTCCTTAAGTAACTAGTTTACTCTTTCTCCGGCCAACGTCCGTACACCCGATGGTAGTAATAATCGTAGTACTCATCGGGCAACACATAGGGGAACTCCTCGGCGAAGAGTTCGCGCAGCTTCTCCGGAGCTGCGGCCGCTGACTTCAGGCACGACAGCGTCTGCGACACATTCTCCATCTTCATGTAGCAATAGGCCTGATAGGCGAACAGGGCAGCCTGCTGTTCCGGCACCTGCGTGTGGTGCATCAGCTCCGCGAACATTTCCACGGCCAAACTGTAGTACTCACATTCAAAGAGCATCAGCGTCCCCTGGAAAAAGATGGCCTCCTGCTGCTCTTCGTGATGCAGGCAAGCCTGCCGAATACAATCGAGAGCGGGTTCGGGTTGACAATTCTCAGCATAGACGCGCGCCCTGAGAAGATCCAGGTCGGGAACTTCGGCATCGGGCTCGAAGTAAGCCTGCGCTTTATCCAAGCACGCCAAAGCCCCCTTCACATCGCCCTTGCGGCTCAGGATCTGAGCGTGCTGTTCGTAGATGCCGGCCTGCTCGGGGCTCATGTCGTCAGAGAGCGCCTCAGCTTTCTCAATGGCATCGATGGCTTCGTCCAGGCGGTCGGCATCCAACAGACAGTATGAGAGATAGAGCCAGTTCTGCTCGTTGAGGGGATTCCAGTCGATGAGCTGTTCATAGAGCTGCTGGGCGTCGGTGAACTTCCCTTGTTGCAAGAGAATCCACGCCTTCAGCTGCAAGGCCCGTTCGTTCTCCGGATCAACGGCCAACGCATACTCCGTGCTGCTGAGGGCTTCGTCATATTCCTGCAGCCCGCAGTGGGCTTCAGCGCTCCAGTTCCACGCCTCGGTGGAGAAGGGATCTACGTCCAGCATCCGTTCGATATAGCCGAGTGCGGTGCGGTTGTCTTCCTTCCCGAGATACACGTCAGCCATGATCTGCCACGTCTTGTACCAGTCGGGAGCCATCTCCTCCAGCTGCAGGGCAAAACAGAGGGCTTCTTCATAGAGGTGGTAATCGATGAAGACGTAAGCGCTGTCATACAGGAAGAAGTCGCGGTCCTCGGCCACGCTCTCCGATGCCTGCTGAAGCATCGCCGCAGCCTGCTTCACACGGTCCTGACGCAGCATCAGCTCCGCCCGCAGGAACAGCACCTCGCGGTGCTGCTGGTCCTCGATGGAACGACAGATGTCCTCGGCCGTACCGATTTCTCCTGCCAGCATATACTGTCGGGCTTTGAAGATCTGTGGATCTACGGCATCGGGGTGCAGCTGCAGCGCCAGTGAGATGGCTTCGTCTGCACGCTCATCGTCATGACAGACCATGGAGTAATACTCTGCGATGTCGGTGAGTTCATCAGCCTCCATATACGCCTGCGAGCCAGCCTCCAGGGCTGCCTCGTAGGTCGCAAGAAGGTCCTTGAACTCAGGACTCTCGAAGTATTTCAGGTCATCATCAAGACGCATAGGGCCTTAATATTGAAAGATTGAAAAATTGAAAAATTTGAAGTTTCGGATGTAAATTTTGACCACAGATTTCTTGAAGTGTCAAGCGTCGCAAGCGCCGAGCGCACAGATTTCACGGATTACCTGTCCTGTAGTATGAATCATTTAATTCTATATTACACAGATTCTTGAGCGACA
>SUYG01000003.1:0-9696 GCA_015060555.1 Prevotella sp.
TCAGCTTTCGTTCCCATTCATGTCACCCCTATTTAGGCGGTTATAGCGGCGGGGTTCCACCTCTTCCCATCCCGAACAGAGAAGTTAAGCCCGCTTGCGCCGATGGTACTGCACACCCGTGGGAGAGTAGGTAGCCGCCCCTTTTAAAAAGAAGTTCCCCGATGTCCATTTGGATGTCGGGGAACTCTTTTTATGCGGCTACCACTCTCCCACGGGTCAGTGTAGGCGCTATTCCCAACATTCTATCTCGTTCTCCAGTTCAGGAAGCAGACTGCGGTGGAAGGTGGGTTCCTGAATACCTTGGCGCTTTTGCTCGCGAAAGTCGTCGAGCAGACGGAAGGCGTAGCGCCCTAAGATGACAATGGCAATGAGGTTGCAGATGGTGAGAAACGCCATGAAGAAGTCCACCAGGTTCCACACCAGGTCAAAGCTTGCAACGGCCCCGAACAGGATCATGACACCTCCGGAAAGGATGCGATAGATGGTCATCACCAATGGACTCTTCGTGATGAAGCGCACATTCGCCTCGCCATAATAGTAGTTTCCTATGATGGTGGAGTAGGCAAAGAGGAGGATGGCTAATGCCACGAAGATGGGACCTGCATTGCCCACTTCTGCCTGCAGGGCTGACTGTGTCAGCACAATACCGTCGTTTCCGGATGAAGTGTAAAGTCCGCTGATGATAATAATGAATGCCGTGCAGGAACACAGCAGCAGCGTGTCCGTGAAGACACCTAACGCCTGAATAAGACCCTGCTTCACGGGGTGCGAGGTGGTAGCCGTCGCTGCCACGTTAGGCGCGCTGCCTTCACCCGCCTCATTAGAGAAGAGGCCACGCCTGACACCCATCATGATGGTCATTCCTATGCCGCCTCCGGCCACCTGCTGAATACCGATGGCATCGAGGAAGATGACCTTGAACACATGCGGCACCAACTCGATGTTGAGGGCAATAATAACGAGGGCCAGAAGCAGATAGCCAATAGCCAGAACCGGCACTAACACCATGCAGACGCTGGCAATGCGCTGTATGCCGCCAAAGACGATAAATAGGGAAACGGCGGCCATGGTACATCCCACCCACAAGTGCGGCAGACCAAAGGCTCCCTCCATGGCGGTACAAATGGTATTCGCCTGGATGGAGTTGTTGGTCAGACCAAACTGCAACGTGATGAACACGGCGAAGAAGATGGCCATCCAGCGATTCTTCACCCCCTTCTGAATATAGTAGGCAGGACCTCCGATATACGAATCCTGGTTTCTCTGCTTATACAGCTGTGCCAGCGTTGACTCGACAAACGCCGTGGCAGAACCGATGAGCGCAATCACCCACATCCAGAAGATGGCGCCAGGTCCTCCTATAGCAATCGCCGAGGCTACACCTGCCAAGTTACCCGTTCCTACTCGAGTGGCAACACTCACGATAAACGCCTGAAACGAGGAGATGTTCTTCTTCGTCTTGTCTTCATCCTTCTGCTTCTTTCCTCCTGCCGTATCTACGGTCGCGTCCTTCAGCAGGCGAAACATCTCGCCCACCATTCTGAACTGCACAAAGCGCGTGCGCCACGTAAACCACAAGCCACAAGCAATCAGTACATAGATGAGAAAATCGCCCCATATCACGTCATTCACTGATGTTATCAATTTGTTGATATCCATAGGTTCTTTTGTGTTTGACGGTGCAAAGATAACCTTTTTCCCTCAAGTACAATCCCATTATCCACAAAAATAACTATGATGAAGAAAAAATTTTCTTTTCTTATGTGACTTTAGAGCCGTGACAGGATGGCACAGCGGCCTGATGGGGGAGACCTATATATGATTTTTGCCTGAAAAAACCTACATACCTACACCCGCATAGGATAACTATATGGTTTATAGGGTCGTATGCGAGTGTAGGTTCGGGTGTAGGTAGGGCCGCAAGGTGTAGGTTTTGGGCTAAAACAGGCGCTTCACACAATATTCGCTTCCATTTTTTGAGCGTCTGTGTACGAGCTCGGGCAGTCCGTTGAGGGTGCGACCGAAGGCGTTGAGGGCAGGCGCCTTGAAACTGGCTCCGGCACGCTCCTTAATAATCATCATCAGGGCGGCAACGGAGAGCCACTCCGCCTCGGGATCCTCCGGCAGGGTAGGCTCAAAGAACTCATGGAAGAACTGCTCGACGCTGCTTAGCTGCTGGAACTTACGGTTGTGAGCCATGATGACCTTCGTCTCTTCATCGTTGAACCAGTAGCGTGCGCCGCTGTCCAGTTCCTCCATTGCCTGTGCGAAGAGCTGCGCGTAGTTGGGTGTCTGGCTGACATCGATGCTGCCTGTGACTTCGATGCCCAGGAAGCGGCGGCTGCCCGTGGGGTCGTGGAGCACGTCGGCCATGTTTGTCGTAGCGATGAACGATGCCAGTCGTGGCACCTCTACGGTATATCTGGAATAGGGACGCTTTACCTTCACTGACGGCAGTTGCAGGATATTCTTCAGGAAGCCTTGCTGCTTCAGGGGCGAGATGCGGTTGAACTCGTCGAGGTTGATGATCAGCATTTGCGACATGGCCAGGTGTACAGGCCGCTCCTCGGCCAGCGAGAGGTTGTCCATATATCCCCATGACCTCAGTTCAGGCGGCAGCAGCAGGCGGCAGAAGGCACTCTTGTGCATTCCCTGGTCGGAGATGAGCAGCGGCACGATGGCGTTGCCGTAGCGGCGGTCGCGGCCCTGCCACTGGGCCACCATCGCCAGGAACCATGTGTGGAACCAGTCGGCCCATTGTGCCTGGTTGCGTGTGGGCACGGTGGCGGCGAGGGCGCGTATGTGGTCGCGTTTGTCCCACTTGCCCGTTTGCATGAGGTAGTCCTCGATGGGGTTGTACTTGCGGATGCGGGTGGAGTTGACGTAGTACTGCACGTCGTGGTTGTTCAGGTTCAGGCCGGCCAGCAGCAAGTCGGTGGTGAACGTGTTGATGACCTGCGGTGTCACGGGTTGCCAGGGCGTCACCCAAGTGTGGTTGGCACGGTATTCGGTGTAGCCCATGATGGTGTTGTGGCGGAACACGTAGCGGTCCTCCATCCGACGTATAATCTGCTGCATCACAGGCTCTTCGGTTTCTCTTGCGAGGTCTTGGCGGTGCTTCAGTGTCTGCTCTTCCTCATAGACCGCTTCCACGGTGCGGCGCACGAAATCTTCGGTCAGTCCCGGCTCATCTTTGAAGGTCAGGTGTCCCCACAGATGGCACACCGCTTCCTCCTGTGGCCAGGCCGCACGGTAGAGTTCCGTGGCCATCCCCGTGACGAAGGCCTTGTACCATTTCGTACCCCATCGCTTGGGGTTGCCCAGGTGTGCAGCCACGCGCTGGATGGCATCTCTGTAGGCCCGTTCGTAGTTCGAGTACGCTGTCATGTCCTCCTCTTGTACATCGCGGCGTTCAGGCAGCGCGAGCAGGTGCTCGTCAGCCTGGTCATCGATTGTCGTATCGCCGATGGCGTTGATGCGGAACGGTACGGCCTCGGGGTTCGTGAGCGGCGATTTGTCGAGGGGCAGCAGGAAGGTGTGTCGTGGTGTGGGTGTCATCCGGGTGATGCGCTGGGGCAGCGTGGCATCATAGACATGTGCCATTTGCTTGTAGGCCAGAGCGTAGAACGGCTCGGCTTCTACCTCGGAGACGGGCAGTGTGCCGTCGGCACGTGCCACACGCACGAGGATGATGACCTCGTGTCCGCTGGCTCCTATGAAGGCTGCCAGCGTCGTCGGCAGTACCATGGCGGCGCGCTTGAGGGCCTCGCAGGCCTTCTGGCTCATCACCTGTCGCACCTCCAGGACTACCAGTCCGTTGAAGACACTCATGCCGATGGCACCGTTCTCTTGTCGGCGCAGTTCCATGGGTACGCAGATGTGCGGGATGTCGTGGTAGTGGCGGTAGTGCGTGGGCGCTTCAGGGCTGGCCTCGTCGCGCAGGAAGCCGATGAGAAAACTGGCCGTGTCTGTCTTGATGCGGTCGAGGAAGGCTCCGAATTCGTAGTTCTTCAGGAACTGCTGACCATTCTTGTCTGTTCTTACGCTTGATACTTTCATGTGATTGATTTTAAGGAGTTTAAGGAGTTTAAGGAGTTTAAGGAGTTAAGGAGTTTAAGGAGTTAAGGAGTTTAAGAGTTTAAGATGTTTAAGGAGTCTAAGGAGTTAGGAAGTAAGGGAGTTGTATTTTCTCACACGTGATAAAATGTTTTCTCACACGTGATAAAATGTTTTCTCACATGTGAGAAAAATGTTTCTCACTGGTGAGAAAAACCTATGCTTCCTGTTGTGTTGTCGCATGGGGCACTTTGCGGAAGTAATAGGAGAGGGTGGTTTCGTCGTAGTGGGGTTCGGTCTCGATGCCATGCTTGTGGAAGAGGCGGGCGACGCTCTTCTGCAGCTCGGGTGTCACGGGATAGCGTCCGGAGCGGTAGCGGTAGAAGTGGGCACAGCTGCCGAAGATGTTATAGAGCTCTTTTCGGAGATCCGTGGCCTTTCCGGAGGGGATGCCCTTCATGATGCCCGTCATGCCGCGGGCGATGCGGACAGGTTCGGCGGATGCGAAGAGGCTGCACTGATCACCCTGACGTGCGGCGGGCAGCACGGTGACGTGATGGGTGAGGGTAGAGGGTGCCAGCTGCGCTACGGCATGGCGCAGGCAGCGGTCGCTGAGAGGACAGTCGTTCTGGAAGCAGATGGCCCAGTCGCGGGGCGCATCTTTGTAGGAAAGTTTCTTCATCATACTTTGATTTATTATCGGTTTTAATAACGCTGCAAATATACAATATTTTCTTGGAAAATCCAAATATTTTTGCGTGTAATTGCCTTAAAATACGTTAAAACCTACACCTTTTTACCTAACCTACACCCTAACCTACACCCATATAATTACTTGATAATAAACATATAAATATATAAATATGTAGGTATGTAGGTTTTTATATAGAAAATTTCACGCACGCGCGCGTGTGTAAACCTTATCTTATTTTATCAACGCCTCATTTCCAATAATGTAAAAATATTGTTAGCGCATCAGTTGCGAACCTGACGCGCAGGACCGTGTACTCATTCATGCCTAAAAAAAGTAGGAACGCAACACGCCAAGGAACGGCGATGACCGAGCGCATATACCATGCTCACTTTCTCTTCACAACAGGGATGCTCATCCACTCCTGCCGCTCTTGTTCCGTCATCTTCTCGATGGCGTAGCGCAACATGGTGCGAGGCATCTCATGAGCGTGCTGTCGCAGAAAATCGCGAAGCAGGCTCATGCTCACCCGCTTGCCCATCTCGCGAAGCATCCAGCCCACAGCCTTGTGCATGAGGTCGTGCTGATGGTGCAGATGAATCTCGGCATAGCGCAGGCACCACGACGGGTCGCCCATCTGAGTCGTCTTCCACGAGCAGACGATGCTCATGCGCTGTTTCCAGAGGCACGGACTCTGGGCCAGCTCATCCAGGATCTTCATCTTATAGTCTAGATTGTCAAGGTCCTGTGCCGATTCCGTTGTTCCGCCGTTCTGTGATTCCGACCTTCCCAGCTTGCTTGGCAACAGCAGCCAATGGCCCAGTATCTTGTGTACGGACAAATCCACAAGATCCCAGTTGTTGGCCTGTTCCGCATATTGCAGATACATCGTCACAATCTCGTCCCGACCGTGTATCGCCTTCTTGTCATTTTCAAGCCGTTTTGTCGCTAATTTCTCGAATTTCGCCACCAACACCAGCAGTCCGCAGAGCCTTACCTCATGCCATCTGTTCATTAGCAGTTCAGGCACCTCGCCGAGCGGTAAGTCCTTCCAAACGGCGTTCACCACACTTCTTGTCTGTGGCACCTTCAACCCCAGGAACTCATCCCCTTCGCCATACTCTCCAGGTCCTGTCTTGAAAAAGCCCATGAGCACCCGTCGCTGCTCCTCGTTGTGCAGCGATTCCATGTGCGCGATGATCTCCTTGGCTGTTGTCATGACATCTAACTGCCCGCAAAGATACGGGTAAATGAGTGAAACGCCAAATAAATTCTGCCCATAAGCCGATAATAGCCATCTTTCTGCTCTTTTTCCGTAATATTCGGTTAAATGAGCGCTCGTTTTAGCTGTTTTTTAAAGATTACTGGCAGAGTTTGAAAGAAAACAAATATCTTTGCGTCATGAAAAAGGAAGAGATTATAGTACTATTCCAAGAATATGAGCAGGCCGCTTGCGAAGTGAACCAAGTGGAATGTTGGAGCGCAAGAGACTTGCAGAAGTTGCTTGGCTACAGCCTTTGGCAGAACTTTACCAAGGTAATAGCCAAGGCTAAAGAAGCCTGCGAGAACGTGGGTCAGAATATATTAGACCATTTTATTGACGTCAATAAAAAGGTAGAGTTGGGCAGTGGGGCCATTCGTGAGGTAGATGACATCATGCTCACTCGCTATGCATGTTACCTTGTGGCACAGAATGGTGACCCGCGAAAGCCTCAGATTGCCTTTGCTCAGACCTATTTCGCTGTGCAGACACGTCGTGCAGAACTCATAGAGCAGCGTTTGTTAGAAGTAGAGCGAGTAAAAGCTCGTGCCAAATTGCAAGAAACAGAGAAGAAACTTTCAGGCGTCTTGTACGAACGTGGTGTAAACGACAAGAGCTTTGCTGTCATCCGTTCTAAAGGCGACCAAGCACTATTCCGTCTCAGCACCAACATGATGAAACGTAGGATGGGTATTCCGGCTTTTCGTCCTTTGGCTGACTTCTTGCCAACCATCAGTATCAAAGCCAAGGACTTTGCTGCTGAGATGACGAGCGTGAATGTGCAGGCCAAAGACCTCCAAGGTGAAACACAGATCACCAAAGAGCATGTGGACAACAACGCTGCCGTTCGCCAAATGCTCATCCAACGTGGCATCGTCCCTGAAGATCTTCAACCTGAAGAGGATGTGAAGAACTTTTGGAGCAGTGAGCGTAGAGCCAAGCATCGCTTGAGCTATACCGAGTCGCGACAAAAGTCAACACTGTTAAGGTGGAACGCAGGTTAGCAAGTGAAAACAAAAAGGCATTAGAAAACAAAACAAAAAAGTAGAATCGCTAGAACGCTCAACACTGGAATCTGGATGCGCAGTATCTGGAGCCGCTGAAGGAGCTTTTGAAGGCTAATCTGAAATAGGAACTTGTTATATATATGGCAAGAGATAATTGGACAGAAGAGCAGATAACGGTGGTACTCTATGAGTATTGTCGGAATCCGTTTGGGCAATTCTCAGCAACGAAGCAGTTTGTAGTAGAACTGGGGAAGTTGCTTGGTCGCACGCCAGGAGCTATCGTCCGTAAGGTTGGAAATCTTGCCAGTTTTGACCCTCAGATGAAAGCAAGAGGGGTTGGGGGACTTGGACATACAGGGAAACTTGATGAGATAGTATGGAATAAGTATTTTGGTCATTGGGATAAATTAGCATTTGATGCGGAAGTCTTGATTGCTAAATATCAGCAGAAAGGCCTTGAGGAATCTCTAACCGAGACAATAAATCTAAATAATTTACCCAAAGGAAAAGAACGAAAACAGGAAGTTACGAGAAGAATCAATCAGGATTTCTTTAGAAGGACCGTTTTGTCTTCATACAATAACTGTTGCTGTATTACGGGTATTAACAATAAGTCTCTTCTCGAAGCCAGCCATATTGTCGGTTGGACTAAAGATGAGGCAAATAGGACTAATCCGCAGAATGGTTTATGCCTGAATGTCCTCTTTCATAAAGCGTATGATGAGAACCTAATAGGCATATCTCCTGATTATGAGATATTCATTTCGGACAAATTCTTTGGAAAGATGTATGCGGAAGTTGACAACTCAACAATGGAATATATTCAGTCATTTAATGGACGCAAATTGATTCTTCCACGCAGATTCTTTCCAGACAAAGATTTTTTAGCGCTACACTATGAACAATATTGTAGTAGCATATAGTCGATATTGTAGACATATCATTCTATTCGGATTGAGTATTTTCTATTAACGTCTCCAGACTCCAACCGCAGATGGCAATGAAAAAGTCATCTGCGTTTTCATTTTTGAGAGCGGCGAGCAGAAGCTGGTGCGTTTTCTTGTGATAAGGCTCTTCGTCAGAGTTGATTTCATCGAGCAGAGTCTTGAAGAATCTTTCACGGAAATCTTCAGATGCATTATCAAGGATTGTTTGAATCTGTTCGTGTGTCATATCGTTTTTTGTTTGCAAAGGTAGTATGTAAAATGGTGGTGTGCAAAAGTATTAACAATAACCAGGCATTTCCTGGAGTGATTAACACTTATGCTTCTATACCGAGAATACAGCCGCTTTTGATGCTATCCTCTAAATCTTCTTTAGAATCTATAGCACCCTCGCTGCCATCATCGTAGAGACGGAAGATCTCTAATCGACCATTGTAGAATAGATGGCGTGCCTCGTCAGATGAGATAATGCGCCAGAAAAAAGGATTGCCCTCTTCATCAACAACTTTTCGAGCCGTGAAATCTGTATCTGGGAGTTCATAAAGATGTAATTGTGCTCGTTCTTCAAAAATAATATCATAGATTTCAATTTGTCTGTTAATATTGAAAATATCGTCAAATGAAAGAACACTTTGATTATCTTCACGGAGTATGATATTATCACAATCAATAGTAATCGTATCTACATGCATTGATATCGTGCTGTTGTTTTCATACTCATCAATCCACAAATCTTCAATTGTTTTGTCTAGTCTTATGGTACCCATACCAAAACATAAGCAAGCTTCTTTAATCCTCTTTGAGATTTCTCTAAATTCAATTTTATCCATTTTTTCGGCAAAAGTACTCCGGCATCATCATCTTCACAAATTTACCGGCATTCTTTAAGATTTTACCGGCTTTGTTAACGTTGTCGTTCTTGCGATGTGCGCATAAGGAGGCTTCAGCCGATGCAGGACTGTCTTTGATAGACCATTTTGCTGACGTTAGCAAAATGGTTGAATAGCAAAGGCTCGTTGCATCCTTGTGGGTTTTGTCAACGTCGTTCGTGCGGAGTGCGATGTTTTTTTGTTAAGAAATATTTAATTATTTGCGGCTGTTCCGTAAATACGAATTATCTTTGCGGCAGAAACAATCAGTAAGCCGAACCGGATAATCGTGACAGGATATGAGACATGAATGGACGATAGTATTGGTGCCTCTATTTTTGGGGTGTGGCAGCAAGGACCGTCAGGCAGAGCCTACGTTCAATGATGAACGGCCTGCTATTGAGCGGATGGAATCTGATACGATGGTAGTTCCTGTAATGGAAGAAACGCCTGCGGGAGGAGTGGAGTCAAGTGCTTCCGCAACGTATTCCTCGTCATCCTCTCACGAATCAGATGACTATGACAATATGCGGGGCTTCGATCCTGCGTTTGAGGATGACACGGATGATAACGGCATGAGTCGCTATATGGAGAATGATGATGAAGAGGGATGGGATTGATTCGATGTAAGATGTCTGATGGAAGATGTATGACATGGATAAATTCTCTCTTCAGCAGTGGCACGCGAATATGGCGGCGATACGGTCGAAGGACACGAGGCAGGAGATGATTGTGCGGATGAAATCCGCGGGGAAGGGACGGGACGAGGGGGCTTTGAGGATGAAATCCGCGGGGAAGGGACGGGACGAGGGGGCTTTGAGGATGAAATCCGCGGGGAAGGGACGGGACGAGGGGGCTTTGAGGATGA
>SUYG01000004.1:0-21231 GCA_015060555.1 Prevotella sp.
CTGCGCAGCGTGTCGCTCAAGAATCTGTGTAATATAGAATTAAATGATTCATACTACAGGACAGGTAATCCGTGAAATCTGTGAAATCTGTGGTCAAAATTTACATCCGAAACTTCAACTAATAACAGCTTCTACGAATCACTGACTCACGCTGAGGAAAAACAGAAAAAAACATATCGCCATTGGTCTTAGACATGTTTTTGTCTTAAACTCTTAAACTTGAATCTTGAATCCTGAATCCTGGCCCCTGCCGAATGATGAAGGCTGCGATTAAGCGAGAGGAGAGTCAAGCTCGCTTGAACTTTCCCGAGCGTGAGCAGGCTCGACCGAAGGTCAATGACGAATGACGAATGACTCGGCTTCTTGATGCGACTATTTACTTGGCTCTGAGCCGTTGGAGGGAGTCTTCGAGAATTTGTTGTTCGTAGGCATCGCGCAGGAGCTCATCGAAGGTCTTCACGCGGCTGTACTCCTCCATCACCTTGAGGTGGCGCTGCATGCGGCGCTCGCGTTTACGTTCCTTGATGGCGAAGGGGTGCATGATCTTGTCGCTGAGGCCGGGAGAGAGGCGGTCGAGGACATCGCTGACCTTGGGGACCTTGATGACCTGCTCCTGACCCAGGGATTCGCGGATGACGCGATCTACAGGCAGGAGGCTGTCGGGTATAATGATGACTTCGCGCAATGTGTCGGTGGGGATTCCGTCGTCCTGAGGACGATTCTCAAGGCTGTCCGTCATCATGACGAAAGAGAGGAGGAGAGGGAAAAAAACCATGATATTTTACAATTTGACGATTTACAATTTACAATTTGACAGTCAATTAAATTTGACAATTTGACGATTTGACGATTTATTATCGTTATGTCGTTATTACGTTATTACGTTATTACGACTTTGTGATTTATTTTTTTATGAGATGACGCGGTCGCCGCATTCCTTGCTGAGTTCTTTCAGGGATTGGGTGGTGCTGATGAACTCCTGCATCAGCTGTGTGAAGTGTTCCTTGTCGGCTTTGATGGCGGGGTCTGCCAACTGTCGGCGGAGGCCATTGATGGTCTTCTTGACGATGGCCAGTTTGTAGTCGGTCATCAGGCGCGGCACCAGCTCAGCCAGCCGTTCCTCTTCGGGGGGTATGGTGAGGCCTTTGCTGTGGACTTTGCTGAGGGCCTCGGGGTCGTGAGCCAGGCTGATGGCGAGTGTTGCCACGTCGTTGTCAGGATGGTTCTCGAAATAGCGCGTACAATGGAAGCCCTCTTCGTTGAGGTGTTCCAGTGTCTCTTGGAGGATGCGCTGATGCAGGGGGTGATGCAGATGCAGGGAGTCTTGGTCGAGCGAGAAGCTGATGAACTCCGCCACCTTCAGGGGGCGCGCCTCACCCGTCTCCTCGTCTTCCACATCGCACATGACTTTCTCGCCATGACGGATGAGCATCTGCACCAGCAGTGCCTCGGTACGGAGAATCTTTTCTTCTTCAGGAGCAGACCCACCCCGCCCGAAGGGAAAAGACCCCTCTAAATCTCCCCGTAAGGGGAGACTTCCTATTCCAATAGCTGGCTCTGCGTCAGCGTCTCCTCCTTGATAGTCAGGGGCGGGTATGTCCGTAGGCTGCGCGCTAGCCTCCCCTCCCTGACGGGAGGGGTTGGGGGTGGGTCTTTCGGGCGTAACTCCTGGCTGCGCGCCAGCCTCTCCCCTCCCTTCACGGGTAGCGAAGGAATCAACGGGTTGACTGAATGTCAAGCCGTCCTGAGTGACCGAAGCAGAACTCCTCTGCTGAGGATGGGCCAGGTCGGGGGTGGTCTGCTGGCGGTTGGCCTCGCGCTCGCGTTCCTTGTTCTTCTCCTCCCGCATCTTCGCCCTCACTTTGGCCACAGCAGTGGTGATGATGCGTTCCTCGATGGCCAGCATCTGGGAGGTCTCCTTAATATAAAAGGTGCGTGTGATCTCGTCGGGGATGACGGCGAGGCTGTCCACGATGTTGTTGACCAGCCGCGAGAGCTTGATGGGGTCGCCTTTGGCCTCGTTGAGCAGGAGGTCGGTCTTGAAGCGGATGAAGTCCACCTGGTGCTCGGCGAGGTACTGTTGGTACTCGGTGGCGGTGTGCTTGCGGGCGAAGCTGTCGGGGTCGTCGCCGTCGGGCAGCAGGAGCAGGCGCACCGTCATCCCCTCGGCCAGCAGCATGTCGATGCCTCGTTGCGAGGCTTTGATGCCGGCGGCATCGCCGTCGTAGATGACGGTGATGTTCTCTGTGAAGCGGTGGATGAGGCGTATCTGTTCATGGGTGAGCGCTGTGCCGCTGCTGGCGACGACGTTCTCCACGCCCTGCTGGTGCATGGCCATCACGTCGGTGTAGCCCTCTACGAGGTAGCAGAGATCCTCCTTCACGATGGCTTTCTTGGCGAAGAAGAGTCCGTAGAGCTCACGCTTTTTGGAATAGATGACGCTCTCGGGAGAGTTCTGGTATTTGATGCTGACACCCTTGGTGCGGCTGTCCAGCACGCGCCCGCCGAAGCCTACCACCTTACCCGATATGGTGTGGATGGGGAAGATGACGCGGTTGCGGAAGCGGTCGTAGGTCTTGCCCTGCTCGTTGCGGATGCAGAGACCTGTCTTGAGGATGTAGTCCTCGTTGTAGCCTTCGGCCTTCGCGGCCTGCCACTGCGCATCGTATTTATCGGGGCAGAACCCCAACTGGAACTTCTTGATGATGTCATCGCGGAAACCGCGCTGGCGGAAGTAGGCGAGACCCACGGCACGGCCATCGACGGTGTCGTTCATCTGCTTCTGGAACCATTCGTTGGCCCATTCGTTGACCACGAACAGACTCTCGCGCTCGCTCTGTTCCGCCTTCTCCTCGTCGGTCTGCTCGCGTTCCTTGATCTCGATGTGGTATTTCTTGGCCAGATAGCGCAGCGCGTCGGGGTAGGAGAGTTGCTCGTGCTTCATGATGAAGTGCACGGGCGTACCGCCCTCACCGCAAGCGAAGCACTTGCAGATATTCTTGGACGGCGACACCATGAAGGAGGGCGTGCGGTCGTCGTGGAACGGACACAGCCCCTTCAAGTTCGCTCCTGCGCGCTTGAGGGTCACGAAGTCCGAGACGACATCCACGATGTTCGCCGCATCCAATATTCTATCGACAGTCTGCCTATCTATCATAGATAGAGTGAAAAGTTAAAGAGTGAAAAGTGAAAAATGAAAAGTGAAAAATAAGATTTTCTAGAGGGCTAAGTCTTTATTTTGCTACAAGAATGGTTTTTGTGTAGAGGTTCAAGTGACCTTAATTTTTCACTTTTCACTCTTTCATTTTTCATTTATTTCACCGCTTCTCCCTTGCCGTCCTCGGTGAGGTAGAACAGGGGCGCGGGGTTCGTCTGTTCCTGCTCGTAGTAGTGGAGGCCGCTGTCGTTGGTGCGGGGATACCACTCGCTGAGCAGGCTGATCATCTCGGCGGCAGCCCAGATGACGGGGCCGTAGCCGTGGGCAGCGGCTGTGCTGACAGGACGATAGTAGTAGAAAGCGGGGTCGAAGGCCATGCCTGTGCCTACGCAGGTGCCAGCCACCTTGCCGTCTTCTGTGATCTTCGTGCTGATGGCATGCCAAGCCAACTGAGCCACGCCGCCGTAGGTGATGCCCTCCAGCCAGCCCTTGCGGATAGCGTGGGCGATGGAGTAGCAGTAGATGGCTGTGGCGCTGGTCTCAAGATAGCTGTCATTGCGGTCCAGGAGCTGGTGCCAGAAGCCTTCGCTCGACTGCAGAGCGCAGAGGCCGGCGACATGTTCCTGTAGTTGGTTGAGGATGAAGGGACGGTCGGGATGGTTCTCGGGCAGCATGTCCAGTAATTCCACAGTAGTAAGTAGTGCCCAGCCGTTGGCGCGTGCCCAGTGGTAGGTGGGCTGCTGTGCCAAGCCCTCGACATAGCCGTGGCGGTAGATCCTCTTCTCGGGAACCCACATCCGCTTGACGAAGTTCTTATACATCGTGGCAGCCTCGTCGAAGTATTTGGGGTCGTTGAAGTAGATGCCGGCGAAGGCAATGGTGGGGATGCCCATATACATATCATCGAGCCAGACGGTGTTGTGCTGCGGACGGTGGCGGGCGAACGTTCCGTCTTCGAGACGGTATTGGCCGTGCTCCACGAACTGGAAGTAGTTGCCTATGATAGATGAGAGTTGAGAGTTGAGAGTTGAGAGTTGCTGCGTGTACTTCATCATGGCTGTACACATCGTGCCGCAGTCATCGAGTGCACGGGGATGCATGATCTGCTCCAGCTGTGCGGGTTCCATCTTGATGCTGGCGGTGTCACCCTTCTGTGCCGCAGCTACGGACTCCTTGATGAGGTTGAATTTCTCCTTGACATAACCCTCATAGCGCTCGTCGCCAGTGGCTTTCGTGGCAGCCATCAGCGCCTGGTAGGTGATGCCCCATTCGTAGCTGCCGAGGCGGAAGGTGCCCTGCTCGCAGTAGGCAAAGACGCGGTCGAGGGCGCTCTTTACGTCGTCAGCCTCCAGCTCGCCGTAAGGCACTTTGTAGTCGGGCTTCAGCAGGTGAAGCGGCGTATTGGAATCGTTGACCTCCTCGGTCTGTGACGTAGGTGCCGAGGTGCAGGCTGTGATGGACATTGCAGCCAGAAACAGGAAATGATGGGCTTTCATTGTTGCAATAGAATCATAAAGTGAGAATTTGCCAACAAAAGTACAGCGAATCTCGCGAATGACCAAACTTTTTGACGGGAAAACATGACCTCAGCGGATTATTTCTTCACCGTTTCATGAAAAAAAGTACTCATTTTATTGGCCGTAATAAATAATTCACTACTTTTGTGCTCGAATATCACACAGTTATCACTTTAAGTACATGAAGAAATCTCTTATCCTTTCCGCAGTGGCCGCAGTGCTGTTCTGCGCATGCTCGTCGGACAAGCCCGCCGAGTGCTACATCCCCAAGAACACGGTAGAGTTCGCCGGCAATGCTTTCAGCTCTTTCAGCCTGGGTGCTGATGTCAGGCTTCATACCGTTCAGAACCCTCAGAACAGTGCCGAGTGGACGCTGCAGGCTGTCGTTCCCGTGCGCAAGGAAATCAGCGGCTCGCTCAGCGACCTCTCCATCAGTCTGGTTCCGCTGGATGACCGCAGCGTTCGCGTTCGCGACGGCCTGGTGCTGGAAGGCGAAGACCTGGCGAACCTGATTCCTGTGTATAATGCCGGTGAGGGCGTGGAGCGTACCATCGTCTTCTCTATTGCCGACCCGGATAAGAAGTATATGTCTGCCAGCGATGCCAACCAGTTGCTGGAGAACACCAAGGGCGTGCGCATGGACTTCAATGTGGAAGAACCTGTCGCTCCGGTTGTTACGGAGGTTCAGCCTCAGGTCGAAGAACCCAAAGCGGCTCCGGCTGCTCCCAAGGAGTACCCGATGACGCTGGACGGTCAGCTGCGCAAGTATGGTGTCTATGGCCTGTTGGCACAGTACGACAAGTATCTGCGTAATGACAATAAAAAAGCTGCCAAGAACATCGAAGACCAGCTCTGGTCCATTGAGAAGCGCTTCAAGGCCGACAAGTCCATTCCTTCATGGTTGCGCGACCAGTTCGTAGAATATATAGAGGACAAGGAGGATGAAATTGAAGACCGTTACTAAAATAGGTTTTATTGCGATGCTTCTGGCGCTCCCCGTCAGAAGCATCGCTGTTGAGATACCTGCCCGTCTGCATTGGATTGGCAGGACTCCCGAGGCCGCCAAGCCTGTGAGCTTTGGCATCCCCTTCGCGAAAGGCGAGTTCAAACCCACCGATGCTTTCACCCTTACAACAGACAAAGGCGAGGTCATCGCCGCCGACTTCTGGCCTACGGCTTATTGGCCGGATGGCTCGGTGAAATGGGGAGGTTTTGCAGCTGTGGTGCCTGGAGGCGTTAAGGAAATTTCCCTGGTGGGAAGAGTGAAAAAAGAAAAAGGGAAAAGTGAGGCTGGCGCGCTGTGTGTGGAGGAGAGCGCGACGCAGATTTGCATTCATACGGGTGCACTGCAGGCGTTTATCTCCAAGTCTGGGACGGCGATTATAGATAGCCTGGTGATGGGAGGTACGCGAGTGGCCGGACAAGGAAAACTGGTCTGCACCATTCAGGACCAGCCTTATACCGAAGGCGTCGCTTCCATCCATTTCGAGAACCTTGAGAGTCGTATAGACAAGGCTGAGGTCGAGCGCTCGGGCCATGTGCGTGCTGTGGTGAAGATTGAAGGCAGATACAACACCATAGGTTCAGCGGCCCTCCCCCCCACGGGGGGAGCGGGGAGAGGGGCCTTCGTTGTCCGCCTCTACTTCTATGCCGGTTCGGAGCAGGTGCGCCTCGTGCACACCTATATATATAACGGCGATCAGAACCGCGATTTCATCCGCAGCCTCGGCGTCCGCTTCGAGGTGCCGATGCGTGAGCAGGCATATAACCGCCATGTGGCCTTCGCCACGCAGGACGGCGGCGTGTGGAGCGAGAGCGTGCAGCCGCTGAGTGGGCGTCGCATCCTGGAAGGACCCACCCCCAACCTTGCCCGTCCTCAGCAGACGAGTTCTGCCTCGGTCACTCAGGACGGCTTGACATCCAGTCAACCCGTTGATTCCTTCGCTACCCGTGAAGGGAGGGGAGAGGCTGGCGCAGAGACCTTCAAAGGACAGGAAAGTCTCCCCTCACGGGGAGATTTAGAGGGGTCCCAGGTGGCTGGAAAACGTATTCCTGAACCTTCCGCCTTCGATGAAAAGGGACAAAATCTGCTGCACCATTGGGCGAAGTGGAATACCTACCGTCTCTCGCAACCCAACGACCAGGGCTACACCGTCACGAAACGGGCCCATGCCAACAACCAATGGATAGGTACTCATGCCGGTCATCGTGCTGCAGGCTATGCCTTCGCCGGCGATGTCAGCGGCGGCCTCGGCATCTGTGTCAAGGACTTCTGGGAGAGCTATCCCGCCTCGTTGCAGGTGGATAGCGCCACGCGTGACATCGCTTATCTGACTGCCTACCTGTGGAGTCCTGATGCAGGACCGATGGACCTGCGCCACTATGACAATGTGGCCCATGACCTGAATGCCAGCTACGAGGATGTGCAGGAGGGGATGTCCACGCCCTATGGCATCGCGCGTACTTCGGTTATCACCTTACTCCCCGAGCGCGCCTATCCGGGCAAGGCCGCTGTGGCACAGCGTGCGCAGCAGCTCAGCGAGGATGCCCCGCTTGTGTGTACGCCGGAGTACCTGCATTCACGCCGTGCCTTTGGCATCTGGAGCTTGCCCGACCGCTCGAATGCGCAGCGGGCTCAGGTGGAAGACCTGCTGAAGGACTACCTCGACTACTACGTGAAAGCCATCGATGAACGCCACTGGTATGGTTTCTGGAACTACGGCGACGTGATGCACCAGTACGATGCGGCCCGCCATGAATGGAAGTACGACGTAGGCGGCTTCGCATGGGATAATACGGAGTTGGGCAGCATCTCGTGGCTGTGGTACAGCTTCCTGCGTACGGCGCGTCCCGATGTATGGCGCATGGCGGAGGCGATGACACGTCACACCAGCGAGGTGGATGTCTATCACATTGGACCTTTTGCCGGTCTTGGCAGTCGCCACAACGTCAGCCATTGGGGCTGCGGTGCCAAGGAAGCCCGCATCTCGCAGGCGGCGTGGAACCGCTTCTACTACTACCTGACGACCGATGAGCGCACGGGCGACCTGATGACGGCCGTGAAGGATGCCGACCAGATGCTCTACACCATCGACCCGATGCGTCTGGCGCTGCCGCGCGAGAAATATCCCTGCACGGCGCCTGCCCGTCTGCGTATTGGTCCCGACTGGGTGGCATACGCGGGCAACTGGATGACAGAATATGAACGCACGCGCGACACCAAATACCTCAAGAAGATTGAGGCCGGCATGAAGAGCATCGCCGCCCTGCCGCAGGGGATGTTCACGGGCCCCGGCGTGCTCGGCTACGACCCCGCCACGGGCATCCTCTCCTTCGAAGGCGACCCCAAGGTGACGCACACCAACCACCTGACACTCATCATGGGCGGCTTCGAGCTGCTGCATGAGATGATGGAGATGGTGCCGAACAAGAAGTTTGCCAAGGTCTATCTCGACCATAACGCCCGCTACCACAAGATTACCAGCAACCGCTTCCGCATCAGCCGACTGAAGGGTTATGCGGCAGCCTTGACGGGCGACAAGGAACTGGCAAAGGCGGCATGGAAGGAGATGTGGCAGTACAGCCGTTCTGCCCAGCACTACCGCTTCGAGCCTCATGAGGTGCTGCCGCCCGAGGTGCCGCAGCCACTCACCGAGAGTGCGGAGACCACCACCAACGACTGTGCCCTCTGGAGCCTGGATGCAATTTACTTGCAGGAGGTGGTGCCGGAGGGGAGCGAGGAATGACGAATGAGGAATGAAGAATGAAGAATAAGGATTACTAGTGATAAATGATAAATGATAAATTATAAATGAAACTTGAAAGATTGAATACATCTGCAAGAGTATCTTTCTCTGTGTCCTTTGCCTAAGCCAAAACCTGCGTAGCGTTTTGGCTGGCTCTCCGTACAAAAGAATGCAAGAGGAAAGGCCTTTGTTCCTCTGCGCCTTTGCGGTTAAAAAGACTCGAGGACAGGCGAGTGAGGAATGAAGAGTGAAAAATGAAAGAGTGAAAAATGAAAAATAAAGTTTTCTTTTTGCTGGTGGCTGTCCTGCTGATAGCAGGAAGCTGGAGTGCTGCGCTGGCGCAGACGATAAAAGTAGAGGTGATGAATCCTTCAGGCGCAGACCGTAAAGATGTGCCGGTGGTCATCGATCTGCATAAAGTCCTGAAGGAAAAAGCATCTCAAGTTATTTCAGCAGAGGTGACCACTCCCTCCTTTATAGGGAGGGCGGGGGGAGAGTCTGTTCCTTCCCAACTCGATGACCTCGATGGCGACCTCATCCTTGATGAGTTGGCTTTTGTGGCAGACATTCCTGCTCACAGCACCCGCTCTTTCCGCGTGGAGTGCTCGGCGACTTTATCGCCGAGAAAGTATCAACCTCGCACGGCCGCCTTCATGAAGGTGTGGGATCGCAAGTACCGCTATCCCTACATCAACAGCATCGAGTACCAAGGTCGCAACGAGCCCCTGGCCACCTACGATGCCATCTATGGTCACGGCGCACAATGGGAGTCGGAACTTGTGGGCTTCCGTGTGTATATGGACCACCGCCAGAGCATCGACATCTATGGCAAGCCCACGCCGCAGCTCGTGCTCGACAAGACCAATTTCTATAGTACGCGCGAGGACATCGCCAACGGCCTCGGCTGCGACATCCTCTTCGCGGGTCCCAGCGTCGGTGCCGGCTCCTTCCGTGGCTTCGTGGATGGCCAGCCCACTTACGTGGATAGTGTGGAAGCACGTGGTCAGCGCGTCATCGCCAGTGGCCCCGTGCGTGCTATCGTGGAGGTGTGGGACAAGAATTGGTGGTACAATAACAAGACGCTGCAGATGCGTCAGCGCTACACCATCTATGCTGGTCACCGCGATGTGCAGGTGGATGTCCAGTTGGCAGGTCCCTCTATCGACGACGAATTGTTCTGCACCGGTGTCCAGAAGCTCGAGATGGACAACGAGGGCTACTTCCCGCAGGCTCTCCCCTCCCTAACGGGAGGGGTTGGGGGTGGGTCCTCTCTTGTCGGTTCCTGGGGCCGTAACATCCCTGACAAAGCTGCCGAGGACCTTATAGAAGGTGTCGGCTTGGGCGTCTGCGCCCCTGCCGCCTACCTGACCTCGCAGAAGGAGGATGCCTTTAACTACCTCACCGTCCTCCACCCCGTCAATGGCCACATCACCTATCATCTCGCCATCTGTGCCCTCATGGAGCAGGACGGCTTCCGCGATGCAAAAAGCTGGTTCAGTTGGCTGCAACAATGGCAAGCCGAGCTGAACCAGCCCTGTACCGTTCGCACGGAGGCACTTCAATAACGAATCACTTCACCATGATTTTCTGGTTGTTGCGGATATAGATGCCACGGGGCATCTGGCCATCAACGATTCGGCGTCCGGCGAGGTCGTAGGTCGTATTTGAAACCTGAAACTTGGAACTTGAATCTGTGTGGGTGGCTGGACTGTTGATGCCCGTGGTGTTGGCTTTGTCGCCCAGGCGCAGGAGTCTCGCGCCGTGGCTGGGAACGGCGATGTGGAGGTTGCCCGTGGAGGTGCCGAGGTCCTCACCGCTCCAGATATCGTGAACGGGAACTGCCTCGTCGGCGGCGTAGCCCAGCTGTGTGAGGTCGAAGGTGTAGGACTCGTTCTTGGTGACGTAGAAGATGAACTCCATAGTGGTTCCGGAAGTGGACGTGTTGTCCTTGTCGCAGGAAGAATCATAGCCGCAGAGGGCGCGGAAGGTCTTCCACGTGTGCCCTGCGGGCAGGTCGTAGATGAGCGTGCATTGAGCGTTGAGGCCGAGGCCGGTGGTGTAGCTCTGACCCTCGACCTTGAGCGTGCCGCCTTCGACATTCTTGTTCACGTGGAGCGAGCCCCAATCGGATTTATAGGATGTATAGGACAGCGTCGTGAGTGAAGTCTCATGGCCTTCTGCGTCGATGAGCACGGGGTTGATGAGGTCGGCACGGTCGTAGGCGAAGCCATCGCCCCAGTTGCTGACCACGATCTTCAGCTGCTCAGCATCTGTGATATCGGCCTCCAACGTCTTGCTCTTCGTACCAGTGCGGCTGATGAGCCCTGAGCGCGCTACCGCATCATCCTGCTCGTCGGTGAGCGGGTTCTGGGCGAACACCATGAAACGGATGCTCGTCGTGGCACCCTGCTGCCCGATACCGCTGTCGTCGGCAGCGGCCAACGCCTTGAAGCGCACGACGTCCATATCATCAGGAATGGTGAAGAAGATGGCGGCGTTGGCATCAGTGGAGAAGCCACGGTCGTAGCTCACGCCCATCACCTTCATCTTACCGCCGTTATCCACATTCTTGTTCTCATACACGCGGTTGAAGTAGGACTTGGTGTATTGGCGCGTCTTGTACGTGCCTGTGAGGGCGACCTCTGTGCCGTTGCGCAGTACGAGCGTGGGGTTGATCCAGTCGCCGTGGTCGTAGTTGTAGTTGTCGCCGCCGTCATCGACCACCAGCACCAGCGTCTTCTCACCCTCAGGCCATTCGATGTCCACGTCCACGGCATGTCCGTCGGTGGTATAAGCCACGACCTCGCTCTTGTACAGCGCCTTCTGTCCCACCACCCAACGGTTGTTGTCGCGCTGGAAAAGCGCCAGGTAGCGCGTGTCGCCGATGTGCGAAGTCCACGCCACGCGGCCGTTGTCCTCGTCGTTCATCACCTCGTGAGCCTCCTCGCCGTACTTGTGCATCTGGTGGTACTCCTCGTTGTTCAGGAGCGAGAGCGTGAAGGCGTCGTTCTTCGTCATCTCGCCGCCGAAGAACAGGGGCGAGTGGCAGATGCCCCAGAGCGTCATCATTGTCAGCTGCTCGTTCTGCGAGAGGCTCGTCCAGCGCCCTGCGTCGGCAGCGGTGTAGCCGGCATCGCCGATGGTCATGGCAATCTGTCCCAAGGGCAGCATGTCGCAGTCGGCATAGTTGCCCGGCCGCGTCACCGTCTCCCAGGCGTGGGCCTCGTTGAACACGGCATCTACGGCGCTCCAGTTGTCCCACAGGTCATCCATCATGCGCCACATATTGGCATTCCCCAGACACTCCTCGGCATACTGGTACTGTGTCTTACCGGGCGAGAGCGACAGCACCATCGGGCGGCCCGTCTGGTCGATGGCCTTGCGGATCATGTGAATCTCGTCGGTATAGAACGGCCGCGAGAGGTCGTCGATCTTCAGGAAGTCCACGCCCCATTCGGCATAGAGGTCCATGATACTATTATAATAGGTCTGTCCAGCCGCATTGTTCCTGACCAGCAGGTTGTCCTTCAGCCATGTGCAAGGCGAGGTAGTGCCGTTATACACCTGACTCCACGCCGTGCTCTCGCTGCCTTTCAGCTTATAGCTGCTGCCCACGACGCTCTTCGGCACACCACGCATGATATGGATGCCGAACTTCAGGCCCATATCATGAATTTTCTGGGCCAACGCCTTGAAACCTTCGTTCTTGCCCTCGACCATACACGACGGGAAGCGGGTGGGGGAGGGTAGGTAGCGCCCGTACTCGTCGAGCACATACTCCTGGTCGCCACGCTGGTTGTAGTTGCCGCCGCCCAGGGACGGATGGTTGCAGTACCAGCGGATGTCCACCACCACATACTCCCAGCCCCATTTCACCAGGTCGTTGTCCACTAAGTACTGCGCATTCTGCAGCACCTCCTTCTCCGTGACGCTTGAGTAGTAGCAGTCCCACGAGTTCCAACCCATCGGCGGTGTCAGCGCCCATGTGCGGAACGTAGCCATCTCGGAGTCTGAGCCCGTCGAAGGCTCCTGTGCCAGCGCCATACCCATCGTGAGCAGCGCGGCAGCGACAAATGCAAATCTCTTCACTTCTGTATTCTTTTTATGATGTTCGTGTTTTCGTGCACAAAACTACACAAACTTCCACAAACACACCTTCTCCTCCCCTCAAATTAAATATTTCTTAACAAAATTCATGCGCACACCGCACGGGTGCACATCATCTATCAATCAGCGTCTTTGCCCACTCTGGTATGTCATCGGTATATTGCTTAAAGAGCTGACCGTCAGTGGTGCGATAAAGCAGGCGTGGTAACTGGTTATCGATGGAATTGTCGTAAACGTAAGCACGGTCAACGATAGAAATGGCTTTTGCTGCGTTAACAAGAGATTTGTAATAGCGAGAGATAATCTTAGAGATGGGAACTTCATGACCACCATCCATGTAGCGTTGCGCAATGCGAACAACATTAATCGCAGGGTCAGACGTGCAAACGTAGAATAAGCGGATGAAGTACCCAGCCTCTTTTGCTTTATGCAGAAACTCCAGCTTCTCAGAAGCAGAGAATACCGTCTCGAATACGAAGTCACGGCCTTGATTCAAACATTCGTAACGCATACGGGTGGCCTCCTCTGCCGCTTTTAACACTGCTTCGGGAGAGTTCCAGTCACCAAAGGATTCCTGTGCGATATTGTCAGGGTTGATATACAAGCTGTCTGTCGCCCACTCGTTGTTGAGCAACTGGACGGTGGTTGTTGTCTTGCCCGAACCATTGGGGCCGGCTACGACACAGAGTGTGGGCTTCTTTGCTTTCATACAACAGCCTCTCTTCTCCATGATTGTATTTCTTCTGCCACCTCCTTCAGTCTTCTCCGCTTCTCTGCCTCAGCCCTCGCACTTGATTCACGGGCAGCCGCGGCCACGTCCTCCATCAGCGCCTGCAACATTTCGTCGGTAGGCTCTTCGGTGGAAGTCAGTCGATATCGCTTATGGATGTCAGTCATACGCCTCTATTATCTTGTTTTCTGGGACAAAAGTAGGAAAATTTATTGGAATAAACACCTTCCCTTCCCTCAAATTAAATATTTCTTAACAGAAACAGTCCGCACACCACACCGTGGATCTTGCCGCTGGGGCCAGGTCTAAAAACTTAGTTTTGGGGCCTGGCCCTAGCGGGAGATTATTTCGCTTTGTAGGCCGCGACACGCTTTGCTACGTTTTCCTGGAGGTTTTTGTAGAAGAACGAGTAGTCGTTTTCGTGGAAACTGGCAGGTCCGAAGAATTCCTTTCCTTCGGTGACAGGAGCTGTCGTTTTAGTCACGATGACACCGCGGGCAAGGTTTATCTGTGCATCGACGCCGAGGTCAACGAACTCACGTGCGCCTGTTTCTTTGTTCTGCACGAGCGAACCCTTGTTCTCGCTGGCGGGCGCATACGTCTCATCAAGCTTCCAGTTCAAGGGATTGATGCTCATAGCACCCGGCAGCACAACAACGTTTCGTGCATTCTCCTCTATGTTCTTGGGACCTTCGGTATTATAGCTGATGATGACACCCGTGTCGGTCTCTCCGGTAGCGAATTTCAGGTGCGGATAGGCTTCCAGGTCATCTTTCGTAATGGAGAAGCCAATGGGGTAGGCAGCCACCATACGCTGGTAGTAATCGAGGTGCTCCTTGAAGTAGTTCTTGAGCACGTACCTAACCATGCCCGAACCCTGACTATGGCCCGCAATGATGAACGGACGCCCATTATTG
Organism: Prevotella sp.; assembly: GCA_015060555.1. Taxonomy (GTDB): domain Bacteria; phylum Bacteroidota; class Bacteroidia; order Bacteroidales; family Bacteroidaceae; genus Physcousia. Next base: position 14,175 of record SUYG01000004.1, read on the forward strand.
CACTTCTCGAAGTAGTAGTCGAGCGCTGCTTTGATGTCGGTATAGGATAAACCGGCAAGTGCTGCGTCTATGCTCCCGGTTTTCTTCGAAACTTCTCCAGCATACCTCATTCCGGCCTGGCGATAGTATGGTGCAAACACGTTGCAAGACTGATCAAACACGGTTGCATTCGTCTCATATTCACCATTCGCGAGCATTATCATCTCAGCGTTGTCAATCGGTACGTAATTGGAGGCACCATCTTCGAAGCTCGACTCAACATACGATGTCGAGTAGATGTAGATGGCATCAACGTCTTTGGTAATTTCCGGAAATGCAAGCCAGTTGACCTTATCGCTGTAATCGATAATCTCCGGCTGTACCCTCGTCATCTGGAATGAAGCGGTGTAAGTCGAGCCGTCCTCGCGCACACGCAGCGCCGTAGCCTTCACCACATCATCCTTGATGCTTTCAATTTCCCACCACTCACGCAGTTCCTCACTGTCTTTTGTGTCCTGCCAGCGGGTGCAGAGCAGCGTGCCATCGACAAAGTAGTCTGCCAGATAGTGGGGAGCTTCCACCCACTTGTCGCCCACCTTGTCGTAGAAAGCATAGGTGCCGGCGGCCATGCATTCCCAACGGTGCAGCTCATCGTTGGTTTCGTCACCCAGATCTCTGGTGACCTTGCCTTCCCACAAGCCATAGAAGGCTGATTCATAGTCGTTTTTTACGCGTTCCCAGCGCTCCTCTTCATAAGCCTCATGGTGAACCTCTTTGCCATCAACAAGGACACTCCAGTTGGAGCTCAGCACCATATCCTTATCTGTAATGGAGGAAACGGTAACATCCAGTACATGTGTGGTATGGTCATCTTCCTTGGCAGTAATCAGTATTTTATTACCGTCGATTTTCACGTCGGCTTCCACCTCGTCGTTCCACGACTTGCTATAGAAATCAGAAAGACTTCCGTATGCTTTCGTAGGCGAATCGAATGTGACAACAGTTTTCAAGTTGGTCGGACATGCTTCGCCATTCAGTTCTGCAACCATCCATTTTCCGACGATTTTCTCAGCAAGGTTGAGGTCTGGCTGAGGAACGGGGGAGGAATTTTCATCGTTCGACGAACACGCCGTGAATACACTTATGCCGCAAATCAGGATGGCGGCAAGCATCCACTTTTTCAAATGTCTCATATTAATAATGAATATAGAAGTTAATAATTTGTTTATTGTGCAAAGGTAGTCAATTCCCTTTGAAATAACAATAAACAAAGGCCAATAACCTGTAAGTTTTGATAATTCAGAAGTAGATTTTACAATTCTGAAGTTCTTGGAGTCCTAAAAACTATTCTGTTCCTACTCCGTCATGTTATGCATCCACTCTGTCGCAGTCATTCCCATGATCTGCTTGAAAGCTGCATTAAATGTACTGTAGCTACGGAAACCACTCTGGAGAGCCAGTTGCTTGACCGCTAAAGGCTGATGGGTAGCGACAGTCTCATGGCAGAGTTTAATAAAATGCTGGATGCGCAGTCCGTTGATGTAGACATTATAAGTCGTGCCCTGATTGGAGAAATGCTGGCTCAGATAAAGCCGATTGGTTCCAATAATTTGAGCAAGTTGGGAAAGGGACACGTCGTGCTGCAGATAGAGTTGCTGTTCCTCACAATGCAGCTTCAGCAATGGCCCGATGTTGTTGCGCATGGATAAAGGGTCACCACCCCCCACATCCTCCGAGGCGACCGTTTCTTCTGATACATCATCAACAGCAATGGCTGTATCCAATTGGATTGGGATGCTCAGATCGCTCAACGTCTCCACGCGCCACAGGAGATAACAGACAAGTACAACGAGGATGGCCTCCATCGCATATTCGTATATCTGCTCACCTACATCAAGCGAGTAGATAATGTACACCAGCAAAATAATGGCCAGCACCACGAAGCTCTGCCATACCTCCTTATGTTCCAAGTCGGCATAGTTGTCGCGCAGCCAGCGCCCATATTGCCTGATCTCGCGTACCATATATATCATTAAACCAAGCCACATCAACAGGAAATAGGCATATAACACTGGCACATGGGAATCACTACGGGTGGCAACGCACCACCCTGATCCTGCAATGAGTGGTGCCACCATCACGGCAACAGGCCACAGCGGGCGCCTGCGGTCTTGCAGCATGACGAACAAGATGACTATCGTCAAAGGAATAACCGTCATACTGTCGAGCAATCCGGCTATAAAACTGCTCGGCATTATATCGTCACTTGAGGTGAGATAATATGTCGGCAGATACCACAAGTGACACAAAGCAATGGCGGCAAAGAAGCCTGCAGTCCATCGGCGCAGACGTACTGGCGGCGTAATGTCAGGGGCAATGGCATTGCCCCTGCGAAACAGCAGATAGCAACATGCGATCAAAGCCAGCATTGCCACGGATGCATAGAACATCAGAAAAAGAGTACCTTCCCAAACCTGATCGTACATGATTGTTTTTCACTCGTAGAACGTCTGTCCAAAGATAAAAGAATTCTCTATATTCATACTCTTCTGCATCTGATTGACGATGCAAAGGTATGAATCTTTTTATTAGTAATAAACTTCTTACTAATAATTTAATTAATTTTATGATTTGTCAGTTCCAGGCGCGGACGTGGACTCATCATTGGAAGAAGCTTGTTATATCTCATACCCTAATAAATGACGAAGTCCCGCCGTGGTACGCATTGTTAGGAGGCGTGGCGGGAACTGTTGCTGCAAAGCTGCAGCTTTCCAACGAATTTCACTAATTATACGAATTAATCGGAACTTAAATCTAATCAAATCGGAACTTAAATCTCAGAAAATCATGCCATAAATCTTAACGAATTGCCCCGCAGGGGCGTCATTCATTTCATCGCAACGCTCCAAGAAAATCTGAGTCATCTGAGCTGAAATAATTCGTTTAATTCGTATAATTCGTTGTAGAAAAGAGAATTTAAGTTCAGATTTAAGTCTGATTTATGTTCCATCTCACTTGTCTTTTTCCCCTTTTCATCTCCCTTTTCTTCATTTTCCCCTTTTAACTTTTTACTTTTCATTTATTATCACTACCTTTGCGGCGTGAAACAGAAAGATAAAGATGTAAATGGAAGCACAGACATTTCATTTCAACCATCCTGTTGGTTCATTTAAAGAGTCTGTCAGGGCCTACCGCAAGTACAAGAAAGAGTGGAGGGCCAAGATGGAAGTGAAGTTGGCCAAGATGGAAGAGGAAATAATGCAGGCGAAAGCAGATCCGTTCTATAAAGTAGATGCTGTATGAACCCGCTTGATCCAGAACGCCTTTTCTTGAGCTGCCCGTATCCGGTCAAGCAGGACGGCGACGAGTACACGTTCAAAACAGACTATGGCATCGTGTATTCTGTGGACTTCAAGGAGGAACCGACGTTCTCTCCTATTCCTGCCTATTGGTTCGACCTCGTAAACCTTACGCACAAGGCATCGCCAAGTGATCCGAAAGTACGCGAGACGGTCATTCGTATTATTGTGGAGTTCTTCCGTGCCAATCCAGATATCATGCTCTATATGTGTGACAACGCCAACGACCAGCAGGCACAGCGCAATCGTTTGTTTCTGCGCTGGTTCACGGGAACTGAGCAGAGTAAGATGTTTTATATTAAGACCGCTTTGGTCTTTGACGAAGGTATAGAAAACTTCATTGCTATCATTGTGCCGCGCCAACATCCCCTTTTGGATACTATCATTGTTCGTTTTGATTCTGAAATAGGAATGTTCCAAGAGAATAAACCGAGCTGATATTTCTTCTTAACAACGAATTTCACTAATTATACGAATTAATCGGAACTTAAATCTCAGAAAATCATGCCATAAATTTTAACGAATTGCCCCGCAGGGGCGTCGTTCATTTCATCGCAACGCTCCAAGAAAATCTGAGTCATCTGAGCTGAAATAATTCGTTTAATTCGTTTAATTTGTTGTAGAAAAAACAGAATTTAAGTTCAGATTTAAGTCTGATTTATGTTCCATAAATGATGGCCATTATGGAAATTGGTGTTAAAGAGATTTATGGCTATGCGTTGAGGATCTGGTCAGCGTGCTCTTTAGTTTTCACTTGTTTGCCGGCAAAGATCTGCTCGATAATGCCCTCCTCGTTGATGACGAAGGTGGTGCGGATGGTGCCCATCGTTTTTTTGCCGTACATCACCTTCTCGCCCCACGCGCCCATCGCCTCCATCAGCGTCTTATCGACATCGGCAATCAGCGGGAAGGGCAGTGCGTGTTTCTCCTTGAACTTCACGTGTGAGGCTGCCGAGTCCTTGCTCACGCCCACGACCTCGTAGCCAGCACCCTGCAGCGCATCGTAGCGGTCTCTCAGGCTACACGCCTCTGCCGTACAGCCGCTCGTATTGTCCTTCGGATAGAAGTAGAGCACTAACTTACGGCCTTTGTAATCGCTCAGACGGATGTCCCGTCCCTGTTCGTCCTTGCCCAGAATCTCTGGTGCCTTGTCTCCTATATTCATAATCGTTACGATTTGGTTATCTGTTCTGCGTTACAGCTCCACGGCGGGCCAGCCGTAGTCCTGATAGTAGCGGACGGGGATGCTGTGCTGTTGCACATACTCCTGAAGCTGTTCCTTGCGTACGGCTTCGCGGACATCCTCGTTGGAGTGCATGTTTTGGAACACATCGAAATGCTTGCCGAAGATACGCTGGGCAGAGGACTGGAAACGCGAGCCGTCCTCCACGCGCTCGAAGCCTGTCACGGCGAAGCGACCATCCTCCTCGGACAGCGTCAGGAGGCCGGGATGGCTGCCGCCCGATACGGTCTTCAGCGTGTCGCCGACCTGGTTGTACCAGAACACCCAGAAGTCGCCCCACACGCGCATCGGCTTACTCTCGTCGTCCTCGGCGGCAATCAGCAGCATCGGGATGCAAAGTTCCCCCTGCAGGTACTGTGCCCCTATCTCGCGAACCAGATAGCCGCTGATGGCGGCACGAACGGTCTGCTCGCGGCGGTTGATGGCGATGTGGCGGAGGCAGTCAGCCTTGTGTTCGTCGAAATCCGACATCAGCCACTGACCGTCAACATATTCCATGTACAGGTGATGCTCTTCCGCGTCGCTCTCCGAATCCATGGTGCCGTCTTCCCATTTCTGTCGCACCAGGACGGTAGCCACCGCGTGCGTCTCGTTGGTCTGCTGCACGCCGACGACCTCAAAGTCCGCTATCGTGCCGCCGTTGCCGGTTACGAAATAGTAGAGCCATTCGTGGTCCATGGCCTCGTGCTCCGGCAGGTTGAACAGCGTGTCGAGGACGGCGTAGAAGTCCGCTGTCATGTAGTCTTTCGACTGTGCTGACAGTTCATGATCAGGGACGTACTTGCATAACTCCGCTGCGCGCTGGCGCAGTCGTTCTTCCTGATTGACGCACCCTGCCAGCAGTAGAGCCATTATCCATAAAATCATCTGTTTCATAACGGTTGTTCTTTAGTTCCTGCTGCAAGCATACATTTACTGCAGCGGCGTTAGTGGGTATATGAGGTTCACGATCAAGATGTTGGCAGCGAGGATGATGATGTTCATCACCAGACCGATGCGCATGAAATCGCTGAAGCGGTAGCCGCCAGGACCATAGACAAGCATGTGTGTGGGCGAACCGATGGGGGTGGCGAAGCTGCTGCTGACGCTGATCATCAGGGCCACAAGGAAGGGGAACGGGTCGTAGCCCAACTTGTCGGCGGCCTCGTACATGATGGGGAAGAACATCGCACCAGCGGCCGTGTTCGAGATGAATTCCGTGATGAAGGTGGCCACGAAGCAGATGGCGGTCATCACCACGATGGGGCTGGTGCCGCAGACATCCAGGATGCCGTTGGCCAGCCGCTCGGCGATGCCCGTGTCCTGAATGGCGGTGCCGAGGACGGCACTGCCGGCGAAGACCATGAGAATGTCCCAGTTGATGGCGTGCATCGCCTGATCCATGCTGCAGCAGCGGAAGAGGAGCATGGCGGCGGCAGCGAGGAAGGCGCATTGCAACAGCGGCAGGATGCCGAGGGCCGAGATGGTCACCATGGCAATCATGATGATGGTGGAGATGAGGGTGCCGGAGTCGATGTTGGGCACAGCGTCGGAGTCGAAGAAGTGGAGGTCGCGCTTCAAGGCAACGGTGTTGACATTGATGTGCTTCGGACAGATCAGCAGCAGCGTGTCGCCTGCCTGCAGCACCACCTTTCGCGGGGCCTCTTGGATGCGCTCGCCGCTTCGCGCTACAGCCGCCAGCATCACGTTGTTATCTTTCTCAAAGGTGCTCCCGCCGATGGTCGTCCCTATCAGGCTGCTGCTGAAGTTGACGTAGGCCGTGCGCAATTTGTAGTCCGCATCTTCAAATTCGCTCATGGAGAAGATGTGGTGGTCGGCGCTCACCAGCTTGTGCTTATATGCCATCTCTATCAGCTCGTCGATCTGTCCGGCATAGACCAGATGGTCGCCACCCATGATGGGCTCGTCTTCGCTGACGGGCGATGGGACATCGTCGAAGTGGTACAGCTCTATCAGGCTGCCGCCGTTGACATGGAAGAGGCCGGCCTCCCGCAGCGTCATGCCGATGTAGGGATTGTCCGATGGAACCAGCAATTCTACGGTGTAGTCATCCGTGGATTCGAAGGCGCTCTCGGGAGCCTTGCGGTCGGGCAGTAGCCTGCGCAAGGCGATGACGGACAGCACGCCGACGGCCAGACAGAACAGACCGGGGATGGTCGTCGTCAGGATGTTCATGGTCACGCCCGTCTCCTCTTCGTAGAGACCGCTGATAATCAGGTTCGGCGGCGTGCCGATGAGGGTGCAGACGCCGCCCATGCCCGAGGCGTAACTCAGGGGTATCAGCAGCTTCGAGGGCGAGATATTCAGCTTCTTGGACCACATCTTGACGACATTTACGAAGAGCGACACCACCGTCGTATTGCTCAGGAACGAGCTGAGGGCGGCCACGGGCAGCATCAGTCGCACCACCGCCTTCGCGTAGCTGTCAGGCGTGCCAAGCAGGTATCTGACAATACATTGCAGCACACCGGTGTGC
>SUYG01000005.1:0-40512 GCA_015060555.1 Prevotella sp.
CCGAAGATACTGCTGCATCTCTGACCCAGTGTTGAGTCGATAACGGGTGAAAGCATGGAGTCAAATTTCTCCATGATTGAAAAAATTCCTCCAAAAGGTGTGAGTTTCTCAGATTTAATTTGTATTTTTGCCATGTCATATTAGAGTTTTGCTTGTTTTCTTTTTGCAACACTAAGATAAGTGAAAATTCTGACATGGCAAAATCCTGGGCAACTTTTTGTTGCTCAGGAACTTATAAATAAAGTTAAATTATAGTGTTGCGGAATTAAGGTAAAACAAAAAGCAGGCTCTAATCTTGCAAGAACGGGAGACATTCAATCGGTAGCGCCTCATGGCAGGTAAAGCAATCTATCTGAGAGTCCTCAGCCTTGACAATATCAGGAATCTTTTTCTTAAAGGTCGCAAAAGTTTTGCTTTCCTCAATCTCTTCGCGACGAGCCTTGCTGATTCTGGCAAACTCCTCTTCCTGTTCTATCCCAAGGAACCTGCGACCAAGAAGATTGGCAGCGATGCCAGTAGTGCTGCTACCTGCAAACGGGTCAAGAATCCAGGCGCCGGGCTCTGTGGAAGCCATGATAATGCGACTCAGCAATCCCAAGGGCTTCTGCGTAGGATGTTTGCCACACGACTTCTCCCAAGGCGCAATGGCCGGCAATCGCCATACATCGGTCATTTGCGTGTCGCCATTGATGCGCTTCATCAGATCGTAGTTATAATAATGTGGCACTTTCGCACTCTTACGGGCCCAGATGATGAATTCCGTGGAGTAGGTGAAGTAGCGGCAAGAGATATTGGGCGGCGGATTCGTCTTGGCCCAAGTGATGACATTCAGAATCTTATACCCCAACTGCGTCAGGCTGTTAGCCACCGAGAAGATATTGTGATAAGTGCCGCTGATCCAAATCGTCCCGTTGTCCTTCAGCTTTTCTCTGCACAGCGAGAGCCATTTCAGATTGAAGGCATTGATATCATCCTGAGACATGCTTTTGTCCCAGTCGCCCTTATCTACACATACCACCTTGCCACTCTGTACGCTGATGCCGCCGCTCGACAGGAAATATGGCGGGTCGGCAAAAATCATGTCGAACTTGAATCTGAACTGCGGCAGCACCTCAAAGGTGTCGCCACAGACGAGATTGAAGTCATGGTTGGAGGATTTGTAGTAGGCTTGAATCATTTCAGGCTGTCAATAAATGCGCTTATATTCGTGAGATTATACACACTCGGGATGGTGTTGTAAGCCTCTTCCAACTTGTTGCGAGCGGACTTCCAACCGATGCCGTCGGTGATCCAGACAAACTCGTAACCCTTGACGGAATTGACCTTTGGCGCGAGATCCGTGTAGGCACGCGCCACCTCATTCAGTTTCGAACCGCCGCCGCTGTAGAAATTCACCTCGATGAGGTATTTCACGGTCGGTGTCTTGATGAAGAAATCAAAACGCTTCTCGTCTGTCCCCAATACTGCCAATTCAGGAAACTCCGAGGAATAGACCTCCTGACGGAAACGGATTCCAGCATCACGGAAAAGCTTGGCTACCGTGTTCTCCATGATATGTCCGCTGCGATTCTTGCGGGCATTGGTGTCGAGGCCCGTTTCGATGCCAAATACATAATCCACAAGGTTCTTGATGCGCCGCGACTGGAAGATATCAGCAAGTCCCGTCCCTTGAAGGAACTCCACCACCTTGGCGCTGGACTTGAAATAGCTCTTCAGCAGCACAACATTTCCCAGGCTGTCAACCACAGGTTTCTTGCCCTCGTCTCTCACGGCAATCAAGATACCAAGAACCTCAAAGACCTTGGCGTCGCGCTGCCAGATATCTTTGACGCCCTTGGCCAAATCGTCCTTGCCAATCAGATAGTTCAGCGTGTTCAGACTCATTTCCACCTCAGCGACATTGGCAGAAATCTTGTCAAAGTCGCAGAAGAAATCCAGCGTCTGATTTGTCTCTTGAAGTTGAGACATAAACAAGTTAAAGTCCTTATTCATAGTTCTTAATCAATAATTCTGTCAGTTTGCCACGCTTCTCTGGATTCGCATTGATGGCGCGCGAAGCATAGACGCGATGGAGATGAAAATCGGCGTAGATATCCTCGAAGAAGGTGTCCGCAGGATTCTTCGCCGAACAGTCCGCATTGCTCAGCATCCATCGCACATTGGCGTGCCCGCCAAGCCTGGCACAGAAGTCGCGCAGGCGAATCTGTTCCGCATCGTTGAAGTCTTCCTTGGCGTAGGAATTGAAGCTCGAAGTAGCGTTCAGCGGGCGGTACGGAGGGTCGAAGTAGAAGAAAATCGGCCCATCACCAATCTCCTCGGCTGTACGCTCGAAATCACCACATAGGATCGTCACGCGGGCGCGATTCAGCAGCTCGCTATCAGCCAGAATCGTGTTCGGATTACAAATCGTGGGACGTAGATAGCGCCCGAATGGCACATTGAACCGCCCCTTGGCATTCACGCGATACAGCCCGTTAAAGCATGTGCGATTCAGGAATATGAGATATTTCGTGCGGTCAACGTCATCGAGCTGCGACTCATTGAAGATGTTTCGGATATCCAGGAAGAAGTCTTTCTTGGAAGCCTCGTCCGATTGCGCAACATAGTCCTGCTCCAGAACCCTCAGACGCTGAATCAACTCATTCGGCTGCTCCTTGATGACGCGATAGGCTGTCACCAGATGAGGGTTGATGTCGTTGATGACCGCATGTGTGATGTTTGGGAACCTACGGAGCATGTGAAAAAGCATCGCTCCACCACCTACAAACGGCTCCACATAGGTAAACGTCTGCCCTTGCAAATCTTTAGGCAGATGCTCGTCAAGTTGCGATAAAAGTTGTCCTTTGCCACCAGCCCATTTCAAGAAGGGCCTTGCTTCTGTACTCATCGTCTTTTTGTCTCTTTGGCGTGGACAAAAAGAAAGCGCACCACCTTCGTTTTCCAACTCTTAACGAAGGCCGTCCACCACAGAAGCCCATACAGAGAGAAGGAAAGGAAGGGGGTACGCCTATACAGGATAGGCGTATCCACATTCCCTGAGACTCTCTGTAACTACTTTTAGTTTGGTGGACTGTTTTCGTTAAAAGTCTCTTCGAATTTAGATACTGCTATCTAATTCCCACGATGTAATAGCGCTCAAGATGAGTATCAAAAGCGGCGCAAAGGTAGCGATTTATCTCGAAACGCAATCGTGCTCACCCCGATTTTTCATCTTTTACGCTGAATTCTGTTCTCTCGTAATCCGAAGCATCCAGCACCATTCGGCATTCTCGGTACATCTGACGCACACGTTCCGTGGCTTCCGTCTCATCGGCGGCCTCCACCTCCACCGTGCGTCTCAGCACCTCCTTCACCTCTATGCAGAACTTCTTCATACCTCGTGCACCACGGCGCGAGCAGTCGCGTGTGGTTTACAGTGCAAAGATAGACAAAAGATATGAGACGAGCCGTATTAGATCAAAACTTAACAAACGAGAACAAAAAAGATCAAATTCAAGCAGCGTATCTCATTACTTCCGCCGCCATATGCCAATAAACAGCATGACAAACCAAATGATTAAAAGCCAAATGAGAAGGATGTACATATACTGTATGGGCTTCAATTGTTCTTCGCCTGCAAAGTTACACATTTTTTCCGAATCGCAGTAAAGAATCGGAAAAAAACGTCATAAAACAGAAATAGCCCCGTACAACCTACACGAGTGAGCTACGGCAACGTAACCTTTCAGTTGCAAAGGACTTATTTCTGAGTGCAAAGGTAGCGATTAAATCTGTTTGAGCAAAAATTATGGAGGAAAAAGTTTTTCAGATGGGGGAAAATAGGTAGTCAGGAAGAAGAAAATAGAAGGTCACAAATCGGCAAATATTTCCATTTGTTGCCGATTTGTGACTTCCTACCTATATTCTTTACGCGCACAAAAAAACAGCTGAAATTCATCAACCGCTGGGAAAGTTTTACTTCAAAAGGTTTCTGCCGCTATTGTTTTTCCAGCACTGTTTTTCCTCGAAAACTAAAGCATATCCATAAAATCCTTTACCACCTCTATATCCTTTTCAATCTCTTCTATATTATGATTCATGAGAGTCTGGTTAAGTTTGTAATATTGGCATCTGCAGGCCATTGTTTGTTTGGGCCTTTGTGTTCCTAAGGCAAGCTTCTTATAGAGAATGCAAATGTGATCCGAATAGAAATCATTATACTTGTAGTGTTCACACAAAATGCAATGATAAGACTCACCATCACAAGCCGTTTCAGCTTTATGAGAAAAATACCAGGCCTTCTTTGTTCCCAAATTAGCCACCATTTCCTGACCACACTGCAGACAATAATACTTGCAATTATGCCTGGTCTCATGTGATAACATCTTGATGTTAACGAGATTCCCGTCACCATCTAAGCAGTAGCTATATTTTATCTGCTTCATTATTGATTACATCTACATCACCGACTGCGGGTTCGTGTCTGTGGACTATTTTTTGTTCATCAGCCGCTTAGTATGTTTCAATTCTTTTTTCAAGAGTTCCATCCGCTCCTTCAATTGCTCTTGGGTGGGCAACATGTCCTTGATGCGGATGTTATTATAGGTAGCTACACCCATTGGCGTGCTAATCCCTTTGAATGACCACTGAACATCTGCCTTGTTCATATCAGAACAAATTAGAAGGCCAATTGTGGGATTGTCATCAGAGTGTTTCACCAGCTCATCTACAGCATTCACATAGAAGTTTAGCTTTCCTGCATATTCTGGTTCAAATGGTTTCGCCTTGAGCTCGCAAACTACATAACAACGCAGACGGATATGATAGAACAGCAGATCTATTTTTCGAGAACGTCCACCAACGATAATCTCTCGCTGTTTGCCCAAAAAAGCGAAGCCATTGCCCATTTCAAGCAATAATGCCGTGATGTTTTCATGTAAGGCTTCCTCCAACTCACTTTCATCATATTTCTCGTGGCTTACCGTCGCAAATCCAAAATCATAGTTTTCCTTCACTACTTGTTGAGCCAGTTGAGCTAATTGCGGTGTTAGATGCTGTGGGAAATTATTAGGAGCTTTGCCTCGTGTATGATAAAGATTGTCTTTCATGACCCGCTCCAAGACATCCCTGCTAATACCCTCCTTAATGGTATAGCTTACATAGAATAGAGCTTCTTCCACGGATTCTGAATGCTGAACAATACGAACATGGTGCCCCCAAGGTACACAGGCAAAAGACCGCGGAAATTCTGAAACAGGCTGTTTCAGTTTTTCTGTCCCATCATCATCTATTTGCTGGAGTTTCTTTTCATAGTCATCAGACGGTAACATTTCTGAAACAAGCTGTTTCAGTTTTTCCATGTTCTCTGTGTAGAACAGATACCACTGCTTCATATACCACAGATTTCTTGCCGAGAAATTGCTGCTGTTTGGGAACTCTCGCCTCAAATCCAGGCTTACCTGTTCAACGATTCCTGCGCCCCATCGCTCCTCGGCTTTCTTCTGCACAAGGTCACGACCCATCTGCCAATTCCAAAGCAGTTTCTCGGCATTCACTTTAACGGCAGCCTTCACTTGCGCCGAGCGGTAGCGGTGTTTCACCTCCGCTATCCACTCTGCATAATCAGCGTCTAATGTTACATCGTGCGACTTCACGATGAGCGGTTCGTTGCTATTTATTTCCATATTGCCGGATAGATTGAGTTATAGGATTAGATTCTATTTCGCCCGTCCTTGACACAATCCACGCCTGTTAGCGCGACCTCACACGGTCACCTTAATAGGCGGATTTCAGGCTATGACGCCACAAAGATACACATTATTTCTTAACGCGCACAAAAAAGCGGCTGAAATTCATCAGCCGCAGGAAAAGTTTTTACTTCATGCCTCCTGCCATAAAGTGAAAGGTAGAAAATACAATACCGCACAACCTTTTCAGGAAAACGGGCAACCAATGCCGGAGGAGAGTGTCAACCTTTTCCGTATGGATAGGAAAATGTTAAAAAACAGGGTCTGAAAGGAGTCAACCAAATCAGGAAAAGACACGCTGCTAAAAAAATAATGGCGTTGCACCGTTGCACCGTTGCAGTCCATGAGAAGGGATTGCAGGGGGTGAAAAATGGTTATACTTTATATTATATAATATATATATTATATAATATAAAGTAGGGCGAAATTTTGACCTACCCCTACTCTGTGTTTTCAACTGCAACGCTGCAACGCGCAACGCATCATGGGACGCTATGAAAATTTTGTAAAAATAATTCGAGAAATATTTGGAGCGTGTCAATATTTTTCGTACCTTTGCAACGTCAAAGGGAAGAAAAAAAAGAAGACCAAGGTCTTCGAGGCGTAAGAGCAAGGTCTTACGGCCATAAGAGCAAGGGCTTCGGATTGAAAGACCAAAGACAAAAGACAAAAGACAAAATATAAAATATAAAATATAAGATATAAAATATAAGATATAAGACGCATCCGGATGTAAAAAACTTTGGCTCCATGAGTTCTCCACGCGAGGAGTTTAGAGAGGGCCCACAAACACAAAACAAACACACGACAAATTCCAGGAAGTGCATTTAGCACAGCCCCTTAATGAACAACTCTCGCACTACGCGCCAGCTAATCGAGCGTAGCGAGGCCCTCCCCCCCACGGGGGGAGCGGGGAGAGGGGCCGCCATCTGGGTCTTCCACAACTATGAAGACTACTCTTAAGTACTCTCTGCACATGCAGAAGAATCCCATCCATCCCGACGAGCCCGAAAAGGCGTACGCCAGTCTGCAGCTGAACGGCGTGCTCGACATCAACGCCCTCGCCGCTCACATGTCCAACCACAACAGCATCTACAGCAAGGGCACCATCGTTGGCGTCATCACCGACATGTGCCACTGCGTGAAGGAGGCCATCACCGAGGGCAACGCCGTGATGCTGGGCGACCTGGGCCGCTTCACCCCCTCCATCACCTGCGAAGGTGCTCTGCCCGGCGTGGACGCCGAGGGCAACCCCATCACGGCCATGGAGGCCTTCACGGAGGCTAACATCAAGGATGTCAACGTGAACTACGAACTCGGCAGTGGCCTCGACTTCAAGCGCGACGACTTCGACTTCGAGTTCACCACCAGCCGCAAGGCGCAGGCTGCCGCCAAGAAGGCGCAGAAGAAGGGGCAGAGCAGCGCCGACTGGAGCGACGACGACGAAGGCAACGACGAGCCCTAAACCCCGAAGGTGAGTGGCGCGCAAGCGCCCTCACCACTTTTCAAACACCACAGAACGCCTGATTTACACCACAGATTGCACAGATTACGCGGATTTTTTCTTAGACAACGAATTATACGAATTACACGAATTTTTGGAGCAGTGAGCGCCATAAGAGCTTGCTCTTTAATGGCCGAGTCGTGACAAAAATCGACAAAGTTAATTTCATAGCGACACGCTACGCAGGTGTCGAAAGAATTTAAATTATAACGAATTTCACAAATACTCAGCGGCACGCTACGCAGGTGCCGAATGAAAACAAAAGTTACCTATAACTCAGTTCTCCATATACCTAAGCAACGAGCTACTCAATGCGTGGCATCCGAATAAAAAAGCCTACTCAATGCGTGGCGTTCGAAAGCCGCGGAGCCTTTCGCAGAGAATCCGTGAAATATCAGATAAAATTTCGACGACTTGAGGACCTGAATCCGTGTAATCCGTGTAATCTGTGGTTTAAAAGAAAAAACTGATTGTTTAACATCTAAAACAAATCCCCTCATGGCAAAAGTAACCGTCCTCCCCCTCGGGGGAGTTAGAGAGGGGTCGCTATTATGAAGGAAAGTACTAAGAAGACACTGAAGAGGGTGGCGGAGATTGTGATCACAATCATCACAGCTCTGCTCACCACTCTAGGCGCACATGCCGCCGGCATCGTGCAGTAAGCCCAAGCGCCCTGTAGCTCGAAGGAGTTGCAGGGCGCGTTGTTATACGCGAATTAGATTTTTTCTCTTTTCTTTTTTCACTTCAAATTTTTCTCTTTTCTCTTCTTCTCTTTTAATTTATTATTGTATCTTTGCGCCCGAAATAAGACAAACGATGAAGCAATATCTTGATTTACTACAGCGCATCCTGGATGAAGGGGCGGTGAAGACGGACCGCACGGGCACGGGCACGAAGAGCGTGTTCGGGCATCAGATGCGGTTCCACATGGCCGACGGCTTCCCCCTGTTGACAACCAAGAAGCTGCACCTGCGCAGCATCATCCACGAACTGCTGTGGTTCCTGCGCGGCGACACGAATATACAGTATCTCCACGACAACAAGGTGACCATCTGGGACGAATGGGCCGATGAGAATGGCGACCTGGGACCGGTCTATGGCCACCAGTGGCGCTCGTGGCCGGACTACGACGGCGGCACTATCGACCAAATAGCCAACGTGGTGGACCTCATCAAGCATCACCCCGACTCGCGCCGCATGATGGTGTCGGCATGGAACGTGGCGGAGGTCGATAAAATGGCGCTGCCGCCCTGCCACTGTCTCTTCCAGTTCTACGTGGCCGACGGGCGGCTCAGCCTGCAGCTCTACCAGCGCTCGGCGGACACATTCCTGGGCGTGCCCTTCAACATCGCCAGCTACGCCCTGCTGCTGCAAATGATGGCGCAGGTGACAGGGCTGGAAGCAGGCGACTTCATCCACACCACGGGCGACACACACCTGTACCTGAACCATCTCGAGCAGGCACAGCTGCAGCTGACGCGCACGCCGCGTCCCCTACCCCGCATGGTGATCAATCCCGACGTGAAGGACATCTTCGACTTCCACTACGAGGACTTCCAGCTGGAGGGCTACGACCCGTGGCCGCATATCAAGGCGGAGGTGGCGGTGTAGGACTCACCCCCGACCCCTCTCTACGCAGAGAGGGGAGTATATACCTAAACCTTTAATAAAGACTTTATTATCATACGCACCGAGTCACAAAACTTCATGATCAGCGAGTCACAAAATAGTATACACCCCAATTCACAAAACATTATACGCCCCTCTCTACGCAGAGAGGGGTCGGGGGTGAGTCTCATCGCGGCGGTGGCAGAGAATGGGGCCATCGGATTACAGAATAAATTGCTCTACTGGTTGCCCAACGACCTGAAGCGTTTCAAGGCGTTGACGACGGGGCACACCATCGTGATGGGTCGCAAGACGTTTGAGTCGCTGCCCAAGGGCGCACTGCCCAACCGCAGGAACATCGTGCTGACCCGCAACAGGGCTTTCAAGGCCGAGAACACAGAGGCCTTTGCCTCGCTGGAGGCGGCGTTGAAGGCTTGCGAGGCCGAAGAAGAGGTGTTTATCATTGGGGGCGCAAGTGTCTATGCTGAGGCCATGAAGGTGGCCGACCGCCTGTGTCTCACCATCGTGCATGACACGCCCGCCGACGCCGACGCTTTCTTCCCGACAATTAGCGCCGAGGAATGGCGCGTGGAGAATGAAGAAAGGCACGACGCTGACGAGCGTCATGCCTTTGCCTATACCTTTATTGACTACGTGCGCGCGCGTTGAGAAAGTTCTTTACTGAAAGAGGGAGAAGTTGACGCTGCCGTAGGCGCGATGGCCAATGATATGCGGATGCTGCGTGAAGTCCTGTGCCTTGCCGTGCTCCAAGACAAAGAGGCCACCAGCCTTCAGGAGGCTGCCTCCTTCACGGAAGACAAGGTCGGGCAACTGCTCCAACTCTGGCAGCGCATAGGGCGGGTCGGCGAAGATGAAGTCATAGGTGCCTGGGGCTTTCTTCAAGAAACGCAGGACATCGGCCCGCAGGAGGGTGACATCCGACTCGGCCTTCAGTTGGCGCAGGAAATTGCGTATGAAGGAGATGTGCTGAGCGTCCAGCTCCACGGCTGTCACATGCGAGCATCCGCGCGAAAGCAGTTCCAGCGTGATGCTGCCCGTGCCGGCAAAGAGGTCTAAAGCCTGCGGCGCCTCCTCCTCGAAATCGATATATGACCGCAGGACATTGAACAGGTTCTCCTTGGCGAAGTCCGTGGTCGGACGCGCCTTGAACGAACGGGGCACATCGAAATGCCGCCCTTTGTATTTCCCAGCTACTACTCTCATATCTCTTGATCCGGAAGAATGAAATAAACTTTGAACTTGGAACTTTGAACTTTGAACTTTTGGAGCAGTGAGCGCCATAAGAGCTTGCTCTTAAATGGCCGAGTCGTGACAAAAGTCAGCGCTGCTGAACTTTGAACTTTGAACTTCAATTATACATTAAACGCTCAACCCTTCACCCTTGCTTGCAAGGCCCTCCCCCCCACGGGGGGAGCGGGGAGAGGGGCTACTGGGGAGCGGGGAGAGGGGCTTTTGGAAGGGGCTTTCACTCTCACAATCTGTTCAGCAGCAAGGCTTTCAGGTCTGCGGGCACCTGTTTCTCGCCGGAGAGTGGGACACGCGGGAAGAGCTCGCTGTGAAGGACGATGTCCACGTGGAGCACATATTCCGACAAGGCCTTGTGCAAGGCCTCGACATCAGAGGCGGCAGCGGCGCACAGCACCAGGTGGTCTTTCAACGGCTGCAGGCCCAGCGACTGCCACGCATTCAACGCGTAGTAGAGGGCATCGGCGGTGTTCTCCGTGGCGAAGCTGTTGGCAAAGCGCAGGTGACCATCCTCGAAAGCATAGAGCGAGAAGCCCTGCTCCTCGGGCGAGAGGAAGACACGGCGTACGCCCTCGACGGGCGTGTCCTCGTCGTAGCGCAACAGACGTTCCATGAGCATCGCACGCGAGGCAAAGAAGCGCGCCGTGGGATAGAACTGGAGAATGGTCTCCTCGACATCGCGCGGAATGGCATAGAGTTCCACGGACTCCAGCTGCGGCTGAATCGTGTAGGCCACGCGCACGGCATCCATGTCCTCGCCGGCAAAGGTCAGCCCGTAGAGCGCAACGGCTTCGTCGCGGTGGAACTCCTCTAAAGGAACGCGCGTAGCAGCCGAGCACAAAAGGACATAGGTCTGGTCTATCTGGCGGTTGAAATAGTCGGGTTTGGACAGCTCCTGCTGCAGCTGCTGTGCCAGCGGGAGACCATCGACAGGCGCGAAGTGCTCCCCGCGAACGAGGCTGCTGGTCTGAGGGTCGCAGACGAAAAAAGAAAATCCATCCGCGTGCAAGCGGATGGATAGACTTAAGGGGTGATAGGTTTTATTCCCAGTTGCCGGCATTATTGTTCCAGTTGTTGAGGTCACCAATCTTCAAACCAGGATAGTTGCCCATGTCATCAGCCAGCTGACGGCGGTTGACAATCTCGCGGTCGCCGTTGCGGCCCATGTTCTTGAGGAACGAGGCATCAGGAGCACAGCACTCCATCACGTACTGCGTGGTGCCGGAGCGCGTGACGGTGAGGAACGTGCTCATCTGGAAGGTGTCACCCTCAGCATAAGGGATATAGCGGAGGCTGTCGGCAACGAAGCCGGGGCCGAAGAGGGAGTCGCTGAGGTTGACCCAGGTGGTGTCGCGGCGGAAGCCCTGCAGGCCGTTGGCAGCGATGGCGGCAGCGTCGCCGCTGTTCACGATGGCAGCAGCCTTGGCCTCGGTGAGACCCTTCTCCATCTGCTCGTCGGAGAGAACGCCTTCCTTGACAATCTTAGGAATTCGTCCGTTGCGCACGAACTCCACCAGCTTCCACAGGCTGTCGCAATAAGCGCCCTCGGGACTCTGGAGCTTGAATTCTTCCTGCGCTGCACGAATCTGAAGCAGACGTGCCTTGACAGCATTTTCGCGAACTGTGATCTCGGACTTGAAGTCGATGTCATCTTGGATACTACGCCAGCAAATAAAGAGCAGGCCGATGACACAAAGCACTAAAAGTGCATTAAAAATCTTTTTCATAACGTGTATATGAAGCTTTTTGTTTATATTTGCATCGCAAAAGTACAAGAATTATTTGAATACACCGCAAAATACTTGCTTTTTTTCACTTTCAATGGCGATAAATAGTCAATTAAAGGGGCTAATCCTCGAATATTTCGGGTTTCAACCCACTCCAGAGCAGGAAAAAGCCGCAGAAATGATGGCAGATTTCATGTTTGAACAAACGCGTGATGAAATCTTCCTCTTGCGAGGCTATGCCGGCACGGGAAAAACCTCACTCGTGGGGGCGCTCGTGCGATGCCTGGATGCGCTGCAACAGCGCACGGTGCTGATGGCTCCGACAGGCCGCGCAGCAAAGGTGTTCTCGCTGCACGCACACCACACGGCATACACCATCCACAAACGCATCTATCGGCAGAAGACCTTCACGGGCGACATGGCGGACTTCATGCAGAATGTCAACCTGCTGAAGCACACGCTGTTCATTGTCGATGAAGCCTCGATGATCAGCAACGAGGGCCTCGGAGGCAGCATGTTCGGCACTGGACATCTGCTGGACGACCTCATACAGTTTGTCTATTCCGGCGAGGGGTGCCGACTGATGCTCGTGGGCGACACGGCACAGCTGCCGCCAGTGGGCGAGGAGCTGAGTCCGGCGCTGGAACCCGATTTCCTCGCCGGCTACGGGATGAAGATCTATGACATCACGCTCACACAGGTCGTGCGCCAGCTCACGGACTCCGGCATCCTGTGGAATGCCACCATGCTGCGCAGCCTAATCGCCAACGACGAGGTGTGGGCACTGCCAAAGCTGCGCCTGCAGGGATTCCCGGATGTGCAGTATCTACCCGGCAACGAACTCATAGAAGAACTGGAGCAGGCATACTATCAGTGCGGTACTGACCAGACCATCGTCATCACACGCTCCAACGCGCGTGCCAACGCCTTCAACCAAGGCATCCGCAGCCGCATACTGGGCTACGAGGAGGAACTGGCGGGCGGCGACCAACTGATGATCGTGAAGAACAACTACCACTGGGTGAAGCCCGAGGGTATCGAGGAGCCCGACAGCACGCAGATGGACTTCATCGCCAACGGCGACGTAGCTGCCATCAGGCGCTACCGCAACGTAAGAGAGATGCACGGCTTCAGATTTGTCGATGTCACACTGTCTTTCCCCGACTACGAGAACGCTGAGGTGGAGGCCACGGCCATCCTCGACACGCTCACCAGCGAGGCACCGGCACTCACGCGGCAGCAGCAGGAGACACTGTTCCAACATGTCTGGGACGACTACCCGGAATGCCACAACAAACGCGATCGCATGAAGGCCGTGAAGGAAGACCCCTTCTTCAACGCCCTCCAAATCAAATATGCCTATGCCGTCACCTGCCACAAAGCACAGGGCGGACAGTGGCAGCGCGTGTTCATCGACCAAGGGTACATGACCGACGACATGCTCACGGCGGACTACTTCCGCTGGCTCTACACAGCACTGACACGCGCCACGGAAACGGTCTATCTGCTGAACTGGCCAAAGAATGAAATGGATGTGGAGAGTGCTAACGGATTGACGGAATGAAAAAGCCCCCGAGCCCCCTAAAGGGGAGCGTGGGGAGTGAAGAGTGAAGAGTGAAGAATGAAGAATAAGAATTAGTAATGACGAATGATGAGCATTATGACGAAAGATGATTGAAAAAAAGATAAAAGGAAGACAAAAATTCGTCATTTTGTCGCTGATTCACTATCTTTGCCCCGATTTTGAACAAAAAGTGCCGAAAAAAACGACATTATGAACAAGAATACACGGGGTGAGAAGCCCTTCGACTTCTTAATCACCAACCTGCCTGACGACTTCGCAGAAGCACGCCTGCAGGACCAGTTGATTATGTTCGACAACCTGAACCGCGAGTTCCCCTACCCTAGCAAGAACGGGCGCTATGAGTTTCCCGTGAAATGTGGCAACTACATTATCATCACCATTCGACAGGGCTATCTCAAGCTGAAGGTGAACCTACAAGAGCTGGAAGTCCACAAAGGCCAGTTCCTGAAGATGTCGCCCGGCTGCATCTTCAAGCACCTTGTGGTCAGCGAGGACTGCCGCTACACGGGCGTTGTCTTCGATGAGAATTTTGTAGCCAACATCTACAAAAGCCTGGGGATGCAAGTTCATCTGACAGAACGCTACAACCACTATTCCGTGCAGTCCATGTCTGACGAAGTCTCTGAGCATAATCTGCAGATGTACAAGCTCGTGAGCCAGGAGATAAGGGAACCGGACCATGCCTACAAAGCACACATCGTACAGCGCTACTGCGAAATATGGTTCCTGAAGAATCAGGCTATCGATGCCAGCTTACGCGAACCGGCAGAGATAAAAAAACAGCTCAAACGCAAGGAGCTGATTTTCCACGATTTTCTGACACTCTTAGAGGCGAACTACAAACACGAGAGGAGCATAGGCTTCTATGCCGAGCGGCTGTGCCTGACACCCAAGTATCTCTCAACGACCATCAAGGAGGTCAGCGGAAAACTTGGACTGCAATGGATTGACGAATATGTGGCCTTAGAGGCACAAGCACTGCTGCGCGATAGCACCATGAGCGTGAAACAGGTCAGCGAAGAACTCAATTTCCCGTCGCAAAGCATGTTCGGGCGATTCTTCAAGAAGATGACAGGCTACACCCCGAAACAATACAAATACCTGTAACACAGAATGGCCGCCCCGAAGGACGGCCATTCTATTGCTATTGTGAGGTCAATTAGTTTCTGCGTGTTGCAGAATAGTTGATCTTCAGTGCCCACGACTTACGCAGCACTTCCTTGATATCTGTGATGATACCCATCTGCGTGTGCTGGTCGATCTTCATGGACATCACCTGCGACGCAGGATCAGGCATGGTCGTACGCTCCTGAGCAACGAAATCCATCACCTCGCGAGGCTCAGCATAACGGTCGTTGAGCTGAATACGAGTTCCGCTACCCATCTGGGCACGCAGTTGGTCGGTGGGAGGACCTACGTAGATGAAGGACACGCACGACTTCTTCTCCAGTTTCTCCAGTTCTGTACCGGAAGGCACCACGAACTTCACTTTCAGCGTCACCTCACGCATGGTGGTAACGATCATGAAGAAGAACAGGATGGTGAAGATCAAGTCGGGGAGAGATGAGGTATTCATCTCCGGCATTTCTCTTTTTCCTTGTTTTTTAGCCATGATTAGTTTCCTCCATAGTTTTTAGGTTCGGCCTCAGAAATCTTCTGGGGATAATAGGTGCGGACAGCCACCTGTTCGTCTTCAGAGCAGCGGGCATAGGGATGGCCGAATTTGGCGATTGCCAAGTCATCACGCAGCTCGTTGTAGGCTGCCACCAGTTCGTTCTGCACCTGGAAATAGATGTTATAAGGCGTACCGCGGTCGGTCTGCACGGAGATCACATGCTTGTCGGTGACATAGCAAGTTCCCAGCAGGTCGATGACCTTGGCATGCTTCTCGGGGAGTTTGGGGGAGTTCTGGCGATTCTCAATGAACTCCTTGGCGCGAGCGCGAAGCTGGGCTACATCGATGAAGTCATGGTTGACCATCAGATAGCCGGCAGCGTTGAGACGCACGTTGAGCACATTGCGCTCCTTCACGTCAATCTGAGCATCCTCCTGATTGGGCTCGGGCGGCTGCGGAAGGCGGCGGGCCAGACCCATATCGGTGTCCATAGATGTGGTCACCAGGAAGAAGATGAGCAGGATGAAAGAGATGTCCGCAGTAGAACTCGAGTTCAACCCTGGCACTTTCTTTTTCTTTCTTGCCATAGTTTAATTGGACAATTTTACGATTTACAATTTTACAATTTTCTTCCGATTTGACAACCTACAATTCAACAACGGATTGTCAAATTGTAAGTTGTCCAATCGTCCAATGGGATTACTCTTTCGGAGTTGCACTCTTGGTGAGATAGCCGCTCATGCTGACGACAACAGCCACAACGGCAATGACAGCCAGGATGTAAATGGTCATCAGCCACATATCCACCACAGTGACCATACCGCCAGAGGTGGTGACACCGGAAACAGTCGTGTAAGCATCCTCACCCAAACCAGAGATAAGGCCAATGATGAGAGCTGCAATCACCGTACCCCAAGTGCACAGCGTGATCTTACCGCTGGGGATGCCAGTGGGGTTGGGACCGCTGTTGCCAGAGTTGATGGTGGCGCCACGAACCAGACTCCAGATAGTGAGACCTGCTGTGACGAAGAACAATGCATACATCAGGATCAGGATGAGATCCGTCAGCGCAGGCGAGACGTGTACGCCGTCGAAGTCCATGTTGTTGTAGTCGATCAGGAAGAACAGAAGGAAACATACAACACCGACACCAATGCAAGAGTACAACGCGATACTGGATATTTTTTCGAGTTTCATAGTTGAATTGTACGATTTTACGATTTTACGATTTACGATTTAGCGTCACTGTTCACACCCGTAAATGAGGTGAAAAGGTGAAATAGTGAAATCGTCAAATGAACTTACTTCTTGCACTTCGGGGACTTCACGCACATGTCGAGCAGACTCATAGCAGCCTCTTCCATGTTGGAGTTCAGAGCCTCCACGCGAGACAGCACGTAGTTGTAGAACACCTGAAGAATCAGGGCAACCACGATACCGAAGATGGTGGTGATAAGGGCGACCTTCATACCGCCGGCAACGACAGTCGGGCTGATATCACCTGCGCGCTCGATATCATCGAATGCCTGCACCATACCGATCACAGTTCCGAGGAAGCCGAGTGACGGAGCCATAGCGATGAACAGGGTAATCCATGAGCAGTTCTCTTCGAGGTAAGCACCCTGAACCTCAGCTTCGATGTTGATACTGCGCTCGATGGTGGCGATGTCGTTCTGGTCGTCGCTGGCCAGACACTGCATAGCCTTCTTGGAAACCTGAGCCACGGGGCCGCGAGTGCCGGCGCAATATTCGATGGCCTCTTCAATCTTGTTGGCCTTCACCTTTTCAGCAAGGGTAGCCATGAACTTGCGTGTGTTCACCTGAGCGAGAGTCAGATAGATAACGCGCTCGATGCAGAATGCGAGACCCAGAACAAGAGCGATAGCTACGAGGCTCATGAAGCCAGCATCACCTTCGATGAACTTGGTCTTCAACGTCTTGTGCAGACCTTCTTCTTCCTCAACGGGAGCAACAGTCTCTTCTACAGCGGGAGCGGCCTCTTCGGCAGCAACACTGTCAGTAGCCTCTTCAGCTACAGAATCAACCTGCTCAGTAGCCTCTTCAGCCACTTCGTCCTGAGCCATCACGGAGGGTGTCATGCCAAAGGAGAAGGCAGCCACCATTGCAACAATTGCAAAATACTTTTTCATTTTGTTTTTGATTTAATGATGAATGAATTTGTTATTTGATTTTCTTGGTTTATCTCGTTTTGTTGCGTAATTCGCTACAAAAATATCTTTTTTTTCTTGAAGCCTCAACATTTTCCACCAAAAACTTTACTTCGGAGGGCGTTTTTCCTGTTTTTGGGGGGCGAAAGTGCCATTTATTGGCATTTTGGGAACGTCTTTAATGCATTTTCGGTCGTTTTTTCGGCAATTTCTTCCGGGGTCGCGCCATAGATGTCAGCCAACACGCGAACGACCTCCACGATGTAGGCTGTTTCGTTGCGCTTTCCACGATACGGAACAGGGCTCAGATAGGGGGCATCAGTCTCCACCACCACATGGTCCAGAGGGACTACCGAGCGCAGCACTTCCGGCAGCTTACTGTTCTTGTAGGTCACAACGCCACCAATCCCCAACATGAAGTCCGGGAATGTCGTCAGCAACTCCTCGGCCACCTCACAGCTGCCGCTGAAGCAGTGAAAGACACCGGATAATTTACTATTTGACGATGTACTATCTGACGATTTACTATTTGCCATCTGTTGTTTCATGACATTGACCAGCTCACGGTGGGCAGAGCGGGAGTGGATGGCCAAGGGCAGATTGTATTTCTGCGCCCACCCCACTTGAATGGCAAAGGCTTCCTGCTGCTCGTCGTAGAGGGAACGGTCCCAGTAATAGTCCAGCCCCACTTCGCCGACAGCGATGAAAGGATGGTCCGGTTGCTGCAGCAGCTCCTCCATCCGGGGCAACACCGTGCGCCAAGTCGTTCCCATGTCCTCAGGATGCAGACCTATCATCGGGTACAAGAAACCCGGATGCTGGCGCACCAACATCATCATGGGTTCTACGGTGTCGGAACTGATGTTGGGCAGGAATATACGCTCAATGCCTGCAGCGCGTGCCCGATCGAGCACATCGTTGCGGTCGGCGTCGAAAGCGCCATCGTAGAGGTGACTATGAGTATCGGTGATGATCATGAGTCATTAGTGTTGTCTGCCCAGCAGTGACAGGGCAAGCGTGCGAAGGGGTTCCTTGCGCTCAGCGGGCAGGTTGACGGCCTGCAGGCAGGTGAAGGCGGCATTGAAGTAGTCGTTGATTTTGGCTTCTGCCATCCCACGAACGCCTATTTGGTTGTAAAGATCTGTGACGGCGGCGATCTTCTTCTGAGTGGCTTCGGGCGAGGCAGGCCGCGTTGCAAGCCAGTCCTCCAAGGCGGCACGCTGTACGGCATTGGCACAGCGGAGCGCATTGATGAGCATGTAGGTTTTCTTGCCCTCAAGGATATCACCGCCAATCTGCTTGCCGAAAGTCTTGGGGTCACCATAGACATCGAGCAGGTCGTCCTGCAGCTGGAAGGCCAGACCCATATTCTCGCCAAAGCGATAGAGCAAGTCAGCATCAGCAGCCGGAGCTTCAGCCTGCAAAGCACCCATCTTCAGGGCACAGGCCAGCAGCACTGAGGTCTTCAGTCGAATCATCTCGATGTATTCCTCTTCACACACGTCCATGCGGTGCTCGAATTCCATGTCATACTGCTGGCCCTCGCCAATCTCCAGTGCTGTTTCAGTAAACAGGTCCATCACAGCCTTGAGGTGCTCAGGGCGAGCCTGCCCCATCAGCTGATAGGCCAGCACGAGCATGGCATCACCAGAGAGGATAGCGGTATTCTCGTCCCATACTTTATGAACGGTGGGTTTGCCACGACGCATATCGGCGCGATCCATCACGTCATCGTGCAGCAGCGTGTAGTTATGATACATCTCCAAGCCGAGCGCCGTGGGCAAGATGCTGGCCATATCCTCGCGGTAAAGGTCATAGGCCATCAGCATCAGGACAGGGCGTATGCGTTTGCCGCCCAGCGACAGGACATACTTCACAGGAGCGTACAGGCCCTCCGGCTTGCGGTCCAGAGGAAGTGCGGCCAGCGCGTCGTTGAAGAAAGAAAGTGTTTCGCGAAAATCTTTCATCATCTTTTTGATGCGAAGAGGCTGCACGTGTTGGGCGCAGCCTCTTTTTTTATAATAAGGTATAGAGAAACGACGGGTTATTGCAGGCGGAACATGACGGGGAGGTTGAAGCGCGAGCGCACAGGTTTGTTACCCTGACGTGCGGGTCGCCACTTCGGCATCTCCTTGACCACGCGCTCTGCCTCCTTCGAGAGTGAGGGGTCGGGAGAACGCAGCACCTTGACATCCACGATGGAACCGTCCTTGTTCACCACGAACTGCACGAACACACGTCCCTGAATGCCCTGTTCCTGAGCGATGGCGGGGTATTTGATATGCTTGGAGAGCCATTCGTAGCAAGCCTGATCGCCGCCGGGGAACATAGCATTCTCCTCCACGACCTCGAAAATGCGGTCATCATCACTCTCCTCACGCACAGGACCTACAGGACCAGACACCACAGCAGTGGGAGCACCAGTACCGGTAACGGTGGAGATAGCCTGATTGACTTCCTCAGAGGTCTGAACCTCTTCCTCTGCCAACTCCGTCTCGTCATCGACGATGTTCAGGATTTCTGCCACCTTCGGGGCTGCTGCGGGGGGAGGTGCCATCTGCTCCTTCTGCGTTGTGATAGGAATCATCTCCTCCTCAAACGCGCTCTCGTAGATGGGTTCCAGTTCTTCATACTTGATTTCGCGGGTCGTGTACTCAAAAGCCACGAACATCACTGCGAGCACCAGCACATAGCCGAGCAAAAGGCTCGTTCCACGCTGGCCACGCAATTCTTCGGTCATTGATTTAATTTCTTCCATAGAGATTATTGAGCTTTTTATTTTTCCTAAAAATATTGGGCACAATTTCTGCGTCAGGACACAATTTCTGCGTCACACGCCACAAAAGTAGCACATTTTTTTTATACATGAATTCCTTTAGGGCATTTTTTTTCGCTTCTGACACCTTTTTTATAAAAAAACGCCCTCTTAACACCCTAAAACGGGTCTTCTTTACGTTATCTTAATGAAAAATTGTGTATCTTTGTACGCGAAACAGAGCCATGCGCACGAAAAAAGTTTTTTTAGCACTCATAATAACCCTCTGCGGCATCACCCAGGCAGTGGCACAGAGCGAGAGCGCTTCAGTGTTCCATTTCCTGAAGCTGCCCACCTCTGCGCACGCCATGGCGTTGGGCGGCACGAATATCTCCATCAACGACGATGATGCATCGCTGCTCTTTCAGAACCCGGCTCTCATGTCCAACATGAGCAGCAAATCCATCAACCTGAGTTTCCTCACCTACATGCAAGGCTGCAAGGCTGGTAACGCATCGTGGACAATGGCTCACGGCCAACGCGGCACATGGGGCGTGGGAGCACAGTTCTTAGGCTACGGTTCCATGCGCGGAATGAGCGTTGAGGAGGTGGAGATGGGCGACTTCTCGGCTCTTGACATGGCCATCAGCGGAGGTTATGCCTACACGCTCACCGAGCAGATCTCCGGCGGTGCCATCGGCAAATTCATCTATTCCAAATACGGCAGCTACAATTCTATCGCGCTGGCTGTGGATCTGGGTGTCAACTACTGGAACGAAGACTGGGGCCTCTCCATCTCTGCGGTGGCTGCCAACTTGGGCGGTCAGGTGAAAGCCTTCGGTGACACCCGCGAACGTCTGCCCTTCGACCTGCGTCTGGGCATCAGCCAACAGTTCGCACGTGCGCCCATCCGCATCAATGTAACCCTTGTTGACCTCACGCGCTGGCGTCGGGAGGACTACTACACCGCCGGCGAAGAGATTTCCGGCGGGCGTCTCTTCACCAACCACCTCATTCTTGGCCTCGACGTGCTGCCCATAGACCTCTTCTACGTCTCGCTGGGCTACAACTTCCGACGTGCTTTTGAACTAAAGGCGGCTGGCAGCAGCCACGCCGCCGGTCTCTGCGTAGGAGCCGGCGTCAATCTGAAGAAGTTCAGCATCGGACTCTCCTACGCAAAGTACCACGTCTCCATGCCTGCTTTTATGATTACTGCGCAATACCACCTATAGATATGACGATTGGACAATTTACAAATTACGATTTATGATTTAAAAGAGACTTTAGTCAGCCCGAATATATGAAAAAAATAACAATAGCCATTGACGGCCACAGCTCATGCGGAAAGAGCACAATGGCCAAAGATCTTGCCCGCGAGATTGGTTATATCTACATCGACAGCGGCGCCATGTACCGCTGCTGCACCCTTTTCTGCATGGAACAGGGACTCATCAACGCTGACGGCAGCATTCAAACTGACGAGCTTGAACGCCGTATGCCGGAGATTCATGTCAGCTTCCAGCTCAACCCCGAGACGGGACGCCCCGATGCTTACCTCAATGGTGAGAACGTGGAAAAGCGGATTCGCACGATGGAAGTCTCCAGCCACGTCAGCCCCGTTGCCGCACTGCCTTTCGTGCGCGCAGCCATGACCGCCCAGCAGCAGGAAATGGGCAGCAAGGGCGGCATCGTCATGGACGGCCGTGACATAGGTACAGCCGTATTCCCCAATGCCGAACTGAAGATCTTCGTCACGGCCTCCGACGAGATTCGCGCACAGCGACGCTATGACGAACTTGTGGCCAAGGGTGAGGAAGCCAACTTCGACGAGGTCCTCGCAAACCTACGCGAGCGCGACCGCATTGATTCCACGCGCGCCGTAGCCCCCTTGCGCCAGGCGCCCGATGCCTTGGTCCTTGACAACAGCCACCTCACCATCCCCGAGCAGAAACAGTGGCTGATAGAACGGTTTAAGGAGCGGATCTAGACCCTCCCCCCTGCCCCTCCCTTGTAGGGCGGGGAGTAATTACCTGACAAGATTTATTTGAAAGTCTATGAACGGCAAGGAGCAAATAGCAATAGTGTCCACTCCCCTCCCTACAAGGGAGGGGCAGGGAGGTGGGTCTATTGAAATTGACACCGGTTCAGGCTTTTGTTTCGGCGTGACGCGCGCCATTGGCAAAGCAGAGGAGGAGTTGCAGAAAGGGCAGCCCCTCTACTGCCTCGGTGACATCGTGCACAACGGTCGCGAGGTAGAGCGCCTGCGTCAAGCCGGGCTTGTGACAATTGACCACGACACCTTCGCACAGCTGCGGGATGCCAACGTTCTTCTGCGAGCCCACGGCGAGCCACCCTCCACCTACCTGCAAGCCGAGCACAACAACAACCACCTCATTGATGCCACCTGTCCCGTTGTCCTCCATCTGCAAGAACGCATCAAACGCGAGTACGACGCCGACACCGACCACCGCAAGCAGATTGTCATCTTCGGCAAGCGAGGCCACGCCGAAGTCCTCGGTCTCGTAGGACAAACGGCAGGCACAGCCATCGTCATTGAGACTCCTGAGGAAGCCGGCGGTCTTGACTTCCAGCGCGACATCGCCCTCTACAGCCAGACGACAAAATCCCTCGACGGCTTCCGTCAAGTGGTCGATTTCATCCAAAGCCATATCGCGCCCGGAGCCACATTCACCTATTACGACACCATCTGCCGCCAGGTAGCCAACCGCATTCCACACATCCGCGAGTTCGCTGCCCAGCATGACATCATCCTCTTCGTCTGCGGCCACAAAAGCAGCAATGGCCGAGCCCTCTTTCACGAGTGTGCGCGCGCGAACGCGCGTTCCTTTATGATTGATAGCCCCACAGAGATTGAAGACTACCCCGAGCTCATCGCTATGCTGCGCCACTCCCCCACTCTCTCCATCGGCATCTGCGGAGCTACATCAACGCCGAAATGGCTTATGGAGCAATGCAAAATATACGTGGAGAATCTTGTCAACAAGCCTCAAACATAGAACTTCAACATTTAACAATAATCCCCATGCGCTATCTCTACCTTTTGCTGGCTATCGTGCTGCCCAGCCTTTGCGTCGCCCAGAGCGAGCTGTACCCACAACACTTTGACTTGAAGAATGTAACCCTCTTGGACAGCCCCTTAAAGACTGCCATGGACGGCAACGCACAGCTGCTGTTGCGCTATGATGCCGACCGCCTCATGGCTCCCTTCATCCGTCAGGCAGGTCTGCACACAAAGATCGGCAGCAAATACGATGGTTGGCTGCAGAAGCACCCCTCGTTCTCCAACTGGGGCCTCTCCAACTGGAGCCTCGAAGGACACGTCGGCGGCCACTACCTGACAGCATTGGCACTGGCCTATGCCGCCGAACGCGACAAGGACCTGTGCGCACAGCTCAAGGCGCGTCTGGACTATTGCATCGACATCCTCAAGGACTGTCAGGACGCCTTCGCCGATAACACCCAGGGACTAAAAGGTTTCATCGGCGGACAGCCCATCAACCAAGTATGGACGGGGCTCTATGCCAACGACCTCAGCGCCTTCCGCCAGTACGGCGGCTGGGTGCCATTCTACTGTGAACACAAAGTGCTGGCAGGCTTACGGGATGCCTGGGTTTACGCCGGCAACAAGACGGCGCTGAAGCTATTCCGTGGTCTTTCGGACTGGGCTGTCAACGTCATCTCAAACCTCTCCGAAGCCGACATGCAAAAAGTACTGGGGTGGGAACATGGCGGCATGAACGAGACACTGGCCGATGCCTTTGCCCTCTTCGGAGATATGAAATACTTAGAGGGCGCCAAGCGCTACAGCCATCAGCATGAAATCAATGGGATGCAGGGCAACCCCTACAACCCACACTTCCTTGACAACCAGCACGCCAACACACAGGTTCCCAAATTCATCGGCTTCGAGCGCGTGTGGCGACAATATGCCAAGGCGAAAGCCGGTGAGGACATGAATGCCTACCGCACCGCTGCCATCAACTTCTGGGATGACGTTGTCGCTCATCGCACCGTCTGCATCGGCGGCAACAGCACCTCGGAGCACTTCTTCGACCCCGCGAACGGCAAACGCTATATCAACGACCTCGATGGCCCAGAATCATGCAACAGCAACAATATGCTGAAATTCTCCGAAGCCCTCTTCGACGACACACATGATGCCCGCTACGCCGATTTCTACGAGAGCACGATGTACAATCACATCCTCTCCACACGCGACCCGGACACAGGCGGTTACGTCTATTTCACCACCCTACGTCCACAGGGCTACCGCATCTACTCGACTGTGAACCAATCGATGTGGTGCTGCGTCGGCACAGGTATGGAGAACCACTCCAAGTACGGGCACTTCATCTACACGCATGAAGGCACCTCCACCCTCTACGTGAACCTCTTCATCGCCAGCGAGCTCAACAGCGAGACCTTCGGGCTGCGCCAGGAGACAGATTTCCCCTACGCCCCCTCCACGAAGCTCACCATCACGCGCGCGGGTACATATTCTATATGTGTCCGCCATCCCGCATGGGCAGGCAAGGAATATGCCGTTGCCGTGAACGGAACCGCCGTCAATGCCGCTGTCAGCGAGGGCACCGCCTCCTATGTCACTATCGAGCGCGCATGGAAAGTCGGTGATGTCATCACCGTCAGCCTACCCATGACCTTGCGCTACGAGGAATGTCCCGGCTTTGCAGACTACATCGCCTTCAAGTATGGCCCCGTGCTGCTGGCCGCCAACACAGGAACCGACGGTATCGTGAATGAATATGGCGGCGAAGGTCGCATGGACCATGCCCCCGGCAGCCGTTCCAGCGCCAAGGACCTCAGCAGCGCACCGCTGCTCATCGGTGACCGTGCCGATGTCCTCAACCGCATCCATCCCGCCGACCTCAGCAAGCTTCGTTTCACCATCAACGCCGCCAGCGAGCAGTCCAAGGGCAACTGGACGACACTCACCCTTGAACCCTTCTATGGCATACACCACGCCCGCTACTCCTGCTACTGGTATCAGGGCACTCCCGAAGCCTATGAGCAGAGCGACATGGGCCGTGCCGATGCCGAAGCGGCAGCCCTCGCCGCCCGCACACTGGACTTCGTCGCCACGGGCGAGCAGCAGAGTGAGGCCGGACATAACTACGCTTACAGCAGCGATTCACGCACTGGGACATACAACGGCGAGACTTATCGCGACGCACAGGCCAACGGCTACATACAATACACGCTGTCCAACCCCGACGGTCTCACCTCCGGCCTCGCCATCATGCTACGCCTGACCACTGCCGACAAAGGGCGCATGGGCTCTGTCACCATCAATGGCCAGAAGCTGGCTGACATCACTGTCGCCGCCTCGCATAAGACTCAGGACGGTAAGGGATTCTACAACCTGGAGCTTCCCATCCCCGAAGAGATGATGAAGAACAGCAACGGCACCGCGAAGCGTGAGATCACCTTCCGCCTCACCGCCTCCTCCACCACGCCCATCCCAGGCCTCTACTATGTCCGCCTCGTGAAAGACTACGACGATCACGCCTACCTCTTCCGTGCCACAGAATGGATCACGGGCGATGCCAGCCGCGTGGCACAGAGCAACATCAGCTACGACGAAGCCGCCAACACCCTCACCGTGCGTGCTTCAGGCTCCAACAATGTAGCCTTAACGCTTGACTGCCAGGGGCGCGACTATGAAATTGACGCCGCACAGAAATACCACATTGTAAAAGGTTCAAACCTCTCCCGTACCAGCGGCACCAGCTATCTGTGGTGGCTCAATGGCGTAAACAAAGGCTCGCAGGTGGCACCCACCTCGACAAAGAAAGCCACCGACGGTGACATCATTGTGACATGGGATATGACACGCAGCGGTCTTGCCGACAACAACATCGGCGACCGTTTCTCCATCTGTCAGGGGCCAACCATTTTCGGACTCACCAGCACCACCGGCACCAGCGTTATCCGCCACATCGGTTTCTATAAGAGTGTTGCCGATTTTGAGAACGCTACAGCCATCACCCCCATTGCAGCCGCACCCTCACACCACGCCATCTATGGTCTCGACGGCCGTCGCCGCACCCGTCTCCAACGCGGTCCCCAGATCGTCGATGGCCGCACTGTCGTTAAGCAGTAAACAGCTTCTCCGTCCTTATTTCAGCTTCATCCCCACATTGTACATGATGAAGCCGTAGATGTCGGCTTGCTCCTCGAGGACTTTGGCGAGGGGTTTGCCGCCGCCGTGACCGGCTTTCGTATCGATGCGGATGAGGACGGGATTGGAACCTTGGTGGCACTCCTGCAACGTAGCTGCGAACTTGAAGGAGTGGGCGGGAACGACGCGGTCGTCATGGTCTGCCGTGGTGACGAGAGTTGCAGGATAGGCAGTACCAGGCTTCAGGTTGTGAAGCGGTGAATAGGCACGCAGGTACTCAAACATCTCCTTGGAATCCTCGCTGGTGCCATAGTCCGAAGCCCAGTTCCAGCCGATGGTGAACTTGTGGTAGCGCAACATATCCATCACACCTACTTGGGGGATGGCCACGCGGAAGAGGTCAGGGCGTTGTGTCATGCAGGCCCCGACGAGTAGGCCGCCATTGGAACCGCCAACGATGGCCAACTTCTCCTTCGAGGTATAACCCTCACGGATGAGCCACTCGGCTGCGCCGATGAAATCATCGAAGACATTCTGCTTCTGCATCTTCGTGCCGGCCTGATGCCATTCCTCACCATACTCGCCGCCACCACGGAGCGTCACCTGTGCATAGATGCCTCCGCTCTCCAGGAACGGAATGCGGACAGGCGAGAAACCGGGATTCAGGGAAATATTGAAGCCACCGTAGCCATAGAGGAACACTGGGTTCTTCCCATTGCGCTTCAGCCCTTTCTTGTAGGTCAGGAACATGGGGATGCGCGTTCCATCCTTGCTCTGGAAGAACACCTGTTCACTGGTGTAGTCCTCCTGGCGGAATTTCACCTTGGGTGCAGTATAGAGCTCGCTTTTGTTGGATGCCATATCATAGCGATAGACGGTGCCAGGCTGCGTGAACGAGGTGAAGGTGTAGAAGCACTCCGGTTCCTTCGGGTCACCCGTGAAACCGACACTGCCCACGCTGGGCAGCTGCACCTCATGACGCAGACGGCCATCGAGGCCATAGACGAAAGCGTGGTCGGAGGCGTCCTGCATATAGGTAAGAATCAGCTGACGATTGATGACATTGACATCGTTGAGGGTGTTCTGCTGTTCGGGGATAAGCTCCTGCCAGTCGTTCAAGCCCGGATGATGGATATCGGTGACCATGATACGTCCTTTGGGAGCACCATAGTTTGTAAAGAGGAAAAGTCTGTCACCATCCTCATGCACAGGGCTATACTGGTACTCCATATCCGAGGTCATCTGAATGAGCTGCGAGCCCGGCTGACGCAAATCACGCACAAAAAGGTTGTTGCCAGCCCCGGCGCCACTCTCATAGAGGTACATCATGGTCTCTTCTTCATTAACATCAATGGTGTAGAAGCGCTTCGGATAAGCAGGATTCTGGTAGAACAAGACATCCTCGGACTGCGGCGTACCGACCTTATGGTAGTAAATCTTGTGCGTCTCGTTGACATTAGAGAACTCTTTGCCAGCCACGGGAGCATCATAGGCGCTGTAGTAGAAGCCGTCGCCCTGCCAGGCTGCGTCCGAGAACTTCGCCCACTGGATGTGGTCCTCCAGCTGACGTCCTGTCTGCAGGTCGATGACAAAGAATTCCTGCCAGTCGCTGCCCGAACGCGAGATGCTGTAGGCTGCCCAACGCCCGTTGTTGGAAAAAGACACACCTTTGAGAGCCACAGTGCCGTCGGTGCTCAGGGTGTTCGGGTCGAGGAACACACGCGGCGCAGCTCCCAACTCGTCCATCACGTAGAGCACGCTCTGGTTCTGCAGGCCGTTGTTCTTGTAGAAGTACCACTTTCCGTGACGCTTCCTCGGTGCCCCGATTTTCTCATAGTTCATGAGTTCTGTCATGCGATTCAGCAACTTCTGGCGGAAGGGAATCTCCGACAGGTAGGCGTTGGTGATCTTGTTCTCAGCTTCGACCCACGCTGCCGTCTGCACGCTGGTGTCGTTCTCAAGCCAACGATAGGGGTCGGCAACAGTTGTGCCGAAATAATTGTCCGTGGTGCCGTCCTTGACGGCCTTCGGGTACTGAATATTCTGTGCCATCAATGCTGGCGTGACCATCAGGGTCACATAGATAAAGAAGTTCCGTTTCATACGTTAATAAATAATATTTGCGCAAAGGTACAAAAAACGTGAAATACACAAAAAGAAATAAGGAAATAAATTGGAAAAAAAGAAAAAGTTTCGTAGCTTTGCACCGCAAAAAGTGCTCCAAAACGGAAAACTTTAGGTTGCAACAGCGATAACATCTATTCACTATTTACCATAACCATCAGTGGAACAGAAGACTTACACTTATGACGAGGCTTTCGCGGCCTCACTTGAGTATTTTGCCGGCGATGAGCTGGCTGCCCGCGTATGGGTCAACAAATACGCGATGAAGGATTCCTACGGAAATATCTACGAGCAGAGTCCGACAGACATGCATTGGCGCATCGCTAACGAGGTAGCCCGCATCGAGCAGAAGTACAAGAATCCGATGACAGCGCAGGAGATTTTCGATCTCCTGGACCACTTCCGCTACATCATCCCCGCCGGCTCACCCATGACGGGCATCGGCAACCACTTCCAGGTGGCCTCCCTGAGCAACTGCTTCGTAGTGGGGCTTGACGGTGACAGCGACAGCTACGGCGCCATCATACGCATCGACGAGGAGCAGGTGCAGCTCATGAAGCGGCGCGGAGGCGTGGGCCACGACCTCTCGCACCTGCGCCCCGCAGGTTCGCCCGTCAAGAACTCGGCACTCACGAGCACCGGCCTTGTGCCGTTCATGGAGCGCTATAGTAATAGTACGCGCGAGGTGGCACAGGACGGGCGCCGCGGAGCACTGATGCTGAGCGTCAGCATCAAGCACCCCGATGCCGAGGCGTTCATCGATGCCAAGATGACAGAGGGCAAGGTGACGGGCGCCAACGTGAGCGTGAAGATCGACGATGCCTTCATGCAGGCTGCCGCCGAAGGAAAGCCCTACACGCAGCAGTTCCCCATCGACAGCACTGAGCCCATGGTCACAAAGGAGATTGATGCCAGCGCGCTGTGGAAGAAGATTGTGCACAACGCATGGCAGAGCGCCGAACCCGGCGTGCTGTTCTGGGACACCATCCTGCGCGAGAGCGTGCCTGACTGCTATGCCGACCTCGGTTTCCGAACCGTCAGCACCAACCCCTGCGGCGAGATACCCCTCTGCCCCTACGACAGCTGCCGCCTGCTGGCCATCAACCTCTACGAGTATGTGGACAACCCCTTCACGGCCAATGCCAAGTTCAACTTCGACAAGTTCCGCGAGCATGTGCGCAAGGCACAGCGCATCATGGACGACATCATCGACCTGGAGTTGGAGAAGATTGAGCTAATCTTAGACAAGATTGAATCCGACCCGCAGAACGAGGAGGTGAAGTTCGCCGAGCGTAACCTATGGAAGAAGATACAGCGCAAGAGCGGCATGGGACGACGCACCGGAGTGGGCATCACCGCCGAGGGCGACATGCTGGCCGCATTGGGTTTGCGCTATGGCACGCAGGAGGCTACGGACTTCGCCGTCGAGGTGCAGAAGACAGTATGTCTGAGTGCTTATGCCAGCAGCGTGGAGATGGCACGCGAGCGTGGCGCCTTTGAGATGTACGACGCCAAGCGCGAGGAGAAGAACCCCTTCATACAGCGCATCAAGGCCGCCGACCCGAAGCTCTATGAGGAGATGACGAAGTATGGTCGCCGCAACGTGGCATGTCTGACCATCGCACCCACCGGCACCACGTCACTCATGACACAGACCACCAGCGGCATCGAACCCGTCTTCATGCCCGTCTATAAGCGTCGCCGCAAGGTGAACCCCAACGACCCCGAGGTGCATGTGGATTTCGTCGATGAAACGGGCGATGCCTTCGAGGAGTATATCGTCTATCACCATAAGTTCCTCACGTGGATGAAGACATGCGGACTCGACACCGAGCGCCGCTACACGCAGGAGGAAATCGACGAGCTCGTGGAGCAGTCACCCTACTACAAGGCTACGGCCAACGATGTGGATTGGCTGATGAAGGTGCGTATGCAGGGCGCCATCCAGAAGTGGGTCGATCACAGCATCAGCGTAACCGTGAACCTGCCGAACAACGTCGATGAGCAGCTCGTGAACGACCTCTACATGGAGGCGTGGCGCAGCGGATGCAAGGGATGCACCATCTATCGCGACGGCTCGCGCAGCGGCGTCATGATCAGCGTCAGCAAGAAGAAGGAGAAGAAAGCCGAGGGTGGCGAGCAACAGGAGACACCGGCACTGGAGACTGGCGGCGAACCGCACGCCCACGAATGCCGCCCGCCCGAAGTGGTGGAGAAGCGCCCCGATGTGCTGGAGTGCGACGTGGTGCGCTTCCAGAATAACAAGGAGAAATGGGTGGCCTTCGTAGGACTCCTCAACGGCTACCCCTATGAGATCTTCACAGGTCTGCAGGACGATGAGGAGGGCATCATGCTGCCCAAGACCGTCACCAAGGGACGCATCATCAAGCAGGTGAACCCCGACGGCACCAAGCGCTACGACTTCCAGTTCGAGAACAAGCGCGGCTACAAGACCACTGTCGAAGGCCTCAGCGAGAAGTTCAACCCCGAGTACTGGAACTACGCCAAGCTCATCTCAGGCGTGCTCCGCTACCGTATGCCTCTGGACCATGTCATCCGCCTCGTGGATCAGCTGCAGCTCAACAGCGAGAGCATCAACACCTGGAAGAACGGCGTCGAACGGGCCCTCAAGAAGTACGTTGCCGACGGCACGGCAGCCCGCGGACAGGTGTGCCCCAACTGCGGACAGGAGACCTTAGTCTATCAGGAAGGATGTCTGATATGCACGAACTGCGGCGCCAGCCGCTGTGGCTAATGGCGAGTGTAAAGTTCAAAGTTCAGCTGCGCTGACCATTCTTCAAGTGTGAAGCGTCGCAAGCGCCGAGCGGTCGCGACTCGGCAATTCAAGCAAGCTTGATTGCTCTCGCTGCTCCAAAAGTTCAATGTTCAATGTTCAAAGTTCAAAGTTCAAAGGTCCTGCTGAAGGACATCAAAATCTATGCCTACCACGGCGTGCTCCCGCAGGAGCGCGTCGTGGGGGCAAACTTTATCCTTAACATCACCATTGACACGGATTTCTCCCGTGCCATGGACACCGATGACCTGTGCGGCACCGTCTCCTACGCCGACGTCTATGATGTCGTGAAGGCAGAGATGGCGGTGCCATCGAAGCTGCTGGAACATGTCGCCGGCCGCATCTGCCAAGCCCTACTCCACCGCTTCCCCACAGCCCAGGCGATTCACTTGGAGTTACTAAAAGAAAACCCGCCCATGGGCGCGGACTGCGCCAAGGCGGGGGTCTGTGTGGAGGTTAACAGGTTTACAGGTTAACACGTTAACACATTAACAGATTAACACGTTAACACGTTAACACGTTAACAGGTTAACAACGTCCGCAGGAGTTGCGGCGAAGCATGTGGCACCATGCGCCAGCAGAAAGTCTTTGTCGCGGAAGCCCCAGAGAACGCTGATGCAGGGCAGGCCGCTGTTCCGGGCCGTCTGCAAGTCCACATCGGAGTCGCCGACATAGACAGCCTCATCCTTCTTAACGCCCAACGCTTGCAAAGCCAGCTCCACCATATCAGGGGCTGGCTTGCGTTGTATCTCGGGGCGCTCACCAATGGCCACGGCCACCGTGTCACGGAAATAGCGGTCGTAGAGTTCATCGACACCCGCCTGCAGCTTATTGCTGACGATGGCCAGCTTGAAGCCGCGTTCCTTCAAGGCGCGCAGCATCTCGGCGATGCCATCATAGAGGCAGGTCTTGTCCTGACAGTGCTCGACATAGTAGCCTTTGAAGTCATCGAAGGTCTGCTCAAACAGCGGATTCGCCTCGCCCTCCGGCACCGCACGCTCAATGAGCTTGCGGACACCGTTGCCCACAAACTGCCGCACCTCTGCCAACGCACGCTCCGGCATCCCATTCTTGCGCAATGCCCAGTTTGTCGCATCGGCCAAGTCCTCCAACGTGTTGAGGAGCGTGCCGTCAAGATCAAAAACTACAACTTTGAACTTTGAACTTTGAACTTTGAACATTGGCTTATGCGATGTCATTTTTTTGTAGATTTTACTATTTTAGTGAGGACAGCCTTCAGATGTTCACAATCGTCATTAATTGAGACAAACATGGCGTCATCCAAATAATTCGCGGCGTGAAGAAGGTCCAGCCAAAAGCCAGTTTCAGAAGTCTCTTTTAATGCAATATTCATCTTAGAGTTGAAATCTGCTCGACTCTGAGCTTCTTTTCCTTCGAACGCATTGGCTCCTATGCTTGTACCAGAACGGAATATCTGATTGGATATGATATATTCCTTTTTCTCCTCTTTCAAATATTGATTGAGCTTTGTAATCCGTATGGCAAAAGCTCTGGCTAAAAGGTATATATTATTTGCTACATTATCTCCCATCAATGTTCAATGTTCAAAGTTCAATGTTCAATGTTCAAAGTTCAATGTTCAAAGTTCAATGTTCAAAGTTCAAAGTCCCAGCTGTTTCTTCACCTCGGGGATATCCTTCTTCAGCTGTGCGATGCGCGTCGTGCTGCTGGGGTGCGTGCTCATGAACTCAGCCGTTGTGCTCTGGCTGACAGTGCTCATCTTCTCCCACAGCGTGATGGCAGCGTTGGCCTCGTAGCCGGCAAGCGTAGCCAGCACGATGCCGATATAGTCGGCTTCCAGTTCCTGCTTACGTGAGAACGGCAGCAGGGCACCATACTGTGCCCCCAGACCATAGGCCACAGCCACAGCCTGCTGTGTCTTCTCGCTCTTGTTAGCCACTGCAGCGCCCAACACAGAGCTGCCCAGCTGTGCCAGCAGCTGCTGGCTGGCGCGCTCGTTGCCATGCTTGGCAATGGCATGTCCCACCTCATGGCCGATGACCGCCGCCAGCATGTCATCGCGATCCTTGCCGTTGCCGATGAGCTTTAGCATACCGGTATAGACAACAATCTTGCCGCCGGGCATGCAGAAGGCGTTCAGCTGCTTGTCATCCACCAGGTTGAACTCCCATGAGTAGTTGGCGACATCGGCCCCCTGACCAGCTGTACGCAGATAGGACTCCGCAGCCTGGGCGATACGCTGGGCGACATTTTTCACTACGGCGGTGGCATTTTTGTCGGAAGACACCTTTGCGGTCTTCATGTACGACTGATACTCCGTCAGGCTGGCCGAGAGAATCTCGGATTCCGACACAATGTTCAACTGCTTACGTCCCGTCATGCTGACGGTGCTGCACGCGGCCAGGACAACAACGGCCACCAGTGCCAACAATACTTTTGTCTTCATATTACATTTCTTTATTTATTTGTCTGTTCTTTTTCGTCCACAAAGGTAGCTATAAATCACGACTTACAATGGATGATTGATGACTTTTTTCTCTTTTTGAGAATTATTTTTGTCGGAAACATGCTAAGCATCATCGCCGAGTTTGGAATGCTTTAATCCTTCAAGCAACCTATGGGGATGACATATACCCCATCTTGTCTTTGGCCCGCGCGAATAAAAAATAATGTGTAACCTTGTCACCAAAAGGGCCACGAAGCTGGCTTTTTATGCCTCATCCTGAAAGTTCAGAAGCCTTTTTTCATCTTTCACTTCGCATTTTTCACTCATTCATTTTTCACTTTTCACTTTAATCTGTAGCCCTGAACTTCATTCTTAGATACTCACGCTCGGAAAAACTCAAATAAATTTGGTTGTTCGCTCGCTTAATCGTATCTTTGTCGCCGAAAGGGCCACGAATCGTGTGAAAGCGATGGGAAGACTCAGCGGAGGGGCCTGATCAATCTTATTGGAAATCATAGCGTTTGTGCTATATTCGATGATGTCCAAGAACCTAGGAAATTCATTAGACATCCAATGTAACGAATAAGTGCCAACGTCTACGCTGTAGCGTGGACTGGACTTATCTACATGGATGGGTTTTCCTAGGACCTTTGGACATCGATAAGAGCGGTTCGCGCTTTTATTTTGTCCAAAGGTTCTATGTTGATAACCCATTATCATTCGAATAGAGGTCCATTCGCTAAATAACTACAAGCGTAGATGGATTTTGTAATCAAAGAATTAAAATCGGTCAACAATCCACGCTCTATACATGGTATATATCCATATCGTGGAAAGATTGCGGCCTTAGATGCAGAGCAGATACTGTCTCAAATGCCCAAGGGGAGTATTGTTCTTGATCCCTTTTGTGGCTCTGGAACAATCGTTTATGAAGGTCTGAAATATGGCTTGCATACCATTGGCATTGATGCTAATCCTATTGCCATAACCTTATCAAATGGGAAGATACATATTCCTTTGTCTTTCCATGAGGTGGAAGACGAGGTTCGTTGTTTGATCAATAAAGCAATTGCTCTTCCTGAAGTACCACCAGTAGCAGAATATCCGGCAAGTTTATTTCATTCAAAGTCTCTCGATGAAATAATAAGGATGTCTGTTCTCTATACTGAGATGTCTGATTATCTTAAAGCATGTTATCTCGGTACTATTGCTTTAACTGCAAGAGGGTGCAATGACTATAAATGGACATCTAGTACCGTAGGAAAAAATATTGAGCCTAAGCGATACATTCCGTTCTATGAAAAACTTCAATTGAAGGTAAAAAAGCACTTCCTTCCGATAGCAAATGACAGCATGGTTTATTATGAAGACAGTAGAAATCTTGACAAAATCATACAACCAAATTCTGTTGATTTCATATTTTCGAGTCCACCATATTTCGATTGTCTTGATTACACAGCATATTATGCAAGAATTATATACGACATCTTAGGCTACGAAAGGATTCAAATCAGATCGCGTCTTATACAAAACTTCGAGAACTACAAAAAAGACATGAAAATTGTACTGAACAAGCTTTACAATGTTCTGAAGCCTAATGGTCAGGTTATATTCGTGGTGGGCGACAAGAAAATACATGGAAAGGTGATTAATGGCGCTGAATATTTGCAAGCCATAAGTCCATTCAAAAGCTATTCTATTGTGGAGCGTTCCTACTCAGGTACTAGCTCAAAAGTATTCGATGCGATTAATAAAACAGAAAGAAAGGAGCAGATTATAATATGGACAAAATAAACAAATTAATTATAGGTGATGCAACCATATTCAATCACGATTCGAGTGACATGAGTGCAATACCAGATGAGAGTGTAAATTTGATAATAACAAGTCCGCCATATTGGACTTTAAAGGATTATGATGTTGACGGGCAGATAGGAAAAGGAAGCAGTTCCTATGATTACTACATAAGTGAGTTGAATAAGGTCTGGAAAGAATGTGTACGCGTTCTGGTACCTGACGGGAAAATCTGCATCAACATTATGCCATTTCTTCTCACCGGTAAAGCTGCAAGATTCGACCGACGCGAAACCAGATTAGTTTTGGGCGATATCGAATCGTTTATGAACGGAACTGGATGCATGTATCAATTTGGTTTGTACATCTGGGACAAAAGAAAGATTGCGAGGTTTAGTTCTTTTGGGAGCTATCCTTATCCGCCCAATATCTTCTCAACGTATCCTTACGAATGGATTACGGTATTCTCAAAAGAAGGGAAGCGAAAGCCTGTTTCAAAAGAAATAAAGGAAAAGTCGAAAATAACAACAGAAGAATGGCAAAAATGGGCTATTAATTCAATTTGGGAGATGCAACCTGCAAAGGCAAAAGCTGAAGGTCATCCAGCTCCGTTTCCTAAGGAGCTCCCTATGCGTCTCATTAAGCTGTATAGTTTTTGGGGGGATACTGTATTGGACCCATTTGCAGGAACTGGAACAACTCTTTTAGCGGCTCAAGAGCTAGGACGCAAATCCATAGGTTTTGAGTTGAATCCTGAGTACGTAAAACTCATAAAGAACAAACTAACCCCTATCAATTCGCAACAATGCCTATTTACAGAGGAAATATAAATAGTACTTTGGCTTCCATTATTGCTAATTCTTCTGATGGTGAAGAGAAACAGTTCTTTTATCATATTCCATGTAAAAAAGAGCTGGATACATTAGTGTATTTCGCTAGTAATATAGAGTCAAAAGATCGCTCAGTGTTTATACGTGTAAACTATAAATGGGATTTTGGCTTGAGAGCACGGAGAATAGATTTAGTTTCTAAAGAAGCTAATACCATTACCTTGTATAAGAGGTCAACAAAGTTTGCAACAGACAGTAATGCTATTGATTTGTCTCGATTAAAGGAATGTATTTCGGATTCTTTTCCTCATTTGAATGTTAAATGTATGCTTTTATATTCAGATGTAATAGAAGAACAGAATATACGTCAGACTTTAGATTCGTTAAAACTTGATGTTGGATTTATGACAATAATGTAGATATGGCATTTCTCATCAATCGTACAGCGGCTGCCAGAATTGAGTGTTTACATGCACTCGCCCGATTAATTGTTGTAAAGTTTGGCATCTACGGAAAACCATTCAATCTTAAAGATGTAAAATTTGACCGCAATGCCATCAATATTCATCAGTATTGCACATTACTCAAAGAAGATGAAATTGTTGGCAAGTATTGTCGGTTTAAAGAGAACCCACTTGATGATTCTGGCTGCTCTATCACAAATGGTGTTCTTAGCGACACGACAAAGTCTAAAGAGATAAGTAATACTATTAACGCGATGCATGCTCTTGGTTTTGTTGAGCGTATGGAAAGAAAAGTCAGGATAACTTCCTTTGGCGTCAGATTTGCAAAAGCCGAATACGGAACTGCAGACATGCAGGCAATCATCAAGAAGGCGGTATTAAATTATGGTCCCGTCGTCGGTGTGATGTACAGTCTTTCAAGATATAATCCTGGCGACACCTTTAATATCAAAGAAATAAATGTAGGCTATCCATCGCCGACAGAAATTGTAGATTATAACGGTTCAATGGTAGAACTCTCTGCGGGTTCTACGCAAGATTTAAATACAAGAACAAAATCGTGCATATTAGCTTGGTTAACTCAGGGAGGCTATATCAAGCCAGTACAGTTTACGCCATCAGATTCCCCATATCCACATATAGCATATCGTGATTATATAAATAGCGAGCATCGGATGGGGCAAGTGTATGAAATAATTGAGTTCCCCAATACAGAGATAACTGATAGGCCACTCAATTATGACAATCTTACCAAAATGAATTTCTGCCTTAGGGAAAATGGGCAGTCTGTTGTCCGTGAAGCTACAATGTATTATGAAACAAAAATCAAGAATCGTAGATTTGCCATTCTATACCTTCTGAATCTGGCTTTTCAGAACAAAACAGCTGTTGCATTAAGTGATATCATAGATGTCTTGAAAGAAGATAAAGATAAATTTGTGGTTTCAGAAGAAAATTTGGAAGAAACCATCTCTACGGAGATTGAGATTGCTTTCATGGCTGGTATACCATATGTAGGACGATATATGAACGGGAAACTATATCTACAGCCAACAAAAGGACTAAATATAAAAGAGTTGGAGGAAGGTGCTCCTCAAGAAGTCATAAACTATCTAAACCGATATAGCTATTAATGGGCAAGTTTTGTTTATACGCAGACAATCGGCTTGATGCCCCTTGTGCGTTTTTACAGATGTACAAGTA
The DNA here is from genome assembly GCA_015060555.1 of Prevotella sp. GTDB lineage: Bacteria > Bacteroidota > Bacteroidia > Bacteroidales > Bacteroidaceae > Physcousia. The sequence goes on from SUYG01000005.1 coordinate 37,752, forward strand.
TTCGTATCTTACACATTTTATAGATGATGAAAGGCACAGTAAAGGTAAATCATCACATAGCGTTCCACTATTGGTTAGTTGTTTGAAGAATGGCGAAGATACGGTTAGTAAGTTCTCTGTTAAAGATGAGTGTTGTATAAATTGTATGTTTTGTGTCTTCGGTTGCGTGGGAAATAGGATCCTTTTAACTAATAGCTTCCACCCGAAGAAGTTTTGTTATGACATCACGGCAGCAGAATTCTCAGAATTAGAGAAAACTACACAGAAACTATTCAAAGGCACTTTCATCCAATTGCCCAAAGTCCCAATAAGCCAATTATCGGTAAAATACAAAAGTTTTGAGTCTTTTACAGCTGTTGATGAAACGAAGAATATTGCTGTTTGGACTGCGAACGCGATGAAATTCCTAAGCACGTCTCTTGAGCCACGTCTTTCTTTAGAGGTCGGCTTGCGTATTTATCAAAGAGACAGAGGAGGTCGATTAGACGTAAGTCTACTAAATACCAGAGACAAGTATCTATTTGTTGCAGAGACAAAAGTAGATTTCAATCACATGATGGCCGAAGGCCGATATGAGTCTCAGATGATTGCCTATGAAACGGAGTTGGAGCAGGTTGACAATGGTATTAAGCGGGCCAAATTTTTAGTCATTGGGGGGCGTGAATGCGATCTGCTTCCTTCTCCTGTAATCGGTTCAACATCAGGTCCGCGTGCGGATTTGTTTTATAGTGTTCTACGTAAAAACCATTTGTTCTTCTTCTCTGCAAATGCTTTGCTTGCACTTGGTTTACGGAAGTTGTACGTTTCAATTAACAAATATTCGTTAGAGTCTTTATATCCTATCATCAATGACAAGAACTTTGTAGGTCTTTTATCCTCTGGTGTAGTTACTAAAGACGGAATGGTAATAGGTTTAGACGAGGCTCTACAACAGGTAAATAAGTAGATCCTTATATTTTCCCAATAACATTCAAACGGCTTCTGATAGAGCCCACACTTCTCTCAAACATTTCCGAGAGCTCGTGGAGTGAATGACCTTCATCGAATAGGCGCCCTAATAGAGCGTCAGCTTCTTCATTCCATTTCTCATAGGCAGACCCATGCTCTTTTCTCCGCTCTTCTAGTGTATGAGTATTCGAAGAGTTGTTTTCTTTTAATTGACCCATGTCGCGTTCCCAATATATAATTGCCTTGTCTATCGCGTCTCTAAATAATTGTAACTCGGACCTGTCCAAAAAGATGTCATTCCTTTGGAATTCATCATTACGAATACGTTTACTTTGAGTAATTTTCAGATATTCAGAATGAGCGTTATTTATCAGATCAAAAAACAGTTTCCCTACTCTAGTCGTGATGGAGTAACTTAGCTTGTCCCTGAATCCAAGCCTAATATTTGCATTGTATTCTCCCTCTCCCTCAGCCACAGCCATCGGTTCTTCTTCATAAGGGGGATAGGCTTGGCTGTGATAGACTTGCAGGATTGGAGCACCCAAAGCGGCTTCAATGGAGGCAAGGGTGTCAATCGTGAAGTTATGGGTGCCTCGCATCCACTTGCTGATTTCAGCTTCGCTCTTGCCTAAACGATCTGCCAGATCCTTTTGTTTAAGCTCTTTCTCCTCCAGTATCTCATGAATTCTATCGACGATGCGGAAGGACAAGGACACAGAGGCACGGGCCTCAGGTTTCACCTGTTGTCTCCTTTTCTCCAAAATACTACTCCGTTTCATATCGCGAAAAGTTTACGTTTCCAATTATCTCTTTATCAACCAGAACAATAGTTCCATCTTTTATGCGCGATTGGATGAATCGACTGGTATCCACCAATAGCTTCACATAGGGTGCTAAAGTCTCACTCTCTTGCCAACTCCGTGCATCCTTGACACCACCGTTACCGAATACTATAATCTTGTCAGAAAGACGTAGGCAATATAACCGCAGCTTGTTTCCAATGTCTATGGGGATTACGCCAACGCCATCGCCATAATGACCTTCGGGGCGGAAGTAGCGTTCCAATGCACCGCGTTCAGCAATCTGATCAATCCAGGAGATGATGACATCGATTTCATCATCATACTCACAGCCAATAGGGAATTTCTCAAAGAAGGCTTCCAATTCCGTTAACTCTTCACCTGCCATATGAATGCTGTAGAAGTTGACGTTCTCGTATTCCTCAATGAGTTCGATACAGTATTCTTGTTTCGCTTTCATCCTTAACTTTAAAGTTATCTGTCGCAAAAGTACGCACTTTACTTAGAGCTACCAAATAATTAACTTAAAAAATAAGTTTTTACTCTAACTTTTCCTTAGTAATTCACCTAAAGTTGGCAGTCATAGGGAATATTGATTACTATCGCCCTTCATTTTCCAACATGTCATCAACGCTGCTATATACCTTGTTTCCTCATGAAAGTTTTTTGGGAAAAATTCCTCATTCCCTCAAACTTGTTGGATAACAGGCCATAGGGGCTGTGTAACGTTTAAGAAGGCTTAATTATACTCTGCTTCTGCCTCAGCTACAGAAGATACAGCCGTTTCGTCAAGGACGGGATAGGGCTGATGCCTGGTAATCGTGATGATGTCTTGACCAAGAGCTACGGAGATCTTACAAAGGGTCGCTAGGGTGAGGTTATGGGTTCCTGAGAGCCAACGGCTCACTTCAGTTTCGGTCTTTCCCATCATTTTGGCAAAGTCCTTCTGCGACAATCCTTTGGCTTCAAGAACGTCATAGATGCGGTTTGCAATTGCAACAGATAGTTCCATC
>SUYG01000006.1:0-46594 GCA_015060555.1 Prevotella sp.
AGAGATGAATGCAATCGAGACCCGCAAAGCGTCTCGCTCTAAATCTGCGCAATATGTAAAACAATTCATGATAACAAGTAGCTTTGAATCTGTTTAATCTGTTAAATCTGTGGTCTCTTATACTTCCGAAAGTTGAGTAAATGAAAAAAAACTTTTGCGAGAAACCCTACGAACCCTACGCAATGATGAGGAGGGTTCGTAGGGTTTCTCGCGAAACTTTTTTTTGAGGAGGCAGAGGGCCATGCGAGACACTATAGAGGGTTGGGCGAGACACTATAGAGGGTTGACACATGCACCATGGTGTGTTGGGTGGATCACCATGGTGGTCCACTCGAAAGGACTGGTCCTTCTGCTCATAAGGATAGGTCCTTCTGCTCATAAGGATAGGTCCTTCAGCTCATAAGGACAAGACCTTCTGGCGTGTTCCACTGGTGGAACTCGCTGTAAGAGCAAGCCCTTTCGGCCACAAGCCCTTGCTCTTCTTGCCACAAGCCCATGCTCTTATTGTCATAAGCCCTTGCTCTTCTTGCCATAAGACCATGCTCTTATTGTTTTTGCCACTAATGGCAAAAGGTTTTCTCACAAGTGAGAAAATGTTTTATCACCAGTGAGAAAACCTCTTGACTCCCTTAGCCATGGGCTTTCCCATGTGGTTGGGAGACGGAACCGCTTTGGAGTACCCCAATACATTAGTTCAGAAAGATCCTTTTACGCCCCATGAAAAGGGGCGTTTGTACCGTCATTGTATCTCGGATGCACTAAGTATCTGGGATTCAACGACGGTTAATAATTCAAAGTCCGCTCCAGCTCTGCTGGCTTGCAAGGCAAGAACTATGGACAGCATTTCTGATTGTCAATCGTACCCATGTTTATGTGTCGCCAGACAGGTAATCTTTGGTTCATATTAATTGAAAAAGGTAGGGAAAGGAAAGGAAGAGGTAACACTTTGAGCAAAAAGGGGATTTCTTAGGCTGCTTTTATTCTTTTTCTTCAAAAAGTTTGGCTATTCCAAATAAAAGCAGTACCTTTGCACCACGAGAACCCGCCAAGCCTCTTCACAATGCTTAAATCGGCGGGTCGTTTTGTTTTATTATGGCACATTATACAAAGACATACTCATCACCAGCTCAACTGGTGACATTGCTGCAATCGCGTGGCCTTCACATTGAGAGTGTTGCACGTACGGAGAACTATCTCCGCCACATCGGCTATTACAGATTTAGTGCTTATCTTTATCCTCTTTTGACAACACCGAAGGAAAATCATGTTTTCAAACCAGGAGCTACTTTCAATCAAGCCTTGGACATGTATCGCTTCGACAGGCATCTTCGCCTGCTGATGTTCAACGAGATTGAGAAGATAGAGATAGCCGTCCGTAGTGCCATTGTCAACATAACGAGCCGTGAAACAGGGAATCCCTTTTGGATGACCGACCCTACGTGCTTCTATGATATCGACACCTTTACGAGGACAAAACAGCTCATTGATGCTGAACTTGCCAAGTCGCGCGAAGATTTCATTGAACATTTCCACAACACTTATTCTGATCCATATCCACCTTCTTGGATGTTGGCTGAGATACTTCCATTAGGTGTGCTGACAAGGATATACGATAACATCAGGAGCAACCAGATTCGAAAGAAGATAGCACAAGAGTTTTCCCTGGGAGTGCCAGTCTTTAACTCATGGATGACAATTATCACTGTTGCCAGAAACAACTGCGGTCATCACGCTCGCGTATGGAACCGTACATTTGCTCTGAGGGTTTTGACTCAGCGACGTATGGCGCGTCCTTGGATTGCAATTCCAGTCAACCAAAAGAAAGCCTATTTCAGTCTCTGTATCATTAAATTCTTCCTTGACATCATTTCGCCGAACAACGACATGAAGGCAAAGATTGATGCCCTACTCAGTTCCTACCCGTCCATTGACATCAATGCGATGGGCTTTCCTCGTGGTTGGGAGGCTGAGCCATTATGGAATACACCAATTGCTTGATATAAAAAGACAGATAAATCGGAATATAGTCATGAATTTGATAAAAATACAGTCAAGCAAAGACCCGCTGATAGCGCAAGTTCCAGAGCTCTACGAGTCTGCTTTTCCCGAAGCGGAGAGAACTGACACTGAACGTTTCCTGTGGATGATAGACCACTGCCAGGAAATGTCTTTTTATGCCATCACTGAAGATGACGACTTCTGCGGTATGGCTGTAGTATTTGAATTAGGCATATGTCGTTATCTCCTGTATTTGGCTACGCTTGACATCCACCGTAACAAGGGTTTGGGCGCATTGACGCTGAGACTCCTGAGGGAAGAGAGCAATCTGCCGATAATCGGGGAAGTGGAGCCTCCGACTGATGACATCACACGCCGACGCATCGCCTTCTACGAGCGTAACGGTTTTCATGTTGAATTGGAGGATCCCAGAATCCTGAATGACGCACACCTCGACCCCTCCTGTGTCCTTATGCTTATCAGTACCCACCCTCTTTCCGATGCCGACGAATGCCAGCGCAGAGTGGTAGACACGATATACAAGCCTATGCAGGCAGAGGAGGTATAACTCTGAACCATCATAAATTCCAATTTATCGGACTGCTATATCATATAGCAGCGGCCTATCTCGATATCCCTTGCTGGAACTTCTGTATTCGCCCATCGTATCTGCCATCAGCAATGTCGTGGACTTCATGGTCGGCACGTCTGAGCTCGTTAGCATTGAATTTGCCCAAAGTGCTTGCCAAGGGAAATAAGGTGATTTAAGGGAACACCCTATGAACCCTCTGCTCATCCACCCGAGGTACAATGGCGGTACAAAATTACTCTAAAAGGGGCAAACGCGCAATAGGCGAAGAATAAGTTTGGTTAAGCGGAGTTAATTGTAAGACAGCGTTTTACACGATTCAATTTAAGGTTTGTTTCGGTCTGCTTGACCCGATTTAATCGGTGACGAATTCATGCGGAAAAGTGAGGCGGAATGAAAAAAAGAGGGATTTTCTTTGTACTTCGCTCACTTAATCGTATCTTTGTGGCGAAAAACAGTTGTTTTCAGATGCGAACGAAACGAATCTTAAAGGTCATAGCGGCCTGCTTGGGCGTGTTGCTGTTGCTGATGGTCAGCGCTGTAGCACTTGTGAATACCGACTATGTGCAGGATCGCGTGGTGCCCCGCGTGGTGACGGCGCTCTCCGAGAAGTTGCAGACGCGGGTGAGTCTGGGGCGGCTGAATTTCGACCTCTTCCGCCAGGATGTGTGTCTGCACGACCTTTATATAGAGGATCGCGAGCAGCGACCGCTGCTACGGGTGGAGCTGCTGGCTGCCGACGTTGACCTGTGGGCGCTGCTGCGCCGTGAGCTGCGCATCCCGGAGGTGCGGGTGGAGGGCGTGAAGGCAGAGCTGCACAAGGCGCCGGACGACAGCGTTGCCAACTACCAGTTCATCGTGGATGCCTTCAAGTCGCAGGGTAAGAAGGACGAAGCTGAGACGAAGCACAAGAAGAAACAGCCGCTGGCGTTCGACATCTACCGCTTCTCGGTCGAGGACGTGGAGGTGAACTTCAACGAGCGTACGTTCTCGCTGGGTGCACTGCGATGTGTGAGGGAGGCACCTGACAGCGTCAGCGAGCCTGTGCGCCATGTCGTCGTCGAGGACTTCTACTTCAAGAATGTACACAATCGTCCACGCAAGAACGTCGGCAAACCCCATCGCGGATACTTCGACCCCCAGTACTTGGAGGTGACAGCGGGACTGAAGCTGGACATCGACTATCTGCATAAGGACTCGCTGCACGCCGTGCTGCACGACTGCGTGGTGACGGACACCGTCACGGGCATTGACATCCGGGAACTCAGCACCGCCATCGCTGCCACGCCAAAGGCTATGGTGCTGCAGGACCTGCTGGTGCGCCTGCAGCAGACGACGGTGCACATCGACAGCTGCGAGCTGCAGCTGCCGGACAAGAAGACGGGGCGCCCCTTTGCCTACCACACCACGTGGATCTACGGCGAAGCCATCCTGCAGGACATCGCGCGTCCCTTTGCACCGCCGCTGAAGGACTTCACGATGCCGGTGCAGTTCCGCACCAGGATGCACGGTGACGTGGACAGCTTGGCCTTCACCAACGTGGAGGTCTATACTGCCGACAAGCAGCTGAAGGTGGCGTCGCGCGGCATCATCCGGAACCTGAAAGACAAATATGCGCTGCACGTGCATTTCGATGTGCCCCGCATGAAAGTCACGAGCAAGAAGGCGGAGGCCATCATACGGCAGTTCCCCATCAAGCGTTTCCTCATGGAGCAGCTGGATGCCTTTGAGTATGTCACATACCGTGGCGGCTTCGACGTCTTCTACAAGTGCGAGGTGTTCAGCGGCGTGGTAGGCACCAAGGCCGGGGCGCTGAATGTGGACCTGACGGTGGACGGGCAGAAATACTACTTAATGGGTAGCGTTGCTACGCAGCACTTTAAGATTGGCCAGGTGGTGGATATGGAGCGGCTGGGTGATGTCAGCATGACGGCGGACTTCAAGTTCGACATCTCGCGCAAGCGCACTGCTGTGATGCGCCACCGCAAAGGCGGCAGGCTGCCGATGGGCGAGATTTCGGCACATGTCACCGAGGCCTCGTACTTCGTGGCTAAGACAACGAACCTGCAGGCCCACATCGTCAGCGACGGCGCCTTGGCTGAGGGTAAGCTGATGATGCCGGGCGGGCACATGGACCTCTTCTGCACCTTCTCGTTTACGAACACGCAGGAGCTGAAGAAGATGAAGATCAAGCCGGGCGTGAAGTTCCATGGCCTCTCATTCGGGAGAAAGGAAAAGAAGAAGGCTGAGAAGGAGGCTGCCAGGAAGGAGGCCGAGAGGAAACGTAAGGCAAAAAAAGCGAAATAAACAAGGCTGTATGGCAAAGGATAAAACGATGTACGTCTGCGACAACTGCGGACAGGAGAGCAGCAAGTGGATCGGCAGGTGTCCGTCCTGCGGGCAGTGGAATACGTTCAAGGAATTTAGAGTCGCCCCCAGCCCCTCTCTTTCTAAGAAGGGTGCTTTCCTACCGAAGACGGAAGGGGGCAGGGGAGGGGCTATCCCCCTTTCTGACATCCGGGCAGAGGAGGAGCCGCGCATGGATATGCACGACGAGGAACTGAACCGCGTGCTGGGCGGGGGACTGGTGCCGGGCAGCCTGGTGCTGCTGGGCGGCGAACCGGGCATCGGCAAGAGCACGCTGGTGCTGCAGACCATCCTGCGCCTCACGGATAAGAAGGTGCTGTATGTCAGCGGCGAGGAGAGCGCACGGCAGCTGAAGCTGAGGGCGGACAGACTACAGACCCAGCCGCAGACCCAAAGGGGAGAGGCTGGCGCGCAGCTCCCGGGCGAACCGATGAATGATTTGAAGGTCGTCTGTGATACCTCGCTGGAGAATATCTTCCAGTATATCGAGGCTGAGAAGCCCGATCTCGTCGTCATCGACTCCATACAGACCATTGCCTCGGAGACCGTAGAGTCCTCACCCGGCTCGCTCTCGCAGATCCGCGAGTGTGCCGCAGCCCTCCTCAAATACGTCAAAGGAGAAAACACTCCCATCCCTAACAGGGGAGGGGCCGCTGGGGGAGGGGCTCCCTCCATCATCCTCATCGGCCATATCACCAAGGAGGGTACGCTGGCAGGCCCCAAGGTGCTGGAGCACATCGTAGATACCGTGCTGCAGTTCGAGGGCGACCAGCACTACCTCTACCGCATCCTGCGCTCGCAGAAGAACCGCTTCGGAAGCACATCGGAGCTGGGCATCTATGAGATGCGGCAGGACGGCTTGCGCCCCGTTGCCAACCCCAGCGAGCTGCTGTTGACGGATAACCAGGACGGCCTCAGCGGCATCGCCATCGCCGCTGCCATCGAGGGCGTGCGACCCTTCCTCATCGAGACGCAGGCGCTGGTGAGCACGGCCGCCTACGGCACGGCACAGCGCTCGGCCAACGGCTTCGACTACCGCCGCCTGAATATGTTGCTGGCGGTGCTGGAGAAGCGTGTGGGCTTCAAACTGGCACAGAAAGATGTGTTCCTGAATATCGCCGGCGGCTTGCGCGTGACAGACCCCGCCATTGACCTGGGCGTCATCGCTGCCATCCTGTCCTCAAACGTGGATACGGCCATCGACACCGGCGTAGCGCTCTGCGGCGAGGTGGGCCTCTCGGGCGAGATACGTCCCGTGAGCCGCATCGAACAGCGCATTGCCGAGGCACAGAAACTGGGCTTCCAGCGCATACTCATCCCTGCGGCCAACCTCAAGGCCGTGAATCCCCATGACTACAAAATAGAGATTACGCCCTGCCGCCGCGTGGAAGATGCCTTCCGCGCATTGTTCGGTTAATGTGGGGCGGCTTTATTGTTCTTCCCAAACGAGGACGGAGCCATTGCGGCGTGCCGGGTCAGGACCGGCGAAGTCCATGCTGTAGGGGCTGCCCGTGGTGGGTGACTTACCCAGATAGCGGTGGGTCTTCAGCGAGAGCAGCATGAAATCGTGGTCGAGGTAATCCTGCCACAGGAAGACGTCGGCTTCAGCGGCATCCGTGGTGAAGCGCACATCGCCGGGAAGCCCTTCGCCATAAACTTTTACGAAGCGGCCATCGACGCACTGCAGCGCCACCTTGCCCTGACCGCGGTCGATGACGCGGAAGCGCGTCAACTCGCCCTTGTCGCCGGCGTGGCTGTCATAGAGCAAGCCGTGCCTAAGGGCGACGGCGGGGCGGCCGGTGGCTTTGTTGAGGATGCGGATGGTCTTGCCGAGGGGGATGTTCTGCGAGCGGTCGGCACAAGGCTCCTTGACGGTGAAGTTGTCGAACTCGGCGTAGCCGCCCTTGTGCCCTTGCGTGTTGAAGGCGAAGAGGGCGTGGCGTGAGCCTTGGAAGGTGATGAGCTGGTAGGACAGGGGCATCATGCGGCCCAGCGTGTGGAAGGTCACGCCGTCGAGGGAGTAGGCGTACTGCGCCTGATCGTGGTCGTAGTCGCCGATGCAGCGGAGGTAGATTTTTCCGTCAGGTAAACTGACGGGCACACTGACGGTGTCGTTCGTAAGCTGTTCAAAACAGCGAAGGACGAAGTTGTGGCCAGATTTTTCACTTTTCACTCTTTCACTTAATTTTTCACTTTTCACTCTTTCACTCTTCACTCTTTCACTCTTCACTTTATTCACTCCAATCCACGAGCAGGGCACGTTGATGTTGCCGAGGCCACAGACGTCACCCTCCTTCATACCCTTGACATAGAGTTCCACGGTGGTGATGCTCTTGGGGCCGATGACGCGCTGTGTGAGCGTGTTGCGAGCCCACATCAGCTGCTCGGCGGGCTGTGCCTGCAGGCGCAGGCGACCACCCTTGAGGCTCCACATCTTCTCGTCGGGGTTGTGGTTCCACTGCCACACACGGCCCAGCTGCTTGCCATCGAAGTTCTCACTGCGGTCATAGGGAGCAAAACCTTCTTCCCTTACGGGAGGGGCTTGGGGGTGGGCCTTCGGCTTGAACCATGTCCTCGGTGCGCGGCCGAGGTTGCCGGGGAGACCTACCATGGGCCAGCCGTCCTCCCATGTCATCGGCATCAGACACACGGTGCGGCCGATGCTGTGGAAGTCCTGCATGAAGAGCGCCCACCACGAGCCGTCGGTGGCCTGCACAATGCCGCCCTGATGGGCGTTGCTGCAGGCGGTGGCATCCTTGTCCAAGGGGCCGAGGGCGAAGCGGGTGCCGTCCTCGCCAATACGATACTTGGTGCCACGGGGCACCTGTGTCAGCGAGGCGGCGTGGTAGCCGTAGGTCTCGTCGGCAGTGATGACGCGTGTCTCATAAGGGCCCCAGATGCTCTTGGAACGTGAGCAGAGGGTGCGGCCATTGGGTTGGTAGTCGGTGGAGATGAGGTAGTATGTGTCGCCGATCTTATACATGTGGTGTCCCTCGCCCACGCCGTTGCCCTCAGGGATAATCACACGTTCGGTGCCCTCGATGGGTCCGCTCATGTCGGGCTTCAGCTCGGTGCATCTCACTGTGCCGTAGCCGTGGATGGCATAAATCTTGCCGTCGTCGTCGAAGAGCACGCCGAGGTCGTAGATGTCGCCCTGCATGTTATGGTGTGTCCATGGGCCGCGAATGTCCTTGCTGGTGTAGCACTGCAGACCCTTGCCGTTGACGTTGGAGAAGACATAGAACTGTCCGTTGGCATAGCGGATGCAGGGCGCCCAGATGCCCTGACCGTAGATCTCCTGATGGTTCTTCAGCGCGAAGCGGTCCTCGGGGAAGTCGAAGCGGTCGAAGCAGTAGCTGATGTTCTCCCAGTTCACCAAGTCCTTGGAATGCAGGATCACCAGTCCCGGCACAGTGTGCATCGTGGTGCCGGCCAGATAGTAGTCGTCGCCCACGCGGATGACGTCGGGGTCGGAAAACTCATCGTAGAACAGGGGATTGGTGAAGGTGCCGTTGCCGTTGTCGGCTGTCCAGGACTGTGCTTGTGCCACGCCTAAAGACAAAAAAGCGGCGAGGAGGGAGAAGAGGAACCTCATAATTTTCGGTTAACGGTTAAGGGTTAAGGGTTAACGGTTAAGGCTTGTGACCTCGGCGGGATTCTAACCCGCGACCTTCGGAACCGGAATCCGACGCTCTATACAGCTAAGCTACGAGGCCAAAAAAAGACAGTATCATGTCATTTGCGAGTGCAAAGGTAGCCTTTTCTGTTGACGACAGCAAGTTTTTTGCGAAAATAATCAAAGGAAATGACTATACGACAACATATTTTCTGTTTTTGTTTGCCATTTGAAAGAAAAAGCGTACCTTTGCCGCGCAAAATGATATAACGAGAACGGAAAGCATGAGCCAACTCATCAAGCCCCAAGGCTATACTCCTGCCCTCGACCTGCAACAGACCGAGCTGGCTATCAAGAAGATTAAGGACTTTTTCCTGCGCGACTTGTCGTCGGAACTGCGCTTGCGTCGTGTCACGGCACCCCTCTTCGTGCTCAAGGGTCTCGGCCTCAACGATGACCTCAATGGCGTGGAGCGCCCCGTCACCTTTCCCATCAAATGCATGGACGACGCGCCCGCAGAAATCGTGCATTCGCTGGCTAAATGGAAGCGCAATACGCTTGCTGAATATCACGTCCCTAACGGCTTTGGCATCGTCACCGACATGAATGCCGTGCGCGCCGATGAGGACCTTGACAACATCCACAGCATCTACGTTGACCAGTGGGACTGGGAGCGTACCATGTCGTGCGAAGACCGCAACCTGCGCTTCCTGCGCAAGATTGTGGAGCGCATCTACGGCACCATCCTGCGCACAGAGTACTACCTCAGTGAGATGTACCCCCAGCTGAAGCCCTTCCTGCCCGAGGAAATCTTCTTCATACACAGCGAGGAGCTGCGCCGCATGTACCCGGGCATGACTGCCAAGGAGCGCGAGCACGCCATCTGCCGCGAACACGGTGCCGTCTTCATCATCGGCATTGGCGGTAAGCTTGGCGACGGCGAGCCTCATGACAACCGTGCCCCCGACTACGATGACTGGAGTACCCCCAACGACGACGGCTTCGAGGGCCTCAACGGCGACCTCCTCATCTGGTATCCCCTGTTGGGCCGCAGCATCGAGCTTTCCTCCATGGGCATCCGTGTGGATGCCGCAGCCTTGGAGCGCCAGCTGAAGCTGCAGGGCAAGGAGGACCGCAAACAGCTGTTCTTCCACCAACGTCTGTTGAAAGGTGAGCTGCCCCTCAGCATTGGCGGCGGCATCGGACAAAGCCGTCTCTGCATGATTCTGCTGCACAAAGCCCACATCGGCGAGACACAGTCCAGCATCTGGTCCGATGCCATGCGCGCAGAATGTCGCGCCGCAGGCATCCCCCTCATCCAATAAGTAAAAAAGAGGAACTCCCTATATGAAGTGAACCCCGAAAGTTTATTGTCAGACTTTCGGGGTTCACTTCATATAGGGGGCTTTTGTTCTTAATCTACGTAATAGACGCGCTTGACGCGGGGTGACACGGAGGTGAGGATTTCGTAGGGGATGGTGCCGATGGCGTCGGCGAGGACGGCAGGGGAGAGGTCGGGGCCGAAGATGACGGCTTGGTCGCCCTCGCGGCAGTCGATGTCGGTGACGTCAATCATGCAGACATCCATGCAAATGTTCCCTACGTAGGGCGCCTTCTTACCATTCACCAGGCAGTAGCCGTGGCCGCAGCCGAGGTGGCGGTCGAGACCGTCGGCATAGCCGATGGGTAGTGCGGCGATGCGGCTGTCACGCGTGAGGTGGCCCTTGCGGGAGTAGCCCACGGTGTCGCTGGCGGGCACGTCATGGATCTGCAGGATGGTGGTCTTGAGGGTGGAGATGCAGGAGAGCATCTTGTTGTTACGGGCGTTGATGCCGTAGAGACCCAGGCCGAGGCGCACCATGTCGCAGTGGCGCTCGGGGAAGTGCTCAATGCCGGCGCTGTTGCAGATGTGGCGTAGGATGTGGTGGGGGAAGGCGGCCTGCAGCTGGTCGGCGGCAGCGCAGAAGAGCTGCCACTGGCGGAGCGAGAACTGGTCGAAGTCATCGCTGTCGGAACCCACGAAATGCGTGAACACCGAACGCGGGATGAGTGCCTTCTGCTGGCTGAGGCGATGGATAAGCGTCTCCAGATCTTTGTGGGGCTCGAAGCCGAGGCGGTGCATGCCAGTGTCGAGTTTGATGTGTATGGGGAAGTTGGTGATGCCTTCATGTTCAGCTGCGTGGGAGAGGGCTTCCAAAAGGCGGAAGCTATAGACCTCGGGCTCCAAACTGTACTCGAAGAGGGTGCGGAAAGAGGACATCTCGGGGTTCATGACCATGATGTTGGCCGTGATGCCGGCACGACGCAGCTCCACACCTTCGTCGGCTACGGCCACGGCGAGGTAATCGACGCGGTGGTCCTGCAGCGTCTTGGCAATCTCCACGGCACCGGCACCGTAGGCGGAGGCCTTGACCATGCAGACCATCTTCGTCTCGGGACGCATGAAGGAGCGGTAGTAGTTGAGGTTCTCGACTACGGCGGAGAGGTTCACCTCGAGGATAGTCTCATGGACCTTCTGCACCAGCGCGTCGGCGATGAGGTCGAAGCGTGCCTGACGGGCTCCCTTGATGAGTACGATGCTGTCGTGAAGCTCGGTGAACACGGAGGAAGCCAGGAAGGCATCGGTGGAGGGGAAACAGGTCCACCCACGCCCCCTCTCGTAATGGAGGGGAGCTGCTGGCGCATTGCCTTCATCATCGTTAAAGGTTTGCCTTACATTTGCCATGCCGGCGCTGACCTCGGGACCGATGCCGATGAATGCATCAACGGAGTATTCGTTGACGAGTTCGGCGACCTGCGCGTAGAGTTCGGCGAGGGTGAGGCCAGTCTGCTTGATGTCGGAGAGGATGAGGACGCGGCGGCGACCTTGTGCCTCGGGACGGCGGCGCATGAAGTCGAGGGCAATCTCAAGGGATACGAGGTCGCTGTTGCAGGTGTCGGTGATGAGGGTGCAACCGTTGCGCCCTTCCTTAACTTCAAGGCGCATGGCCACGGGCTCGAGGCGCTGGAGACGTTGGCGGATGACATCGTCGGAGAGCCCCAGGTGGCGGCAAACACAGACGCAGTGGCAGGCATCTTCGATGCTGGCGGCATCGAGGAAGTACTCGCTCAAGTCGATGCCGATCTCGCGCTTGGTCCACCCGAGGCGGAGGCCCTGGAAGCCACTTTTGTCGATGCATTCGGTGATGAGAGCGTCATCAGCGTTATAGACGAGTACCTGTGCATCGTGGAACAGACGGAGCTTCTCGCGGCATTTCTCCTCGCGATTGCCGAAGTTCTCGTCATGAGCCGAGCCCAAATGGGTGATGATGCCGATGGTGGGCTGTATGATGCTCTGCAGGGCGCCCATCTCGCCGGGTTCGCTGATGCCTGCCTCGAAGATGCCGAGTTGTGTCTGCTCCGAGAGGCGCCATACGGAAAGTGGTACGCCAATCTGTGAGTTCCATGAACGCGGCGAGCGGGTGATGTTGTAGTCGGGAGACAGCAGCTGGTAGAGCCACTCCTTAACGATGGTCTTGCCGTTGGAACCCGTGATGCCGATGACGGGGATGTCGAACTCCTCGCGATGGCGCTCGGCCAGGCGCTGCAGCGCCTTCATGGGCGACGGCACCTGCAGGTAATTGGCATCGGGCGCAGGCTGCTCTGGCAGTTGGCTGACCACGAAGTTGCGGACACCGCGGCCATAGAGTTCGGCGATGTAGCGATGTCCGTCGTTCTTTTGCGTGCGAATGGCGAAGAACAGAGATTCCTCGGGGAAGACAAGTGAGCGGCTGTCGGTGAGCAGCCAGTCAATATGGGTGTCAGCAGTGCCCACGCGGTGGGCGCCGATGAGTGTAGTGATGGTTTCTATCGAATAGGTCATGACTCTTTCATTTTTCTCTTTTCACTCTTTCATTTTTCTCTTTTCACTCTTTCATTTTTCACTTTGTTACAGTTCCAAGTTGTACTTGGCCATGAGCTCGCCCAGTTGTCGCTGTGTCTGCTCGCGGAAACGCAGGTAGGCCGGCGACTGCGGGTCTTCAGGACGATGCGCCAGGGCTTTGCGAATGGGCTCGTAGTCGTAGAGATAGCGGCGCGTGATGTCATCAAGGTAGCGCTCGGCAAAGCGCTCCCAGATGTAGTCGATAGCCTGCTGTGAGGGGTGCAGCATCTCGGGGGCATAGAAGCGGTAGTCGCGAAGCTCGTCGAGTTGAATCTCGTAGGCAGGGAAGTAGCTGACTTGCTTGGGGTACTTCTGTTGCAGCTCGTGTATCGCCAGCAGAAGTGTAGCTTTGGACAGCTGGTTCTCGTGCATCCCATATTTGGCGTAGCGATACGGCGATACAGTAAATATGATACGCGCGCGAGAGAAGAGCTGGCAGATGGTTTCCAGCGTGGCTACACACTGTGCAAGCGTCATGTCCTTTTCCACGAATTCTGACATGGGCTGCTTGTGGCAGTTGCCCACGATGAGTTTGGTGTCAACACGCTCGTAGTAGCGATTGGTGCCGAGGGTGATGATCAGGACATCGGGGTTCCAGCTGAAGAGCTTGCCGCGCGCCGACAGGAATGCCGACTTGCACGCCTCGAAGGAAGTGGCGCTGAACTGTGAGTCAAGCAGCCAGCAATGCCATCTGTGGTCTTCGTCCTCGAAGTAGAGGTGGCGGCAGGTGGGGTCTTGTGTGAGTACTTGCAGGATGCTCTGCGGATTGAAGAGCACGCCGAAAGGGTTGACGAGGGCAGCGAGGCCACTTTGGCGCATTCGCATTCCAATATTATCTGCGAAGCACGAACCGATGAAGGCCATGTGGTTTCGGATGCCGATAGGCTGTTCGAGAGGGGTTATCTCGACGGGTGTAATCAGTTTCATAGGTGCAAAGATACATTTAATTTGTCATTTGCGTGCGGAAATCACAAATTAAATGTATCTTTGCACCGAATTTATTTACTATGTCTGAAATAAGCAATCAAAAATCCTCTATCTTGCAGCGCATCCAGCAGCCTGCATATCTGCGCCAGTTACCACTGGAACAGCTACCTGAGGTGTGCCAGGCATTGCGTGAGGAAATCATCCGGGAGCTGGCCGACAACCCAGGCCATTTTGCATCGAGCCTCGGCGTGGTGGAGCTGACAGTGGCGCTGCACTATGTCTATCAAACGCCTTACGACCGTATTGTGTGGGATGTCGGTCATCAGGCTTATGCTCATAAACTGCTGACGGGACGACTGGAAGCTTTCTGCACCAACCGTCACTTCCATGGCCTGCGTCCCTTCCCGTCGCCGGCGGAAAGTGAGTACGATACCTTCACCTGCGGACATGCGTCCAATTCCATCAGCGCTGCACTCGGCATGGCCCTTGCAGCGAAGACCAAGGGCGAGGAGGATCGTCATGTGGTGGCTGTGATCGGAGATGGAGCCATGAGCGGTGGCCTTGCCTTTGAGGGTCTGAACAACGCTGCCAACACGCCCAACGATGTGCTCATCATCCTGAACGATAATAATATGTCCATTGACCGCAGCGTAGGCGGAATGAAGAACCTGCTGCATGAACTGCAGATTAACCCCACCTACAACCGCATCCGCTACAAGGCAGCGCGGAAACTGCTCTCATGGGGCTTCCTCAATGAGTCACGTAGGAAGAGCATCCTGCGTTTCAATAACTCCCTGAAGAGCCTCATCAACCGACAGCAGAATGTTTTCGAGGGTATGGATATCCGCTACTTCGGGCCCACCGATGGACATGATGTCATAGAACTGGTGAGGACATTGCGTGTCATCAAGGATATGCAAGGTCCCAAGATTCTGCACATCCACACCATCAAGGGCAAGGGCTTCGAGCCAGCAGAACACGGTGGCGCCATTTGGCATGCGCCTGGCAAGTTCGACCCCCAGACGGGAGCGCTCCTGAAGACGAACGAGACAGGGCTACCGCCTAAGTTCCAGGATGTCTTCGGACATACCTTATTAGAACTCGCGCGCGCGAACAGCCGCATTGTGGGTGTCACGCCTGCGATGCCAACGGGTTGCTCTATGAATATCATGATGGAGGCGATGCCCGACCGTGCCTACGATGTCGGTATTGCTGAGGGACACGCCGTGACATTCTCGGGTGGTATGGCCAAGGACGGACTCATCCCCTTCTGCAACATCTATAGTTCATTCGCGCAGCGCGCCTATGACAATCTTATACATGACGTGTGCATCGCCCGTCTCAACGTGGTTCTCTGTCTGGATCGCGCAGGTCTTGTGGGCGAGGACGGCCCCACACATCACGGTGCCTTTGACCTGGCTTACCTGCGCCCCATCCCCAATCTGACCATCGCCTCGCCGATGGACGAGCATGAGCTGCGGCATCTGATGTACACTGCCCAGCTGCCAGACAAAGGTCCCTTCGTGATTCGTTATCCCCGTGGTCGCGGTTCGCAGCCCGACTGGGAATGTGAGATGCATGAGGTGCCTGTCGGCAAGGGCCGTCGGCTGAAGGACGGGCGCGATGTGGCACTGCTGTCCATCGGCCCGTTGGGCGTGGTGGCTCAGGAGGCTATCCGTCAGGCTGAGGCCGAACACCCTGACCTCTCGGTGGCACACTATGACATGCGTTTCCTCAAACCTTTGGACGAAGGCTTGCTCACTGAGGTGGCGGCACGCTTCAAGCGTATTGTGACACTGGAAGATGGCGTTCGCACGGGAGGCCTTGGCTCTGCCGTCCTGGAGTGGCTGTCTGATCATGGCGTGACGACGCCTGTGGCGCGGTTAGGCCTTCCTGATGCCTTCGTGGAACACGGCTCTCTGAAAGAACTTCACGCGCTCTGTGGCATTGATGTCGCAGGAATTAAGAAATATCTGATATGAAAATCATTATCGCCGGTGCGGGCTCTGTTGGCAGCCATGTGGCAGCCTTACTCGCCAAAGAGAATCATGACATCGTTCTGCTGGACCCCGATGCCAATAAGTTGGCAGCGGTCAGCGATGGGCTGGATCTGATGACCCTGAACGTATCGCCTATCAGCATCAACGGTCTCAAGGAAGCCGGCACACCGCAGGCAGACCTCTTCATCGCTGTGACACCGTCAGAGACACAGAACCTGACGTGCTGTATGCTGGCAAACAGTCTGGGCGCTAAGAAAACGGTGGCGCGCATCGATAATGCCGAATACCTGGAGCCTGCCAACCGCGACTTCTTTAACTCCATTGGTATCGGTTCGCTCATCTATCCCGAAGTGCTGGCAGCAAAGGAAATCGTGGCTGGCGTGCAACGCTCATGGGCAAGGCAGTGGTGGGAGGTGCACGGTGGTGCTCTTGTCATCCTCGGTATTAAATTGCGCGAGGAGGCTGGTGCGCTCTATGGACAGCCGCTGAAAGATCTCTGTAAACCCGACTCGCCCTACCACATCGTAGCCATCAAGCGTGACGAGGAGACCATTATCCCCGGTGGCTTCGATGAACTCAAATTGGGTGACATCGCCTACTTCATGACGACCAAGAAATTCGTGCCCAGCATTCGACAGTTGGTGGGCAAGGACAGCTACCCCGACGTGAAGAAAGTGATGATGATGGGAGGCGGACGTATCGCCGTGCAGACATGTCATCTTTTGCCCGATTTCATAGACGTAAAGCTCATCGAGCAGGATGTGGAACGCTGTCACAAACTCACCGAACTCTTGGACAATGACAACGTGATGGTGTTCAACGGCGATGGGCGTGACACGCAGTTGCTGTTTGAAGAGGGCATCAAGCAGACACAGGCTTTCTGCGCCCTCACGGCAGAGACCGAGACCAACATTCTGGCTTGCTTAGCCGCCAAACGCATGGGCGTGCGCAAGACGGTGGCGCTGGTGGAAAACTCCGAGTACATCACGATGGCTGAGAAACTGGACATCGGCACGATTATCAATAAGAAGGCCATTGCCGCCAGCCATATCTATCAGATGCTGCTGGCCGCTGACGTGACCAGCGTGAAGAGCTTGACCATCGCAGATGCCGACGTGGCGGAATTCGTGGTCAGCGAAGGGGCGCTTGTGACGCGTCACCCGGTTATGAAACTGGGGCTACCGAAGGGCATTACCATTGGCGGTATTGTGCGGAACGGTGAAGGCTTCCTCGTCAATGGCAGCACGCAAATCCTGCCTGGCGACTGCGTCGTGGTCTTCTCGCTCACGTCTCTTTTCAATCAACTGGATCGTTACTTCAAGAAACCCGAGGGCGGATTGTTCTCCATGTTCCATTGAGGCTCTCCTCCATCCTCTCCCGGACCTCACCTCTAACCCCTCTCCAAAGGGCGAGGGGAACTTTAGGGGCCGTAGAATGAGTACATACAAAATATCATCAATATTAACCAACAATTATGACAACAGGTAAGCAAAGTTATTCACACCCCTCTCTGCTTAGTGAGGGGGCAAGGGTGAGGTGCTTCCGTCGCTTCTGCCGCAAGGGCTACGCCATCTTCAGCAGCCTGCATCGCGAAGTGCGCATTGGCGTGCTGACGGTGGGGATGCTCTCAAGCGTCAACATTCCCAAGGCGCAGGCGATGCAGGTCAGCACACATCCCGACGACGAGGGCGATGGCAACGAGAAGGAGCTGGCAGAGGTGTCCGTGGCTGGCACGATGGCGCCATTGACAGCCCTGCAGAGCGCTCGCATTGTGGCCGTCATCACTCGTCAGCAAATCGAAGCATCGGCGGCGCAAAGCGTCAATGACCTCCTGAAATCAGCCGTCGGCGTTGATGTCCGACAACGTGGCGGCTTTGGTATTCAAACGGACATCAGTATTAATGGCTGCACGTTCGACCAGATCACGATACTGCTGAACGGCGTCAACATCAGTTCCCCCCACACAGGACATTTAGCAGCAGACTTCCCAGTCACCCTCTCCGATATCGAGCGCATCGAAATCCTTGAGGGCGCCGCCTCACGCGTCTATGGTGCCTCTGCCTTCGGGGGCGCCATCAATATTGTGACGAAAAGACCCACCCCCAACCCCTCCCGTGAGGGAGGGGGGAGCTGGCGCGTAGTGAAGGGTGGGGAAGACAGTAGCCAGGCCAAACGTCCTCAATTCTCTTGTGATGCTGGTGTGCAAGGCGGCAGCTATATGACCTTTGGTGGTGATGCCCGCATAGCCTTCACTACGCGCCAGCCTCTCCCCTCCCTCACGGGAGGGGGTGGGTCCACCGGGTCTTTCGGTGGGTCTTTATCCGCCTCCTATCTCCGTTCTAACGGTGCTACCACCAACTCCGACTTCCAGAAGGGCAACGCCTACTTCCGAGGCTACTTAGATACGCAGGACTTCTGCATCGACCTGCAGGCAGGCTACAGTCAGAAAGGCTACGGTGCCAACACCTTCTACAGTGCTGCCTATCCCAATCAGTATGAACGCAACCGCCGCTTCATCGTCAGCCTTGGTGCTGAAACCAAAGGACGTGTGAGGCTGAGGCCGGAGGTGTATTGGAATAGGCTCTATGACAACTTCGAACTCATCCGCGACCAGAGAATGGGGGAGAACTTCCATCGTTCCGATGTGCATGGAGCACGTATCACTGCCAGCATCAAGTGGGCTGCCGGACGCACGGCAATCGGCGCCGAGGCACGCGAAGAAGGCATCTACAGCACGGCGCTCGGGCAGCCGCTTCATGACCCGCAACGGTACAAGGTGCCGGGAGAAGAGCTCTATTATACACGCCACGACAACCGCACGAACCTGAGCTTCAACGCAGAACACAATATTCTCTTACCTCATTTTACGGCAAGCATCGGTGTCTTGGGAAACTACAACACCCGCTTTGACAGCCATCTGCGCTTCTATCCTGGCCTCGACCTAGCCTACACGCCTTCTTCACACTGGCGCATCTATGCTTCCTATAACAAGGGTTTCCGTCTGCCCACCTTCACCGACCTCTACTACAAGAGCCCTACCCACGAAGGCAACCAGGGGATGAAAGCAGAGGAGAGTCACAGTTTTCAGGTGGGCCTGAAACACCAGACGCAAGGTCCGAAGTTCCATGTCCAGAGCATTGTCAAGGCTTTCTATCACCGTGGCACCAATCTGATAGACTGGGTGATGTACAGCGCTGACGATGTTTTTCATAGCGCCAACTTTGACTTGGACAATATGGGCGTGCAGGCGCATGTCACCTTTGGCTACTTCCCGTCAGCCTCCTATGCGAATGGACATGGGTGGATCTGTTCCCTGGCATACGCCTTCATTCATCAGCATCGTCGCGATGCTGCTGCGGTCTATAAGTCAAACTACGCGATGGAGTACTTGAGGCATAAGCTGGTTGTGCGGTTGGATCATCCGATATGGTCGCATCTCACCGCCTCATGGAATTTCCGCTGGCAGGACCGCATGGGCGATTATATCCTCTACGAAAACGCACAATCGACGGGGCGCCTGGTTCCCTATAGTCCCTATGCCACACTCGACCTGAAGGTGCGTTGGACAGCACGCCGCTATGAGGTGTGGGCAGAAGCAACCAATCTCACCAACCGCACCTACTACGACCTCGGAAATATCCCTCAACCGGGTATCGTTGTCATGGGCGGTGTTCGCCTTCATCTTTGAAAAAACGGCCAAACGTAAAAAAATAAGTCTGTTTATTTGCCAAATCGCCTGTTTTCCACTACCTTTGCACGCGAAATGAGACGTTTGGTATTTATTCTTCCGTTCCTGCTCCTGTTGGTCATAGGGTCAACAGCGGTGGCGCAGGGCACCAAACCCTTCACCATTGTCCTGGATGCAGGCCACGGTGGAAAGGATCCGGGCGCGCTGGGTAAGTCAGGGAAAGAGAAGAATATCAATCTGGCTGTGACCCTGGCTTTGGGTAAGCTCATCGAGGACAACCTCAAGGACGTGAAGGTGGTTTACACGCGTAAGACCGATGTCTTTGTAGAACTTAATGAACGCGCCGCTATCGCCAATCGCGCGAAAGCAAACCTCTTTGTGAGCATTCACACCAATGCACTCCCCAAAGGAGCGCAGGGTAAGGGCTCCGAGACCTACACCCTTGGTATGCACCGCGCCGCTGACAACCTCGAAGTCGCTAAGCGTGAGAATGCTGCTATCATGTTGGAGAAGGACTATGAGAACCGCTATGAAGGTTTCGACCCCAAGAGCGCCGAGTCCTACATCATCTTCGAATTCATGCAGGACACTTATATGGAGCAGAGCGTCAAGCTGGCCTCCTTCATCCAGCAGCAGTTCCGCAGTGCCGGACGTCCGGACAAGGGCGTGCATCAGGCTGGTTTCCTCGTGCTGCGTGCCACCTCGATGCCTTCCTGTCTCATCGAATTGGGCTACATCACCACTGCCAGCGAAGAGGCATATCTCACGAGTGACCGAGGCGTGCAGCAGTTAGCCAAGAGTATTTACGAAGCAATCAAGAAATATAAAGCAATCAAGCAATGACTATCTCACGCGAAGTGAAAATCGGACTGACAGGCATCATCGCCTTGGTTCTCCTGTTTTTTACCATTAAGTTCCTGCAGGGCATCAGCCTCTTCCATGTTCAGGATACCTATTACATCAACTTCCGCAACGCTAAGGCGTTGGCAAAGTCCAGCCCCGTGTATGCCGATGGCTATAATGTGGGCATTGTCTCGGATATCCGCTATGATTATGACAATCCCGGCTCAGGCGTCATCGTGGAGATCTCCGTGGAACATGGTATGCGAATCCCCCAGGGTACCACAGCAGTCCTGGATGAGGCCATGCTGGGTGGCTGCACGTTGAATCTGTTGATGGGCAGTAGCCCTGTCGAGCGCTATGCTGTGGGCGACACCATTCCCTCCTCCAACAACAACGGTCTCATGGCACGTGCTGCAGAGATGATTCCTAAGCTGCAGGAAACCATCAGCAAGGTGGATACGCTGCTGATGACCCTCAACAGAGTCGTGGGCGACCCCAACATCCAGCTGATTCTGGAGAACGCCGAGAGTCTGACGGCGAACCTCGACCGTAGTTCACAGAACCTGACCAACCTCTTAGAGAAGGATATTCCGCAGATGGCCAAGACCTTTGACACTGCAGGGCAGAATGTCGTGCAGCTCACCGACAAACTCAATCAGCTTGACCTGCAGGGCACGATGTCGAAAGTCGATGGTGCACTGGCCAATGTCAACCAGATGACTGAGCGCCTCAACTCCAAGGACAACACCGTGGGCTTGCTGTTGAACGACACCGCTCTCTATGGAAATCTCAACCGCACGGTAACGGGTGCTGCCAATCTCGTGGAGGACCTGAAGGCAAATCCCAAACGCTACGTCCACTTCTCCGTTTTTGGTAGAAAAGAGAAGAAAACGCAACCCTGATAGCGCTTCATGAGGAGAATGCCCAAAAGGTGCCAATTAGAAAAATTTTCAAATAAGAAGTTCCTTTTTGCATTACTCTCATACGCAATAGCTAACCACCTTAAATTAAGTTGCTTTACGCACGTTGAAACGACTTGGCCGATTTCTTGCGGGAAATAAGCCAAGTCTTTTTGTGTCAATTAGATATAAAAATGCAATGTGCTAAAAAGAATGTTTTTATGGGCGTTTTTGCAAGGGCATGAAAACGTGTCTTTTACGCCCTGTTTTAAACTCTTTTTCTGTGAGGGTAATTTGGCGGGTAAAAAAAAATGTGGTACCTTTGCAACGCAATTCGCGCCAAGTGGTGCTAGATGTATTTACCAAAAAGAATGGAAGCCGTTCGTCCAGTAACAGATGCAAGATGGACTGAGTGCTTGAAGATGATTCGCAACAACATCCAAGAGCAGCAGTTCAATACTTGGTTTGCCCCCATCCATTCCCTCGGTTTCGACGAGGAGCGGAAGGAGCTGACGTTGTGTGTGCCCAGTCCTTTTGTGTATGAGTACATCGAGGAACATTTCATCAAGCTGCTCAGCGTTGTTCTCAAACGCGTGTATGGCGCGGGCGTGCGCTTGATGTATAAGGTGATGACCGATGCCACCAATAATCTCTCCATGGAGCTGGAGGCTTCACAGTCCGCTACCGTGCGAGTGGCAATGGCCGCACCTGTCAACCAGGCACCGCGACCTTTGCAGCAGATAGACTCGCAGTTGCGTCCGGATTACACCTTCGAAAACTTCATCGAAGGCAAGTCCAACAAGCTGCCGCGTACCGTGGGACTTGCCATTGCACAGAATCCCAAGCAGTCCACCTTCAACCCGCTCTTCATTTATGGAGGCTCCGGCACAGGTAAGACGCACTTGGTGAATGCTATCGGTCTGCGTCTGAAGGAACTGCACCCCGAGTTCCGTGTCCTCTATATCTCTGCCCACCTGTTCCAGGTTCAATATACCGACAGTGTGCGTCAGAACACCGTTAACGACTTCATCAATTTCTATCAGAATATCGATGTCCTCATCATTGACGATATTCAGGAGTTCGCTACGTTGCAGAAGACGCAGCTTGCCTTCTTCCATATCTTTAACCACCTGCATCAGAACGGTCGCCAGCTTATCCTGACTTCCGACCGTCCGCCGGTGGCATTGCAGGGAATGGAGGAGCGACTGCTCACGCGCTTCAAGTGGGGTCTGCTGGCTGAATTGGAGCCTGCCGACACTACGTTGCGCCGTGATATCCTGTTCCACAAGATTCGTCGCGATGGCTTGCAGATCTCTACGCCTGTCATTGACTACATCGCACAGACGGTGGATAAGAGCATTCGTGATTTGGAAGGTGTCGTTACATCGTTGATGGCTTACAGCCTGGTCAACAATTCTGAGATAGACCTCGCGTTGGCACAGAGCGTCATCAGCCGCACCGTAGGCATCAGCCGTCAGGCTGCCCCCATCACCATCGAGCGCATTATCGAATATACCAGCAATCACTTTGCGCAGGACAGCAGCGACATCCTTTCATCAAGTCGCAAGGCACCCGTGGTGCTTGCCCGTCAGGTTGTGATGTACTTGGCTCAAAAGTTGACGCACATGAGCACCACACGCATCGGTATGGCTGTCGGACGTCGTGGCCACGCCACAGTTGTGCACTCCTGCCAGGTTATTACTGAGCGCTTGGCAACTGACCGCGAGCTGCGTCAGCACATTGAGACGCTGGAAGCTGAACTGAAGAATTAACGATTGTACTGACGTCGCCACCAGAAAAAGCGAACTGTGGAAGCCAGCGTGATGAGCGCAGCCGCAACCAACGATGGCACATACGGCAAAGCGAGCGTTGTCGGTGAGGTGAGGAAGAAGTCGGTGACGACAAGCGTCATGAAGATTGCCGGCACCAAAGTCAGCCAGTAGCATTTCTTTTCCTGTACGAGATACACCGTACACACCCAGAGTGTCACGGCGGCCATCAGCTGTGTACCCCATGCCACATATTGCCACACCGTGCCGAAACCTGACGGATTCCCTATCTGCCAGGCCAGCAGTGCGATGCCCACGGCAAAGACAGGCAGGCTCAGCAACAGGCGTGAGTAGGCCGTCGTCTGCTTGATGTGGAAAGATTCAGCAAGGATGAGTCGTGCCGCACGGAACGAGCTGCCGCCCGTTGTGATGGGAGCCGCCACTATACCCAGCAGTGCCAGGATGCTGCCGAAGGTGCCCAGCCAGCTATGGCAGACGATGTTCACCACTGTGGGGGCATCGAAATACTGAATCAGCGAGAGGGCGCTCTGTCCTTGGTATGCCTCAATGACGGCAGGTGGGCAAACCTCCTTCCATCCGTCGGCAAAGAAGAAATAGCTGGAGATGGTAGCCCACACGAGTGCCACCACGCCCTCGGTAATCATTGCACCATAAAAGATGGGGCGTCCCTGCCGTTCACTCTTCATGCATCGTGCCATCATCGGTGATTGTGTAGCGTGGAAACCGCTCACGGCACCACAGGCTATGGTCACGAAGAGGGCGGGGAAGATGCTCTGTTTCAGCCCGAAACGTTCGGCACCCCAGTTCTGCAGACCATCCCACACCTCAGGTAATGCCGGTTGCTTGATACACAGCACCACGCCCAGTGCCACTACCATGAACAACATGGAGACAGCAAAGGCTGGATAGATGCGGCCGATAACCTGGTCAATGGGCAGCATTGTCGTGGCTACATAATAAAGGAAGATGATGAGAACCCACATCATACGATCGCCCCAGATGCCCGACAGGATAATGGCGGGGCAATAGACGAAGAACGCTCCCACCAGCACCATCATCATCATGGTAAATAGAATCATGCCCTTGCGCGCCATAGCACCCAGGTAGAGGCCTGTGAGCTCCGCCTGACCACAGCCGTCGTGGCGCAAGGAGAGCATACCGCTGATGTAGTCATGGACAGCACCGCCGAAGATGCAGCCAAACACAATCCACAGGTACGCTGAAGGACCGAACCACATTCCCATGATGGCACCGAAGATGGGACCGGTGCCGGCGATGTTCAAGAACTGAATCATGAAGATGCGCCAGGATGGCAGCACGATGTAATCGACTTTGTCCGCCTTGCGGATGGCCGGCGTTTCGCGATCATCGGGACCAAAAATATGTTCGGCAACGCGACTGTAAAGCATGTACCCCAGAAAGAGGGCCACTAAGCTGATGACGAAGGAAACCATTTCTTTATTATGTTTAAATCCTTAAACTCTTAAATCCTTAAATCCTTAAACTCTTAAACCCTTAAACTCTTAAACCCTTAACCTTTAACCTCTAAATCCTCGCCTCTCCCAGGAAGCCTTGGTGCTGTAAAGCTGCCAGCAGGCCTTTGCTCATCATCTCGTTGTCCTTCTTGGTGTAGCGGATGTCAGTGAAGATCTGTGCCAGTGTCTCCTTTTTGTTGATTCTCACGAACTCTTGGTTCTCCGGTCTCGCCTCCTTCTCGCTGTAGAAGCGGTCAATGTCAGCGGGAGTGGGGTCGTGGTAGGTCTCTTGGTGTACGAAGCTCTCTAATGGCAGGCGGTCGCTCAAGGGCGGTTCCTCCGCAGGCCATCCCACCGTGAGTGTGGCGACTGGGAACACCAGCTTTGGCAGTTTCAGCGCTTCGATGATGGGCAGCGGCATATACATCGTGGTGCCCAAGAAGCACAGCCCGAGGCCTGCGTCCTCTGCCAGGTTGCAGAATGTCTGTGTGTAGAGCAGCGCATCCGTGGCGGCATTCATGAAGCTTAGGGCATTGTCGTAGCCGGGTTTGGCCTTGCGGCATTCTGCCCACTTGCTGGTGCGGCGGAAATCGGCGCAGATGGTCAGCACCACAGGCGCTTGTGTAACCATCGGCTGGTTGAAATGCGCTGGTGCCAGCGCTGCCTTCCCCTCTACAGAACGCGTCACCACGACGCTGTATAGTTGCAGATTCCCCATTGTCTGTGTGCGTGCTGCTTCTGTGAGCAGACGATTCAGCAGCTTGGGCTCTATGTCGCGTCCGCTGTACTGACGGATGGAACGACGTGTCAGAATATGTTTCATTATCAATATACTACGTTGTCATTCGCTGATTTCGGGCGCAAAGGTACAAAAAAGCGGTAAACAAGAGGTTGCTTTGAGCTAAAAAAATGCGAAACGGCGGCATTTTCAGAGAAAAGCCCGCCTCAGAATGGCCAGGATGAAGTCGGTGGGAAATGTTTCATAGCGGTCACGCACCCCCGTGTTTGAGTGATGCTGCAGCCGCATGAGATGTTCTTCATAGCGCGCCAACACCGAGGCGTTATCCTGTGGTGCCGTAGCGTAGGCTCCTATCGTCCAGCCTTTCTTCCTGTCAAGATAGGAGTCCTCATGGTTATGTACAAACCACCAGTAGTCTTCGAGGAACACCGGCCGTTGCTTTTTTGTCAGCAACGCTTCCGCCAGGAACAGCACCTGCTGGCTTCCTAAAAATGATGCTGCTGCCTCTCCTTCTTTTCGCAGTCCTAATATCATGGGATATTGCGCGCGGTAGAACGCTGGCGCCGACAGCATCTTGCCGGCAAAAGCGAAGAGCTTGGAGCGTCGCGCCACACCGAAGTTCTCCAGCGCTGTCATGAATCCCATCGGGTCATCGGCTGCGTGTGCTGCTGCCAACATGGCAGTCAACTCCTCGTCATGCTTCAGATAGCCTAAGCGATAAGCGAGCAGGATGACATCAATCAGGATGAGCTGTTGTTCGTTTGTTGTCATGTGTCCCGGTAGGTGATTAGAAGGGGTAGCCGACGGCAATGTGGAAACCAAGGGAGTCCCAGAAACGGCGCATGTTGTAGTAACTGCTACGGCCAGTGTCGTAGGGGGCGTGTATGCCGACACCGATGTCGAAGCGAAGGACGAGGAAGTCCAGGTCATAGCGGAATCCGAGTCCCGTGCCTAAGGCAACCTCTTTGAAGAAGCGCTTGGCATCGATGTCGCCGCCGGGGCGTGCGGGGTCGGCTTTCATGAGCCATACATTGCCCGCATCCACGAAGAGGGCTCCCGCCAAACCGCCAATGATTGGGAAGCGATACTCCACGTTGGCCTCGAACTTCAGGTTACCGACCTGATCCACATAGCTCCACTTGCCATTGGCCGGGTGGTAGCTACCGGGGCCGATACTGCGGATGGCAAAGGCGCGTATGCTGTTGGCTCCGCCGACGCTGAAGAGGTCGGCATAGGGTGCCATCGTGCTGTTGTGATAGCTCCATACGGCGCCGGCATAGAAGCGTGCTGCGATAGCACTCCTGGGGGTGAGGGGGAAGGTCTCACGCCACTCGCCGGTGAGCTTGAAGAACTGGGCAAAGGGCACGCCGAGCAGGTGCTTGTCGCGTTCCTTGATGTTGCGACTGGCCAGTGCATAGATGCCGTTGATGATGTGGCCGGCTTCCTTGGCCCCCAGCAGGATGGTGCGTTGGTGGCCATTACGCCACCGGCGGCTATAGGTGAAGTTATACGCCATCGAGGGTACCAGCTGGTCGCGCATACTCACGTAGAGTGCTTGGTTGGCATTCATGATGGAGTCGAAGCGGGCCGACTTGTGGGTGAGCATCGTGTAGTCCAGTCGCAGGGGCGTGAACTCGTGTTTGAAGCGCCGCACTCGTTGGTAGGTGTAGGTGACGCGTGCTCCGAAATTCACCATCCGGAAGTAGCTGGCGCGGTTCATCCATGTGACATCCACTTTGTAGTTTGTGGAGGCTTCGGCGCGGCGGTTGAGCTTGCGCAGGAGTTTAAAGAATTGCAGGCGCGGATAGGTCAGCGTCATCGAGGCGCCCAGCTCGAAGGAGTTCAGCAGGCTCTTGTCCTCGCCGGCATCGACGACGGTGGCACCTGTCTGCCATTCGTAGCTGCCATAGACCTTGAAGTTCACCGTCTCGGCACCGCGCAGTGCGTTGCGCTTGGTCATTCCCCAGCCCACACCAGGACCGAGCAGGCCGTTGCTCTTGTTGGTGACCTTGGCCTCGAACTCGCTGTCCCATGGTTTGTCGAGGATGGCGAAGATGTTGACGTCGAGGGTGTCGCAGGTCGCTGAGGTGTCGCGTGGTGTGTAGTTCATCTGGATATTGGAGAACACCCCCATTCCGGCGAGCTTGCTTTGGATGAGCTCATGCATGCGCTGGCGGTAGATGGAACCTGTCTCGTAGTAGAGGTTGTGGAGGATGGCACCGACGCGGATGGGCGGTTTCTTGGAACCTTCTTCACTCCCCCATCGGTAGGAGATGCTGCGGCGCTCGACGCTGTCGGTAATCTCGCGACTGCCAAAGGGCAGCACGGTGATGCGGGTGCGCCCCATATAGTAGCGGTTCTTGGCTTGCGCAGGCATATCAGCACGTGGCCGCACTTGCAGATGCACGGTGTAGGGCGTCTGCAGCGTGTCGGCCCGGAAGGTGATGTATTCGGGACGGTAGTAGTAGAAGCCGTTGTTGCGGAAGAGCTCACTCAGTCGTGTGCGTTCAGCATCAAGGTTCTCCACGCTGAAGGCATCGCCCGTGTGGAGCTTGGACTGTGGCATCGTGCGTTGTACGATGCTGTCAGTGAGTCCCGTGAAGCGTTGGTATTCGATGCTGCCCAGGCAGAAGAGCGGGCCTGGATAAACAGAGTAGGCAATCTTAGCCTTCAGGGAGTCTTTCTTCTCTGTCAGCACTTCGTAGGAGGCCGAGCCGTGGAAGAAGCCGTAGTTGCGCAGCGTCTGTCGTGCCACCTGTGTGCGCAGCTGCGGGTTGGCCATGCTGATGGTGCGTGGCCGTGTGCCGATGGTGTTCCTCATCCAACGTCCGAAACGGCTTTCGGAGTCGGCGTAGGCGTTATAGACCCACAGTCCGATAGGGATGCCCCATCGCACTTTGGAGCTGCCGAAGATAGCGTTGTTGGGGGCATAGGAGAGGGCTGCGTTGACCTCCTCCTTGGCGGTGGCGGTGGCCGCTGTCAGCACCTCCGCGGCGTGCTGCAGCGTATCGCGCTGCCCGCTGGTGAGGCTGTCGTTCTGTTGCATGTATCGCAGCAGGTCCTGCTCCTTGACATTGCCGCGTAGCAGGTCCGACACGGTGCCGTAGGCCTTGCTGACAGCGGTGATGACACCGGTGCTATCAGCCTTCGTGCCATTCTTGCTGCCTGCCTTATGTCCATAGGCAATCTCCGTGATGCCCGTATAGAGCTGTTCGCCCTCAGGCAGGTGGGAGGTGGTGGAGCAGGCAGCCAAAAGGAATGGCAAGAGAAGACCCACCCCCCTGCCCCTCCCTATGAGGGAGGGGAGTATATACCTTTGGAGTATTGCCTTCATGTATGACATGTCACTTTTCATTTTTCACTTCTCAAGGACTACTCCCCTCCTTTACGGGAGGGGGCGGGGGTGGGTCGTTTCTTAAACAGGAACAGTTCTCCCAGACGTTGGGTCTTGCGGCGTAGGACAAGGCCGGCGCCCATTTCGGTCACTTCGCCGTCGAGGAGCGATTCGTAGTTCTTGTTGTAGAAGACGTTCACGTAGCGTGTGGCACCTTCGTCCAAGCGGTATTCGAGACTGACGTTGTCGATGATGCTTTCGCCCGTGTTCACGGCATCCTGTCCTGTACTCACTTTGCCGCCCACAATGACACTGATGCGGTTTCCCCAGAAGCGCTTGGCAAAGCGGAAGCTGTAGTCCGTTGTCGTACCGCCCGTAGCGCCGACACCCTGTTCCACGCCCATGGTCAGGTCGATGCTCTTCAGCGCCTTGCTGGTGATGTTGGAGATCTGGCTCTGCAGGAAAGCGTTGAGGGCGTTCTGTCCGGTGACACCGCTGTTGGTGTTGGCGCCGGCATCGTTGACATACATTCCTGTGGCGAGCATCGTCACAGCCAGACGTCCGCGCTGCTCGGCGCTCATTGCCGCCAGTTCGTTTCTGATGGTCATGTCCTCGGGAGCGTCGAGGGTGAACTCCAGACCGAGGTTCTTCAATGTCTGCGTGATGTTCAGGCCGACATCAAAGTTCACGCTGCGTGGCTGGTTGTTCTCGGAGATGGTGGTGCGCACCCGTTCCGAGGCACTCAGGTTCAGCGTCGGGTTCGACAGCGGTCCGTGGAACTCGGCATAGCTGCCGCTCTTGATGCTGAATTCCTTCAGCGGAATCACCATCAGCGTGTATTTGATGGTGCCGTCGTGGATGGTGTAGCGGCCGTTCATCTGCAGGTCTTTCTCCGGCGAGTAGGTCATCATGAGCGTGCCGCCGCCTTCGAGATCTACATAGCTGCTGCCATCGGCGCTGAGCAGGCAGTGTACCTGTGTCGCCTCCTCAATCTCGATGCTCATGGTCACGTTGATGTGCTGTGGCTTGCGCTCCTCCACCTTCTCCACGTACAGCGTGTCGTTGAAATCTACGAACTCCACGAGGTCTGCCAGCTGGTCGTTGGCCGTCAGGGGTGAGTCGGTGAGCATATAGGTGACATCGGTCTTGCCCAGCACCTTCAGGCGTCCGAAGATGCGCAGGTTATCCAGAGTGCCCCTTACGAAAGAGCTGAAATCCACATACACCTTGCCGTAGGCCACTGAGTGTGATGTCTTCTTGGCGTTGATGAGTTCGAAGTCCTGCGCATTCATGGTGGCATCCAGCATGATGTTGCCGAGGTCGGCGAAGTTGATGGTGCCGTCCATCGTGAAGGGGTTCTTGCCATTGGAGTAGATGGCAATGCGGTCCAGGTTGAGTTGGCTGCCATGTACGCTGATGGTGTCGTCGGCCACGCGCAGCTGCAGGCTGTAGGGGTCTGAGAGGATGCGCAGTCCCGAGGTGACCAGGTCGCCATCGACCAGCAGCTTCGCCGTAGTGCCGCCGACATGGATGTTCCCCACCGCAACGCCTTCCAGCCGTGCCATGCCGTCAGGGATGAAGCCGTTGGCCAGTGCAAAGGGCAGTCGGTCCAGTGCCGCCTCCACGTTGATGAGGTCGCCTTCGGGTTGGTATTCTCCCGTAAATGTTGCTACAGGCATACCCATATACCTTAGGTTGCCGTCAACAAGATGGCTGCCGTCGGCATTGGGCAGATACACGGCCTGCAAGCCCACCTGTCCCAGTGCCGCACTCTCGTAGTGCAGGTCATCAACCTCCATATCTGCGGCCACGCTCATCTGCTCGTCCATGATGAGGTGTGCGTCGCCATGCAGGAAGCCGCTGAGCTTGGGCAGATAGGGTACCACGCTCGACAACTCGCCCAGGTTCAGGTGGTTGATGCTCAGTGTGAGGTCCTGCAGGGCGGTGGCGTTGGGCGAGGAGTAGATCTTCAGTCCCGTGCCGTCGTCTGCGATGAGATCCAAGTAGGCATCGACATGGTTTCTCTTCGTGAGCATCACGTAGTTGTCGGGGTTGATGTGGAAGGTGCGGTAGGCGATGATGGGGCTGAGCGGGTTGAGGTGTATGTGTAGCGTGTCCTCTGTGATCTTCGCTTCCACGCCCAGGTCCACCCCTTTGCGCCCGTGGTTGTCGAAATATTGTAGCTGTGCGCTGGCCAGGCCGGCAGCTGTCAGCTGTGCATTCAGGAGGGCGTCGAAGGTCACCTGCGGATTCCGTCGGTTGTTGGCCACACGGGCATCCAGACGGATGCTGGTGCTGTCCTGATAGATATGTGCCCGGATGGTGTCCAACAGGATGGCGCCTGTGTTGAGGCTGTGGATATGTCCGCCGCCGTTGATGCCGATGAGCGGGTCCAGATTGATGCCGAAGCGCAGGTCGCTGAACTCATAGCCCATGGCTGCCATGATGTCGTGCAGCGGGTTCTCCTGTCCCGATGACAGACGCAGGTCCACTTGCGGCAGACGGCGTGTGAGGGCTGCTTCGTCGATGTGGCGTTCCTTCAGTTGGCGCTGCAGCTCATCGGTGAAATGGTTGAGCTGTTTCAGCAATTTGTCGTAGCCCGTATGTCCCCGCATTCGCAGACTCAGGTCGCCGCTGCTGACGAAGGCATAGGTGGTATCGGGCTCCAACAGCGCTTCCAGCGTCACATTCTCCGGGTGGAAGATGGAGTCGTAGGGCATCAGCAGGATGTCGTTCACGTGTCCCTGCAGACGGTGGTGGCGCTCAAAGTCTGTGGTGCCGTCTATGTGGAGGCAGAAGGCGGTCTTCAGCGGGTGGTCGGCAATGCCGAGGGCCTGCAGGTTGGCGTTTCCGAGATCTACGCTCAGGGTGAAATCCGTCTTGCGTGCCAGCAGGGCATCCAAGTCGGCCTGCAGGTTCATGAGGCTGTTGTCGGCTTGCACGCGGGCATGGCCTCGTCCACCGCCGATGCGGGCTTCCAGGGTGGTGCCGTTGAGGTCGTAGGCGGCATAGCTGGCTTGTGTCAGCCGCAGTTCAGCATCCAGCCGTGTGCTGCGGCTCATGAAGTCGGTGCCGGCACCTTTCAGGGTGCCCTTTGCCGTCAGTGGTCCCGCCGCTATCGAGGGCAGGAAGTGGCGCAGTTGCAGTTGTGAGGTCTGCAGCGTAGCGTCGTAGGTGAGGGGAGAGCCTGTGTCGATGTCACCCTTCAGGTGCAGCAGCCCGTTGCCCTCGCGCAGCACGGCATCGGCGCCGTAGCGGCTGCCCTGTGCCGTGGCCGTGCCTGCCAGGCTCATTGGCGGCAGACGCACACCCTGCAGTCCTCCTGCCAGTGCGCGTATCCATTCCAGATCCTGCGTCTGCACGTTGAAGGCTACGGTTCCCTGCAAGCCTGTGCTGTCCAGCAGATGGCCCATGTCCCCCTGTGCATCTAAGTAGATGCTGCCGGGCAGCGATGCCTCCACGCGTGTCAGCTTCAGGGAGTCGATATTTCCGGAGGCGGTGAGCGCCAGGTGGAGCGGACGGTCGGGATAGGCTTGTGCGAAACCTTCGGGCAGGTAGGTCGCCGCTGCCGTCAGCAGGTCGTCCTTCGACACTGTTGTCTTGACTCCCACATCCATGTGTCCGCCGCTACCGGGGGTGAAGGCGCTGAAGTCCATCTCTGTCCACGCCTGAATGAGCGAGGACGGCGTTTTCAGCTGCACGCGGGGTGCACTCAGGTGCCCCGGCCCCAGCGCCAGGGCGATGCTGTCGGCTTGCAGACAGATGGAGTCCAGGTCCAGCAGCTGCACCGAGTCGTTCCTCAGCAGCACATGGGCATTGCTGATGGTGGCGTGAGTGATGGCGAAAGCCCAGTCCACGGGTTTGCTTTCGGTGGTATCTACGATGGTTGTGTCCTTGAATGTCAGCGCCACGTCCAGGCCGCGCGCCGTCAGGTCGTCGATGCCGGCCGTCTGCTTCAGCAGGTCCACCTCATCGTGCAGTCGGAATTCCTGCAGCGAGCCTTGCAGCAGCAGTGTGGCGATGAGGTCTTTGGTGTCCACGTGCACCTGTGTCAGCGACAGCCCCTTGACGCCGATGCGCTGCTGGAGTGCGTGCCGCAGCGACAGCTCTACCTTCGCCTGCCGCGCTGCTACCAGCGTGTCGCCCACGCTGTCAGC
The DNA here is from genome assembly GCA_015060555.1 of Prevotella sp. Taxonomy (GTDB): domain Bacteria; phylum Bacteroidota; class Bacteroidia; order Bacteroidales; family Bacteroidaceae; genus Physcousia. The sequence goes on from SUYG01000006.1 coordinate 32,345, forward strand.
CATCGTGAGGTCTTCCACCCGCAGGTTCAGCAGCGGTGTCAGCCTCAAGCATCTTACGTCAATCCTGTAGCCCGTCAGCTCCGAGGCATAGGCCGTTGCCCGCCGCACAGCAAAGTCCTGCACGGGCGGAACATACAGCAATACCACCGCCAGCAGCACCAGCACAATCGGTGTTGCCACTACGATGCCACCCCATTTCAGTAAGCTCTTCATCGCTGATGACGTGATTTTCGCTGCAAAGGTACGTATTTCTTCGGACTTAAATATGAAATATGAAATATAAAATAAGGAATAGGTGAGATATTTATTCCCTCTTAAATCGTTTTTTCTCTTTTTCTTTTCTCCTCTTTTAATTCTTTTCTCTACCTTTGCGCCATGATACAGGATTTTCAACTTCGTGTAGTGCCTCAGGTGTCTGCCTCGGATGCGGCGCTTCGCACCTGTCTCGTCGAAGAGCAGGGCGTCAGTGCTCGCCAGCTGCAGGGCTTCCGTGTGATACGTCGCAGCATCGATGCGCGTCAGCGTCAGATCTTCGTGAACCTTACCGTGCGCTGTTGGCTGGACGAGCCGATGGCCGAGGAGGCCTTCCAGCGCACCGAATACCCCAATGTCGAGGGCCGTCCGCAGGTCATCGTCGTGGGCGCTGGTCCGGGTGGCTTGTTCGCTGCCCTGCGCCTCATCGAGCTGGGTCTGCGCCCCATTGTGGTGGAGCGTGGCAAGGATGTCCATGAGCGTAAGAAGGACTTGGCACGCATCTCGCGTGAGCACACCGTAGATGGCGAGAGCAACTACAGCTTCGGCGAGGGTGGGGCAGGGGCCTACTCCGACGGCAAGCTCTACACCCGCTCCAAGAAGCGCGGCTCCGTGGAGAAAATCCTCAACGTATTCTGCCAGCACGGCGCGCAGACCACCATCCTGGCCGATGCCCACCCCCATATCGGCACCGACCGCCTGCCGCGCGTCATCGAGAACATGCGCAATACGATTATCCGTTGTGGTGGCGAAGTGCACTTCCAGACGAAGATGACCGACCTCATCATTAAAGAACTCTCTGTCGTCGGCTGTCGGACAGCCGACGACAGAGAGTTCCTTGGTCCCGTCATCCTTGCCACCGGCCATTCTGCCCGCGATGTCTATCGTCTGCTGGCAGCCCGCAACATCGAGATCGAGGCCAAGGGCATTGCCGTGGGCGTGCGTCTGGAGCATCCCTCGCAGCTCATCGACCAGATTCAGTACCACAACCGTGCCGGTCGCGGCAAGTGGCTGCCTGCAGCGGAGTATGCCTACGTGCAGCAGTGCGGCGGTCGTGGTGTCTATTCCTTCTGCATGTGTCCGGGCGGCTTCGTGGTGCCTGCGGCCACAGGCCCCGAGCAGGTCGTCGTCAACGGCATGAGCCCCAGCCATCGCAATGGCCGCTGGAGCAACTCCGGAATGGTGGTGGAGATACATGCAGAGGACATAAAGCCCCTCTCTAACTCCCCCCGTGGGGGGGAGGACTTCTTGTCCTATAGGGAACAAATCGTTACAAGCGGAAACGCAGCCCTCCCCCCCATGAGGGGAGCCGGAGAGGGGCCTTTATCCATGCTCTTGTTTCAGGAGCAATTGGAGCGTCTCGCCTGGCAGCAGGGCGGCCGTCGTCAGACAGCACCGGCCCAGCGCATGGCTGACTTCGTGAACGGTCGTCTCTCCTACGACCTGCCCGAGAGCAGCTATGCCCCCGGCCTCGTCTCCTCGCCCCTGCATTTCTGGATGCCGAAGTTCATCACCGAGCGCCTGCAGGAAGGCTTCCGTGCCTTTGGTCGCAAGAGCCATGGCTTCCTCACCAACGAGGCCACCGTCATCGGCGTGGAGACACGCACCTCGGCACCCGTGCGCATCCTTCGTGACGGCGACACCCTCCGCCACGTCCGCCTCGCAGGGCTCTATCCCTGTGGCGAGGGTGCCGGCTATGCCGGCGGCATCGTCAGCGCTGCCATCGATGGCGAACGCTGTGCCGAGGCGGTCGCAGCCTTCCTTGCCCAGTCAACATCCTGAAAACCTCTTTATTCCTACAGCTATGAAGACCTTACGCTTACACACCTTTCTCCTGTCCGTCATGCTGACGGCGCTCGTCTGCGCCCAACCGACGGGCTTCCCCACACAATGGCTGATGCCGAAACCACAGGACGTTGTGGAGACACGTGCGACCTTCTCCCTGCAGCGTCCCGTGCTCCTCAACGACCCCACCTCCTCGACGCTCCTGGCTTTCCTCTTCGAGACTGCTGCCGAGGCCGAGGCTACGGTGACGGTGAAGTTGGTGGACGATGCCGCCTTGGGCACTTTCGACTACGCGCTCCCCGGCTTCCCCAACGAAGGCTACAAGCTCAGCGTCTCTGCCAACACCATCCATATCACGGCCGCCTCCAAGACGGGTGTCATCCGTGCCGCACAGACCCTGGCGCAGCTGGCTGCCGCCACCGACGGCACCTACATCCACGGCTTGGAGATGACCGACTATCCTGCCTTCAAGCTCCGCGGCTTCATGCACGATGTCGGGCGCTCCTTCATCAGCTTCGAGGAACTGAAGAAGGAAATCGACCTGCTGTCGCGCTTCAAGGTGAACGTCTTCCATTGGCACCTCACCGACAACCAGGGCTTCCGCTTTGAGTCCAAGGTCTTTCCGCAGCTCAACAGCGCCTCCTCGATGACGCGCTTCGCCGGCCAGTACTACACGCAGGAGCAGTGCACCGAACTGGAGGCTTACGCTGCCGAGCGCGGCCTCATCATCATCCCCGAGATAGACATGCCCGGCCACTCCACAGCCTTCACCAATGCCATGGGCTACACCATGAGCAGCGAGCAGGGACGTGCCGCCCTGAAGCAGCTGTTGGCCGAGCTGGCTGCCGCCTTCCCCCTTGCCCCCTACATCCACATGGGAGCCGATGAGGCCGGCACCACCGCCGCCTTCGTCAACGAGATGTCGCAGTACATCAAGCAGACGCTGGGCCGCCGCTGCATCGTGTGGAACCCCATCAGCGGCGTCAGCATCAGCACCGCCACGCTGCCCTACATCGACATGACGGAGATGTGGAGCACCTCGGGCCGTAAGATCAGCGGCCTCCCCAACATCGACTGCCGCTACAACTACGTCAACCACTTCGATGTCTTTGCCGACCTCGTCGGCATCTATAAGAGCAACATCTACTACGCCCAGCAGGGCAGCAGCGAGGTGGCAGGGGCCATCACAGCCCTGTGGAACGACCGCAAGACGCCCGCCGAGCACGACATCATCAGCCAGAACAGCCTCTATGCCAACGCCCTGGCCACCGCCGAGCGTGGCTGGATAGGGGGCGGCAAGCAGTACATCGAGACGGGCGGCGCCACGCTGCCCAACATCGGCAGCGAGTACGACGAGTTCGCCGACTGGGAGCGCCGCTTCCTTCATTATAAGGATACATGGCTCAGCGGCGAGCCCATCCCCTATGTCCGACAGACCAATGTGCGCTGGCGCATCACCGACCCCTTCCCCAACTACGGCGATCCCGACATGGTCTTCCCGCCCGAGGAAGCCAAGGATGACATCCTGCCCACCACCTTCACCTACAATGGCACCACCTACGGCACAGCGTGGGCCACGGGCGCCGGCATCTATCTGCGCCACACCTGGGGCACCACCGTACCCTCCTTCTTCAGCAGCCCCCAGTCGAACACCACCGCTTATGCCTGGACCTATGTCTATTCGCCCAAGGCACAGACCGTCGGGGCCCTCATCGAGTTCCAGAACTACGGCCGCTCCGAGAACGACCGTGCCCCCGATGCAGGCAACTGGGACCGCAAAGGTTCGCACATCTACCTCAACGGCCAGGAGATCCTGCCCCCCACATGGACCAACTCCGGCAAGAGCATCAACTCCGAGGTCGATCTCGGGAATGAGAACTTCCCGGCCCGCGAGCCCGTCAGCGTACAGCTCCAGCAGGGGTGGAACAAGGTGTTCCTCAAGCTGCCCTATGTCGCCGCCAGCGGCGTGCGCCTCAACAAATGGATGTTCACCTTCGTGCTGACCACCCCCGACGGTCGCCAGGCTCTCGACGGCATCGTGTACTCCCCCACGAAGACCATGCGCTTCGAGGACGAGGACATCCCACGCCCCCTCTCTTCCACACCGCTGCCCGAGCTCGAAGGCAAGACCCTCAAGGTGTCCTCCTCGGCAGCTGCCGACCTCACCACAGGACAGTGGTACGTAATGTATGACCGTGGCAACGGCCGTGGCTACCTCTGGGAAAACGTCGGCACCCACACCCTCTTCAACACCGCCACGCCCCCTTCCAGCGCCCTCGAGGACAACGCCCGGTTTCTCGTGCGCCTCGTGGATGCCCCCAACGGCAAGTACTACCTTCAAACCGGCTTTGGCAACTACTTCGGTAAGATTCAGCAAAGCACCAACGTACCCCTTACCGCAAACCCTACGGAGGTCATCGTTGTAGCGAAGATTAATGCTACCGATGGCCATTTCTACTTGCAGTCAGCTGCAGGCTACATCCTCGATGCCAACGATTACAGCCAGGGCGACGCCAAAGCCACTGTCGTGGGATGGGGCACCAGCGTCCCCACCTCCCTGAACGGCAACAACGACTGGGCTTTCTATCCCGTGGAACTCACAGACCCCCAGCCCGAGCCGTCCAACGTGGTGAAGATTGTCTATGAGAACACCATGGAGACCTCCCTGGGGAAATGGGACATCGACAACACCCGCGGGCGTAACATCTGGACATCCACCAGCCCCGCCAACCCCATCGCCGGACTCACCCTCACCAAGTCCGCAGGCACCTTCGACCGTTACACCGGCTGGAACGGCTACTACAATCTCGCTTATAAGGTAGAAGAGGCCAACCGCGATGAGAGACTCACCCTCACGGCCCCCGACGGCTACCTCATCAGCAGCTACACCCTTCAGGCTCAGCAGTGGAGCAATGGCGCTGCAGCCGACGACTTCACCCTCACGGCCGAGGACGGCACCACCGTTCAGCCCGCCTACGGCGGCCCCGACGGCTACACCCTCTTCTACATCAAGGACATCCTGCGCAGATCCACCTATTTCATCGTGCGCTCCACCGATGCCTCCAAGTACCTGGCCGTCATCAACTTCACCGTCACCCTCATCCCCGAGGGAGAAGTAGGCATCAGCAACCCCCTCTCAGCGCTCAACACGCAACAGTCTGCCACCTACAACCTTGCAGGCCAGCGCATCGCAGCCCCCACCACACCAGGCATCTACGTTAGGGACGGCCGTAAGGTCCTTGTCCATTAACGACGCAGACCGTTGAACTCCTTCTTACCTGATTGCCTTCCGATATTCCGAAGGCGTCATCTTGAACCGCTCTCGAAACGAGGTGTTGAAGTGGCTTCGGCTGACGAATCCGCTATCCTCCATGATGACGCCTATTGACTCATTCGTCTTGACCAGCATTTGTGCGGCATGGCGCAGTCGCCAGTCTTCTATGAAGTCGCCGATGGATTGTCCTTTGGTACATTCGCGTATGGCATCAGCCACCAGATTGTAGTTGGTGCCCAGCATCAGCGCCATACTTTCGCGATTCATGTTGCTGTCGGTATAGGGTTTCTGTTCCTTCATCAGTCTGACGATGCGCTGATACAGCTGTTGGGTGCTCGACAGAGCCGTCTCAGGAATCTCTTCCAGAGCCTCTTCCGCTTCTTTCTCCTTTTCCAGCATCTGTTGTATGGTGACATACAGGTCGCGGTTGCGTTCGTTCAGTCGGTGTCTGTCCACGATGATGCGCCAAAGTAAGAGTGCAGCCAGAACAAGTATGGTGACGAGGGCTATAATTATAATAAGGTGTATGCGCTCGCTGGCCTCTTTCTCCTTCAGCGCCATCTCGGCCTCCTGAGTTTTGAATTTCACCTCATACTCTTCAGCCTTGCTGTCGCGCTCACGGGCCATGATGCTGTCTTGAATCACTGAGGCGCGCGTGGTGGCCTCGAAGGCGTGGCGGTAGTCACCCAGTGCCTTATACAGGTTAGCTTTGTTGATGAACAGCGTGCGATATATTTCGCTGATGGTGTCGTCTTGCTGTCGCAATTCCTCCTGTCGTTCGCTCAACTGCTCCACGCGGGCCTTGTTACCCGTCTTAACGTAGTAGGGCAGAATGTTGAACTGTCCTGAACGTGTCTTGGCGTATGATGTCTTCTCATAGCTCTCGGCTGCGCGTCGTGCCTCGTCCATGTGTCCCAGCTCCGCCTCGCAGCAAGCCAGCACGCAGTAGGCACCACCCCGTTGTTTCTCGTAGTAGCCTGCAGGCATCTTGATGCCCTTCTGCTCCATCTCGTCGATAAAGGCCAGTCGCTCGCGGCACACCTGTGCCCCTTCGGCATATTTCTTATTCTCGCCAAGCCTCTGGGCCAGCAGACTCATATAGTACGACGCTTTAGGCTGGGCACCTGCGTCGTCCATACTTCTGATGATGTCGATGGCTTTCCTCAAATACGCCTCGCCCGAACCTGGACGCTGCAACTCCATAGCTGAGCCTGCTGTGGCGTAGAAGGATGCCTCCTGGCGCTTAAATCCGCGCTGGCGGGCCAGTTCGATGCCTTCGAGTGCTGCGTTCAACGTCTCTTCGGCCTTTCCCTCCGTCATGCATAGCGTGCTGTAAGCATCGAGTGTAGAGATATAGACATCACTCGTCTTATCCAGTCCTTCGCGGTCCAGTACCAGCCGCATGTAGTGTCGGCCCTGCTTGCGGTCTTGCATACCCGTGTTATACACATAGCTGCGCATCATGTTACAGCTGTCCTGGGTCATCGTCCCCTTCATCTCGGCAGTATCGATAAGCCCTAGACACCGTTCCGGCTCCTTCACGAAGTGCATTTTAATAAAATCATAGGAATAGATGCTGTCGGCATCCGAAGCCTCTTCAGCGGTTGGCAGGCCTTTTTCCTGACAAGCAGCCAGCAACGCCATTGCTGCGATGAAGTAGATAAATCTTTTCATTTTTCTCGGTTATGATGCGCAAAGTTAGGTAAATAATTCGATGAAATGGTTGTATAATACCAAAAAAATGTGGTTTGTGCCCCATGAGAACATAATTGTGCGCCATGAGAACATATTTCCTGGTCTTTTCCCGCAATTTTGCACTCAAAATCAAAGATTTTAATCTCTATAAACAATGAACACAAAAAGATTTACGTTCTTCTTTGTCTTCCTGCTATTCCTTGTGCAGGGAATCTGGGCACAGCACGTGAGCCCGGAACAGGCCAAAGAGATTGCCTCAAAGTTCCTGAAGGGGCAGAGTACTAAACAGGGCGGCAGACGCAATGCTCCATCAGCAAACATGCTGAAGACTGCAGTGGTGTTCAATGCCAAGGACATGGCGGGACAGCCCTACCTCTATGCCGTCAGTGCCACTCTGCAAGATGGCTTCGTGCTGGTGAGTGGTGACGAGCGCTTCAAGGCCGTGCTGGGCTATAGCGACGTCAGTAACTTCGACGAGCAGAACATGCCCGATAACATGCGTGTCTTCCTGCAGGGCTACATCGACGAGATGAAGTATCTGGAGTCTATCAACTACCAGCCCACCAAGGCCGCTCCACGGCGTTCTATGAGTAATGTTGGTGTATTGATGACCACTACTTGGAACCAAAGAGCACCCTACAATAATCAGTGTCCTTTGGATAACAGTCAGCGCTCTGCAACCGGTTGTGTGGCTACTGCGATGGCTCAGGTGGTGAACTACCACATCCAAAATGATCATGGTCCTGCCGCCACCATCGCGGAGATTCCCGAATATACCATTCCCAATACGACTATCACAGTGAGTGCCATTCCATCTGGTACTGCTATTCCAAGCAAGACTTTACTGCTGGATTCGTATGCCAATAACGCAGGGACAGATGCACAAAAGACCGCTGTTGCCCAGCTGATGCTCTATTGTGGCACTTCCGTGCAGATGAAATACTCCAGCGGTTCGTCAGGCACGCAGACTGCTTACGTTGCCAATGCCTTGATCAATTATTTTGGCTTTGACAACACGACTCGCTTCGTCCGCCGCATAGATTATTCTTATGCCGATTGGGTAAACCTTATTTATAATGAGGTAGCGGCAAGTCGTCCTGTCGTGTTAGGCGCAGGCAGGGCGGCTGGCGGACACGCCTTTGTGGCCGACGGCTTTGACGCAACCAACACATTATTCCATATCAACTGGGGCTGGGGAGGCTATCTCGACGACTACTTCGCCTTGTCCGTCCTGAACCCCGACGACGCTGGTCAGACGGGTGCTGCTGCTGGTACTGATGGCTACACCATTGACCAGCAGGCTATTGTCGGCATCCAGCATGTCGGAGCATCAGGAACAACAGATCCTGCGAGCTTGACCATGGATAGCTACCGTGTGGAAGGAACGGACATCCATTTCTCGGCAGGCAACCTCACAGGTACGACCAACAGTTTTGATATTGGAGTAGGCGTTTACGACGGCAGCTCGATAACGCTGTTTAAACTCATTGCCAGTCAATCTATATCTACTGGTAGCGCTTTTCCTGACGTGTCTGCAAGTGCTATATGTGCTGACTTTGCCAACCAAACCAGAAAGCTGATCCCCATGTCCAGAGTCTCAGAGACATCTACCTGGATACCCGGTGCCGACCCCGACATCAATTATTTCAGCGCTGTCTACGATGCCTATGGTGTGCCTACGCTGACGGCTCATCCTGCGCCGAACTTCCAGAATACCACCTTTGATATTTCTGCGCCGGTATTCGTTAATACTCCGCAAAATACAAATGTCACATTTACCAACAACGGTGAGGAATACTACGGCATGGCTTACTTCTTCGTCAGCACCGATGCCAACAACAAGGGGAATTATGTGGCCAAACGTGGTCTGGGTGCACCGACGGGTGTTCCTACGTCTGTCGAATTCGAGTGGACGCCGACCTCAGCAACCACCTATTACATCTGGGCTACTACCGACGAGGCTGGCACGAATGTGATTGGTTCAACCAGCGTTACCGCGACAACCGATGCCAGCCTGGCAGGAAAGACGCTGGCGATTGTGGATTATCAGTTAGAGGGCCAGAACGACCAGTCGTTCCAGATAGACGGCAACGGTACCCGTAGTATTGACGTCTATGGATCAAAGCTGAAGGGTAAGGTAACGATTAAGAACCTCTCAGCCTCTAATTATAATTATAATGGTAAATATATTACCCTTACCTATAAGAAATGGAACGGTTCCCAATTTGAGATGATTGCTCATCCCTATGACATCGGTGTTCTGCAGCCTTCACTGGCAGGAGGGGCCGAAGTCACGTTTGATGTCAATAGAGATGGGCTGTCTGCAGGTCTGTACCAGATTAGTTTGACTACCTTTGAAATTGTAGGGGGCTATGTTCAAAACAGAACGGAATTGGACGAACGCTATACCATCAACCTGAAACCGATTGGCATGACCATTGCCAGCGCCAGCGACTGGGCAACCTTCTGTACGAATGTGAATGGAGGAAACTCTTATTCGGGTCAATTGGTCAAGCTGACAGCCGACATCACGACCAGTACTGGGATGGATAATAATCATGCATTCTATGGTGTCTTCGACGGAGGTGGTCACACGCTGAATATCACGATTTCAGGAAGTTCATGGTACATGGCACCCTTCCCAGTAATCTCTGGAGCCACCATCAAGAACCTGACCGTCACAGGAAGTGTGACAAACACTTCAAACTTCACAGGCGGTCTGGTAGGCCAAGCAATGGGTAATAATAATCTCATTGAGAACTGTGTGGTGAACACCGATGTCACAGGAGATACGCGTATCGGAGGTGTTGTGGGTCAGCTCAGTGGGTCCTTGACCATCAAGGACGTTGTGTATGGTGGAACAATTACAAATAAGTATTCTTCTACTACCGGAGGTTTCATAGCATGCTATAATAATACTGACAAGAGTCTCACCATGACCAATTGTCTGTTCAAGGGAACGTATTCTGGTCCAAGTCCCTTCCATCCGATTGGCATGAAATATAATACTTCAAATACCTTCAGTACCCTCTCCTGCACGAACTGTTTCTATACCGTCAATCCTCAAAACAATCCCGATGCGGGTGTTGTTATTGCGGATGGCACCATGGTCAGCCAGCTGACTCTTGGACAGGGTATCAGCATCCTGTCGGGTAGCACTTGTTCGTTCCTGAACGAGGTATTCCATTATGGCACGGTCACGCTGGGCTACAACGACCCTGAGGCAGTTGTAACCTACAGCCTGGACGGCACTCCGCTCCCTGGCAACAGCTTTACCATCAGCAAAGATGATGCTGCGTTTGACGACGGCACCGCTACCATCACTGCCGACTATAGTTTTACCATCAGCTATAATCTGGACGGTGGCACGGTGGCAACGCCCAACCCCACCACTTATACTTCGGCCAGCAGCGACATTACGCTGAACAACCCGACACGCGAGGGCTGGACATTTACAGGATGGACGGGAACGGGCCTCAACGGTGCCCAGATGACGGTCACCATCGCTCAAGGCTCTACGGGTCACCGCCACTACACCGCTACATGGACAGCCGATGAGCTTGACATTGACCCAAGCGACGGCGCCTATGTCATTGGTACGAAGGATGACTGGAATCGTTTCTGTGCGCTTGTAAATAGCGGCAATAATTATTGGAGCAAAACCGTCAAACTGACCGCCGATATCGGTACGGCTCAAAATCCTGTCACCATCAAAGCTGGAGGTTGGGTTGAAGGTAATTTCAAAGATTTTCAGGCATCATTCGACGGTCAAGGACACACGCTGACAGTCAACTACTTTGACGGAGCCCCGTTCCAAGGCACTATCAATGCAACTATCCGGAATCTGCATGTAGCAGGCAACATTACCGCTAGTAGTCATTTTGCGGCAGGCTTTGTGTCAGAGGCCCATTACGGACTTACTATCGAGAACTGCCGCAGTAGCGTTGCCATTAGCAGCAGCGTTTCTGGCGACGGTACCCACGGCGGCCTCGTTGGCGTTGCCTATCAAGATAATAACAGTAATGTCAACATAACGGGTTGTCTGTTCGATGGCTCCATGACTACTACTAATGGCACCGACAGATGCGGTGGATTCATTGGATGGTCATATAATTCTTCCCTAACAACCATCAGCAACTCGGTCTTAAAGCCCAGCAGCGTGTCAAACGGTATGTTGGAGAAGACATTTGTTCGCTACAATAGTGATACGGCTCCGACTATTACCAACACCTATTATGTCCATGTCGATAATCTGACTGAGAACCAAGGTAAGGAGGCTCACACTATCACTGCTGGAGAGAATGTCACCAGCCTCGCCATCAGCACGACACCAACGGCAGAGTATAACGTCAGCGGCATTAAGGTCTATGGCGCCAACAAGGGCATCATGATTGGTACAGATGTTTATGCCGCCAACGGCGAAGAGGTTAATCTCGCACTCACTGCCAATCCTCCGACCAACTACATCGTTGACACATACACGGCCTCTGCAGGTACTATCACCGCACAAACGGAAACCAGCGCTACGCTCACCATGCCAAATGAGAACGTGACCATCGGTGCGGTTTTCCTCTACAATGCCAGCTACATTGCAGCAGACGGCACGCTACAGTCCCATACCGCTACTGAACTCACCAGCAGCGACCATAAACTCACCAGCGGATGGTACGTGGTGAATGGAAATGTAGCAATCGCCCCCTACGTTGTCCCACTTTGGGATGATTGGGCCGGCTCGTATAATTACGTTGCCTCTTCGCGCATCAACATCAGCGGCGACGTTAACATCATTCTCGCCGATGGCGCTACGCTGAATGCCGTAAATGGCACCTACACTGGCCCAGAGTACCAGGAAGGCCGCGATGCAGCTGGTGGCATCCATGTGCCCGCAGGCAGCAGTCTCACTATCTACAGGCAGAGCGGAGGCACAGGTGTGCTGAATGCATCAACAAACTCGTCTGACGAAACTGCCATCGGTGGCGGATATCCTGGTCTTGGATGGGGTAATGCTGATGCCGGCACCATTACCATCTATGGTGGCACAATTAATGCCATAGCTTATATTACAGGTATCGGTGGCGGTCAAGGCAGCGATGGCGGTACTGTCAACATCTATGGCGGCACAGTCACAGCCCAAGGCGGTATGGGAGCTGCCATCGGTGGAAGTAGCGGCTGCACAGGCTTTACTGTTAACATCTATGGTGGAACCATCAATGCCACCAGCGGTGCTATGGCAGCAGCCATCGGAGGTGGCTACCAAAGCACGGGTGGTACTGTGAACATTCATGGTGGTAACATCACAGCAAACGCTATTGATTATGGGGCTGAATTCCCAACCGATGGCTACGGCATTGGCGGAGGAACGGATTGCAAATCACCTACCACCGTCAACCTCAGCTGGACCAACACTACCGACCGCATCACGGCCACCAGCTACAACGGCACGGTGAACCTGAAGAAAGCCTTCCAGGATACCGACGGCGCCACCTGGAGTGCTGCTGACAACATCAGTACCAAGCCCGACGGCAAGACGCTTTACCCAGCAAACACCCTTCTCTTCTTGGCTGACAATGCTGACAACAGCGCCGACATCAGTGCGGCTAACGGCAACACACGTAATGTCGTCCTCAGCGACCGCACGCTCTACAAGGACGGCAAGTGGAATACGCTGTGCCTGCCGTTCAACCTCACGGCGGCGCAGATAGCAGCGCATGCGGACTTCGCAGGTGCAACGCTGATGGAGCTGAACACAGACGGCACGAACGGTTTCTACACAACGGACGGCACGCTCTATCTGGCATTCAAGGAGGCCACAGCCATTGTGGCGGGAGTACCGTATCTGGTGAAATGGGACGCTGCAGGCGATGACTTCACCTCGCCCGTGTTCAGCGGCGTGACCATCGACGCTAAAGCCTCGACCACGGTGAGCGATGCCGACACGGGGTTGCAGGAGGTACAGATGGTGGGCTGCTACTCGCCCGTGTCGGTGGTGGCCGACGACAAGAGCATCCTGTTCCTGGGCGACGAGAACACGCTGTACTACTCGAGCGTAAACCGCAACATCCGCTCATGCCGCGCCTACTTCTCAGTGCCCTACATCAAGCAGAACGCCGGCGTCAAGGCCCGCGCCTTCCACCTGGAATTCGGTGATGAAGAAACGACAGGCATCGAGGCAATTGACAATTTGACAATTGACAATTCACAATTTGAGGCTGACGCCTGGTACACCCTCGACGGCGTCCGCCTGAGTGGAAAGCCTACACAGCGTGGAATGTATATCCATAAAGGAAATAAGGTCGTGATTAAGTGAGAGAAGTGAGAGCTCGCTCACGTTTCCGCGCTCGACCTCTGGTCGCTTTCATAGCGGAGCGGAGAAAGAACGTGAGCGAGCTCGAACCAAGCTCAAGGTTATAATCAAATAAGCGATATGAAAAAAGAATATATGAAGCCCGCTACTCACGTGGTAGAACTACAATATAAGACACAACTGCTGCAAGCCAGCAGGATAGAAATCATCAACACCGACGGGTTCGACAGCGGCGACGAGATTGACGTAAGCAATCAGGGCGGCGGCAGCGACATCTGGGACAGATAAATATTCTGGGTGAGATATGAGCCCATCGCCACCCCGGATGCCGTAGCCCCCGTCAGCTCCCTCACGTCGGCCTTGCCGCGTTATGATTTAAGCGGCCGTGTCGTGACCACTGACCATCCGCCCCGTGGCATTTACATCCAGAACGGCAAGAAGGTGGTGAGGTAGGCTTTTCTCACCAATGATAAAACATTTTCTCACCTATGAGAAACCCTTTTGCCACTGGTGGCAAAAACAATAAGACCTTGCTCTTATGGCTGTAAGACCTTGCTCTTATGCTCGGAAGACCATGCTCTTGCAGCGAGTTCCACCAGTGGAACACGCCCGAAGGCCTTGTCCTTACGCCTGAAAGGTCCTGTCCTTACTCCCCGAAGGACTTGTCCTTCCGGGTGAAAGGTCTTGTCCTTCCAGTTGGACCACCATGGTGATCTACCTAACACACCATGGATCATGTGTCACCCTCTATAGAGTCTCGCCTTACCCTCTATAGTGTCTCGCCCAACTCTCTGTCTTCTTGACTTTATCTGAAATAGGTACACACTTTGTTACCTATATTTACTATTATTGTGCACACTTGTCCCTTTCTCTTCCTGAGGCAGTACACAATCTCCTCAGCCGCTTCCTGTGCGTCTACACAGTCAGCTTGCGTGTGCAA
>SUYG01000030.1:0-7296 GCA_015060555.1 Prevotella sp.
ACCCTGAACCCTGAACCCTTAACCCTGAACCCTTAACCCTGAACCCTTAACCCTGAACCCTGAACCCTTAACCCTGAACCCTGAACCCTGAACCCTTAACCCTGAACCCTTAACCCTTAACCCTGAACCCTTAACCCTTAACCCTGAACCCTCGCATTATGCTCGTCTATCCCAACGCCAAAATCAACCTCGGGCTCCACGTCACAGCCCGCCGCCCCGACGGTTACCACGACATCGAGACCGTCTTCTACCCCATCCCCCTCATGGACGCCCTTGAGGCCACCGAGTCACACGCCGACGGCAGCTTCCACCAGACCGGCAACGCCCTCGACTGCGACCCCGCCGACAACCTCGTCTATCGCGCCCTTCAAAAAGTTAAAGAGAAACATCAACTGCCGCCACTTGACATCCACATTTTCAAGCACATACCATCTGGCGCAGGTCTCGGCGGAGGCAGCAGCGACGCTGCCTTCATGGTGCGCCTGCTCAACGAGCAGTTCCAGCTCGGCATGAGCCCCTCGGAGATGCGTGAGCTCGTGGCCCCCTTGGGTGCCGACTGCGCCTTCTTCATCGAGAACAGCCCCATGCTCGCCACCGGCATCGGCGACCGCCTCACACCCATCAGCGTCAGCCTCTCCGGCTGGGTGCTCATCGTGGTGAAACCCGACATCCACGTTTCCACGCGCGATGCCTATGCCGGCATCACACCCCGCCAGCCCGCGCAGCCACTGACGGACATCCTCGCCCTCCCCGTAGAGCAGTGGCAGGGGCGCCTCGTCAACGACTTCGAGCCCCACATCTTCGCCCTCCATCCTGAGATCGCCGCCATCCGCGACCGTCTCCTCGACCTGGGCGCCGTCTATGCCGCCATGAGCGGCAGCGGCTCCGCCCTCTTCGGTCTCCTCCCCGCCCCCATCGACCACGCCGAAGAGAAGTTCGCCGACTGCTTCGTGCGCCAGCGACAGCTCTGAACAAAAAAACGAGGGGACATCGATGCCCCTCGTTTTTTTCATGATGTTTTTAGGATGTGACAAGGAGTCATCTAAATTTTGGAAAAGGCACAGGACCGAAGAGGGGGTGTTGACGGCCCCGAACGGGACTGAAAAGGGGGTGCTGCGGCATCAAGAGGGGGCTGTATAGATAAAATAAGGGCGGAAACAAAGTTTTTTGCGCATTTCTTTTGGCTGTGTGCAAAAAAAGAGTTACTTTTGCGCACTTTAAACAATAAATATTCTATCATTATTCATTTTAATAACAACTAACGAATGAGTCAAAAACGTGTTTACACCTTCGGCAACGGTAAGGCTGAAGGTAACGCGCAGATGCGCGAACAGCTGGGTGGCAAGGGTGCTAACCTGGCCGAGATGAACCTCATCGGCGTTCCCGTGCCTCCGGGCTTCACCATCACCACCGACGTGTGCAACGAGTACTACGAGGTGGGTCAGGAGAAGATCATGGAGCTGCTGAACGACGATGTCATGGCTGCCGTCAAGCACATCGAGACCCTCATGAACTCCAAGTTCGGCGATGCTCAGAACCCGCTGCTCGTCAGCGTACGTTCCGGTGCACGCGCTTCTATGCCCGGTATGATGGACACCATCCTCAATCTGGGTCTGAACGACGAGGTGGCTGAGGGCATGGCCAAGAAGACCAACAACCCCCACTTCGTGTATGACAGCTACCGCCGCTTCGTGCAGATGTACGGCGACGTAGTGCTCGAACTGAAGCCCGCCAACAAGACGGATATCGACCCGTTCGAGGAGATCATCGAGAAGGTGAAGGCTGAGCGCGGCATCAAGCTCGACAAGGACCTGAGCGTGGATGAGCTGAAGAAGCTCGTTGTCCTCTTCAAGAAGGCCATCAAGGAGCGCACCGGCAAGGACTTCCCCAGCGATCCCATCGAGCAGCTCTGGGGCGCTATCTGCGCTGTGTTCCGCAGCTGGATGAACGAGCGCGCCATCCTCTATCGTAAGATGGAAGGAATCCCCGACGAGTGGGGTACGGCTGTCAGCGTGATGGCCATGGTGTTCGGTAACATGGGCGAGACCTCCGCAACGGGTGTCTGCTTCAGCCGCGACGCCGCCAACGGCGAGAACCTGTTCAACGGCGAGTACCTCGTCAACGCTCAGGGCGAGGACGTGGTGGCCGGTATCCGCACTCCGCAGCAGATTACCAAGATCGGCTCACAGCGCTGGGCTGAGCGCGCTGGCATCAGCGAGGCTGAGCGCGTGGCCAAGTACCCCTCCATGGAGGAAGCTATGCCCGAGATCTACAAGGAACTCGACGGCATCCAGAACAAGCTCGAAGAGCACTATCGCGATATGCAGGACATGGAGTTCACCGTTCAGGAGGGCAAGCTGTGGTTCCTGCAGACACGTAACGGCAAGCGCACAGGTGCTGCCATGGTGAAGATCGCCATCGACCTGCTCCACGAGGGCAAGATCGACGAGAAGACCGCCATCATGCGCTGCGAGCCCCAGAAGCTCGACGAGCTGCTGCACCCCGTCTTCGACAAGAAGGCGCTCTCACAGGCCAAGGTGATTGCTCAGGGTCTGCCCGCATCTCCCGGCGCAGGCTGCGGCCAGATCGTGTTCTTCGCTGACGACGCTCAGGCTTGGCACGCTGACGGTCACAAGGTGGTCCTTGTCCGCATCGAGACCTCTCCCGAGGACCTCGCCGGCATGAGCGCTGCTGAAGGTATCCTCACCGCTCGCGGCGGTATGACCTCTCACGCTGCCGTTGTGGCTCGCGGTATGGGTAAGTGCTGCGTCTCCGGCGTAGGTGCCCTCAATGTTGATTACAAGGCCAAGACCGTGGAAATCGACGGCGTGGTCTATAAGGAAGGCGACTATATCTCCATCAACGGTACCACCGGTCAGGTGTATGCAGGCGAAGTGCCCACGAAGGCTGCTGAGCTCAGCGGCGACTTCAAGGAGCTCATGGACCTCTGCGACAAGTACACCAAGCTGCAGGTTCGCACCAATGCCGACACGCCCCACGACGCTCAGGTGGCTCGTGAGTTCGGTGCCAAGGGTATCGGTCTGACACGTACGGAGCACATGTTCTTCGACGACCAGAAGATTGTGGCCATGCGCCAGATGATCCTGGCCGACAGCGCCGAGGGTCGCGAGAAGGCTCTGGCCAAGCTCCTCCCCTATCAGAAGGCTGACTTCAAGGGCATCCTGAAGGCTATGGACGGTCTGCCCGTGAACATCCGCCTGCTCGATCCCCCTCTCCATGAGTTCGTGCCCCACGATCTCGCCGGTCAGGAGACGATGGCCAAGGAGATGGGCGTGAGCCTGGAGACCATCCAGCGCCGCGTAGCCTCTCTCGCCGAGAACAACCCGATGCTCGGCCACCGCGGTTGCCGTCTGGGTATCACCTTCCCCGAGATCACCGCTATGCAGACACGCGCTATCCTCAGCGCCGCCTGCGAGCTGAAGAAGGAAGGCTTCGATCCCAAGCCCGAAATCATGGTGCCCCTCATCGGTATCCTCTACGAGCTCAAGCAGCAGAAGGCCATCATCCAGAAGGTCGCTGAAGAGGTCTTCGAGGAGTACGGCGTGAAGGTTGACTTCGAGATCGGTACGATGATTGAGATTCCTCGTGCTGCCCTCACCGCCGACCGCATCGCCACCGAGGCTGAATACTTCTCCTTCGGTACCAACGACCTGACACAGATGACCTTCGGCTACAGCCGCGATGACATCGCCAGCTTCCTGCCCGCATACCTCGACAAGAAGATCCTGAAGGTTGACCCCTTCCAGGTTCTCGACCAGAACGGTGTCGGCCAGCTCGTGAAGATGGCTGTCGAGAAGGGTCGCAAAGTACGTCCCACGCTCCGCTGCGGTATCTGCGGCGAGCACGGCGGCGAACCCAGCTCCGTGAAGTTCTGCGCCAAGATTGGCCTCAACTACGCCAGCTGCTCACCCTTCCGCGTGCCCATCGCCCGCCTCGCCGCCGCCCAGGCAGCTGTTGAGGAGTAAGCAAAACTCTATATTATACTTTGAGCGCAATTCCATTCGAGAGTTGCGCTCTTTTTTTTGTTACTTGTGCCCCGTACTTAGAATTTGTCTTGTTTTTAAGTCACAAAACAAGACAAACTGTATCTTTTTTGTAAAATGTTTGGCGGATTGAGATATTATATGTATATTTGCACAAAATTTCACGCATAATATAATTTGCAAAATGAAATATAATATAGCAACAATAACAGATTATCTGGAAGACTTGACAGGCTATAAGACAAGGCTGTTAACTCACGCCAAAGGCGAGGATAAAAGGTTGCCCATAGCGATTGCTACCAGTTATAGCTATTATGATCTTGAGTTCATGGAAACGCAAGTCACTATTGCGATACCAACAGGACTTGACGGCATTACTCCAATGCAGTTAGCCAAACATCAAGCTAAGATGATAGAGGCATTCCAACATCCTGTTATCTTTGCTTTAGAATCAGTTGCATCTTATCAGATAGCTCGGCTCACCCAAGCTAAGGTCAATTTCATTGTACCAGGGAAAATCATTTTCATCCCAAGTATGCTAATCATATTAAGGGAGATGAAGAACACGGTCAAGGAAATGCCTGAGAAGATGCCACCAGTAGCACAGATGCTGGTGCTCTATCACCTTGAAACAAGAACAATCGACGGTCTTACGGCTTCGGAGATAGCGGAACTTACAGGCTTGGCATACCCAACTATTAACGTCGCTCTTCGATGGCTTGTGGCCAATGGCATCATAGCCCTTACAGGAGGCAAACAGAAACATGTTCAGATAACGATGAGCAAAGAAGAGGTTTGGAACAAATCTCTTCCGTTGATGACATCGCCTATAGAGCGCATTCTTTTCACAGAAAAAAAACCAGAAGGTAGTTTGATGGCTGGAGAGACTGCAATGGGACATTACACCATGCTTGCGGAGCCGGCTACTCCTGTCATTGCGATAGACAAAGCTACAGCCAAGGAGAATGCCGCCATGATGAACAAGGAATTTGGCAACATAAAAGTGGAAGTATGGAAATACTCTCCTGCCCTGCTGTCTGAGGAAGAATGGGCAGACAGGCTATCGCTCTATCTGTGCATGAAGGACTGCGAAGACGAAAGAATACAAATGGAGTGTGACACTTTAATTGAAGAAATGAAATGGTAACAGGAATTGAACGCTGGAAGGAGTATTTCAACGATTATAGGGATAAGTATGTGCTCATAGGAGGTGCTGCTTGCAATCTGCTTGAAGAAGAACTGGACATGAATCCTCGTGCGACGAAGGATCTTGACCTTGTTCTTGTAGTAGAAGCTCTCACTCCAGATTTCGGAGCCCGTTTATGGGATTTTATCAAATCCGCCAATTACGCTGGTCGAAGCAAGGGAGAGAACGAGTTCAAGCATGAATATTATCGCTTTACAAATCCAGAGGACAAGACATATCCAAAGCAGATAGAATTGTTCGCCCGCAGTACAGGAATCCTTAACCTGCCTTCCGATGCACACATAGAACCCATAAGTGTAGGAGAAGACTTGTCCAGCCTGTCAACCATCTTGATGGATGATGACTATTATGCGTTCACTATAGAACATAGCAGGAATATCGATGACATCCATGTAGCAAGTCCTGAAGCTCTCATTTGTCTCAAAGCCAAGGCATACACGGAAATGCTGGACAGAAAAGCCAAAGGCGAACAGGTGGACAGCCGTGATATCGAGAAGCATAAGAAAGATGTGTTCAGGCTGATAGCCATGTTGCCACAAGACTCTCGATTCTCGTTGCCTGAGAAATTGAGGAATGACATGAGTGATTTCTATCAGAGGATAGGAGAACTGCCTAATCCAGACTTCTTCAAGAATGCAGGATTAAGAGGTTTGGATGCCCAGCGTCTTCTTGACCTCTTCAATACTGCGTTTCTATAATGAGAACTGAAACGTATCACACAACACCATCCTGTACAAAAAGACTATTATCAGACAGAAATGAGGTAGTTTTATTCGGTTATATAAATTCGGCAACAAATAGCGTTTGTTGCCGAATTTATATTTTTAACCCGATGTACTGCAGTTTAAAATCATCAGTGTTACAACAGTATTTGCTGTCCAAAAGAAAGAGAGTCCAAATTCCAGAAGCGGAAAAAGGACTCCTTTAATTCTAAATGATAAAAACCTCGTCCTTATAGATCACCCTCATTTCTAACAATATTCTCAAAGTTTTGAGTAGCCCATTCCATCAAACCGATGACATGGGGCATGAGACTTTTGCCCAATTCAGTGATGGAGTATTCAACCCGTGGAGGGACCTCTGGATAGACTTGACGAGCTACAAGACCTATCTGTTCCAGACGTTTCAGCGTTTGTGATAACATTTTCTGCGAACAGTCAGACATGTCACGCCCCAGATCGTTGAAACGCATGGTGCCACGCTCGTTGAGATGATATAGCACCAACAGCGACCACTTGTCGCCAAACTTTTCTATTACGTTGCGTATGGGGCACGCTTTGTATTTCTCGTCTATTGCTCGATTTATCTTACGCATATGTTTGACTATTTTTAAATCCGAGTGCAAAGGTACAAAGCCTTCCGAAAGTTAGCAAATTTCTGAAGTAGTAAATTGCACATAGACAATAATTTTAATCTTTAACATTTTTTATGATTAAAGAAAATACCTGTATTTCAGCAATTCTAACAAAAAAGTAAGTAAGCCACTTTTTGGTGCCTTCTTGCAGCAGTTACCGAAAGTTAGTACCTTTGCACCGTCGAAACAAAAGTATTAACAATAAAAACAAGAAGAATTATGGCAAAGAATGTAGTTTTAATCGGTGCAACGGGTTTCGTAGGCAATGCTATCCTGAACGAGTTGGTTTCCAGAGGTCACAAAGTTACGGCTATCGTACGCAACATGGACAGTGTGAAGGTGAAGAATGACCTGATAGAGTATGTGGTGGCCGATGCTACCAATCCTGCCGAACTGGCTGCTTTGGCTAAAGGCAAGGATGCTGTCATCAGTGCCTACAATCCCGGCTGGGCGAATCCACGCCAGTATGAGGAAACGCTGGAGAACTATCCGAAGATTGTCGAGGGTGCAAAACAGGCCGGTGTGCGCCGACTGCTGATTGTCGGTGGGGCTGGTACACTGTTCGTAAAGCCCGGTGTACGCCTTGTTGACACGGGGACACTGCCCGAGTCGTGGCTGCCCGGCGTGAAGAGCCTTGGCGAGTTCTACCTGAATACGCTCATGAAGGAGCAGGATATAGACTGGATATTCTTCTCGCCCGCCGGAAACCTCGGCAACCTGCAGCCCGGCAC
>SUYG01000031.1:0-13933 GCA_015060555.1 Prevotella sp.
TAATGACCATTAATTCTTTCTAACATCGCGCTCGGCACCCGCGTAGCGTGCCGCCCTAATCTGTGAAATATGTATTTCAATTAATGAATACAAGTGCTTACGAATCTGTTAAATCTGTGCAATCTGTGGTACTATAACATCAAAATTAAAAGCTAGAGGACAAGAAATCAGTGTAATCCGTGTAATCTGTGGTGAAAGTTAAATGTAAGAGGATCGCAGTTTATGCGAGTTCCAGCTTGAAGGTCTTTCCCAGCTTGATGAGCGAGGGGTTGAGATTACACATGTGTTTAAGCTGGTCGGTCTTGCTGAAGGTAACCGGTTTCTCCTCGTCTCGCTCCGGCACAGAGAAACTGATGTTGATAAAGCTGTTTTGCAAGCGTTCACGCAAGAACGCATGAAGACGCTCGATGAGTCCCTCCATCATCGCACGAATCTCATCGTTCTCAACGGGCACATCAACCTGTGTATTCTCATCGTTGAGGAAGGAGGGCTGCATGATTTTCATGCGCTGCGCCAACGCAGTCTCTTCCTTCGGCATGGTTTGGACGAAGGCCTGCCATTGTATCATGAACTCCTCGGTCTTCACGGGGCGGGACATCTGCTCCATCGGTGCCACCTCGACCACGGGCGCGGCCTTCACATTGCGCTGCACGGCAGGTTGGTGATGGATGGAGGGGCTCAACGTGTTGAGCTTAATGGTCATGCGTTTCGGAGCGGTAGCTTCTAAAGGTATGCCCGAAGGAACGGTCTTGGGTGCTGCAGGTGCTACCTTCGGTGTTGCAGTGTCAGCCACCTTGGGCGACACAATGCCGGCCACCTCCTTCGCAGCGGCGAGGGGGGCGGGGCTAAAGATGGGTTTTAAGATACGTACAGGGCGACGCCCCGCACTGGCATCGTCATCACCCACCGCCTGAGCGCACTCGATGAGGGTGAGCTCCACCTGCAGACGCTTGTTGCGACTGGTGCGGTAGGCCTGGTCGCAGTCGTTGCAAAGACGGATGACGCGGTAGAGCCACTTCACCTTGCAGCGCTGGGCCTGCTCCACATAGCGCTGACGGATGTCGTCGCTGACCTCCAGGAGCGATGCCGTCTGAGGATCCTTGCTGACGAGCACATCGCGCAGATGGCTGGCCAACCCACTGATGAAGGGAGCACCCTCGAAGCCCTTGCCCAATATCTCATTATAGAGCAGCAGGCTCTCGCTGATCTTCTGTTCCAGCATCAAGTCCACGAGGCGGAAGTAGTAGTCGTAGTCGAGGACATTGAGGTTCTCGATGACGCGCTGGTAGGTGATGTCACCGCCTGTGAAACTCACCACCTGATCAAAGATGCTGAGGGCATCGCGCATACCGCCATCAGCTTTCTGAGCAATGACATTGAGCGCAGCAGGCTCAAATTGATAGCCCTCTTTCTCAGCTACATAAGCCAAATGCTTTAAGGTATCGCTTACGCTCATACGCTGGAAGTCATAGATCTGACAGCGGCTGAGGATGGTGGGCAGAATCTTGTGCTTCTCGGTGGTGGCGAGGATAAAGATAGCATGGGCGGGCGGCTCCTCCAGCGTCTTCAGGAAAGCGTTGAAGGCGGAGGTGGAGAGCATGTGAACCTCGTCGATGATGAACACCTTGTACTTTCCAATCTGCGGCGGGATACGAACCTGATCGATGAGGTTGCGGATATCCTCAACAGAGTTGTTAGAGGCGGCATCCAGCTCATGGATGTTCAGTGAACGTCCTTCGTTGAAAGCCTTGCAGGACTCACATTCGTTGCAGGCCTCGCCGTCGTCGCGCAGATTGAGGCAGTTGATGGTCTTAGCGAAAATGCGGGCACAGGTGGTCTTTCCCACACCGCGCGGCCCACAGAAAAGGTAGGCATGAGCGAGCTTGTTCGCCTTGATGGCATTCTTCAGCGTCGTGGCTATGGCGCTCTGCCCCACCACGCTGTCGAAAGTCATCGGACGGTATTTGCGCGCTGATACAATGTAATCGGACATTGTTTAGTTGAAAGTTGAGAGTTGATGGTTTAAAGTTCGGGACAAAATTACAAAAAAAGATTGATAGAACGGAGTTAAGACAAAAAAACTTTCAACGGATTGCAATTTTTCACGCTTTCTTTTTTCTCTTTTCGATGAAATGTGTACCTTCGCACCCAGAAAAGCAGAAAATAAGGAACATGGAACATTTTTTCACCTTTTGGAACTTCATCCGACGCCATAAATATGCCGTCGCTATTGTGATTTTCCTCTTCATCATCGGGCTCTTCGATGAGAACAGCCTCTACACACGCTACCAGCGCCGCGTAGAAATCGGCAACTTGAAGCGCGAGATAGACAAATATCAGGCACAGTACGATGCCGAATCCCTGGAGTTGCAGGCATTGGAGAACGACCCCAAGGCCGTAGAACGCATGGCACGAGAGCGCTACTTTATGAAACGTCCCAACGAGGACATCTTCGTTTACGTAGAAGAGGAAGACTAAACGCCACACGATGAAACAGCTCACCCCTCTCCAGCTCATCCTGCTACAAGGCGCCGCCGTGCTGATGCTCGCCGGTGCCGCCGTCTTCCTATTGTTCCCGCTGTGGGGGACGGTGCTGTTCACGCTGGGCGCAGTGGTCTTCGTGCCACTGCAGATGCTGCAGCGCTACGAGGGCCAGAGTTTCATCATCCGTCGTCTGCGCCGCCAGCAGCTACTGGGCGGCATCGCCTTCCTCTGCACCGCTTGCTGCATGATTATGCAGGTGGGAGACTTTGGCTTTGCACGTCGCAATGAGTGGGTGGTGTGCCTCACGGTGGCCTGCATCCTGCAGCTCTACACCGCATTCCGTATTCCCGCAGAACTCAAGAAAGAATGAAATACCTCTATCTTCTCTACCAGCTCCTCATCTCACCCGTGCTGCTGTTGCTGACGCTCCTGACAGCACTGATGACGACCATCGGATGCTCGGTGGGCAATGCCTCCTTCTGGAGCTACTACCCCGGCAAACTTTGGTCCATTGTCATGATTCGGCTGCTCTTCCTTCCCGTTCACGTCGAGGGTCGCGAGCACATGGATCCCCTGCAGAGCTACGTTATCATCCCCAACCATCAGGGGGCTTTCGACATCTTCCTCGTCTATGGTTTCCTGAACCGCCATTTCAAATGGATGATGAAGGCTGAGTTGCGGAAGATGCCCTTCATCGGCAAGGCCTGCGAGAGCGCCGGCTTCATCTTTGTCGATCAGAAAGGCGGTCCGAAGAAGATGAAGGAGACACACGACCGTGCCCGTCAGGTGCTGCAGGACGGCGTGTCGCTGGTGGTATTCCCCGAGGGTGCCCGCTCCTGGGATGGCCGTCTGCGCAAGTTCAAGCGTGGCGCCTTTCAGCTGGCCGACGAACTTCAGCTGCCGCTGCTGCCCATCACCATCAACGGTTCTTTCGAGGTGCTACCGCGCTCGAAGGGCTATGTCAATTTCGTAAAATGGCACCCCCTCTCGCTCATCATCCACCCCGCCATCGAGCCACGTAAGGCCGAAAGCGAGGAGGCTGCCGGCGCTGCTGAACGCGAGGTGATGCAACAGGCCTACGACATCATCGCCAGCCGCCTGGAAGCGGTGTCGGAACCGACGCCTGAAGGCACCTACGACCCTAATGACTGAACATTATGAAACGAACGTTATACGCACTCTCACTCTTCTGTGCGCTGGCGCTGACCGGCTGCAAGGATCAACTGGACATCCAAGGCGAGACCTCCCTGCCGGAGCTGGAAGGCCGCACCCTCTACCTTCGCGTCTATGAGAACGGCGACCTGCAGGCCATAGATTCCGCCAGCATCACCCACGGCAAGTTCCACTTCACCGGCAACGCCACCGACTCCACCGTCATGGCCTTTCTCTTCCTTGAAGAGCAGAGCCTGATGCCCGTCGTAATCGATGAGAACCCACTGACCATCACGCTGAACGAGAATGAGCACAAGGTCGTGGGCTCTGCACTGAATGATACGCTGCGCGCCTTCATCCAGCGCAAGACAGAACTGGACATGCAACTCGCCGAACTGCCACGTCGTGAGAGTCGCATGATTTTAGAGGGCTACGACCACCATGAGATCCTCATGCAGCTCAATCAGGAGGCTGCAGCCTTGACGGCACAGGAGGACGAGCTGGTGACGCGTTTCATCAAGGACAACATGGATAATGTGCTGGCCCCCGGAGTCTTCATGATTGTCACCTCGGGCCTCCCCTACCCGATGCTCAACCCGCAAATCGAAGAGCTGGAAGCACTCGGCTCACCGCGCTTCCTGAATGACACCTACGTCAAGGATTTCCTGAAGATGGCGCACGACAATATGGAGAAGCTGAACAATCAGTAAGCGCCTCAGAACGGTGCCGGCGCCTCGAAGTGCATCCTTTCGTGCGTCACGGGATGCGTGAAGTCAAGCGCTTCGGCATGTAAGTACAAGCGGTCTGCGACATGGCCGTAGAGTCTGTCGCCCACAATCGGAGCATTCAGCCCTTCCTTAGCTGCCGCATGAACCCTTAGCTGATGGGTGCGACCTGTCTGTGGATAGAACCTCACGCGCGTACCTTTTTCTTCCTGTCCGATGACCTCGTACAGTGTCACCGCCTCCTTGCCATGCTCCCAATCCACCCGCTGCCGGGGCAAATCTTCCCTATTAGGCGCAAGGGGTAAGGCAACACATCCCTCTATATTTCCCCGTGAAGGGATTCTTTTTTGGCTATCACCTTCTACGGGCAGTTCATTCCCTTCCCTCATGGGAGGGGTTTGGGGGTAGGTCTCCAATATCGCTACGTACTGCTTCTTTATCTCCCTGCGTTCAAACTGCTGGCTGAGGGCCCGGTGGACGCGGGCGTTCTTGGCAAGAACCATGATGCCCGAGGTGTCCTGATCCAGACGGTGTACGATGACGCTGCCCTCGATGGCTGGCCACAGGCGAAGTGCCTCGTCGAAGAGGTTCGCCTGGTCGCTCTTGCCCGGAATGCTGCACCAGCCCTCGGGTTTCTCAATGACGGCCAGGTGCTCATCCTCCCACACCACTCGCACAGGCTTCAGCGTCTGCTCGTAATGTAGCGCCGGGTCGGGTTCCACGTTCAGTCCTTGCAGCATGAAAGTCAGGATGGGGCGGCATTTGCTGTGACAGGCAGGAAAGAAAGCGCCAGGCTCCTTGTAATGCCCAGGGGTAGATGGTCCCCACCAGAACTCGGCCATAGCCAACGGCTGTAAGCCCAGCTTGTAGGCTGTCTGTAGCAGTTTCGGCGCACAGCACTCACCAGCACCGGATGGGATCAAAGACCCCCCCCCCGCCCCCCCCTGTAGGGAGGGAGTTATTACATTTGAAGGAATATCACGAAGAGAATCATTATGAAAAATCTCAATTATTCTTTTTCTCTCCCCTCTCGCATTCAAAAACTCAAATTGCTCAAAGAGCCATTGCTGCAAGGCCTCGCTGCGTTGCTTGCGCTCTGCGTACAACTGTCGATGTCTGAAGTGATAACCGGCCATCAGGCCTTCAGCTTGCGCAATCTCGCCCGCATGGAGATGCTTTGCACGTTGTATGTCCGCCTTCTGATGCTGACGCATTCGGATGTAATCTGCGTTGCCACGCAGCGCATTGTTGCGCGACGCTTCGTACACGCGCCTGGCTTCATCTATGGCCTGCTGGCGTTCGCTTGTCATCAGTTCCAGCGCCGCCCTCGTTGCCCTCACCTCTTCGCTGTTTCTGAGCGTTTCCATCTCCTCGCTCAGTGCCATGATTTCAGCCTGTTCCTTCTGGAAATGGCTCTCAGGATCCAGATAATCCACCACGGGCGGTACAAACCACGGATAATTGTAGCTCCCTTTCAGCTGACCGGAATAGGCGGCAAGAAAATAAATAGGCCCCTCTATATCTCCCCCTAAGGGGAGACTTTCCAGTCCATCTATAGTCTCCGCGCTAAATTCACCGGAATTCTCTATTTCATTTGTTGTATTTTGTATTTTGCAAACCAGCACCCCATACATCTTCCCTTCCCTCACGCCCATCTCCCGCAGCTTATCCTGCACGATGAGCGCCGCCTTCCGGCACAGAGGATGTGGTGTGTAGCGGAAGGGGAAGGTAAATTGAGTGGGCATGGGTTCGCCCTGCCAGGAAAGGGGATGGAGATAGGAAGGCCCTCCAACAGCAGACCCTCCAACAGCAGACCCTCCAACAACAGGCCCTCCAACAACAGACCCTCCAACAGCAGACCCTCCCCCCTGCCCCTCCCTTGCAGGGAGGGGAGTAGAATCTATTTGAGAAATGGTTTTAATCTCCATTCTTGGTAGTAACTACTCCCCTCCCTGCAAGGGAGGGGCTGGGGGGAGGGTCTAGGAGAATCCTTTAGATCTAATTCCTTAGTTGTTCTCCGGACGAAGCTGACGTACAACAGCTGCGGTACGCCACATCTCGCTATCGCGCAGGGCAGCGAGCTCCTTCTCAAGGCCTTCGCGGTAGCCGGGTTTGCTGTTGCTGTCAATGGAGATCTGAGCCTCGTGACCAGCCTTCACGCTGGCATAGAGTTTCTCAACCACAGGCTTGATGGCATCGTGGAACGGACCCATCCAGTCGAGGGCACCACGCTGGGCGGTGGTGGAGCAGTTGGCATACATCCAGTCCATACCCTTGGCAGCAAAGAGAGGCATCAGGCTCTGTGTGAGCTCTTCGACGGTCTCGTTGAAAGCCTCGGAGGGTGTGTGGCCGTTCTCGCGCAGCACTTCGTACTGAGCCAAAAGCAGACCCTGGATAGCACCCATCAGAGAACCGCGCTCACCGGTGAGGTCGGAGGTAGCTTCGCGCTGGAAGGTCGTCTCGAAGAGGTAGCCGCTGCCGATACCAATGCCGAAAGCCAGCACCTTCTCCAAAGCCTTGCCGCTGGCATCCTGGTAGATGGCATAGCTGCTGTTTAGGCCGCGACCTTCGAGGAACATGGTGCGGAGGCTGGTGCCGCTACCCTTGGGAGCCACCATGATGACATCAATGTCCTTGGGAGGAACCACACCTGTGCGGTCGTTCCAGGTGATGGCGAAGCCATGCGAGAAGTAGAGTGTCTTACCTGCCGTGAGATGGGGCTTGATGGTAGGCCACAGCTGCATCTGAGCAGCGTCGGAGAGCAGCAGACATACGATGGTGCCGCGCTCAGCAGCCTCCTCGAGGGAGAACAGCGTCTCACCGGGAACCCAGCCGTCAGCAACAGCCTTCTCGTAGGTCTTGCCGGGACGCTGGCCTACGATGACGTTGAAACCGTTGTCGCGCAGGTTGCAGGCCTGTCCAGGGCCCTGCACGCCATAACCGAGCACAGCGATGGTCTCGTTCTTCAGCACCTCACGTGCCTTCTCAAGGGGAAACTCCTCGCGGGTCATGACTTCTTCAATGACACCGCCAAAATTCATTTTTGCCATATTGTTTTAGTTTAAAGAATTGGTCTTGGAAAGGCCTCATTAGCCTTATTGGCCCTATTGGCCTCAGTAGCCTCATTGGCCTCAGTAGCCTCAGTAGCCTCATTGGCTCATTGCTGCGCAAAGATAAGCATTTTCTCTCAAAGCGCGGCACAACGCCGCCCTTTATTTACTATGAGCCCCGTCTTTTGTTGATATGAATCAGTTCCAAGACCATGATGTATCGTCCGGAAGGGTGTACACTTTTGATTATTCCATCATGAACGAATAATCAATCCATCATGATGGATTCATCAATCCATCATGATGGATTCATCTATACGATGCATTCTTTCCACCTTCAGAAGGTAGCGCTTAGTTCACCTTGTCAAGGTAAGCAAAGACACGGCAGCTGAATGCCAGCGCCACAAAAGCACCCATACGCTCCTTGATCTCCTCCACTTGCGGGATAACCGGCTCTATGCAGAGCTGGTCATTGCGGAAGGAGACGCCGGCAGTGTTGTCCTCTTGATCGGGGAATGAGATGACGAAAGACTTCCCTGGTTCTGTCCACCTCCAGTTCGCCACGACACATTCCTCGGGACGCTTCGTGATTGCTGTTCCCGTGGTGGTAAACCGGACTTGGTTAAAGAATAAGGGATTCGAGGCGAGGTCGCTAAAATCAGCCATCTCGTAGATGTCAACGGATTCGCGAATACTTTCGGGGAGATCATCTACGACCTCCTCAAAGAAAGATATCAAGTCCTCCTGCAACTGCGGCAGTTCTTCAAGGGTACATTCCCTGTCAAATTTTGAACTGAGGACTTTCAAATCTATACGTACGGTAGCCAGCTCCCACGCAGCACTCATCTGGGTTGTAGTAGCATCATAGGCAATCGATTTTTGCAGCGTTACGGGCAGTTCCACCGTCGCGCCATCAGTGGGAGTTGCGCTCAGCAGGAAACCATCGCCGGCCTCGTTGAACTTTACGATGACTGTTCCCCAACCATTCAGCTGATACTCATTGCCTTCTTTCGCGGTAAATTTACCTTCTACCACGCGCACCACATCCTTGTCGGCACGTGTCTTGACACCGGAAGCAGCCTGACGCTCACCCACGATGTAGTTGCCGGTGGTGGGGACTATTTCCACGAAGTCAATCAAGCCACCCTCGCTGGTGACATTATATCGGGCTGCGGTGTTGGAAGACGGTGGTTCAGGTTCCGGCACTACAGGGTCTGACTTCTCTTCATCCTTGCTGCAAGCAGCAAACACCAATACTGAAGCTGCAAAAAACGCAGCCAGCTTAGTCATTGTTTTCATCTTTCTTTTCTTTAAGTATTTTTAAATTGGACTTTGGCCTGTACGACAACCTCTCCTGCCGGCTTCTCGGCTACGCCTACGTGCTTACGGATCTCAACGTGTGTGGAGGCTGTGGCACACCCTTCCTCCGGAACCTCCTCTGTAAAGAACGTGAGCGTATCGCCAAGATAAGACTCTGTTTTATAGGCTATATCGAAGCGGTGTATGAAATGATGTTCAAACTGTTCACGAGGGAAGAGGTCGAGGATATGCTCGATGTATTTCACGCTGTTGATGTGGCCGTTGATATCCACGTCGGAGTAGTAAGTAGGGATGGCACGGTAGGGTTCATTGGAGAAGCGAACGGTGCGGCCGAACTTGGCAATCGGGCACGGCTTCTCCTCGGCAGGGATGACATAGTTGAGGATGTCGCCGTCCTTGAGTTCCAGGAGGTTCGAGGGCTGGCGCGTCTCCACATCTATCATCGCCCAGATGCTGCGGGCGTAGCCATAGATGCGGCCGTCATCGGCATTGCGGATAAGGAAGTTACGCTCGGTGAACAGCTTCATGACGCTCTCCACCCATGTCTCCACCTCCACATGCTCATACTGTGCCGGCATCTCAGTGAGCTCGATGCTCAGGCGGGACAGCACCCATGTGTAGTGCCGCTCGTTCAGTTGGTCAATGCCCCACCCTCTGTCATGCGAGTGCCTGCCTGCGGCGTTCAACAGGTGGTTGCCCAGCACGCCAAGGAACAAGTGACCCGTGAAATCCACGTGGAAGGGTTCAACGCTAAAACGATAAGTGGAGACTCTCCCCCCGCCCTCCCTATAAGGGAGGGAGCTATTACTATCTGAGTTATTGATATGCATTGGAAAGTAATATCCTATTTTGATGATTATTGGAAATAATTTTCTATTTGCTGCAACACATTGTCCAAGTCATAGAGAACTTCTTTATTCGTGAAACGCATCACATGAAAGCCCATTTGTTCTAAGAACTGTTCACGCATAGCATCATTTTCCTGTTGCTGTCGCTCTGCATGGTAACCTCCATCGACTTCGATAATGAGTCCTTCGCGCTGAGATACGAAATCTACAATATAATCTCCAATGATAAATTGACGATTAAAACGCGTACCTACATCAAGTGTGCGCAACGCCTCCCAAAGGACCGACTCTGCCACCGTCTGATTCTTCCTGTTTTCCTTAGCAAAACCCTTCAGTATCTCGTATCTGTCAGGGGACGACCAATGAAAATCCATTTCTAATCAATAATAAAAATGAATCCGATTCTTGAAAGGTGACCGCTCCCTCCCTTAAAGGGAGGGCGGGGGGAGAGTCTCCCTCTTCTCCTTCTCCCTCTCCTCCAAATACTCATCCAGCTCCTCACGTGTACCTCTTGTGATACAGATGCGGCCGGAGCGGGCGAACTGACGGACGACATCGAGGCTGTTGAGGGCATTGAAGAGGGAGAGGATTTCCTCTGTCGTGCCCGTCTTCTCGACTGCCATGTAGGTGGGGTTCACCTCCACAATGCGTGCTCCATGGTGGCGCACGATGCGGCACACCTCGGGGTTCTCCATCGCGGCGGGCGTCGAAATCTTCAGCAGCGACGTCTCCTGCAGGAATATCTCGTCGTCGGTGTAGTAGCGCGCCTGCAGCACATCAATGCGCTTCTCGATTTGCGCCTTCAGCACCTTCGCCATCTCCTCAGTGCAGTAGCATGTGATGGTGTACTTGTGCACGCCAGGCGTGGAGCTGGCGCATACATTCAGGCTCTCGATGTTCACCTGTCGGCGCGTGAAGACGGCCGTCACCTGGTTCAGGATACCGGCGAGGTTCTCGGAGAAGACCAAAATGGTATATAAAGACTCTCCCCCCGCCCTCCCTATAAGGGAGGGAGTGGAATGTATTTGACTACTTGGTATCTTATTCATATATGCTTCTCTTTCATCAAAATGAATATTCTTTGATATGTCCATTCTTGACCGGTAATTACTCCCCTCCTTTATAGGGAGGGAGTGGAATGTATTTGACTACTTGGTTTCTTATTCATATATGCTTCTCTTTCATCAAAATGAATATTCTTTGATATGTCCATTCTTGACCAGTAATTACTCCCCTCCTTTATAGAGATATAGAGAGGGAGTGGAATGTATTTGACTACTTGGTATCTTATTCATATATGATTCTCTTTCATCAAAATGAATATTCTTTGATATGTCCATTCTTGACCGGTAATTACTCCCCTCCTTTATAGGGAGGGGCAGGGGGGAGAGTCCCCAGCTGCATCTCCTCCACGCTCTTACCCGGAGGTGTCATGGGCAGCACGTCGTCGTCCTCCTTGATGCCACATTCCAGGATATAGGGCCCTGCGGTGGCCAGCATCCTTGCCACGGCGGCAGCCAGATCCTTGCGGTCGGTGACGGCCTCGTAGGGGATGCCGTAGCCCTTGGCAATCAGCTCATAGCAGGGGTTCTTCATGCGCGTGAACGACTTGCGTCGGTTCCAGAACATATCCTGCCACTGGCGCACATTGCCCAGATAGTTGTTGTTCATGAGAATCATCTTCACGGGAGCCTGCTGTTCCATGATGGTGCCGAGCTCCTCGATGCACATCTGGAAGCCGCCGTCGCCCATGAAGCAGCACACGGTGCGGCCGGGAGCGCCGAAGGTGGCGCCGATGGCGGCGGGCATACCGTAGCCCATGGTGCCCAGGCCACCGCTGGTGCAGAGGCTGCGGCGCTTGGGATATTTGAAGTAGCGGGTGGCAAAGAGCTGGTTCTGACCCACGTCCGTCACCAGCACGGCGTCGCCCTTGGTGGCCTCAGCCACTGCGTTCACCACCTCGCCCATCAGCAGTGGGCCCTCAGTGGGATGGATGGCGGGCTCGATGACCCTCGCGCGCTCCTTCTCGTCGAGCGCCTTGAAGGAGGCGCGCCACGCGCTGTGGTCGGCCTTATGGATGAGGGCCGTGAGTGCCGGCAACGACTCCTTGCAGTCGCCCACGACGGGCACCGTGACCTTCACGTTCTTGTTCATCTCGCTCTTGTCGATGTCCAGATGGATGACCTTCGCCTGCTTGGCATAGGTCTTCAGGCTGCCTGTGACGCGGTCGCTGAAGCGCATACCGATGGCGATGAGCACGTCGCACTCCTGTTCTTTCAGGTTCACGGCGTAGTTGCCGTGCATCCCGAGCATACCCACATTCAGCGGGTGGTCGCTGGGCAGCGCACACAGCCCCAGCATCGTGCGGCCTGCGGGGATATCGGCTTTCTCCAGGAAGGCGATGAGCTCGTCCTGTGCGTTGCCAAGTTCCACGCCCTGCCCCACCAGCGCCAGCGGCCGCTCCGCCTGGTTGATCAGGTCGGCAGCCTCCTGCACATGGTTCATCTTCAGCTTGGGATAAGGCACATAGGAGCGCACGAAATCCACTTTCTGCGGCGCGAACGCCACCATCTCCGTCTGCGCGTTCTTCGCGAAGTCCAGCACCACGGGGCCGGGTCTGCCGCTGCGCGCGATGTAGAACGCACGGCTCACAGCCCACGCGATGTCCTCGGCATGGCGAATCTGATAGCTCCATTTAGAGATCGGCTGCGCCACGCCCACGAGATCGACCTCCTGGAAGGCATCTGTGCCAAGGGCTGTGATGGGCACCTGCCCCGCGATGACCACGATGGGCGTGGAGTCTATCATCGCGTCGGCAACGCCCGTGAGGGTATTCGTGGCACCAGGGCCGCTGGTGACGATGGCCACGCCCACCTCGCCACTGACGCGTGCGAAGCCCTCGGCGGCGTGTGTGGCACCCTGTTCGTGGCGCACGAGGATATGGTCAAACGCCTTCTTCTCGCCTCGCGTGAAGTCATAGAGGGCATCATAGACGGGCATGATGCTGCCGCCGGGATAACCGAAGATGGTCTTCACGCCCTCCCCCTTCAGCGCCAGCATCAGCGCCTCGCTGCCTGTAATTTTCTGTTCCATGCGCTTTTCGCTTACAAATGTGGGAAATTAGAATAATGCCGCTACTTTCCTGATATCCTTCAGCATGCCCGTCAGGACAGAATCCTTGCGGGCTGTCTGCATATTGTACTTCGTCTGCAAGTACATCAGTGAGTCGGCAGGCACATCAAGAGCTGCCTCAAACATCAAGGCAGTCTTGGCCGTAAGAGGGCGATGGGCGTTAAGGATTTCGTTAACAACCGAATAAGTAAGCCCCATGCTCTCGGCCAGCTGTCGCTGACTGATGCCGCGCTCCTCTATTTCGTCCTTCAGCACTTCGCCCGGATGTGTGGCGAATGCGCCATAACCTAAATTTCCCATATACGTCTTCTATTTATAATGGTTCGAAAGATCCGTGATACTGCAAATGGTAATATCTCCCTCCGCCGATGTCTTGAACTCTATGCGGTATTGATTGTTCACCCGTACAGACTCAAGCCCCGCTTTGTCGCCTACAAGTTTTTCGTAGTGTAGCGAACGATAGCGGAAAAGATCTATAGGTTGATCAACCGAGTCAAGGATATTCACCACGCGCACATACCTCTTTACGATATCTAGCTGATAGCGAAGCTGTTTATCACTCGTCACGCCGTCGTAGAACAGTTCACGCAGATAGTCCTTTTCAAACGATATTTCCATATTCAATGCAAATCTCGCGGCAAAGGTACTGCCTTTTTTCAATATTCGCAAATTTTGCGAACTTTTTCTGCACGCTAGCCCTCTAAATAACGCTTAATCGACTATGGCTTCGCAAAAAAACTCACAATCGGGAAAAAATAAATGAAAAGTGAAAGGTATCTTGAATCTTGAACCATTAACCATGAACCATGAATCCTTAACCATGAACCCTTAAACCATTCCATCTGCTTCCACAAGTCTCCCCTCGGGGAGATTTAGAGGGGGCCACCATCCCACCTCCCTTCCGCGCAGGGAAGAGGGTTTGTTGAGAAGTCCGTAACTTTGCATGGTTTTAAATAAAAAATCATGATTACGGAAAACGATTTTCTACATGAGATTGCTGAGATGATCCTCAGCTTGTTCAAGGATCCGGCCATCGGACTCACGAAAGAGACGGTGTGCCGCGACGGACATTTCAGCCCTAAGATGTTGACAGCGGACAAACTGCTGCACATGCAATGCTCTACGATGCTGCGCCTGTTGCTGTATCTGTGCACGGTGTTGAGCGACAGTGAGTTCCGAGGTCTCATCAAACGCCTGTGCAACTTCTTCCTCTCGGTGGCCA
>SUYG01000032.1:0-152291 GCA_015060555.1 Prevotella sp.
CATTCCACCAGACCATCACCCTGCCCGCTGGTGACTACAAGCTCACTGTCGTTGCTCTGCAGCGCACAAATATGGCCGGTGTAGTTTATGCTGGTGATGCTCAGAAGACCATCGCTCAAGCTACGACTGACGAAGCCAATAACCGCGGACAGGCTGCCGCTTGGTTCAACGCAGGCAATGGCGTGAATGAGGTTAAGTTCACCATGGCAGAGGCCGGTGAGATTGAAATCGGTCTCACCACTGACAACACCACTGGCGACCACTGGACTGTATGGCAGAGCTTCAAGATTGAGAAGCTGGCTCCTGTTCCCGCTGTTGCATTCACAGTGACCCCCAACATCGCAAGTGGCACACAGGCAGAATTCACCACTGTTGAAGCTGGATCAGCCCTCAAGCTCACCGTCAGCACGGAGAACCTGGAAGCTAATGGCTACAATCCCGAGGATATCACCCTGAACATCGCCGCGATCTTTGCAAGTCGCTGGAGCGACAAGAACTTTACATTGGGTACAAACGAGAATCCTCCATACATGAAGGAAAATATCGCGCTCCCGTTGGCTGAGGAGGTTACGCTGGCTGAGGACATCTTCGGTACAGACTATCCGTTCATCCAGAGCATCACCCTCAGAGGCATTAGCCTGATGAAGGGTGAAGAGCAGATTGCAGCGTCCAACGAGATGATTGTCATCCGCTTCATTGAGGTCTATGAGAACGGCGCTCCCGTCGGTATCAAGGCTATCGCTACTCAAGGCGAGAAGGCTGACATCTACGACCTCTCCGGCCGCAAGGTTGAGAAGGTACAGCGTGGTGGCATCTATATCATCAACGGCAAAAAGGTTTCGATTAAGTAAGTGCCATGAAAGTTTACTTTCAAATGGCCGAACGTGAGAAACGTATCTAAGGTTTCTGTCAAATAAACTGAAACTATCATAGAAAAGGAAGGCGAGCCAGCAGGCTCGCCTTTCTTGTTATTTAGCTAATTTCTTGATCCGCTTCACCCGATGCAACAGCGTCGTGTCATTATGCAGCACCTCACGCAATGAGTCATCAATCTTGTAGGGCTTGAAGAAATCCTCGTCATCACTGAAGCCCAGGCTTAACTCCGGGCGCTCACTGGAGGGCTCTATTAAATAAGGAACGCGCGCGGGAATGAACGGAGTAATCTCCACCTGACGGAAGCCATAAGTGATGATATCCAGTTCCCGGGCTGCTGCTCGCGAGAGGTCGATGACGAACTTACGGGAGTATGGGCCACGGTCTGTGACCTGCACATTTACCTCGCGGCCATTGGAAAGATTACGGACATGCAGCCATGTGCCTAAGGGATAGCGCAGATGGGCGCAAGTCATGCTGTCGCGATGATAAGGTTTTCCATTGCTCATGAGGCGTCCATGGAAGCGATCAGCATAATAAGAGGCGTTGCCACGTTGTCGCGTAGCTGGTTGCGAGAAGCCCTGCGGTAGGACACACAAAAAGAATGATATAGAGATGAAAAGACGTCTCAAAATGTTCGTTTTTTTGGTTTTCGGGCCGCAAGGTAGCCATTTTGCGGCAACCAGCCAACATTTTTTCACTTTTTTTATGCCGGATTGCATATTTTTGCGTAACTTTGCCGCCCGAATGGAGTGTAAAATCCTAAAAAGACAAAATAGAATCATGAAGAAATCCATGACCCTGGTGCTTGCGATGCTCATGGCCACCGTGATGTTCACGGGCTGCATCTCAGACAAGCACATCATCTACCTGCAGGGCGCAGACACCGTATATGTCGTGCCACAAGAAATCCAGCAGGCTTTCGAGCTGAAGATCCAACCCGATGACCAGTTGGCCATCTCCGTGACTTCACAGGATCCCGAGCTGATTGCCCCGTTCAACAACAACACCTTGATTGGTACCGGCACCGGTGAACGCGGTGGCTCTTATACTTCAACATCAAACACCACAGCCGGTGTAACTTATTTCACCGTGCAGCAGAACGGCGAAATCTCATTCCCCGTCTTTGGCCAGTTGAAGGTACAAGGTAAGACCACACGCGAAGTGAGCCTCATGATTCAGGATATGCTCCGAAACGGCACCCCCACTCACGATGCCAGCATCAAAGACGCTATCGTAAACACCAAGATCATGAGCTTCAAGGTCACCATTCTGGGTGATGTGAAGAATCCTGGTGTGCAGACCTTCACAGGTGAGCGTCTGACACTGCTGGAGGCCATCGGCCGTTCCGGCGACCTGAACAGTTCCGGTAAGCGTGCTCCTGTGCTCATTGTTCGCGAGGAAAACGGAAAGCGCGTCACCTACGAAGTCGATTTGCGCGATCAGGCCAGCGTCTTCAACTCACCGGCCTACTACCTGCAGCAGAACGATGTCGTCTATGTCTCTCCGAACAAGTCTGTACGCGTGAAGGGCAGCACGGCCTATACCTTGCTTGGCGTAGGTTCCACCCTCCTGGGCATGATTATCAGTATCACCTCGCTCGTGCTCTCACTCAGCAAATAACCATTTGTCATCATTCAAGAATCTATGGATAATACAACAACGATTCAGACCGAACAGCAGCAAGAGACTGAGAGCATGCTCTCCTTGCGCGATATCCTCGATATCTTTGTCTATAACTGGAAATGGTTTGTGGTCTCGGCCATCATTTGTGTGGCTTTAGGCCGACTCTATTTGGCTACACAGCCCAAGATCTACCAGCGTCAGGCTGTGATGTTGGTAAAGGATGACGATGGCCGCGGTCGTCGTGCCACTGGCAACGACGCATTGATGCAGCTCAACGGTGTCATGATGGGAACGAGCGTGGAGAATGAGGTGTATATCCTGCAGAGCCACCAGCTCATGAAGGAAGTGGTGCGCAAGCTGAAGTTGGATATCAACTATGGTTATCACAACAACCTGAAGACACTCAACCTCTACGACGTGAAGCCCTTCACTGCCGAGTTCGACTCCATCGAGACCTCACGTCCCTTCACCTTCCGCGTAGCCATCAATGGCAATAAAGCACGTATATATGAGGTTCAGCACGCAGATGTGAAGACCGAAATCGACTTCGACAAGACGGTGAACTTCGGCGACTCCGTGGCCGTGCCCTACTGTGGCACCGTGGTGCTGATTCCCGACGAGCAATACCTGAAGCAGTTCGACGGCAAGGAGATTCAGCTCACCCGTTACACGATTACAGCTGCCGCAGGAGCCTATGGCGGTTCACTCAAGACCAGCACCATAAGCAAACAGAGCACACTGGTGGCCCTCACCTGCACGGACACGAACATCCGCCGCGCCGAGGACATCCTGAGCGCTGTACTCGAAGCGTACAAGCAGAGCATTATTGACGATAAGAACATCATCGCCGAGAGCACTGCGGCCTTCATCAACGAGCGCATCCAACTCATCAGCAAAGACCTGAACGATGTAGAGAGCCGGATGGCAAGCTTCAAGCAGAGCAATAAGATTGTAGATGTGCAGGGTGATGCCAACATCTACCTGCAGCAGAGTAACCAGGCCCTGCAACGCAGCATCCAGCTGGAGTCGCAGATTGGTGTGGTACAGTACCTGCTGACGGAATTGAAGGACAAATCCAAGGGCAACGACCTCATCCCCACACTTGTAGGTCTCACCGATGGCGCCATCCAGTCACAAATCCAGGCATACAACACACTGATGCTGGAGCGTAACCGTCTGGCTGCCAACACGGGCGAGAACAGCCCCAAGTTCACCCAGATCAATACGAACCTGCACCAGATGCGCCAGACCATCATCTCCTCGACTCAGGCTTACCTCACCTCGCTGAATGTACAGCTGCGTCGAGCACAGCAGGAAGAGAACCGTATCAACCAGCGCATCACCTCCGTGCCTTCCAAGGAGAAGCAGGCGTTGGACATCACACGCCAGCAGGCCATCAAGGAGACCCTCTATACCTACCTGCTCAACAAGCGCGAGGAGACAGCCCTTCAGTTGGCAGTCACCGAGGCCAACATCCGCATCGTGGAACAGCCCTTTGGCTCAAATGCCCCCATCTCTCCTAAGAGCAGGATTATCCTGCTTGTAGCGCTGTTGATAGGTATCGCCCTACCCTTTGCCTACTTCCACATCCGCAACCTGCTCAACATGAGCATCCGCGGACGTAAGGACGTCGAGGCCGCCACCACCATCCCCGTGCTGGGCGAGATTCCTCACCGCAAGGAAGGCATCAGCGACTCTGAGATTCTCGTGGGCGACCAGAAGACCGACACCCTGAACGAAGCTTTCCGTATGCTCCGCTTCAGCCTGAACTTCATTCAGAAGGATGCCCGCGTCATGATGTTCACCTCCACGATGCCTGGTGAAGGTAAGACGTTCATCTCACGTAACTTCGCCGTGACGCTGGGCATGGCAGGCAAGAAGGTTGTCCTCGTCGATACCGACATCCGTAAGCGTACGACCAGTAAGCTCTCCGGTTCTACTCACCGCGATGGCTTGACCTCGTTCCTCAGCGGCGCCATTGACGATGTCACACGCATCTGCTACCCCGAGTGCCCCGAGTACAACGTAGATATGTTGCCGGCCGGCATCACACCTCCGAACCCCTCGGAGCTGCTGATGAGCGACCGTCTGGATCTCCTGATAGAAGAACTGAAGAAGATCTACGACTACATCGTCATTGACAATGTGCCTGCTCAGGTTGTTGCCGATGCCGGTATTGTGAACCGCGTCGCCGAAGTCACCCTCTATGTCATCCGTCAGGGTAAGATCGACCGTCGCTACCTGCCCGAGCTGGAACGCCTCCACAAGGAGAACAAGTTCAACCGCCTCTGTATCATCATCAACGACACCAAGTTGGAGAAGAAGCACTACGGCTACGGTTACGGCCGCTATGGTTATGGCTACGGCTATGGTTACGGCTACGGCTATGGCTATGGCTACGGCTACAACGACAGCGAAGCCGACAAGAAACGCAACAAGAAGAAATCCTAAAGATTATCATCATTCATCAAATCCCGCGTGTGGTAAAGCCGATTTCCACACGCGGGATTTGCTTTATCCCTATGGTGCATCCGTTTTTCTCACAGGTGAGAAAAACGTTTCTCATACATGAGAAAATCTATTTCAATATAGGTCACACGCGAAATGGCCTATGACGAGGCGAAGGAGAAGCAGGGAGTGAAGCGGAAAAAGAGGAGGATGAGGTGACAAAGAAGAATGGAGCGGCAAAAGAGAATGTAGGGGCAAAGGAGAAGGGAGTTGCAAGGAAAGAGGAGGAGGGAGCGGCGAAGTGGCAAAGAGGAGGGAGCGGCGAAGTGGCAAGGAGGAGGGAACGGCGAGGTGGCAAGGAGGAGGGAACGGCGAAGTGGCAAGGAGGAGGGAACGGCGAAGTGGCAAGGAGGAGGGTGCGGTGAAGGAGGAAAAGAAAGGGCTGTGTCAAGCGAATGACACAGCCCTCATTAAGCGTTATAACGCGGTAATGCGAATGCTAATTAGAGCTTCGGACCGGCAGCCACGAGAGCCTTACCAGCCTCATTGGTGGTGTACTTGCCGAAGTTCTTGATGAAGCGTGCGGCAAGGTCCTTAGCCTTCTCTTCCCACTCGCTGGCGTTGGCATACGTGTCGCGAGGATCGAGGATGGCGGGGTTCACGTTGGGCAGAGCTGTGGGCACCTCGAAGTCGAAGTAAGGAATCTTCTTGGTGGGAGCCTTCAGGATGCTGCCATCGAGGATAGCGTCGATGATACCGCGGGTGTCGGGGATGCTGATGCGCTTGCCAGTGCCGTTCCAGCCAGTGTTGACCAGATAAGCCTTGGCGCCGCTCTTCTCCATCTTCTTCACGAGCTCCTCGGCGTACTTCGTGGGATGCAGCTCCAGGAATGCCTGGCCGAAGCAAGCGCTGAAGGTAGGCGTGGGCTCTGTGATGCCGCGCTCTGTGCCGGCGAGCTTAGCGGTGAAGCCGCTGAGGAAGTAGTACTTCGTCTGCTCGGGGGTCAGGATGCTGACGGGAGGCAGCACGCCGAAAGCGTCGGCGCTGAGGAAGATGACGTTCTTGGCATCGGGACCGGCACTCTTGCCGTTGACCTTCTTCACAATCTTCTCGATGTGCTCGATGGGATAGCTGACGCGGGTGTTCTCAGTCACGCTCTTGTCGGCGAAGTCGATCTTGCCGTCCTTGTCCACGGTGACGTTCTCGAGGAGCGCGTTGCGCTTGATGGCGCCGTAGATGTCGGGCTCGTTCTCCTTGCTGAGGTTGATGACCTTAGCGTAGCAGCCGCCTTCGAGGTTGAAGACGCCCTCGTCGTCCCATCCGTGCTCGTCGTCGCCGATGAGCAGGCGCTTCGGGTCGGTGGAGAGGGTGGTCTTACCTGTGCCGGAGAGGCCGAAGAAGATAGCGGTGTTATTGCCTTCCATGTCGGTGTTAGCAGAGCAGTGCATGCTGGCGATACCCTGGAGGGGCAGGTAGTAGTTCTGCATGGAGAACATACCCTTCTTCATCTCGCCGCCGTACCAAGTGTTGATGATGACCTGCTCGCGGCTGGTGGTGTTGAAGGCCACGCAGGTCTCGCTGTTCAAGCCGAGCTCCTTGTAGTTCTCAACCTTAGCCTTGGAAGCGTTGTAGATGACGAAGTTGGGCTTGAAGTTAGCCAACTCAGCCTCAGTGGGCTGGATGAACATGTTCTTGATGAAGTGAGCCTGCCAAGCCACCTCGAGGATGAAGCGGACGGCGAGGTGAGTAGCCTCGTTGGCACCACAGAAGGCATCCACAACATAGAGTTTCTTGCCGGAGAGCTCCTTCGTGGCGATGTCCTTGACCTGTGCCCAGACCTCTTCGCTCATGGGGTGGTTGTCGTTCTTGTAGGCCTCAGATGTCCACCACACCTTGTCGTGGCTCTGAGCGTCATCAACGATGTACTTGTCCTTGGGCGAACGGCCGGTGAAGATACCGGTCATCACATTCACGGCACCGAGCTCGGTCTGCTGACCAACCTCGAAACCTTCCAAACCAGCTTTTGTCTCCTCCTCGAAGAGAGTCTCGTAGGAGGGGTTGTAGGCAATCACGGTAGAACCTTTGATGCCATACTGCTCCAAAACGGAGCTGTCAAACTTTGCCATGGGCGTATAAGTTTTAAGAATTAATAATGAAAATGAACGATAAACAATTGCCGTTAGGACATAGTCCTACCCTACGGCGTTGCAAAAGTAGTTCTTTCTTTTGACGTAACGAAAAGAAAGGCGCAAAATTTCTTTGCGCCCCCTTAACTTTTATCTTTCATTTGCACTTTTGCCAATTTCACGTGGCAAAAAGCGGCGATTCTCTTACTTTGTGATTTCCGTGATGGCTTCGCCCACACAGGCTGTAGGTTGCTGGATGTGCAACAGCTGGCACACGGTGGGAGCGATGTCGGTGATGTGAACCTCACGCGAGGTGGCGCCCTGCGGAATCTTCCATCCGTAGAAGAGGAGTGGGATGTGGGCATCGTAGGGGTTCCACTGGCCGTGTGTGGTGCCTTCTGCCGCAAGCCACGAGGACTGGGAGTAGCATTCGGGATCGCAGATAACAAGGATGTCACCCGAGCGACGAGGATGATAACCCATGAGCGCACGGTCGCGCAGGAGGGCGGGAAGGGGTTGGGTGGCTGCATTCTCGAAATCGACGACGAAGCTGACATGAGGTGCCGTGCGGAAGAACTCCATGAGAGAGGCCTTCACCTGATGGTAGTCGAGGCTCTGTGCTGCAATAGCATCACGATCGAGGTAGAAGCGATAGCTGTGTTCAGCCTGAATGACGGGCTTGGCATTGCCGAAACGGCCGCGCACGAAAGCCTCCGCCTGGTCGCGCATCCCCGGCTCGTTCCACTCGCCTGTAGGCAGATGGTGGTCGCGCAGGAACTGCTTGTTGTGCGCTGCGCCATGATCGGCGGTGAGGAAGGCCAGGTAGTTGCCGCGGCCTACATTCTCGTCCAGCGCTTCGAAGAGGCGGCTGAGTTCGCTGTCCAAGGCGAGGTAAGCCTCATCGGTGTGCTCGCCGCGCGTACCCCAGCGGTGTCCAATCACATCGGTCTGTGAATAGCTGACGCACAACATATCTGTGTCTGCGCCCTGTCCCAAGAGTTCACCCTGGATAGCAGCAATGGCCATATCAGTGATAACGGTGCCGCAGAGGGTGGTGAGTCCGATGTCCTTGCCAGCCTTGCGGATAGCTTCGTTCTCGGCCATCAGGTTGTTGTGCTCGAATGCCCAAAAGGGCAGTTCTTCCATGTAGTAGGTGCTGCTGACGAAGCAGTTGTTGTCTGTGTCCAGCCAGTAGGCTGCATTGGCTGCATGGCCAGCAGGCAGGATGGCTGCACGGTCCTTGTAGCTGATTCCGATGACACGCGAACGGAAGTCGGTGTGCAGGCGCAGCTGGTCGCCAATGGTGGTGGCCAGCATATAGTGGGGTGACATCTTCCCCTTCTTGCTCTTGCTGCCTACGGTCTGCACGGTGGAGTCCTCACAACAATAGACTTTGCGGCCATCGATGAGGAAGTTGTTGCCGCAGATT
Organism: Prevotella sp.; assembly: GCA_015060555.1. Classification (GTDB taxonomy): domain Bacteria; phylum Bacteroidota; class Bacteroidia; order Bacteroidales; family Bacteroidaceae; genus Physcousia. The sequence goes on from SUYG01000032.1 coordinate 8,503, forward strand.
CCGTGGAAAGCTGGCGTAGCACCGGTGTAGATCGAGGCATGGCCGATGGCCGTAATCGTGGGGACATAGTTAATCAGACAGTTGTTGCACGAATAGCCGTTGTCTATCATCCTGCGGAAACCGGTTTCGCAGAACTGGTCGTAGTAGCGGTCGAGATACTCCCATCGCATCTGATCGACAACGATGCCCACGACCAGCTTGGGACGTTGGTGGAAAGACGCCTGTGCGAAAGCCGAGATGGCAGCGAGGCAGAGGAGAAGGGAGAGGAGTGGTTTCTTCATATCGTTTCTTTTTCTTCAAGGACAAAACGCTTGTAGTAGGAAATAAGGAGTGTGGTGAGGGGGAGGGCGATGATAAGACCGATGAACCCGAGCAGGGAGCCCCAAACAGAGAGGGACAGCAGGATGACAGCAGGGTTCAAGCCCATGGCTGAGCCCATAATCTTAGGCACCAGGAAAGTGTCCTGAATGAGCTGTACAACGCCAACCACGATGGCACCCAACAGGAATATCCACCAGAAGTTCTCTCCCGTGTCGGCAGCCCTCAGCAACGCCAGCAGCGCCATGGGCAGGAAACCGAGAGTCTGCAGATAAGGCACCAGATTCAGGAAGCCCATGAACATCCCCAGACCGATAGCCATAGGCATCCCCACGATGAGGAAGCCAATGGAGAAGAGGACACCCACGATGAAGGCTACCGTGCCCTGACCACGGAAATAGCTGTTCATGCCGCGTTCCACATCGTCAGCCAGCTGCTTGGCGAAAGCTCTGCTGGACTGCGGCACCATCTGCACCCAGCCTTCGGAGATGGATTCATAATCCTGAAGGATGAAGAACATATAAAGGAGGACGATGAGAGAGCCCACCAGCCCCACGGCGAAATCGACTGTCGAATAGATGAAGTTCCACAGTTGCGTGAGCAAGGTCTGCACGCTGTCGAGGAAACTCTGGCTCTGCATGAAGTCAATGATTTTTCCCTGGTACTGAGGGAGATTCTGCTCCATAAACTCCTTGATGTAGGGAGCGAACTGCGAGCCGTTGAGGTACTTGTCAGAGAACTGCTGGATAAGGCTGCTCAGCTTGGAGAACTCATGGATGGTCGGGGGGATGACCAGCATAAAGAAGCCCGTCAGCGCGGCCAGCACAAGAATGGCTGCCACGATGATGCTGAGTGTGCGGTTGCGCAACTTACACTTGTACTGCAGGAAACGCACCAGCGGATACATCAGATAGGCCAGAAGCCAGGCGATGAAGAAAGGCAGCAACACGCTGCTCAGACGATTGACGAGGAAGCCTATGACCACAAGGATTGCAACTACGATTGCACTGCGGATAAAGCTGTCGAAGGTGATGGGAGACTTGAACATTTCAACCAGGTGATTTCACTTTTGGACAATTTACAATTGGACTGCTCGGCGCTTTGCAACGCTTCAGGCTTGAAGAATTTATAATTGGACGATTTACAATTTATGGTTTGATAGCCTCTGCGTAACATTGACGGCACAGGGGCTCGTATTCATGAGTCTCGCCGAGCATGACCTGACGGTCGCCTGCCACGATGCGATGGCTGACATAGGCCAGGGCGCCGCAGCGAACGCAGATGGCATGGACCTTCGTGACATCATCAGCGATAGCACAGAGCTGCGGCATAGGGCCAAAGGGATTCCCCTTGAAATCAAGGTCAAGGCCGGCAATGATGACACGGATGCCGCGCTCTGCCAGCTCGTTGCACACAGGCACAATCTGATCGTCGAAGAACTGCGCCTCATCGATGCCCAGAACATCGCAGTCAGAGCCCATCAGGAGGATGCTGGCAGCACTCTCCACGGGTGTCGAAGGGATGGCCTTGCCCTCGTGGCTGACGACATCCTCTTCGCTATATCGCACGTCAATCGCAGGCTTGAAGATTTCCACCTTCTGCTTAGCGAACTTGGCGCGTTTCATTCGTCGAATGAGTTCCTCGGTCTTTCCCGAGAACATGGAACCACAGATGACCTCCACGCGTCCGCGCCTCATCATCTCGCCATGATAGTCTTTTTCGTTGCCCATTTTAGTTGAATAGGTCTCATTTGGGCTTCAAAAGTAGTACATTCTTAAATGATAGCCAAAGAAAAAAGGAGAAAAACTGCAAGAAATGCAAATAAAACATAAATCGTAAATCGTAAATCGCAAAATATATCTACCTTTGCCGCGTGTTATACCTTATACCTACGCCCGTGGGCAATTTGGAGGACATCACAATGCGTGCCCTCCGTGTGCTCAAAGAGGCCGACTTGATTCTTGCAGAGGACACGCGCACGAGCGGTCTTCTGCTGAAGCATTTCGAGATCCACCGTCCCATGCTCTCTTACCATAAGTTCAACGAGCACCAGACGGTGGCAGGCATCGTGCAGCGTCTGCTGGCCGGCGAAACGGTGGCCGTGGTGAGCGATGCTGGGACACCAGGCATCAGCGACCCGGGTTTCTTGGTGGCACGCGAAGCCATCCGCGCAGGTGTAGAGGTCAGCTGCTTGCCTGGAGCTACAGCTTTTGTGCCGGCATTGGTGGCCTCCGGTCTGCCCTGCGACAAGTTCTGCTTCGAGGGCTTCCTGCCCCAGAAGAAAGGCCGGCAGACACGTCTGCAGCAGTTGGCCAGCGAGCCGCGGACGATGGTGTTCTACGAGTCACCCCACCGCGTGGTGAAAGCCCTGCAGCAGTTCATCGAAGTCTTTGGCGCCGAGCGTCCTGTGGCTGTCTGCCGCGAGATCTCCAAGGTACACGAAGAAGTCGTGCGCGGCACACTCACCGAAGCCCTCGCCCATTTCACAGCGCATGAGCCCCGAGGGGAGTTCGTGATCATTGTCGGCGGCGCGGAAGGGAAAGAAGGGAAAAGTGAAAAGGGAAAAAGTGAAAAGTGAAAGATTGATTATATAATTTGTTCATAGGGACTACGTCCCCATATAAAAAAGAAAATATGAAAAAATTAGTTCTTTTGCCCCTGTGCCTGATGGCACTTGTGGCTTGCAATGATGCCAAGAAGGCTGAGGAGCGCGCACAACAGGAGCGTGACTCCCTGATGCAAGTAATCGACGAGAAAGAAACGGAACTCAATGAAATCATGGGTTCTATTAACGAAGTACAAGAAGGATTCCGCCTCATCAACGAGGCTGAAGGCCGCATCACCGTGGCCAACGGTAATCCCGAAGCAGCCTCGTCGCGCGAGGTGATTCGTGAGAACCTCTCCTTCATCCGCGAGACCATGCAGCAGAACCGCGACAAGATTCAGCAGCTGCGCGAGAAGCTGAAGACCACCACCGTCAACGTGGAGAAACTCACCAAGACGATTGAGAACCTAACAAAGCAGCTTGATGAGCAAAGTCAGCGTGTACAGGAACTCACAGCACAGCTGGCAGAACGCGATGTGACGATTGCCGAGCAAGGCGAGCAGATCAATGCCCTCAACGAGAATGTCAACGAGCTACAGGCTGACAACCAGCAGAAGCAGGAGACCATCCAGGCACAGGACAAAGACCTTCACTCAGCGTGGTTCGTGTTCGGCACAAAGGCCGAGCTGAAGGAGCAGCGCATCCTGCAGAAGGGCGATGTGCTGAAGACCAGCGACTTCAACAAAGACTACTTCACGAAGATTGACATCCGCATCGACAAGGAAATCAAGCTCTACAGCAAGAGCGCCGAGATCCTGACCAACCACCCGGGCGGTTCCTACACGCTGGCAAAGGATGCCAAGGGTCAGTATGTCCTGAGGATTACAGATCCCACGAAATTCTGGAGCACCAGCAAATATCTTGTAATCCAAGTCAAGTAATTGGACAATTTACAATTGGACAATTTGCAATTGAACCATTAAACAATTGGACTATTGGACTATTTACAAATTAACCATGTCATCAGCCTGACTCTTACAAAACTTTGAGAAGGGAGATAAATAATTGTAAATTGTCCAATTGTAAAATTGTAAAACTATCAGATGAAGGAGTTTGTCATCACAGAGGCGCAGGCAGAGACTGCGGTGCTGGTGGGGTTGATAACCCCACAGCAGGATGAGCGGAAGACGACAGAATATCTCGATGAGTTGGAGTTCTTGGCGACGACGGCAGGTGCCGTGACCGTCAAGCGCTTCACTCAACGTGTGAACGGTCCGTCCAGTGTCACCTATGTTGGCTCGGGCAAGCTCGATGAAATCCGCGCCTATATCGTTGCAGAGGAGGATGCCGAGCGCGAGGTGGGAATGGTCATCTTCGATGATGAACTCAGCGCCAAGCAGCTCCGCAATATCGAACAGGCGCTGAAGGTCAAGATACTGGATCGCACCAGCCTCATCCTTGACATCTTTGCCATGCGCGCACAGACCGCCAACGCCAAGACACAGGTGGAGCTGGCACAATACCGCTATATGCTGCCCCGTCTGCAACGTCTGTGGACGCACCTGGAACGCCAGGGCGGCGGCTCCGGCAGCGGCGGTGGCAAAGGCAGCGTGGGTCTGCGCGGCCCTGGTGAGACGCAGCTGGAGATGGACCGGCGTATCATCCTGAACCGCATGAGCCTGCTCAAACAGCGTCTGGCTGACATCGACCGCCAGAAGAGCACCCAGCGCAGCAACCGAGGGCGCATGATTCGCGTGGCATTGGTGGGCTACACCAATGTCGGCAAGAGCACGCTCATGAACCTGCTGTCCAAGAGCGAGGTGTTTGCCGAGAACAAGCTCTTCGCCACCCTGGACACCACTGTGCGCAAAGTCATCATCGACAACCTCCCGTTCCTGCTGTCTGACACGGTAGGCTTCATCCGCAAGCTGCCGACAGACCTCATCGAATCCTTCAAGAGCACGCTGGACGAGGTGCGCGAAGCCGACCTGCTCGTACACGTGGTGGACATCTCACATCCCGACTTCGAGGAACAGATCAAGGTCGTAGAGAAGACGCTCAGCGATCTCGGCTGTGCCGACAAGCCCTCCATGATCCTCTTCAACAAGATTGATGCCTACACCTTCACGCCCAAGGATGCTGACGACCTCACGCCCGCCACGCGCGAGAACCTCTCTTTAGAAGAACTGCAGCGCACGTGGATGGCCAAACTTGGCGGCGACTGCCTCTTCATCAGCGCAGCCCAGCGTGTGAACATCGACGCGCTGAAGACCACGCTCTACCAGCGTGTGCGCGAGCTACACGTACAGAAGTACCCCTATAACGACTTCCTCTTTCAACATTACGAAGAGGAAAATCCACAAACATAATCATTCTATTCAAGCACAATGAAAAAGATCCGTGCAGCCGTCGTTGGTTACGGCAACATTGGTAAGTACACTCTGGAGGCTCTCATCGAGGCTCCCGACATGGAGATTGCAGGCATCGTGCGCCGTCGCGGTGCCGAGGATTGCCCCAAGGAGCTGGCAGACTACAAGGTGGTGAAGGACATCCGCGAGCTGGAGGCTGTGGATGTCGCCATCCTGGCTACGCCGACACGCAGCGTAGAGGCCTACGCCAAGGACATCTTGGCACTGGGCATCAACACCGTTGATTCCTTCGACATCCACACGAAGATTGTGGAGCTGCGCCGCTCCTTAGATGCCGCCGCCAAGGCCGGCAACGCCGTGAGCATCATCAGCGCCGGCTGGGACCCGGGTTCTGACAGCGTGGTGCGCACACTCATGGAGAGCCTGGCCCCGAAGGGCATCTCCTACACCAACTTCGGCCCTGGCCGCTCGATGGGACACAGCGTCTGCGTGCGCTCCAAGGCGGGTGTCAAGGATGCGCTGTCGATGACCATCCCTGTGGGACAAGGCATCCATCGCCGCATGGTGTATGTGGAACTGGAGGATGGTGCAAACCTTGACGAGGTCACGGCAGCCATCAAGGCTGACCCCTACTTCGCATCGGACGAGACACACGTGTTCCAGGTTGACAGCGTGGATGCGCTGAACGACGTGGGCCATGGCGTGAACCTGGTGCGCAAGGGCGTCAGCGGCCAGACTCACAACCAGCTCTTCGAGTTCAACATGAAGATCAATAACCCCGCCCTAACGGCACAGGTGCTGGTCAACGTGGCCCGCGCCTCAATGCGTCAGCAGCCCGGCTGCTACACGATGATCGAAATCCCCGTCATCGACCTGCTGTCAGGCGAGAAGGAGGAGATTATCAAGCATCTGGTGTAATATAATGGTTGCTACCATCGGCTTCTTCGATGGCGTGCATCGCGGCCATCAGTGCCTCATCCGGCAAGTGCAGGATGAGGCACTGCAGCGTGGTATGCGGTCGCTCATCATCACCTTCGACCGCCACCCGCGGGCGGTGTTCGCGCCAGATGCCGTGCCGCCGCTGCTGACGACGGCCGAGGAGAAGATGGCACTGCTCAAGGCCACGGGCATCGATGACATCTATGTCCTGCCCTTCGACAAGACGATGGCGGCGCTGAAGGCCCGCGAGTTCATGCAGCAGGTGCTGAAGGAGCAGCTGGGCGTGAAGGTGCTGGTCATCGGGTATGACCACAGGTTCGGGAAGCCCCTCTCCGGCTCCCCCCGTGGGGGGGAGGGATTCCTCGAGTACCAGGGCTATGGCCGGGAAATGGGCATCGAGGTGGTGCTGGCGCAGGAGCTGGAGGGCGAGCATGTGAGCAGTTCCGTCATTCGCAGAGCGCTGGAAGCCGGTGATGTGCAACGGGCAGCACAGCTGCTGGGACGCCCCTATACATGGACGGGGCGGGTAGTGCACGGCCATGGAGTAGGACATCAGCTCGGTTTCCCCACGGCAAACCTCACAGCCGTGGGTTCTGAGAAAATGCTGCCAGCACGTGGCGCCTACGCAGTGAGAGTGAAAAAAGAAAAAGTGAAAAGTGAAGAATGGGATGGTGAAGAATGGGCTGCGGGGATGCTGAATATCGGGCAGCGTCCTACCCTCGACAACGGCACAGACACCTCCATAGAAGTTCACCTTTTTGACTTTCAAGGAGACTTGTATGGACAGCTCCTCACCTTATCATTTATTGCGCGCCTACGCGAAGAGCGACGTTTCGACAGCGAAGCGGAACTGACAGAACAGCTGAGACGGGACAAAGAGAGATGCTTGGAGCTTGCGCTGGCGCGCGCCTAAGGCACTTTCGTGCGGTTTATGGTTAAGGGTTAAGGGGGGTTAAGGAGTTTAAGGGGCTTTTATATTTCATATTTTAAAGTTCATATTTTAAAGTTCAAAGAGCATGGGAAATAGGAAATGGTGGGTGTATATCCTGATATTCTTTATCAGCCAGTTCGCCGCAGTCGCGCTGCCTTTTGGCTTGCGAGCATTTGGCATTGGATTCTCCGGCAGCATGTTCATGTCCATAGCGCTGCTGATGGCTAACCTGCTGGCAATTGTTTTTTTCCTTCTCTATCGTCCGGCAGAGGTGACATGGTCGGCCACGTTCGCGGGTCTTCGCGGGCAGAACCGGCGGCGGTCGGTGTTGGTGTTCCTGCTGGCCATTCCCACCTGTTTGCTGGTGAACCTCATTCAGGAAGCTTTCTTCCCGGATATCCCCAACCTCGTTGGCGAAGAGACCTTCAAGGATCTCATGTTCAATCCGCTGGGTCTCATCACCATAGCCGTCATAGGCCCTCTCAGCGAGGAACTGCTGTTTCGTGGCGGCGTGCTGACCAGCATCCACCAGAAGTATGCCTCGCAAGGTCCCGCCTCAGCCATCGCCTTCAGCGCCGTACTCTTCGCGCTCATCCACTTGAACCCTGCGCAGATGCCCGCCGCCTTCATCTTAGGTCTGCTTCTTGGTTTTGCCTATTGGTGGACCGGTTCGCTGGCCGCGCCCGTGTGCATCCATGTCTTCAACAACTCCTTCGCCTGTCTGTTGGCCTACCTCTCGCCCGACGATGACAGCCTGATCGGCTTTCTCGGAGGCAGCGAGGGAGCCACGATTGCAGCGGCCGTAAGCATCTTCGCACTGGTTCTCCTCTTCAGACAAATCAAAGCCGAAGAGCACCCGAAAGAGATGTAAAAACAAGTCGCGCAGACATGTTTTACATCAAAAAAAAGCGTTTTTTCCATATAATAAGGTGTAGTTCGTGAAATTTTGTGTAGTTTTGCGCCCAAATTTCAAAAAGCGTAAGAACTATGCCCCAGAATTTAGTGATTGTAGAGTCCCCTGCCAAGGCAAAGACCATCGAGAAGTTCCTTGGCAAGGACTATAAGGTGATGTCCTCCTACGGCCACATCCGTGACCTGAAGAAGAAAGACTTCAGCATCAACACCCGTTCGTTTCTTCCCCAATACGAAGTGCCTGCCGACAAGGCACATATTGTCAGCCAGCTGAAACAAAGCGCCAAGAAAGCCGACATGGTGTGGCTCGCATCCGATGAAGACCGCGAGGGAGAAGCCATCTCATGGCACCTGCAGGAGGTCCTGAAATTGAATCCTGCGACCACGCGCCGCATCGTATTCCACGAAATCACAAAGCCCGCTATCCTCGAGGCCATTGAGCATCCCCGCCAGGTGGATATGTCGCTGGTCAACGCCCAGCAGGCCCGCCGTGTGCTCGACCGCATCGTGGGCTTCAAGCTCTCCCCAGTGCTGTGGCGCAAGGTGAAGCCCAGCCTCAGCGCCGGCCGTGTTCAGAGCGTGGCCGTACGCCTGATTGTGGAGCGCGAGCGCGAGGTGCAGGCTTTCCAAAGCGAAGCATCCTTCCGCGTGAGCGCCCTGTTGGCACTGCCCGACGGCAACCAGCTCAAAGCCGAGTTGAACCGCCGTTTCCAGACGCGTCAGGAAGCCAGGACCTTCCTCGAGGCCGTCAAGGATGCCACGCTCACCATCGACGACATCCAGACGCGCCCCGTGCGCCGCACCCCCGCACCGCCTTTCACCACCAGTACCCTGCAGCAGGAGGCCGCTCACAAGCTGGGCCTGCCCGTAGCACAAACGATGTTGGTGGCACAGCATCTCTATGAAAGCGGTCTCATCACCTATATGCGTACTGACAGCGTGAACCTCTCCAAACTCGCCCTCGGCAGCAGCCGCGAAGTCATCACCTCGCTAATGGGCAAGGAGTACGTGAAGATTCGTCAGTACCACACCTCTTCCAAGGGTGCACAGGAGGCCCACGAGGCCATCCGCCCGACCTATATGGATCGCACCGAGCTCACGGGTGTCAGCAATCAGGAACGCCGCCTCTACGACCTCATCTGGAAGCGCACCATCGCTAGCCAGATGGCCGATGCCGAGATGGAGAAGACCACTGCCACCATCAGCATCAGCGGACGCCCCGAGCAGTTCGTGGCCACGGGCGAGGTTGTGAAGTTCGATGGCTTCCTGAAAGTCTATCGTGAGCACTCCGATAACGCTGAAAATAGCGAGAACATTGAGAACAACGAGAACGGCGAGAATGTCGAATCCTCGTCTATCCTCCCCCCTCTAACCATAGGCGACCGCCTGCAGCGCATCGAGGTGCAGGCCACAGAACGCTTCACCCAGCACCCTGCCCGCTACAACGAAGCCAGCCTCGTGCGAAAGCTCGAGGAACTGGGCATCGGGCGCCCCTCTACCTATGCCCCCACCATCTCCACCATCCAACAACGCGAATATGTCCAGAAAGGCGATAAGGCAGGTGATGAGCAATCCTACACCATCCTCACGCTGGACCAGCGCGGCATCCACGAGGACCAGCGCACGGCCGTCATCGGTGCCGAGCGCGGCCGTCTGCTGCCCACAGACATCGGCATCGTGGTCAACGACTTCCTGATGCAGAACTTCCCCACCATCATGGACTACAACTTCACGGCCGACGTGGAGAAGGAATTCGACAGCATCGCTGATGGCAAGGAGGAGTGGACCGGCATGATCCACCATTTCTGGAATGAGTTCGAGCCCCTGGTGGAGCAGTCCATGAACGCCAAGACAGAGCTGCGCGTGGGCGAACGTCTCCTCGGCACCGACCCTGCCAGCGGGCGCCCCGTCAGCGTGAAAATCGGGCGCTTCGGTCCTGTCGCACAGATTGGCAGTGCCGATGACAACGACAAGCCTCGCTTTGCACAACTCAAGAAGGGACAGAGCATTGAAACACTGACCCTGGAGGACGCCCTGGAGCTCTTCCGCCTGCCGCGCACGCTTGGAAAGCATGAGGGCAAGGAGGTCACCGTGGGCACCGGCCGCTATGGCAACTACGTCCTCTACGACAAGCAGTTTGTGACCATCCCCGCCACCCTCGACCCGCTGACCATCACGCTCGAGGAGGCCGTGCAGCTCATCTGCGAGAAACAGCAGATTGAGGCCGAGCGCCATCTCAAGAGCTTCAAGGAAGACCCTGAGCTGGAGCTGCGGAACGGGCGCTACGGTTCCTACCTCATCTACAAGGGCACCAACTATCGTCTCACCAAGGCCGTGCAGGAGCGAGCCAAGGACCTCACCTACGAGGAGTGTATGGCCATCGTGAAAGAGCAGGACGAGAAGCCCAAGAGCGCGTCCGCCAAGCGTCGCTTTGCCAAGCGCAAGTAATCCCCTAAACAACGCTAAACGATAATGGTCCGCGTTATTCTCATCGGATACATGGGCGCCGGCAAAACCACTGTCGGCAAGGCTCTGGCCGCCGACCTGCGGCTCACCTTCTACGACCTCGACTGGTACATCACGATGCGCTACCACCGCAGCGTCCCCGAGATCTTTGCCGAACGCGGCGAAGAGGGTTTCCGCGACTTGGAACGCCGCATGCTGCACGAGGTGGCCGAGTTCGAGAATGTCGTCGTCAGCTGTGGCGGCGGCACCCCCTGCTTCTATGACAACATGGAGTACATGAACTCTCTCGCCGACACCGTCTATCTGAAAGCCGACCCCGACGTGCTGGCCCAGCATCTGAAGATGGGCAAGGGCAAGCGCCCCCTCATCGAGGGCAAGACACCCGAGGAACTGGAGACCTACATCCAGGAGTCCCTGCAAGCCCGCGAGCCCTACTACTCCCAGGCCAAATACACCATAGACATCTCCGTGCTCGACACCTTCACCAAGATTGATGAGTGTGTGAGAATCATTCGAGAAATGGTGGGAGTGTAGCGGAAGGCAGAGAGGGGGGATGGTTGAGGGTTGAGAGTTGAGAGTTGAGAGTTGAGGGTTGAGAGTTTAAAGTTTAAAGTTTAAGGTTTAAAGTTATATGAAGAAGTGGCGCATTGAAGATTCCGAGGAGCTCTACAACATCCGTGGGTGGGGCGTCAACTATTTCGGTATCAACGAGAAGGGACACGTCTATGTGACCCCCAAGAAGAACGGAGTACAAGTCGATCTCAAGGAGGTGGTCGATGAACTGGCTACGCGCCACGTCACGGCCCCCGTCCTCTTACGCTTTCCTGACATCCTTGACAACCGCATCGAGAAGACCGACGAGTGCTTCCGCAAGGCTGCCAAGGAGTACGACTACCAGGCCGAGCATTTCATCATCTTCCCTGTGAAGGTGAACCAGATGCGCCCTGTCGTGGAGGAAATCATCAGCCATGGCAAGCGCTACAACCTGGGACTGGAAGCTGGCTCTAAGCCCGAGCTCCACGCTGTGCTGGCCACCAACATGGACAGTGACAGCCTCATCATCTGCAACGGCCACAAGGACCAGAACTTCATCGAGCTGGCACTGCTGGCACAGAAGATGGGCAAGCGCGTGTTCCTCGTCATCGAGAAACTGCCCGAACTGCAGATCATCGCCGAGACGGCGCAGCGGCTGGGCGTGCGCCCCAACCTGGGCATCCGCATCAAGCTGGCAGCCAACGGCAGCGGCAAGTGGAGCGAGAGCGGCGGCGATGCCTCGAAGTTCGGGCTTAACAGCTCCGAGCTGCTCATGGCCCTGCAACTGCTCGATGAAATGGGGCTGCGCGACTGCCTCAAACTCCTGCATTTCCACATCGGCAGCCAGATCACCAAGATACGTCGCATCAGCACCGCCCTGCGCGAGGCCGCACAGTTCTACGTGCAACTCCACGCCATGGGCTTCGGCATCGAATTCATCGACTGCGGCGGCGGCCTCGGCGTAGATTACGACGGCACACGCTCCAGCAACAGCGAATCCAGCGTCAACTACTCCATCCAGGAGTATGTCAACGACTGCGTCTATAACCTCGTGGAAGCCGCCGACAAGAACGGCATCCCCCACCCCAACATCATCACCGAGGGCGGCCGCTCGCTGACCGCCCACCACAGCGTCCTCGTCGTGGACGTCATGGAGAGCGTCTGCGCGCCGCAGATGCCCGAGGACTTCGAGCCCGGCGAGGGCGACCACAAGCTCGTTCACGACCTCACCGAGATCTGGGACAAGCTCTCCAGCCGCTCGCTGCTCGAGGACTGGCACGACGCCGAGGACATCCGCGAGGAAGCCCTCGACCTGTTCCGCCACGGTATCATCGACCTGAAGACACGCGCACAAATCGAGTCCATCTACTGGGCCATCAGCCACGAGGTTGCCGAGCTGGCACACCACCAGAAGCACGCCCCCGACGAGCTGCGCGCCCTGGACAAGCAGATGGCCGACAAGTACTTCTGCAACTTCTCGCTCTTCCAGTCGATGCCCGATTCCTGGGCCCTCGACCAGCTCTTCCCCATCATGCCCATCGACCGCCTCGCCGAGCAGCCCACACGCAGCGCCACGCTGCAGGACATCACCTGCGACTCCGACGGAAAAATCACCACCTACGTCAACGGCGGCCACCAGACCAACTACATCCCCCTGCACCCCCTCAAGAGCGGTGAACACTACTACATCGGCGTCTTCCTCGTAGGCGCCTACCAGGAAATCCTCGGCAACATGCACAACCTCTTCGGCGACACCAACGCCGTGCACATCTCCGTGTCCAAGGAGGGCTACGAGCTCGAACAAATCATCGATGGTGAGACCGTTGCCGACGTGCTCGAGTACGTGCAGTACGACCCCAAGAAGCTTGTGCGACGCCTGGAGATATGGGTCAGCCGCGCCATCAAGGACGGCAAGATCACCGAAGCCGAGGGAAAAGAGTTCATCAGCAACTATCGTGCCGGGCTGTACGGATATACGTATCTTGAGTAAAGACCCACCCCAACCCCTCCCGTGAAGGGAGGGGACTCAAGTCCTCAAGTATTTTTTAGACACAGCATAATGGACAATTTGAATTCAACGCGCCAGCCTCTCCCCTCCCTAACGGTTGGGGGTGGGTCCGGTCTTTCTATTATCAAGGTCGGCGGCGCCGTCGTTGAAGACCCGGAGCAGTTGGCCATACTCCTCGATGAATTCGGCAAAATTGAAGGCCCGAAGGTGCTCGTGCACGGTGGCGGACGCTCCGCCACGAAGCTGGCAGCACAGCTGGGCATTGAGAGCCAGATGGTGGGCGGTCGCCGCATCACCGATGCTGAGATGCTGAAGGTGGTGACCATGGTCTATGGCGGCCTCGTCAACAAAAACATCGTGGCACAGCTGCAGGCCCGTGGCATCAACGCCCTCGGCCTCACCGGTGCCGACCTCAACCTCGTCCGCGCCCATCGCCGCCCCATCACCCCCGAGGGCATCGATTTCGGCTTCGTGGGCGATGTCGATAGCGCCGACGGCGCACAGCTCCTGCGACTGCTGCAACTCGGCATCACACCCATCATAGCGCCCCTGACACACGACGGCCAAGGCCACATGCTCAACATCAATGCCGACACCATGGCACAGACCGTTGCCGTCGCGTTGGCAAGCCCCACCCCCTCCCATGAGGGAGAGAAGTTGCTGCGCGATGTCACTCTGACCTACTGCTTCGAGCTCCCCGGCGTCATGCGCGACCCCGCCGACCCCGACAGCCTCATCCCCCACATCACCGAGACCTCTTTCCGGCAGCTCGTCGCCGACGGCACCATCTCGGGCGGCATGATCCCCAAACTCGAGAATGCCTTCGCCGCCATCCACGCCGGTGTCACCAGCGTCCGCATCACCCACATCTCCAACCTCCAAGGCGGCACTGTCATCAGCTGAGGAGCCCCTTTCCCACTTGGATTTCCGCACCGACATACTATCCCATCGCGACCGCCTCTATCGCCTTGCCCTCAGCCTGTTAGGAGACAGCGCAGAGGCCGAGGACGTCGTACAGGATGTCATGCTGAAGGCATGGGAGCGCCGCGAGGAATGGCACACCATAGAGCGCCCGCTGGCATGGCTCTCGCAGATGACCAAGAACCAGGCGCTGGATAAGCTGCGCAAGACACATGCAGACCCGCTTCCCCAAGAGGGCAGCTCGCTGTGGCAACACCCCAACCTCGTAGCATCGCCGCAGGCCGCCGATGGCCTCAGCCTCCTCCAGCGCCTCATCGCCGAGCTGCCCCCACCCATGGACGACCTCGTGCGTCTGCGCGACATCGAGGGCATGAGCTATCGCGAGATTTCACAGCACCTCCACCTCTCCGAGGACCAAGTCCGCGTATATCTCCACCGCGCCCGCAACCGTATCAAAGAAAGATACATGAAGCTTAACCACTTCGGGCTCTCATAACCCCATACACTTATTGCACTTTGATGTGTTGCCGACCGAGGCCGCAGCCGTACCAGATGCCGTGGCCGCCAGTGATGTTGCCGTCGAGCGGCGTGGTGACGTTGAAGAGGAGCGAGAAGCCGAGTTCCTTGGAGTCGGCGAAGCCACGCCAGTAGTTGTAAGTGACGCTATCGACGTGGAACAGGGAGACCTCCACTTGGTTGCCGACGGCGTAGTAGGGGGTGTAGGTCTCTGATTCGTTGATGAGACCGCCGCGACGGACGGACATGGTCACCTCGGACTTGGGCAGCGTGGCGTCATCGACGAGGCCGAACATGCAGAGCTGGGGGTTGAGGGGCTCGCCCTCCCGGCGCGAGAAGAGGAGGTAGTGGTCGTGGCGCTCGGGCTGGTCGCGGAAGCGGACGAAGACCTGTCGCAAGGTGTCGCTGTCGGAGCAGGGGCCGCACCAGATGTCGTCCAGCGGCACGGAGGCAGGAACGGTGGTGGTGCCCTCGGCGTGGTGGCTACGCCAATCGACGGTGAGGTGGTAGCGTTGCCCGGCCTCGCCGCGGATGGCGGTGGTGGTGAAGTAGTAGGGCGGGAAGCTGTTCTTGTTGTAGGTGCCGGTGAGGTAGGTCGTCGTGCCGTCCTCCGTAGTGATGCCGACGCGCGCCCACTGTGCCACGTACTGGCTGAGGTCGTCGAGCTGGGCTTCGTTCTCGGAGATGGGCAGCGTGCTGGTGACGAAGACGATGGGGTGGTGCCCCTCGGCAATCCAACCCTCGACAACGACCTCCTCGCGGCTCACTTCGATGTCAGGGCCGCTGCAGCCCGACAGACAGAGCGCGACGAGGCTGCAGAACACCGCCAGAAGGTTGGCGGCCACGGGGGTGGTGTTCCTGTGGGTGGTCATTTCCATTTGATGTAGTAGTTGATGGAGGGTAGGACGTTGACGAAGAAACCCTTGGGCTTGTAGGCGAAGTGGCCGTCCTTGACTTCGAGCTGGTAGAAGAGCTGGTTGTCGGAGACGGTGGCGTTGTAGATGGAGAGGTTGATGCCGTGCTCGAAGCGGGCGGTGCGACGGATGTCGTAGTTGACGGAGAGGTCCAGGCGCTGATAGGGTTTGAGGCGGTGGGCGTTGCGCTGCCCGTTCTGCACGAGGAGGGTGTGGTTGACCATGAAGAGGTACTCGGGTGCCGTGAAGGGTGTGCCTGAGCAGAAGACGTAGGTGGCAGCGACGTTCCAGTGGTTGTTGATGCGCCAGCTGACGACGGCGTTGACCTCATGGGGACGGTCGTGGTTGGAGGGATAGGTGCCGGGGTAGCGGGCATCGGTGAAGCGGCGCATGGAGCGCCCGAAGGAGTAGGTGAGCCAGCCGGTGACGGCTCCCGTGCGGCGCGTGAGGGTGATGCTGGCACCGTAGTTGTAGCCGTCGCCGTGCAGGAGGGCTTTGTTGAGGTCGTAGTTGGTGTAGAGGAAGTCGAGGAAGTTGCCGCCGTACTCAATCTGATGGCTGAGGTACTTGTAGTAGATGCTGGTGGACAGGCTCCAGCGACCTCGGCCGAAGATAATGTCATGGGAGAGGGACACGTGCTGCGCCTGCTGCGGCTTGGCGTACTGCCCCGCTGCCAGCCAGAACTCCACAGGGAGACCGATGGAGGTGATGCCGGTCTGGAAGAGGGGCTGGTGCTGCCAGGCGTAGTGGAAGCTGAAGGTGCCTGCCCGCCCGCTGCGCCACTCAGCGGTGAGGGCTGGCGAGGGCAGCAGGCTAACGTGCCGGCGGTCGTCAACATAGAGCGTGCCTTTGAGCTGGGGGCGCATGGTGAAGTTCTTAGGCAGTTCCCAAACGTACTCGCCATGCAGCGTGTACTCCTGCGCGCGCTGCTGCGCCACGGGCTGGTAATCGACATGGATATCGCGCTGCAGCTCGGGGCTCTGAGGCTGGATGAAATAGGCTGAGACGTTGGCACCCGCACGCCATTGGCCCCAGCGCAGGAGGCTGCGGTAGCTGAGGTCGGCGATGTAGGAGGGAATCCGCAGGTTGACATCCTGCTGCTCGATGCGGAAGTTGTTGCCGTAGCGGACAAAGGAGAGGGTGTGTCGCAGGTCGGCATCGTCGCGGAAGACATGGTGGTGGTCGAGACTTAGCAACTGGTTGCCCCATCGCACGTGGGCCGCGGCCTGGTAGAGTCCGATGTCGTAGTGCGCGTTGTCATGGCCGCCGTAGAAGTTGAAGCACAGGCGGTCGCGCGAGGTGGCCTGATGCAGGAGCGTCAGGTTGTAGTCGCCGAAGCTGTAGCGCAGCTGCTCGTCGTCGTACTTCATCCACTGGCTGTAGAGGAGGTTCATGTAGGCCTCGCGCGCCGAAGCCACGAGGAGCGTGCGCCGCCCGATGGGCAGGCGCAGCGTGGCCTGCGACGACATGGGTCCCACGGCAATCTCGCCCGTGGTGCGCTCTGGGACGGCGTCCATGGTGTTCATGCGCAGCAGGCCTCCCAGGCGGTTCGACGAGGACTCCAGCGAGGCCGCAGGGGCGTAGGTCATCGTCTGGAAGTGGGCGGCGTTGAAGACCGAGAAGAAACCCAGCAGGTGCTGCACGCCATAGAGCGGTGTGCCGTCCAGCGACACCTCGTTGTGGGCATTGTCGCAACCCAGGATGTGCAGGCCGGCATCGAACTCCGAGGAGGTCTGCACACCCGGCAGCAGCTCGGCCACATGCAGCGGGTCGGTGTTGCCCATGATCTTGGGCATCCCCTGCAGGGCGCTCAACTGCCACGTGCGGGTGCCGTCGGCACGCAGGCGCAGCGGCGAGGTGTAGCGCTGCACGGTCACCTCGACACTACGCAACTGCCGTGTGCTGTCGCTGGCGGCCTCTGAGGCCTCGGCAAACACACGGCAGGGTAGAAGAAGAATAATGATCGTAATGATCCTATTCATCGTATTTATTGACCATATCTTCGTAGCCATTGGCGAGGCTGTCGAAGAGGTCAACGAGGCTCTTGAAGTTTTCTTCGCTGAAATAAGAGTCGTTAGTCATGTTATAGCGTGAACCGTCGGCAAAGACGATGACGGGCTCGATGTAGTACTTTTCGCCCGTGCTGTTGGCCACAGCCTCGAACTCCATAGCACCCTGCGGAACGTCTGTACCGTCGTAGTAGAACGCAGCTGCGAAGCAGTCGTTGGCTGTCTTGGCATAGTTCCTGACGGCCTCGGCATTGCGCTTGTTGTCCTCTGCATTCTCAAAGGCATCGGCGAGCGCACGGGCATCTGTGCAATAGCCCTTCACCTGCAGACGGCCCATGATGTCGCAAGAGACACCAGTGACCTTGCCGCCGAACTTCTGGACATTCTCCTCAAACGCATCCATATCCGTGTCCTCACTCCATACAAGATTAGAGCCGGAGTAATTCGCATTGCCCTGGGTCTCAAAGTTGAGCAACGAGCGACCGCCCTTGGAGACGGTGAACTTGGCATAGAGACCTCCAGCAGTGTTGGCCTTGGCCGCAATGCGCTGGCAATTGATGTCATAGCCTGCGAGCTGAGCTCTCACGGCGACGACGGCGCCATCCTTGCTGAGGTCGAAGTTCTCGCCAGATACGGACCTGAGGTCGGTGGTGACGGTGACGGTGACGAGGGCCTGGTTGCCGCGCGTGAGCGTGATGGTGATAATCTCAGGAATCACGGCATAAGCCTCATCCATCTCGTAGAGACCCCAATAACTGCTGTAGTCCTCGTCCATCTCGATTTCACCGATATAGACCTTCTTGACGGCTCCGCTGGTGGTCAGTCGGGCGACGACCTGCTGTCCGTTCTGATCCGTGCAGGTGGCCTGCAGGTCATTAGCTTCTTCCACCACCCATTTGCTCCCATTGTAGGTCAAATGACCACGGAACTTACTCAGCTCATAGATGCGGCGGGTGTACTTGTAGGTGGCATAGTCCGTGGCATCCCCAGTCCATGTTGATTCAATCAGCGATTTGAAGCAGCGGTCTGCCCAGTTCTCCACGTCTTCAACCTGGTAGTCAGTGCTGCAATAGTTGTTTTTGATGTGAGTAGCCAGCTGATCCAGCTCATTGAAGTCAGAGGCCGGAATAGCGTTGATGAAGTCCTTGCCGATCTGGCTCAGGCGCTCTTTGTTCTCTTCGGGTGTCAGGGCGCCAGCAGGTAAGCCGCCGTCTTCGCCGCCATCCTCTTCATCGCCCTTGGAATCTGAGCAAGCGGAAAATGTACTTGTGAGAGCCAATGCCAGCAGGGGCATGGCCAGCCATTTCAAAGTTTTCATAGTTTCGTTAATTTTAATGTGTTAAGAGTTGATGTTTGTGAATCTTATTCGGGACAAAAGTACAACACAATCGCTATGAAACACCCTTTTGCATAGTTAATAAACGTTAACACTGTAACTTTTGGGCTGCTGAAACGTCTTACACTTAGAATCACATAGCAAACAATATGGATTATAAGTACATAGAACAGCTCGTTGACTGCTATTTCGAGGGTGAGACGACACTCGAAGAGGAGCAGATTCTGCGCAAGTTCTTCGCACAAGAGGAACTGCCCGAGCATTTGCGTCAGTGGCAGCCGCTGTTCCGTGAACAGTATGCCTTGTCGGAAGCACATCTCGATGCATCATTCGATGAGCGCATCCTGGCCCTCACAGGTGAGTACCATGTGAAGGCTCAGCCCATCCCGCTGCGCGTGCGACTGCGTCCCCTCTTCCGCGTGGCTGCCTTCCTGGCTTTTGCCATCGTCATCGGCACAGCAGTGGAATATTCCACGAATCCATCGATGGAAGCGCCCGCCGGGCAGGTGGCTGTGCAGGAGCAGGACGAGCTGAACGCCGATGAGGCTACGCCGCTGGACATCCGCTCGGCCGAGCTGATGGACACCGACACGCTGAAACTACAATGATCATTTTTGCTTTTTCTATTCTATAAAACAGTTAGTGCAAAGATTTGAGGCGGCCGTGAGGTCGCCTCTTTCGATGCTTGCAAAAACGGTATTGCTGTTTAGGCCCTAATGAAGTCTCTTCACCAAGCGCGAGGCAGCCCACAGGGCGAGGGGGGCGCTGATGAGGCCTGCAATGGCATCCACAAGATAGTGGGCCTGAATATAGACCGTGGCGCAGCAGAGCAGCGTCCACAGGGGGACGAGCACGAAGAGGAGCTTGGGCGCATGGCGGCGTGCCAAGAGCAGCAGCAGCGTGGAGATACCAATGTGGCTGCTGGGGAAAGCGGCTGTGGGACGCTCGCCCGCCTCATGAGCCATCGCCACCAAGCGGCTGAAGAGGCCGTCGGCCCAGCCCGGAGGCGGCAGCATCTCGGTGTGGCTGCTGAAGTAGGTGCCGAGAGACGGGAAATGCTCCTGCTGAATCTCAGCGATGCCTACGGCCTGGAAGTAGAACTGAGGACCTACCACGGGCAGGAAGATGTAAATGACATAATAGAGGAAGAAAGCCGTGAGGATGGTGGCAGCGACGGAGATAAAGAGGGACGAGGGACGAATGACGAATGACGAATGACGAGGGACGAATGACGAATGACGAGGGTCGAATGAGGAATGACGAGGGTCGAATGACGAATGACACCATTCCTTGATGAAGATGGTGACGAGTAGGAGACCTATCATGGGGAAATAGCTCCAGTAGCCCAAATTGAAAGCCTCGCTCCAAAAGGCGCTGGGCAAGGCCTGAGAGAACTCCAAGGAGGGCTGGCAGCCAAACAGCGACTGGTCGGCAGCAGCGAAGAGATGGTCCAGGTTGTTGAACGAGCGGTTGAACTCGTAGGTGTCGGGGTACCACACCGCCAGCCACGCCATCTGCGCTGAAACACGGATGAAGGTGAAAATGGATGAGTGAAGGCCCACTCCCACCCTCTCCCTGTCAGGGGAGGCGAAAAATCTTGCCGTGAAGCGCTGGGCGAAGGCAAGGCACAAGGTCATCGCAAGCCACTCGACGCGCATCACCGCCATGCCGACGGGATCTACCAGTCGCGGCATCATGATGAGCATCAGCACGCAGGTCAGTGCACAATAGACCGCCGCCACCTTCTCAACAGCCAAAAAAGATATTACCTTATTTTTCACTTTTAACTTTCTCACTTTTCACTCTTCACAGCCATCCCGCTTGTTTATACCATTTCACACTCTCGCGCACGCCGTCCTCGAGGTTCCAACGGGGTTCATAGCCCAACTCGCGACGGGCAGGCTCGATGTCGCAGTTCCAATTGCGTTGCGCCAGAATGTGATATTTGTCCATATTCAGCGTCGTGAGCTTGCCCATCCAGCGGCAGACGGTGCCGTTGACGGTGCAGATGAGGCGCAGGAACCAGAGGGGAGCCTTGATATGCAGCACGAAGCGCGTACCAATCTCCTTCTGCAGCAAGTCGCTGAAGGCGCGGCTGTTGTAGCTGTTGCCGTCGGAGAGGAAATAGGCGTGGTGCAGGACATCACACTCGGGGCGCTCGCAAGCCAGGAAGGCGGCCTGCACGACATCCATCATATAGACGAAGGTGATTTCCTGAGGCTGGTAGCCCACGGCGAAGTCCACATGCTGCTGGATGCTCTGCGCCATCAGGAAGTAATCGCGCTCACGCGGACCATAGACACCCGTGGGGCGCAGGATGACCCAGGGCACATCCGCCTGCGCGCGCAACCAGTTCTCTGCCGCCAGCTTGCTCTCGCCATAGGCGGTGTTGGGGCGTGGCACATCGTCGTTGGTGATAGGAGGATAGAGCGTTGGCTGACCACTCTCCCCCCTGGAGAGGAGCGGGGATGGAGTCTCCTTGATAGCCCCGAAAATGCTCAGCGAGCTCACAAAGACAAAGCGCTGCGGCATCATGTCGCAAGCGCGCAGGGCACTGACAAGATTCTTTGTGCCCTCGGTGTTCGTGCGGAAGAAGCCCTCGCGCTTCAGCGATTTCGTGGCGCCGGCAGCGTGGATGACATAATCCCACGTGCCACCCATCTCTGCCTTGTAGGCCTTGAGTTGCTCCTGCAACCGTCCGGGATTGCCCAAGTCGAGTTCGGCAAAACGGATGCGCTCGTCCGTCAGGTACTGTTTGCTGCTGCTGTGGCGCATGCCAGCCCACATCTCGTGGCCTCGCTCAAGGCCTTCGCTGATCATGAAGCTACCGATGAAGCCCGAGGCTCCTGTCACAAGAATTTTCATAATGGATGACGTATTTGGTCGCAAAAGTACGTTAAATTGGTTAAATGGGCAAAAAAATCAAGCGCAGATGCACACTCTCTCGTTTTTTTTGCGTTAATTTGCAACAAACTAATCGATTTTCACCATGGCAAAAGGCAAGAACAAACAGGGTGGACGCCCCCACCGTCTGAACAAAGCACAGCTCACCGACCAGGTCATGAACCTCTTCCAGAGCCGTGCCGGAGAAGTGATAGACATCAAGACCATCTTCCGCGAGCTGCACCTGAACACACATCCGGCCAAGCTACTGTGCATGGACGTGCTGGACGACCTCCTCATGGACGACTACATCATCGAACAGGCCCAGATGCGCTACACGCTGGCCTCGAAATCCACGGTCATGGAAGGCACCTTCAAGCGCAAACACAACGGCAAGAACACCTTCCTGCCCGACGACGGCGGCGAACCCATACTGGTGGCCGAGCGCAACTCGCTGCACGCCATGGACGGCGACCGCGTGAAGATACAGATGATGGCACGCCGGCGCGGTCATGTCCGCGAGGCGCAGGTGACAGCCATCCTCAAGCGCGCCGACAAGAGCTTCGTGGGCAAGCTGAGCGTGCGCAAGGACTTCGCCTTCCTGCTCACCGAGGACCGCACTCTCTCCAACGACATCTTCATCCCCAAGAACCAACTCAAGGGTGGCAAAGACGGCGACAAGGTCATCGTGAAAATCATGGAGTGGCCCGAAGGCTCGAAGAATCCCATCGGCAAGGTCATGGAAGTGCTGGGCAAGTCGGGCGAGAACGAGACGGAGATGCACGCCATCCTGGCGGAGTTCGGCCTCCCCTACACCTACCCCAAGGCCGTGGAGGATGCTGCCAAGCAGATCGACGCCACCATCACGCCGCAGGACTATGCAGAGCGCGAGGACTTCCGCGACCGCGTGACTTTCACCATCGACCCACGCGATGCCAAGGACTTCGACGATGCCCTCTCCTTTAAAGAAATCGTAAATTGTAAATCGTCAAATTGTAAAATGTTTGAGGTTGGCGTACACATCGCCGACGTCTCGCACTACGTCACTGAAGGCAGCCTCATCGACAAGGAAGCTGTCAAGCGAGGCACCAGCGTCTATCTCGTGGATCGCACAATTCCGATGCTGCCCGAGCGCCTCTGCAACTTCATCTGCTCCCTGCGACCCGACGAGGAGAAGCTGTGCTACAGCGTCATCTTCCAGATCAACGAGAAGGCGGAGGTGAAGAAATGGCACCTGGCACACACCGTTATCAAGAGCGACCGTCGATTCACCTACGAGGAGGTGCAGGCGCTCCTGGAAGAGCGCGGCGAGGCCAGCGAAGAGGACTACAAGCTGCCGGGCGACCACGCGCCGCTACCCGGTGCTGAATTCGAGGGCGACAAGGCCCATGGCCTGCGTCCCACGGCAGACTTCGCCAACGAGCTCATCACGCTGAACCGTCTGGCGAAGATTCTGCGACAGCGACGCTTTGCAGCAGGGGCCGTGGACTTCGAGCGCCCCGAGGTGCGCTTTGACATCGACGAAAAAGGCCATCCCATCGGCACATACTACAAGGTGGCGAAAGATGCCAACAAGCTCATCGAGGAATTCATGCTGCTGGCCAACCGCACGGTGGCCGAGAGCGTAGGGCGCGTGCCAAAGGGCAAGAAAGCCAAGGTGCTGCCCTACCGCATTCACGAGGAACCCGACCAGGACAAACTCATGAACCTCTCGCAGTTCGTGACCAAGTTCGGGCATAAGCTGAAGACCACAGGTTCGAAGCAGGAAATCAGCAAGAACCTAAACAAGCTACTGCACGAGGTGCAAGGGCAGCGAGAGGCCAACCTCGTGGAGATGGTGGCGCTGCGGGCGATGATGAAAGCGCGCTACTCCACCGTCAACATCGGCCACTACGGCCTCGCCTTCAACTACTACACCCATTTCACCTCGCCCATACGCCGCTATCCGGATCTGATGGTACACCGCCTGCTCACACGCTACGCCGAGGGCGGGCGCTCGGCCAATCAGGAGAAGTACGAGGCGCTGTGCGAGCAGAGCAGCGACATGGAGCAGACGGCAGCCCTCGCCGAGCGTGCCAGCATCAAATACAAGCAAGTGGAGTTCATGGCCGATAAGATCGGACAGGAGTTCGACGGTGTCATCTCGGGCATCACAGAATTCGGCCTCTACGTGGAGCTCAACGACTCCAAGTGCGAAGGCATGGTGCCGCTGCGTGATCTCGACGATGACTACTACGACTTCGACGAGCGCAACTACACGCTGGTAGGCCGTCGCACACACCACCGCTACACACTGGGCGACCCGGTGCGTGTGATGGTGTCACGAGCCAATCTCGACAAGAAACAGCTGGACTTCGCCCTCGTGTAAACTACTGCTGCAGCACTTCCAGCGCCTTCAGCACCACGGGGTCGTCGGCATAGATGATCTGGAAGTACTCGCTGAAGTCCCACAGATCGCGCGCCACCAGCCCCTTCAGGATGAGGCGCATATTCTCCATCGTCTTTTCAAGTTCCGCATCGTCGCGGGCCTTTAGGCTGTCCTTCTTGGCAGCCTCAGCCAGCACCTCGTCGATCACCTTCTGCGGAACCTGGAACTTCGCACGGAAGGTTTCGAAGTCGGGGTACTCCTTCTTCAGCGCCTTGCGGTTCTTGTCCATATAGCGCAGGTTGGCGTTGTTGATGTAGCTGCGGGCGCTGAGTTCACGATAGAGACGCGCGTAGCGCGTGGTGTCCAAAGGCACAAAGATGTCTGGCATAATGCCGCCACCGCCATAGACAGTGCGCCCTTCCTTCAAGGTCTTGTAGCGCAGGGAGTCGGGGAAGTGGATGCTGTCAGCGTTGGTGAGCTCACCACGGTTGTAGCGGTCGATGACATCGCGGGCATAGGTCTTGGCATCACCCTTCTCGTAGGGACGCTGGATGCAGCGGCCGGAGGGCGTATAGTAGCGAGCGATGGTCAGGCGGATCATGCTGCCGTCGTTTAGCTCAATAGGACGCTGCACGAGGCCCTTGCCGAAGGTGCGACGGCCGATGATGGTGCCGCGGTCATGGTCCTGGATGGCACCGGAGAGAATCTCCGAGGCCGAGGCGGAGTACTCGTCCACGAGCACCACCAGGCGTCCTTCGGTGAAGAGGCCGCCACCACGAGCGCGGTAGTCGCCCAAGCTGACATTGCCGCGGCCGCGTGTATAGACGATAAGATCATCCCTCTGCAAGAACTCGCTGGCAATCTCTGCGGCAGCGCCCAGATAGCCGCCACCGTTGCCCTGCAGGTCGATGATGAGCGACTGCATCCCCTGCTTGCGAAGATCCTTGAGCGCCTTGACAACCTCATCGTGCGTCGTAGCCGAGAAGTTGCTGAAGCGGATGAGACCGATGCCGGGGGCTGCCATGTAGGCGGCATCCAAGGAGGTGACGGGGATCACGTCGCGCGTGACAATGAAGGTGAGGACGTCGCTGATGCCACGTCGTACCACACCCAACTTGACTTTCGTGTCACGAGGACCACGCAGACGTGCCATAATTTTCTCACGGCTCATCTTCACGCCAGCGATGGCGGTGTCATTGACGCTGATGATGCGGTCGCCAGCAAGAATGCCCACCTTTTCCGACGGGCCTTTCGCCACGGGCTGAATGACCACCAGCGTGTCCTCCAGCATGTTGAACTGCACGCCGATACCTTCGAAGTTTCCTTGCAGCGGCTCAGTCAACTGCTTCGTGTCCTTGGCATTGGTGTAGGTGGAGTGTGGGTCGAGCTTCGAAAGCATCCCCGTGATAGCATCCTCTACCTGACGGTCGATGTTCACGGTATCGACATACAGTTGGTTGATCATCACCGTGGACTGGATGAGCTTGCGCATCGCCAACTCACGTGGGTCGGATTCCTGCGCCCATGCGGGCATTGAAATGATAAATAATAAATGATAAATAATAAATGATAATTTAAGCCAATAGGGCTTATGGGCCTTATTGAGCTTATTGGGTATGTTAGGTATATTAGGCATATAGGACTTATGGGAATTATTATTTATCATTTATTATTTATTATCTCTAATAGGTAAGAACTCACTGACATCCTTGCCGAAGTGGGCGAGTTCGCGGACAAGGGAGCTGGAGATGGCAGCGAGCGTCGGTTCGGCAAAGAGGCACACCGTGTCGATGCCTGTGAGCTGGCGGTTGACGTCAGCCATCTGCATCTCATACTCGAAATCCTTCATCGTTCGCACGCCGCGCAGGATGGCCTGGGCTCCGATGGAACAGGCGAAATCTGCCGTCAAGCCCGTGTAGCTCTCTACGCGCACACGCACGTTATCCTTATATATATTCTGAATGCTCGCCACACGCGCCTCCACGGAATGGTTGTCGGCTTTCTCCTCGTTGATGCCAACGGCAATCACCACTTCATCGAAGAGCTGCAAAGCACGCTCAACGAGATTGGCGTGCCCGCGGGTGAACGGGTTGAAACTCCCTGGAAACAATACGGTCTTCATTTCACCTCATCTAATTCTTTATACTCCTTCTCTTCCTCTTCTTCCTCGGCCCTATCCTCTTCGATGACAAGGTTATCGATGATGAAGTTCTGGCGTTCCATGGTGTTCTTGCCCATGTAGTATTCCAGAAGTTCTGCCACCTGATCGCTCTTGTGGAGACTGACTTGTTCCAGACGGATGTCCTCGCCGATGAAGCCACGGAACTCATCAGGGCTGATTTCACCGAGACCTTTGAAGCGGGTGATTTCAGGTTCCGGCCCTAAGAGCTCTATGTTCTGCTGGCGCTCCTCCTCGCTGTAGCAATAGCGCGTGATGAAGTCGCCCTTCGTGTCCTCCTCGCCAAGGGCCTTCAGGCGCTCCTTGCCGATGCGCTTGCGGCGCTGGCGCACGCGGAAGAGGGGCGTCTGCAGGATATAGACATGACCTTTCTTGATGAGTTCCGGGAAGAACTGCAGGAAGAAGGTGATCATGAGCAGACGGATGTGCATCCCATCGACATCTGCATCGGTAGCTACGATGACTTTATTGTAGCGCAGCCCGTCGAGGCCTTCTTCGATATTGAGGGCGGCCTGCAGGAGGTTGAACTCCTCGTTCTCATAGACGATTTTCTTCGTCAGACCGTAGCAGTTCAGCGGCTTACCGCGCAGACTAAACACAGCCTGTGTGAGCACGTCGCGGCTCTTGGTGATGCTGCCGCTGGCGCTGTCGCCCTCGGTGATGAAGATGCTGGAGTCCTCCTTGCGGTCGTTCTTCACGTCGTTGTAATGAATCTTGCAGTCGCGCAGCTTGCGGTTGTGCAGGTTGGCCTTCTTTGCACGCTCTCGTGCCAGCTTGGTGATGCCGGCCATCGCCTTGCGCTCGCGCTCGCTTTCCTTGATCTTGTTCTCGATGACCTCAGCCACGTCGGTGTGGATGTGCAGGTAGTTATCGACCTCCTGCTTGATGAAGTCGCCGATGTACTTGTTGATGCTCACGCCGTCAGGAGCCATCTGCGTAGAGCCCAGCTTGATCTTGGTCTGACTCTCGAAGATGGGTTCCTCCACATTGATAGCGATGGCACCAACGATACCCGTGCGGATGTCGCCGTACTCATACTTGCCGAAGAACTCCTTGATGGTGCGTGCGATATGTTCCTTGAAGGCGCTCTGATGGGTGCCGCCCTGGATGGTGTGCTGGCCGTTGACGAAGGAATAGTATTCCTCGCCGTACTGGTTGACATGGGTGAAGGCCACCTCTATGTCATCACCCTTCAGGTGGATGATCGGGTAGAGGCTGTCCTTGGTCATACGGTCGTTAAGCAAGTCTTCCAAGCCGTTGCGCGAAAAGATGCGGCGGCCGTTGTACATGATGGTGAGCCCCGAGTTCAGGTAGGTGTAGTTGCGGAGCATCGTCTCCACAATGTCGTCGTGAAACGAGTAGTTCTTGAACAGCTCCACGTCGGGCTCGAAGAAGATATAGGTGCCGTTCTCGTCCTGCGAAGGTTCCGTGACATCGCTTTGCAGGATGCCACGCTCGAAGACCACCTTACGAACCTGCCCGTCGCGATAGCTGCGTGCCTCGAAATGGGAACTCAGAAAGTTGACAGCCTTGATGCCGACGCCATTCATGCCCACAGACTTCTTGAAGGCCTTGGAGTCATACTTGCCGCCGGTGTTCAGCTGGCTGACAGCCTCGATGATCTTACCCTGGGGGATGCCACGGCCGTAGTCGCGCACGCTCACACGCAGATGCTCATCGATGTCTATCTCTATGCGCTTGCCGGCATTCATCCTGAACTCGTCAATGGAGTTGTCAATGGTCTCCTTCAACAGCACATAGATGCCATCCTCGGGATGTGAGCCGTCGTCCAGGCGACCGATATACATTCCGGGACGCGTGCGGATATGCTCCACATCCGTCAGGTGCTTGATGTTATCTTCGTCGTAATTGACAGGCGCAAGTGCGCCAACTTCTTCTATCTCCTCTGCCACTTCAGTTCGATTTATTTTTTATTTTTCACTCTTCACTTTTCACTTTTCACTTCTCATTTTCCACCTCCAGGTCTTTACAGGTCCTTATGATAGCACCTTCTCCTCTTGTGGATGCTACAGTCAAGATGTGCCCACTGTCCCTGACTCTTCTCGTTGTCCTCCAGTTGCGGGTGTGTCTCAGCCCACACGAAGCCCATCTTCTGCGCCACCTTGATAATCTGTGCGAAGAGGGGAGCGTTGACACCCTTGTTCTGGTACTCGGGCAATACACCCACCAGCAGCAGGTCGATGACGGGTGCCGGCTTGAAGAAGATAGCCTTGGCCAGATGCCACCATCCGAAGGGGAAGAGCTTGCCGTGAGCCTTCTGCAGCGCATAGGACAGTGAGCCCATGCCCACGCCCATGGCGATGGGTTCGTTCTCCTCGTTCTCCACGATGGCCAACAGGCGCATGTCCAGGAACTGCAGGTAGGTGGTGGCATACTGATTGATCTGGCGCTCGTTCATCTCCGAGTAGCCGTAGAGGCCGGCATAAGCCTTGTTGATGATGTTGAAGCACTTCTGCACGTACTTGCCACCATCCTCGGCAAGGATTTCCTTGGCCGACTTGAAGTGGCGCATGTGCAGGTTGTAGCGCTTCATGCTCATCTCTGCCACGCGGAAGTACTTTTGCATATCAGCCTGATGCTCGTCAGCCGTGGGGACCATCACCTTACGTTCCACCCAGTCAATCTCCTTCTCGAAGCCCAGCTGCTCGATGAGGCGGGGGTAGTATGGGTAGTTATAGATGGTGCTCATGGTAGAGAGCTGGTCGTAGCCATCAATGAGCATCCCTTCGGGGTCCATATCGGTGAAGCCCAGCGGACCCACAATCTTTTTCATACCGCGCTCGCGGCCCCACTGCTCTACGGTGTCCAGCAGCGCCTTGAGCACCTCAATGTCATCGATGAAGTCAATCCATCCGAAGCGCACATTCTTCGTCTGCCACGTCTTGTTAGCCTTGTGGTTGATGATGGCGGCCACGCGACCCACCAGTTTCTTGTCCTTGTACGCCAGAAAGAGGTCGGCTTCGCAGAACTCAAAGGCAGCATTCTTCCTGCGGTTGAACGTGTCCTGCATATCCTCCAGGAAA
This sequence comes from Prevotella sp., assembly GCA_015060555.1. Taxonomy (GTDB): domain Bacteria; phylum Bacteroidota; class Bacteroidia; order Bacteroidales; family Bacteroidaceae; genus Physcousia. Next base: position 37,695 of record SUYG01000032.1, read on the forward strand.
TCCGGCACGGCATAAGCGTTGCCCTTGTAGAGATGATAGTTGAATCGGATGAAGGCGTATAAATCCCTACGTCCTTCTACTTTCTTAATAGAAATCATAGTCTTTAAGCCTAATAATGAGGCAAAGGTAGTACTTTTTTATTGAAAGACGTGAAAAAACACACGCTTTTTAGCACATTATAAGCCAGAACGTTAAAAAAAGTACAATTATGCCCCGGAAATTTGGGAGATATTGAAAAACGCCGTACCTTAGCAGAGCAAAAAACAATAAACAAAGCTAACTACCTTACATGAAACCTCTTTCAGAACATTCTTTTTGCCTGATACTCGCTGGCGGTTCAGGCTCACGTCTATGGCCAGCAAGCCGTGAAAATCATCCCAAACAGTTCATGGACTTCGAGGGCACCGGACACACACTGATACAGCAGACGTACGACCGCTTTGCCCGCTTCATCCTCCCCGAAAACATCTACGTGAGCACGCTGGAGTCCTATGTTCCCCTGCTGCAAACACAGCTGCCACAGCTGCCACGCGAGCAAATCCTCTCCGAACCCGTGCGCCGAGGCACCCTGGCACCCATCACTTGGGCCACCACCCTCATCACACAGCGCGATGCCGAGGCCTGCATCGTCGTGACACCCGCCGACCAGGTCATCTACGGCAACCAGCTCTTTGACGACGACATCCTCCACGCCCTCAGCTTCGTGGCACAGAACCCCGGCGTCGTCAATATGGGCGTGTCCCCTACCCGACCCGAGACAGGCTACGGCTACGTGCAGATGGGCGGTGCGCTTGATACCGAACAGCGCATCTACCATGTCAAGACCTTCACCGAGAAGCCTGGTCCCGACTTCGCGCAACTCTTCATGGACAGCGGCGAGTTCCTGTGGAACACCGGCCTCTTCGTTTTCGGTGCGCACTACATGCTGCACAACATCATCAAGCATGTACCGGAGTACCAGGACGTCTATCCCTCAATGGCCACCTACGCCGCGCTCCCCAACCTCGCGATGGAACACGCCGTGCTGGAGCACACCGGCCACAGCTACGTGCAGAAATGCCGCTTCGGGTGGGCCGACCTGGGCACATGGCAAGGCATCGCCACCGACGCCCTCAACACGCCGCAGGTCAACACCCCGCACCCTCCCACCGACGTGAAGGCCGACGGCCGCGGCAACGTCACCGTCCACAGCGAAGCCCTCTTCGACAACGCCGAGGGCAACATCGTGCGCCTGCCCTCGGGCCACCTCGCCGCCATCAGCGGCCTCAAGGACTTCGTCGTGACCGAAGAAGGCGGAGTCCTCATGATCTGTCCCAAGGACGATGCCGCCGCCATGCGACGCCTCCAAACCCTCGCACACATCGATGAGCTGAATGAATGACGGACACCGCCGCCTCATCACAGACTAAAGCACACGCCACCCGCATAGCAGAAGGCCACCCGAGGGGGGTGGCCTTCTGCTATGAAGTTTTTAACGTTCCCGCTGTGCACCATGGCGCTTCAGCAATCTGCAAAAAACTTTTGCGGAAAACCCTACGAACCCTACGCAATCCAGATTTGTAACTATATACCGTTTTTCAGGAAATCTTTCAAGGGGATGTGAATAATACCCTCATACTTACTGGAATCCATGAAAGGCGTCATTGAAACAACATATTTCGGATAGTTGTCGTTTATCTTCTGTAGATTGCCAAATTCACGCTGGAAGGTCGATTCTTCGGTAATCAGATAAGATGCCTGCACATAGATGGTATCATCGCCTTTTGTTGCCACGAAGTCAATCTCTGTCGCGTACATCTGTCCTACGGCAACCTTATAGCCCATACGTACAAGGTGTTGATATACAAGGCTCTCCACTATCTTCTCTATGTCGTTGGCCCGTCTGCCACCCACAACGAAATTGCGCAGCCCGACATCACCGAAATAGTACTTATCATTACTCTCCAACAGCTTCTTCCCATGCAGATTGTAGCGAGTTACATTGTGCACAAGATAAGCCTCGGCAATGGCTCTCAAGTACTTCAGAATCAGATTCTTGGACACCTCGTTCTTATTGGAATTCATGTAGTTCTGGATATTGGTGGCTGATAGCGGTTTGCCGATATTGTCGCCTACATATCTGATCAGGTTTTCCAGGAATGGCACGTTCCGCACTTTCTTGCGGCTCACGATATCCTTCACGAGGATGGTGTTATAGACGCCTTGCAGATACTGTCTGATTACCTCTGGGTCGTCCAGCCCCATCGGACGCAATCCTGGCAGACCGCCGTAGTTAATATACTTTTGCAGGGCATCGTCGTTGTCCTCCAGATGGTGGAAAATCAAAAACTCAGCATAACTGAGACCTTGGACAAAGATTTCCACATATCTCCCGGACAACAGCGTTGCTAAATCGCTGGAAAGCGTGTCAGAATTGCTGCCTGTAATGACTATATCTATTTCCGAACTGTCGTAGTAATTCCTGAGTCCCCGTTCGAAGTCCTCAATCTCCTGAACCTCGTCAATCAAGATATATGTATGTTTCCCCGCCTCCATGTGTTCATCCACGAAGGTAACCAAGTCCTTATAGGTCTGGATAAAGTCGAAAGCCGTCTTCTCCTTGTCGATATAGATGACACATGCATTCTCTTGCTGCTGTTTTTTCTGGACGAGTTCCCTCATCACATAACTCTTGCCAACGCGACGCTGGCCCGTCAGAACAATCAGGATGCCTTTCCCCAGCAACTTCTCAACCTTCGAATAATAATGAGGTCTTGCTATCAGTTCCATAATCCGCTACTTATTTACTTATTAATGCAATGATACATGTACATCTTTTGATATGATGTTTACGAGCGCAAAGGTAGCAATTTTGTTGATTATACTAAACAATTTTATAGAAAATCCCGTTTTCGTTCATTATAATTAACTATTTCAAGGGCAACAGTAGGACAAAAACACCCAAGAAAAAACTTTTGCGGAAAACCCTACGCACCCTCCGCACAACCAGATCAACAGAAGAAGGACATAGCAGCAGACACTATTGGAAGTTAAATATAAAACTATTACCTTTGCCCCTTGATTTCGTGTAGTTTTTGGGTATTTGCAGCCTTGATTTCGTGTAATTCGCCATCGCTCATTCTCTCCATGCACAAAACCTGTCAACCTCTATGTGAATACTCTGCAGCAGAGTGATTTATACGTGTTAAGATGATGACGTATATCCTATAACACAATGCGCTCTGTACACATCGCAACGCGCTTTGTACAAAGCACAATAGGATTCCTACACATCGCGATGCGCTTTCTATCTATGCTTTACGTTCTTGAATTGTATGGAGTGTGATGATAACGTAAATATGTCGTGTCAATCACACATTTACCCTAAGTTAGAATGCGACAAACAAGAAATGCGATGACTATGCGGACCTCACAGGCCTTTCCTGCACCACCGCCAGCGTGAGCTGAAACTGGCTGCCCATCCTCGTCCACTCCGGAATCGCCGCCACAGGTAGCGACAGTCATCGTATCTACGTCCTATCAGCAGCCTCAGTGTGCGGAGGGTGCGTAGGGTTTTCCGCAAAAGTTTTTTTGCGCACAAACGTTTCACAGGAGGATGGATCGCCGCGATGTTGCGATGAAATGGGGAAAAATAGCGGGAGAGGTCTTCATTTCCCCCGCGCTCTGTGGTGTGCAATCATCAGAAAAATGCCAAGCATTCCTCCGTGTTTTGCTTGTTTAGAAGTGTTAAATTGCAATTTTGAGACTAAGTTTTGCAATTTTGGGACACATATATAATATAAAGGGCCTATCTTTGCAAGCTATAATTTATTAATCAATCTACCCTATAAATGTCAATGAGAAAGATTCTTTTTATAATGATGGCGCTGGTGCTGCCAGTGGTGGCGAGCGCTGACGATGTCAGCGAGCAGGGGACGCAGAACACCATTGTCATCCACCAAAAAGATGGGCAAGTGGCAGTGTTCAAGTTCTCGGAGAAGCCTGTGGTGACGTATGTTGGCAATGATTTGGTGCTGACGACCACCGAGACTATGGTGCAATATCCCATCTACCTGCTACAGAAGATGGACTTCGACATCAATTTGGATGAATTGACTGCTGTCGAGGCTGTGAAGAAGAGCGGGGGCCGGTTCTTCTTCCGGGATGGCGCACTCTGCATTAGCGGCGGCAAGCCCGGCTCCCCCCTATTTATCTATAACCTTCGCGGCATGAAGGCGGCTCAGTATTGTTTGGATGCTGAAGGCAATGCTTCCATCCCCTTACGGGATTTGCGCAAGGACGTCTATATCGTGAAGACGGATTGTTTTAACTTTAAGTTTAAGAAGCCATGAAGACATTTTCAATGTATAGATTATCAATTTACAAATGTCTGCAGAGTGCATTGTTGCTCATTGCAGCTCTCTTTGTTCCGGGTTCAGTGTCGGCCGATGACATCAGTCTTGAACAGGCATTACAGATAGCCCGTCGGTTCTCTGTAGGCACGATGCCATCGCAAGTCCGTGGGCGCAGGATTCCAAGTACACAAATGACACCCAAGCTTGCTTATTCGTTAAAGTCGCGCGTGGCTGCAGGGAAAGATAATGTCTATGTCATCAACTACGGCAATGATCAGGGCTTTGCAATCGTGTCGGGCGAAAACGGCACAGAGGGCGAAGTGCTTGGGTACTGCGACCACGGCTCGTTTGATTATGACAACTGTCCCGTTCAACTGAAGGACTTGCTGGCATATTATTCTAATGCCATTGATTCACTGCGTCAGGATCTTAAATTGGCTGTTGGCGCGAAGAAGGTCAAGGGAAAAGGCGTGACGGTTGTAGGGCCGCTGCTGACCACAAGGTGGAGCCAATGGGCACCGTACAACAACCAATGTCCGAGCGGATGTCCTTCGGGTTGCTTCCCCACGGCTATTGCTCAGGTGATGAACTACTGGAAGTGGCCGAAGGCTTCGGTAGGTGAGGTCAATGGAGAGGACTTCTCCGGTCATGTCTATGACTGGGACAATATGCTGGATGAATACAATTGGTGGGACGGCTATACTGCTGAACAGGCGAATGCGGTGGCTAAGCTGATGGCTGACATTGGCAAGGCTTTTGGAACTGTTTATCGTCCTGAAGGTAGCCCAACAGGTTTTACGGATTATCCTTTAAAGGAGAATTTCCATTATAAGCTGAGTCCCTCCGCCCCTCCCACGGGTAAGACTGCAGCTGAACTACAGGAGGTGATGATGGCGGAGTTGGATGCAAAACGCCCTGTCCTGTACTGCGGAGGCCCCATGACGTCGTCTGAGGATTGTCATGCTCTTGTATGCGACGGCTATACATCAACAGGCTTCTTCCACTTCAACTACGGCTGGGGCGGCATTTGTGACGGTTTCTACAAGCACGCTATCATTCCTTACTATTCCGACAACGCCACGCTCATCATAGGCGTACACCCCTACGATGCCGTCGTCAAGACGATAGGAGACTTCAAATATGGTCTTAACGGGAACGGCACAGCTGACATCCTGGACTATACGGCAGGAGGGTATGGCAAGGAAAACGGAACGCTGGAGATACCTTCCACCGTGGACGACGAAGGCAATACATACCGGATTACGCGCATCTGCCAACAGGCTTTCTACCGCAAGGGACATTTCGACAAGATTATCCTGAGCGAGGATTTAGACGAGGTGGAACCCATCTCTTTCTTCTATACAAAAATCGATACGCTTGTTCTCGGTGACCGCCTGAATGCCGTTCCCGATCAAGCTTTTGCCTATACCGATATCCGCCATCTGACCATCGGCGAGAATGTGCAGCGCATAGGCAAGAGGGCGTTTTATATGTGCTATCTCAATCAGGGTATTGTCTGTAAGAGCCCTGCCTTCGAGGTGGATGAAGAGGCCTTTGCCATCACAAAGCCGCTCAACGGAGACTGGATTGGCCGTATTACCAAACTGGGAAAAAATGCTTTCGCGGGTGCACAGATTAACAAGAACAATGCTTGGATAGCGTTTACCAATCTGGAAGAGATTGAAGACTCCGCTTTCTGGAGATGCTCAATGGGATCTGGTACCCCCAGCTTCCGCCTCTATTCTAAGGTCCGGAAGATATCAGCTTCGGCTTTTGAAGAGTGGCCTTCGACCTCAGTCATATCTGTAGAAGATGACAACCCCTATTTCTCGAGAGACGATAATTGTAATATTTACAATAAGAATATGACGAGCCTGGTCTTATTATTCCGACCACCTTCCTACGAAAGATTTCCTTCGACGTTGGTGAGATTGGAGCCTGGCTGTTTCCGTCCGAATACGACGGAAGTGATTATTCCCCCTTCTGTTGTGGAAATGGAAGGGGCACTGAAGGATTGTAAAGCCAACATGTACTGGGGTGTCACCAGCATGTGCGTTGTCCCGCCCGTTATATCCGATGATTCCTTCAATGAGGAGTTCCTGAAGAACAATACAACCCTCCATGTTCCCACGGGCACCGATAATCTCTACCGAAACGCTCCCGGTTGGCGCCACTTCACGGAGATTGTGGGTGATCAGGAATATGTGCCCATGCCAGATCAAGATCGTGAGTATTATATGGTCGTAAACAGCGGTGGCGATGGACAACAATTGAATATTCCTGTGAGCGAGGTCAATAGTATGGAAGTCAGCGAGGATGGCCAGCATCTGGTTGTCAAGCGCCATGGTAAGGACGACCTCAACACCACTGTGGTCTCTATTGACAGCATCACTTGGAAGCCCGGTTTTGTCTATGGCAATGCTGAGGTGTTCAACTTGAACGACTCTACTCTAACCGCCAAGGCACAGAAGTGCAGTGTGCAGTTCGATGCAACGGTCATCGATGGCGACGTGCAGCTCTGCGTGCGTAATGCCGTTCTGACACCCAGCGTGATGGAAGGTGCTACGCGGGGTATGGCCTTCGACCTGAGTCTCTCCACAGGCGAGCATGAACTCTGTGGAACGGCTCAAATCACCATTCCCTATACGGTCAACGACGGAGAGAAACTCCACGCAGCCTATTTCAATGAGAAGACAGGCGAGTGGGATCCCGTCTGCTTCACCTACGACGAACAGCAGGAGGCAGCCATTATCACTACCGACCACCTCTCCTCCTTCCTTCTTTTCATAGTCCTTGATCAGGCTACTCGCATGTCGAATATCCTTTTCTTGGAATTGCCTCTGATATATGGTACCGATGAAGCTGCCGACATGATATCTGACTGGGTGTCCAAGAGCGATCCACAAACCGAAGCCATCAAGCAGTTCCGTTCAGATATGGAGTTCTGGAAGGGCATCGGTATCGATGGTGGATGGAACCTCCTGCAAGGATTGGGCTTCTCGTCTGAGCTCGTTAGCAATGCCACTGATCTTGTGGGGCATTTGGGTACTGAGATGGTTATTCTCGACCTCATTGCCGCACAGATTAGGGGCGATGACCTCGCTGCCAAGCAGGCCAAGTTATCACTCATCCTAAACTTCGCCATGGAACATCTTTCGACAGCCATCGGCACCTCCGCCATGAGTGCTTCGATGGGCGTTGTCGGATTTATCGGTGTGGCCCTCAATGCGCTGGGTACACAAGTGCAACAGCGCAAACACGACCTTTTTGATGATGCCATGCATCGGTTCTATACTCGCGGTGGTAGCAGCTGTTACCGCAGTTGTCGCGACTGGTATAACTATTTCTACCCAGCCTTTGAGAAGGGCATGAAGAAGGAAAATCTTGAGGCCTACATCGTGCAGTCGGTGCGAATGTACAGTAACCACTTCTGGGAGCAGGCCTACGCTGATGACTATGCCTTCGCATGCGAGGAGGTCAGGGGCACTGGCACCTATCTTTATCCAGAGAAAGCGTTACAGAATCAGCTCACGGAGGCATATACAGCCGAGCTGCTGAATGGCGAACTAGTCAGCGTCTTTACAGCCATCAGAAACAAACTCAAAGCAAAGGCGGCCGAGCGCTATTTTGCCAAGGCTCGAGATTTTGAGGCTCAGATGAATACGAAGGTCATTCTCCGTTTTATCGACTCATCATGCAAGGAGGGCGAGACATCTAAGTATGCCAATTACAGGGTGAGTTTTGCTGACATCCCTGAAACAGTGGCAACCCCGGAAGACTATAAACGCTTCATCACCGAGAAGGGACGTGCAGCAATGGCTTTCACGCAGCATGCACTCATTACAAACAAGCTGAAATGTTCTATCATCCTGACCGACCCCAACGGCGAGGAGAAAGGAACCTATGAATTCCAGATTCCCGAAGGAACAGGAAAAGTTGTCGTCACCATAGACCTTGATACCGACGGCATCATGGTCGATGAAGAAGACTCCTACAACGTAAAGATGGAGCCTGCATTCGTCCATCTCAGAGAGGAAATCTGGTACACAGATAAAGATGGAAAGAAGGTGGATGACAACGAATACGCTGGCGAAGGCGTATGGGGAAAAGAGGTCTTTCCACACTATGGCATATATTACGAAGACTGGTATCAGGACATCAAGGATGCTTTCTATGCTAACAAGGATATCGCGCCCTCTGTTACTGGCGATATCAATGCTGACCGTAATGGACTGACGTTGAACGGCACTTTTGACCGCACCACAAAAACAGGCAGCGGCACCTTCAAACTGAAGACTGGTTACCACAATACCGTGCTCACCGATGATCAGTTATGGGAATCGTTCTCCACTTTTGATGCGTATAGAAAGCGCGAGATCTATAAAGTCGTTGAGGGATCTGATGGTCACAAATATGCGGTATATAACCTGATTATGGAAGGCGATATAGCACACGATCTCACAGGAACCTTTACGGTTAAGCTGGAAAATGGGAAGTATATATATGACTTCACCGCCGACGGAACTTACAAACTGGATGCCAAGGCCTACAACTCAGTAGGCAATCCAACCTTCCTTACAGAACTTGGCTTCACATTGTACGGAGAGATGACAGTCAACACCATCAATATGAAGCAAGAGGGTAAAACAAAGATGACCTACCGGCTGAAAGTCAAAGAATGAACTAATCACGCAAGTGCCCGACCCCTCACAGGTCGGGCACTTGCGTGTTTCTATGCCTTGAGCGCATTAGATGCCCTGTCTGTTTCTATGTCCTTCTTCTATTGATCTTGTGCGGAGGGTTCGTAGGGTTTTCCGCAAAAGTTTTTTTTGCGCACAAACGTTTCACAAGAGGACGGATCGCCGCGATGTTGCGATGAAATGGGGGAAAATAGCGGGAGAGGTCTTCATTTCCCCTGCGCTCTATGGTGTGTAATCGACAGATAAAAGCCTAACATTACACCGTGTTTTGCTTGTTTAGAAGTGTTAAATTGCAATTTTGAGACTAAGTTTTGCAATTTTGGGACACATATATAAATTAAAGGGCCCATCTTTGCATGCTATAATTTATTAATCAATCTACCCTATAAATGTCAATGAGAAAGGTTTTGCTTATAATGATGGCGCTGGTGCTACCGGTGGTGGCAAGCGCTGACGACGAGTCACAGCGGCTGGTGGTGTGGTTCACCAATGGCACGAAGGTGACGCATGAATTAACGGACGAGCCGGAGACGCGGTTCAACAACGGAATGTTGATGCTCTCGACCAAGAAGGTGAGCATCTCGTATCCGATTGCGCAGGTGCTGCGCTATACCTACGAGGGCAAGACGCCGCTGGTGAACGTGCCCACGGTGAAGCCCGGCGAGATCCGCTTCTCACAGGGCACGGACGAGATGCGCTTTGACGGTCTGGCCGCAGGCACCGTCCTCGAACTGTATTCCCCCGACGGCAAACTGCTGCGCTCGCAGACGGCCGCCAGCGGACAGCCGGCTGTGGTGTCCGTGAAGGGGCAGCCCGCAGGGCTCTATATCGTGAAAGTGGGCGATGCGAGTTATAAATTCATGAAGAAATAAAGTCATTTACGATTTTACGATTTACATTTTACGATTTATCTACTATGGGATATATTTACAATTTCCTTGCATGTCGCGGTTCTCGGCTACCCTTAGCCAAGAGATTGTTTTATTTTTCACTTTTCACTCTTTCATTCTTCACTTCGCCAGTTCTGGCGCAGGATGCGTTCTACATCTACCGCAACGACGGCGACTTCGATGGTTTCTTCTATGACGAGGTCGTCCGCATGGGGTATTCGAAGATAGACTTCAATGGCTTCCAGCATGACCACTATGTGGTTCAGGAAGTCGAGACCAAAGATTCGCTGTATCGCATCCCGCTGGCATGTATCGACAGTATTGGATTTGTTCAGCCAGCGGTCAAGTTTGCACCTCATTTCCGCAATATCGTTAAGGATGGATTAATCTACCATCTTGAAAATGTATCCATAAAGACTGGGTGGATGTTCGTTTCGAACTCCGTTCCCGATGCCTTAGTTCCTAAAGTTGGAGATGTACTGGCCTGTCTCGATGTGGACGAGGCACTGAACCTGGACCTCCGTAATAGCTTGCTCCGTGATTTGCGCGATTATGATTTCCCGCGTAGTTTTGCTGTGAAGGTGACCAATGTTGAGCCACGTGCCGGAGGATTCTATTCTGTAAATTTCGAACCTGTCTCTGACTTGGCAGATGTAGTTACTCAACTCATCAGCGTTGAAATGATTGGCACCGACGAAGTTGGCAATGTTCGCCGCCGCGTAGCAGGTTTCAACCCCGAAGGAATGCTGAAGTCTCCGCTCCGTGCTGAAAACGAGCATGTGGATTTCACGCTCGTTGACATCAGCGGCAATATTAAGCGCGAATGGGAACCTAAAGAAGGGGTCAACATTGACCTTGCAGCCGAGTATGAAATGAAGGTGAAAATGAAGGTGACCTACAACATCAGTTGGCAACGCATCTACGTGAAGTTTGAACGTCCACTTGACATAAAAGTCAAACCCTCATTGGGCTTGACATGCAGCAAGAATTTTGAACTTATAGGTATTGACGGCGCAGGGTTGCCTAAGTTCTTGAACATCAAGTTCCCAGCGGCCCTCCCGCTGTTCCAGACGGCTCCAGTTCCCGAGTTCTTTGTGCGCGGCGGTGGCAGCGTCAATGCCAAGCTCTCATTCCCAGCCATGAAGTTTGGCTACGTTGAAACAGTGATTGTGGATACGGATCTGCCGATCTTCCCCTTCCGTTACTACGTGAGCAAGTCCTCCGAAGACGAAGGAACACAGGAGAGTCCTATTGATGTGGGGGAGGGCAGCCTTTCCTTCAACGGTTTCTTGCAGACGGGCCTGAAATTCAGCGCCAACATCCAGACTAACGACTGGCTTGAGAAGATTTTCTCGTCTTATATCGGATTGGACATCTTCTGTGGCCCACGCATAGATGCGAACTTTAAGCTATCCACGGATCAGGATTACTATTCACAATGGGGAAAGTATGGTCAGCATATGGTGTGGCGAAGCGGCGATCTCAAGTTTGCAGCTTGCTCTGTTGATTTGGAAGCCAAGGCGTGGGTGAGTTCCAAATGGCTGGGGTTTGACAAAGAGCGCCCCTTCTTTGACGGTCAAATGGTCTTTGGTGATTCCACCTTCTATGCCGTTCCGACATTCGATTCGTTACGAGTGAACGTTGACAAGAAAACGGAGGTCGTACGAGCCACATTATATCCCAAGGAGGAGGCTGTCGTTCTCCCATGCAGCGTCGGCGTGGGAGCCTTCAGATTTGACGCCTCCACGAAGGAGTATGATTTCAGCAAGCCCTTTGCCGTAGAGTATGATTCCCGGACATTTAACTTCGTCAATCCCTTTGCCGTGTCAACTGCTACGTTCAGCGGCCTGCCAGCAGGGCTCTACATCCTCGCACCTATGGTGAAAGCATTAGGCATAGAGATGCCAGTAGCTATGCCACGAGACGTGATTATACCCCATCATCTGACTCTGGCGGAACATGACGTGAAGCTCTCGGGCAAGGAGGAGACCAAGGTCATTGAGCTTACCACCACAGGTGACTATGCTTACGTTCTAGATGAAAGGGGGCGTGCCGTCACCGACGGTCCCCTCACTAGCTGGCTGAATTGCTTGGCTGGTTCGCTGAAAACATCGAAAGTCATTGTATTAGAAGCACAGGCCAATGACATGTCATTATTCCCACGCAAGTTTGACCTGTATGTGACAGCTGGCGTGAAGGAGGAACAAATGAATCCGGACAGAACAGGCAGCGACACGCTACATGTTACCCAGTATTCATCGGTCTCCAATGGGGACGTGACATTTGAGATTGACGTCCCTGCCACCAATGGCGAGAAGAACCAAACGCGAAAAATGGGTACCTATAATTACCCCATGAACTGTACCGTCACCTTTGAGAATGATACCATAGCCCACATCGTTGGCTCAGACAGTTTTCAGGCAGAAGGCCACAGCGATTATTTCTCCTGGGACGATGGCGGTGGTCAGCTTCGTGGTGGGGCAGACCTAACTCGAACCCTCGACATACGAGTGAATGCCGGATCACCGAGTACGATGGAAATCGTCAGTGGTTCTTTCACTATACATGCTGCAGCAACTGGCTATGATATCTATAACAGCAAAAGAACAGATTATAGAGCTTCCAAGGACTATAGCATGACGTTTGGAAAGACACCGTCATATACAGAGGACTACATTGTTTATGCTACCGGCAGTAGTGGTGATGAACGTGTTTATGCAGAGGGTCACTGGCAATCCGTAGGAGGTAGTGAAGTGCCGAAGATCCAATTCTCATTAAAAGCCACGAAGCCCTGATTATGAAATACGTGTGGCAACAAAAAGTCCTTCTGATGGCGCTGGTGCTACCGATGGACATTCGCAAATAATGATCTTTAATATCATCCAGTGACAAGTGCCCGACCCTATCATAGGTCGGGCACTTGGTTTCTTTCTCAGCAATACTCCTGCTGGAGGGTTCGTAGGGTTTTCCGCAAAAGTTTTTTGCGGAAATCCTTAATGGGAGTATTTATAGGGGGGGCAAAGAAGAGGTCAGACGTCGATCACTGAAGCACCATGAAGTCCACCTCTATTCGCTTCTTTCGGTTGCGTGTTTCTTCATCAATTCATACAAATATGCGGGGCTTTGCACATAGAGTTCGCCTTCTTCGTCCTGCAGGGCAGTTACCAAAGGAGAGTTATAGACGCGCTCCAAGGCTTCCTCGATGGAGCACCCAGTGTCTTCAATCACGTATTTCACCAACTCGCTCAAGGCATAGTCGGTGAGATAGTTCGCTATTTGATGATGTGTGGGCTGGTTCATACGATTTCAACATTGGTTTTGTGGAGGAAGCGTAGGGCGCGCTCGGTTCCGAAGTAGTACTGCTGGTCCAGGTAACGATCTTGGAGCAGGCGGGCGGCCTCTTCGGGCGAGTAGATTCCTTCGCGATAGTTGGTTAGCTGGAGCACCACGCCATCATTGGCTATGGGGCCGATGATGATGTCGTAGTCATGAATGGGCAGGTCATACTTGCGGTCGCGGTTGGCATCGATGAAGAGGAGCCACTCTACAGTAGCCGTTTTCGGGAAGCGCTTTATCTTCAGGTCGGAGGTCAGGGCGGCCTTATCCAGTTCATAGGTAATGAGTGTGGGCGTACCGCCAAAGAGCCGCGCTTTCTTCTGTGCCATGCGAACCGAAGTCTTGCGGTCGGGAGTCAGATAGAAGCCCCGGCCGAAGTCCTTATGACGTTGACCTATGGTGAGGCTGATGCGGTCAAAATCAGCATTTGTTCCGTGATAGAGTGTCATGCCAATGTCCCCCCATTCTTTTTGCATACGATGAGCAGGTCTTCAATCGTCTCGTCCATCGACTGCTGGTGTTCCACGTCGAAGAATTCGATGAGGAATGCGAGCCCTTTGTGCTCATGCAAATAACGGAACGCAGCCTGACGCGTCATGGAGAAGCGCTGGGCGAAGGCCTGAATGCTTGCCGTGAGATAGGGAATCTCGTACTTGCTCATATCGCTGTTGAATTGTGAATAATATTTGTGCCAGCCTGCGTTTCGCAGCGCTCTGCGCTGCAAAGATACACATTATTTCAAAATAAAAAGCACTCTCGCGGAAAAAGTGACAGGTTTTATTGGATTTTATAGGTAGAATCGCTCAATTGGAACGAAAAAGCATTCCTATGCATCGTCAACACCGCCGTTGCGGTTTTCGATTGTTCTGGCAACTTTTTTTTCCAATGATGTACAATTCTTACACTTATTATCCATGCATTTTGTGGACAGGGGGTAAAAAGTGGTAATTCTTTTGGTGGATACGGGAAAGATACTTATATTTGCAGCGCAAAACAGAAGGATGAAAGTAGCGAGAGGAATACTCACTATAAAGAGACAAACAACCTTCATTATACAGATTATTTATGGAAACGAAAGAATTCGCTTACAAAGGCTCTACTTTGAACGGCTTCTTCATGCTGTTCTTTAATCTGGCACTCATCATTGCTGCCATTGTCATGTTTTTCTTCTCCTTTGATAGCGATGCGTGGCCGCTGGCCATCGCAGCCGGCGCGGCACTGTTCGTGTCACTATTCCTCTGGGCAGGCTTCATGATGCTCGAACCAGGCGAAGCCCGTGTTGTGATGTTCTTTGGCAAGTATGTCGGCACTTTCACGCGCACTGGCTACTATTGGATTAATCCCTTCACCACCACCAAGAAGCTCTCGCTGCGTGCCCGTAACCTCGACGCAGAACCCATCAAGGTCAACGACAAGGAAGGCAACCCCGTGATGATTGGCCTCGTGCTCGTCTGGCGTCTGAAGGATACCTACAAGGCATTGTTCGAGATCGACTCACAGACCATGGCTGCCAACAACGCACAAGTGGGCACCGATGTCAAGTCGATGATGGCCGCCTTTGAACGCTTTGTTCGTGTGCAGAGCGATGCTGCTCTGCGTCAGGTGGCTGGCCAGTATGCTTATGACGACACAGAGTCGCGCTCCAAGGACATTACTCTGCGTAGTGGTGGCGAGGAGATCAACGATCAGCTCGAAGCCAAGCTTACCGAGCGTCTGGCCATGGCTGGCATCGAGGTCGTGGAAGCACGCATCAACTACCTCGCCTATGCTCCCGAGATAGCCGCTGTGATGCTCCGTCGCCAGCAGGCCACAGCCATCATCGCGGCTCGCGAGAAAATTGTCGAAGGCGCTGTGTCCATGGTCAAGATGGCCCTCGACCAGCTACAGGAACAAGGCATCGTAAGCCTCGACGAGGACAAGAAAGCACAGATGGTCTCCAACCTCCTTGTTGTACTCTGCGGCGAAGACAACGCACAACCCATCGTCAACACCGGAAGCATCTGAAAGGCGGACGCTATCAAGCGCCAATCTGACTGATTAAGCCTTCGCACATTCATATTCTCCTTTTTTCCTGCCGAGCCACTCCTCATCGAGCGGCTCGGCAGTTTCCTTTCTCTATGCTCTTCTTCTGTTGATCTGGATTGCGGAGGGTTCGTAGGGTTTTCCGCAAAAGTTTTTTTTGCGCACAAACGTTTCACAAGAGGACGGATTGCCGCGATGTTGCGATGAAATGGGGAAAATAGCGGGAGAGGTCTTCATTTCCCCTGCGCTCTATGGTGTGTAATCGACAGATAAAAGCCTAGCATTAGACCGCGTTTTGCTTGTTTAGAAGTGTTAAATTGCAATTTTGAGACTAAGTTTTGCAATTTTGGGACACATATATAAATTAAAGGGCCCATCTTTGCACGCAATAATTTATTAATCAACCTACCCTATAAATGTCTATGAAAAAGATTCTTTTTATAATGTTGGCGCTGGTGCTGCCGATGGTGGCAAGCGCACAAGAGCGTACGCCCCGACTTGTGGTGTGGCAGAAGTCGGGTGAGAAAGTGTATTTCAAGCTGGCTGATTTGCCTGAAACGACTTTCGAGGATGGCCTGCTGATTATCAAGACACGGAATGCCACCGCAGAGTACCAGTTATCCAACATCCTGCGTTACACCTATGAAGGCGTGCCAGACGGCGTGGAGTTGTTACCCAATGAGCGCTCCGTCGTTGTCAACGACAAAGGCGACGCCGTGACTTTTCAGGGCTTGCGCGATGGCACTGTCGCCAGCCTATACACGGCCGGTGGCGTATTGCTAGAACAGCGCACGGCTGCTGACGGACAACCCATCTCATTCTCCATTAAGAACCGCCCCCGTGGCGTGTATATCGCGAAAGCAGGATCTGAAACCATTAAACTGATGAAGCCATGAGAAAGATTTATTTTTCACTTTTCATTCTTTCGCTGTTCACTTCTGCGGCATTAGCGCAGGACGATAATGCAGCGTTCTACATCTACCAGAAGGGCGGGCGCGTGAACGGCTTCTTCTATGACGAGGTGGAGAAGGTGACGTACTCTTATTATGACACTCGCGGCATAGAGTATGACGAATACATGTCTCAGGAGGTGGTAACGGTGGACAGCACCTATCGCTTCCTGCTCTCGGACATCGACAGTGTCGGTTTCGTGCAGCCGGAAATCAAGTATGATCCAAGAGTGCGCTATATTACTCATACTGGGCATTGGGCTATGCCTACAGACCCGTTGCAGGCTGATGCTTATCATTGGAGCAGTAACCATCGTGATATGACCATAGAGTTCATGAATTGGCCAAAAACTTCTTCAATGGATCCCATCAAAGAGAAGAACTATCCACGGGTTGGTGATATCTTTGTCGATTTCGATGTGGATTATGGATTCGCGTGGGAAGTCATCAAGGTGGAGAAAACGGATAGAGGTATAATGGCTTATTGTAAGGACATCGAGGACATTAACGATGTTTTCCAACAGCTCGTTTCCGTAGAGCAATACGGTTATGATGATGGTGGTAACATGGTTAAGCGCCGCGTGGCCGGGCATCCCGAAATGAACATCGGTCAGTTCCCAAATAAAGCCAAGGGCAAGTTTGAGGGCGATGTCTTCAACTTCAGCCTCAACGGTCATTTCCCGTTGTACAATGGCGACGACCTCACCGTCTCTATCGATCCAAGCTTAAAAGGAAAGGTTCATGTGCGAGCGGACTATAACATTCCCCTTCTTGGTTCCAAGTATATCGGCATCACTACGCGCTTAGACTTGGGCGTACAAACAGGCTTCACCATAGATGGCAAGCTTGCCGAAACCAAGAAGGGTGGCTTTGGGACTTATACCAAGATTCCGCTGCCGGCAACGACCCCTATAATGGTTCTCGATTTAGGTCCCGACGGGTTCATTCGTGGACAGGCCGATGTGAAATTCGCGGCTACCTCTCCCGAATCCAAGGGCAGCATTTGGTGTAAGTTGGAAATCAAAGACTGGTGGCCGTATCTCGATTGCGGAGTTGGCAACCCCGATGAGACAGTTGCCGATCCGACGTCCCCACCCCCCGCCAGCACCTATCAGATGGAGTTCAGCGGATGGGTGCAAGGTGGTTGTAATTTCCCCATGAAGTTCGCCAGCCTGCCCATCATGAAAAAAATCTTCAATGCCACCATCGGCGGCGAATGGTTCATCGGTCCCAAGCTGTCGGGCTCCATCGCCTTTGACTTCACGACTCCCGTGTGGAACGACGATGCTATGTATAACCAAATGAAGAACGCGAAAATCTCCATGTCGTTGTTGGATGCTGACTATGAAATCTCTGCCGATGTGGAATCCGTGTTCAGCTCGCGCAAAAAGTGGACGTTGGCCGATGGCACTTTCACTCTGTTTTCGCCTATGGAATTAAGCATTGTGCCCGAATTCGGCGACTGTGTGGAATATGACGAAGAACGTGAGATGACCTATAATGGTGAACTGCAAAAGGTGCCATGTAAGGTGTTCGCTTTCGAGCCAAAAGGCGGTGTCTTCAGGCCCATTACGGTCGGTGTCATTTGTATTGAACTGGATGAAAACGGCAAGGAGGTGACATGGACACAAATATCAGAACGTCAACAACCCTATTTCCAATCAGAACTGTCGGGCGAACACACAAAGGACACATGGCCAGAACTGGTGAGAAGTTTTTACAAGGGCGTACCAGGCTATTCTTGGAGCGGTGGTAAATACAGAATGCGTCCTTATGTGGAAATCTTCAACAAAAGGTATGTAGCTTCCCCGTCCTACGACTATGAAGAAAAGCCCTATTTGAAGGCCAGCTCGGACACCCTTTACATTGAATATAATGGAGAAGCGAAAACGCCCGTCACGCTCGAAGGTGTTTGCGACGAGATTTTCGGATACGATGATCACTTGCCTGGCACATCAGACAAATTCCCCGATTGGATAAAAATAACTAATGGAGGTGACGGCAAGTTCGAGATTTCGCCTGATGCCAAGAAGTTCAAAGAATTGTATGGATACAACAACGCCCCCGGCGACACCCTCATCACGAGAACGTCATATATGGGTACAGGAAAATGGAATGAGTACGAAATTTCTTCTGCTGGTCTGACCCTCGTCATGGCCATCCTACCCAATGAATCCATCAATCCCATTGAAACCATTGTCTCGAGTGGCTACATTCCCAGCGTCAATACTGAGAGTTTCACCTATATATATCCGAAGGGCTTCCCGACGCTAACAAGCAAATTCACGCGCAAGACGAATAACGAAGGGTGGCATTGCACCATCACCAGCGACGAAGACCGTAACTTCAAGATGGAATATGACATCGTGTCGCCAGCTTCTGCTAAAGCAATCGAATATGCACGTCGTTTTTACGTGAGAAACGGAACGCTCACATGGAACTGGAGAGAGATTCGAAGCAAAGGTGATATAGACCACACCCTTGACTGTTCGCTTACGTGTACATTCGATAGTTCAAGCGATGACAGCCACTATTTTTATTTGAGCAATATGACAGATGGATCGGTAAAACCATATTTATCTGTCAAGAAAACTACCTTCACTGTGAGCGAGGACGGTGGTCCGGAACATACTGCTGAGTCCAATTCAGCTCCCAGCCTGACCATCTGCTTCCCTGAATATAACGAATAGCTGACATCTGTTCCTTGTATCACCAAGCGCCCGACCCCATCAAAGGTCGGGCGCTTCGTTTCTTTCTCAGCAATACTTCTGCTGGAGGGTTCGTAGGGTTTTCCGCAAAAGTTTTTTTGCGCACAAACGTTTCACAAGAGGACGGATCGCCGCGATGTTGCGATGAAATGGGGGAAAATAGCGGGAGATGGGTCGATTTCTCCTGCGCTCTGTGGTGTGCAATCATCAGAAAAATGCCAAGCATTCCTCCGCATTTTGCATGTTAAGAAGTGTTATTTTGCAATTTTGAGACTAAGTTTTGCAAATATGGGACACATATATAATATAAAGGGCCTACCTTTGCAAGTAATAATTTATTAATCAACCTACCCTATAAATGTCTATGAGAAAGATTCTTTTTATAATGTTGGCGCTGGTGCTGCCGGTGTTGGCGAGCGCTGACGACGAGACACAGCGGCTGGTGGTGTGGCTCAAGAATGGCGAGAAGGTGTACTTCGACCTTGCCGCCGAGCCTAAGACTAGATTCAGCAATGGTTTGCTGATTATCAGCTATGACAAGACTTTGGAAACGAGCTATCAGCTCTCTAACGTGTTGCGCTATACCCACGAAGGAGTATGCACAGATGTCAACGAGACGAAGACGCATGATCTGACGGTAGCGCAGACAAAGGATGGTATCACGTTGAAGAATGTGCCTGCAGGGACTCCCGTACGTTTGTATAATCCAGCAGGACATCTGCTTGAAACCAAGACCAGCAACGGCACATCGGCCGTTCAATTCTCGCTCGCCGCTCATCCTGCCGGTGTTTATCTGGTAAACTTGAACGACCAAACCTTTAAAATCACTAAGCGATGAAGACGTTCGTGTATATCTGTCAGCATCGCATTTGGCGTGCCTTGCTGCTGCTTTTGTTGTTCAGCTTTCAGTTTTCCGCTTTCAATGTACTTTCTGCTCAGGGCGTTGAGGACGGAGAGGCTTTCTATATCTATCGCAATGACGGTGACTTCGATGGCTTCTTCTATGATCAGGTTGAAGAGATGCGATATTCAAAAGTGGGTGTTAACGGTTTGGAATACAACGACTACGTGACCTACGAAGTCGTTACCGCCGACAGTACATTCCGCATCCCATTAGCCGCCATCGACTCTATTGGTTTCGTCCAGCCTCCGATAGAGTTTAACCCGATAGTGCGCCACATGGATCTCCTGGGTATGACCGACTACATTACTGAGGTAGATGGCATGACGTTGACTTTCAGCTCATCGCTACCAGCCGAGCTGAGGCCTCAAATCGGCAATGTCCTGTTGGGCTTCACCGGCCCCCTGGAGGAGAACGGCTTTGGCGGACGTGTAGCCAACGTCAGTCATTCAGGTGGTAACATTTCAGTTGTGTGCGACCCGCTGGAGAAAATCTCAGATATCTTCAAGCGGTTCATATCTGTTGAAGAAATTGGAACCAACCCCGAAGGAACAAAAACAGTCAGGCGTATGGCCGGATATAACAAGCTGAGAGATGCTTATCTGCGAGCTGCCGAGGGCGCGAACACGACGCTGATAGATGCCAGCCTTAATGGCCATTTCAGCTTTTTACCTGATAATTACGGATTCCATGCGTACGTGGATTTAATGGCCGCATTCAAGATGCGTCTGGCTATGGTTTGTCAGATAGAAAGCGACTTCGTGTTTACCAAAGCCATGCTCACCGAAGATTACAGTGTTCAGGCTGGATTCAACCTCGGTGTACAAGGTGGCGATTTCAAGGAGATTCCCTTCATATCCAATTTCAGCATTAAATTTCCTACAACAGTTCCGCTCTTTGAAATCCGCCCTTTGCCAAACTTCGGGGTGCGATGGAGCGGCGATATCAGCGCGAAGGGTGTGCTCCCTCCAATTTCCGGTCAATCACGACAAACGTTCATTATAGATACCGATGCTGAGCAGACGATACGCTATCAGGGAAACGAAAACGACAAATATCCTGACATTACGCCATCAGGCCTGTTTAATGAATTGGGGGCAGGGATCACATTCAACGGATCTCTTCAGGTCGGAGTAAGAGAGCGGTGTGGTATCTTCACCAATAGCTGGTTAGAGAGGATTTTTACTGCGGGCATAAGTGTTGATTTCTATGTCGGTCCCAAGATTGATGCCAACATCAGCTTGTCAGCAACCATCGGAGAGGCAGGCGATGGACCTTACATGTTGCGCAACAACGGGCTGGCTGGCACATGGATGGCATTAGACTACGAGGCAAAAGCTGAGTGTGATATCGGAAGAGATAGAAAAGACACCTACACCTTTGCTGACGGCAGTTTTGCCCTTATGTCGCGCTGGGAGATGAAACTGTTACCAACGCTTGACTTGCGTAAAGCCGAGTATAACAAGAAGGCACGCAGAATAGATGCTGAGATGGAGACGAATGAGTGCATGGTGTTCATGCCCTCGGAAATCGGTATTGGCTTAATGAACATGGACAAGACAGACATCCTCAGCGGCAACTATCTGAGCAAATTATCGTTTGGCGACAAAGTGCCGTTCTTCCTGCAGAGCAACTTCTCCGCCAAAGACTTAAAGCCAGGGAAATACAATGTCGTACCTCTGATAAAGTTCAGGGATACAGAATATCCAGTCCGCTCGCTGGCTAAGGAGGTGGAAGTGCCTCCCTATCTGGAGCTTAGTG
Source organism: Prevotella sp. (assembly GCA_015060555.1). Taxonomy (GTDB): domain Bacteria; phylum Bacteroidota; class Bacteroidia; order Bacteroidales; family Bacteroidaceae; genus Physcousia. Next base: position 59,297 of record SUYG01000032.1, read on the forward strand.
AGGACACGGTTAAGGCCGTCTCTGAGGAAGGGAAGTATAAGGTCTTTTTCAAAACCAATGCCAACTACATCAAGGCCGAAGTCGTAGGCTTGGTGGACTGGCTGATGGCGGAAGTGGTAAAGACGAGCGAGGACGCCGGTTACATCGAAGTGGATGTAGGCAAGAACGGGAAATTCGAATTGCGCGAGGCTCCGATAAGAGTCTTTGCCAAGGATTTCGAAAGTGATTTGTCAACGAGCGACACCATCTGCATCATCCAGCAACAGGGAGCGATAAAGCAGGTGAAACTAGACTTCGATTTCACGTACACCAGTACGGACGGAAGTAGCGGCACTTATAACAGCTTCTATTTTCCGGAGATTGATGCCATGATGGAGATGGGCGATGACGGCGAGATGACCATTACGGGTTCTATGACGGTTACCGACCATGATTATACGTGGCAAAGTATCATCTTCCAACAGGGAGAGAACAGCTTAGGTTCATCCTTCCAATTCAACCTCAAAATAAAAGACGGTATGCTCTCCGGTACGGCCAGCATAAGCGGAACGTCCTATGCCTATCGTGAAACGCACCTTGATGTGGGTGGTGATTTTGAACAACATATATATGAGCGAATCAGTCGGACCACGAACATAAATGTATCGTTCCAGGACGTACCCATGCAGTATGACAGGCAACTTGAAGCGTACTTTGTTTCCACTCAGGGCATATCGGCAAGTGGCACTATCGCGCATAACCAGTCTTATTACGCAGCTTATGAAGACACCGCATTTCCTCCGAGATCACAGGAAACGAACTATGTAATGACCATAACTGGAGGCACCATGGTGCAAGTGAATTTGATAAAATAGTTTTGTCCCCCCCATCATAGCAGAAGGCCACCTTGGCAAGGTGGCCTTCTTTCGTCAAATCATTATTCGTTCGTGAGAAACTAATGGGTGATACAAGAATCCCCCGCCGCAGGGCGAGGGAGAAGGGGGACTTTAGCTCTCAACCCAGTCCTCAATCTTAAGCCCCGAAATGTGGCTGAAATGCTTCACGTTGTGCGTCACCATGGTCAGTCCTGCGGCCTTGGCTGCACAACCAATGAGCAGGTCGAATTCCTCTATGGGCGTGCCCGCATTCTTCAATCGAACCTTCTCTTGGGCATATTCGTCGATGCTATCGGCAAAAGGCAGTACCTGCACTTTCTGCACGAAATCGTCAAGCAGGTATCCCTTCATAGTACAACTTCTCTGCTGTTGGGAGTCCGGCTGTCACGGATGTCACTGATGATTTCTTCTGCGGAACGGCTGTCTTTCCAAGCTCCCGCAAAATGATCAGCCCAGCCCGCTTCGGCTTTCGCAGTCTTTGCAGGTGTGAGGCTCTTCACATATTTCAGGACCTTGGCCAGCAACGTCTCATCGTTGGCTATCTCGCCCATGGCGCGGTATAGCTCTGCGTTCAGTTGAATAGCTGTCATAACTCTTCATTCTTTGGTTTCTGGGCGCAAAGGTAGGCATAAATCGCAAATCAGCAAAGAAAAAAGCAGGAATTGAACTTTTTAAAGGCTTAAATCTTAAAAGATATTAAAATCCAGAGGGGTGTCCTGACTTTTGGGACACCCTTCGCTTTTCTTTGCACCCGTTCTTTGAATCAATTGGACAGGAACTTTCATACAGCCTCATCAAAGCTTAAAGAACCCTCCCCCATCATCGCACCCGCTAATACATATTAGAAAAACGGACAAAATGACTTATCTTTGTATTGGAAAAACGGACAAAGATATGCTTTATCCTGAAGGACTTGAACGAGAACCTGAAATTCTCGCGCTATGAGAACAGTTTCCTGTGGCTGAAGAATGCTGGCGTGGCACTGCCTACGTATAACGTGGAAGAGCTCCCAATAGGTGGAGGCCTCACGGTTTATTATCATTGTATTCATATCGTCAGTATTATTATTCTGGCGCAAAGGAAACAAAAACATGAGATTGCGCCAAATAATAGGGTCGGCAAACGTTTATGTCCTGAGCGCATTAGATGCTCCGTCTGTTTCTATGTTCTTCTTCTGTTGATCTGGTTGTGCGGAGGGTGCGTAGGGTTTTCCGCAAAAGTTTTTTGCAGATTGCTGAAGCGCCATGGTGCACAGTCGTTCACTTATTATCCATGCATTTTGTGGACAGGAAGCAAAGAGTGGCAAGAAGCATGGTTCGCAAACTATGGCGCGACAAATATACACATTAATTTATTAGGTCAAGACATCATGGCAATCCACTCCTTGGGCGTGGTGCCAGTAATCGCCTTGAAGGTCCTGTAGAAGGAGGTTTCGTTAGCGAAGCCTGCATCCATGCCGGCCGCGCCAATCTTCATGGCTGGGGACTGACGCAGTAGCGCTTTGGCATAATCCACACGCAGGATGTTGATGAACTGTGTGAATGTCTGTCCGGTCTCCATTTTTATGCTTTCGGAGACGGCGCGAGGTGTGAGGTTCAGCTGCGCCGCGACATCAGACACCTTCAAATCGCTTTGGCGGAAGAGTTTGTTGCTGCGGATGTATTCCGTGATGCTGGGGTCTGCCACGTCGGCCAATGCCTCCTGGGCGCTGCTGTCAGGCTCCTCGGCAGGTTTGCTCTGCGGTCTGGCTGAGGAACGTAGTCTGCGCACGACCCAAGCGGCAGCCAGCAGCAAGATGAAGATGCCAGCCAGAATAAAGAGTGATGAGTGAGAGGTGAGCCACGAGGATTGCGGGGCTGCTTCGCCCAAGGGCAAGAGGAGGACGGAGGCATACGGCACGAAATTGCCTTCAGCATTGCAACCTCCCGCAATGATGATATCGCCCGTGCTTGTCAGCGCCGGCTGCGAGATGACTGCGTCGGGCATCGGCTGGCTCACGTACAATGTCATTGTCGCCTGCGCGCCCTGCAGGGAAGGTGCATAGCTCACGGCAAGGGCATAGAAGCGGTTGCGGGCATCAATGCCGACGAGGTAGGCCCGCTTCGCCGCGCGGTCGGCTATCAGCTCGGCGAAGTAGTTGATGCTGTCGCCTTCGTAGGTCTGGGGTATGGGCTGGCAGGTAGGCAGCAGCGTGAAAGCTGCGCTGTCGGCTGCCGGAGGCGTGGCCGGGAGGGCCGTGATGCGGGCTATGGCGAGATGCCCCGCGGAGTCCTCGACGGTAATGAGGTGCTGGTATGGCTCGGAGTCACCGCCGCCGATGCGGCAGTAGGCGCTGCGCCGCTGCACGTGGACGTGGCGCGGGCGCCAGCTCCGGAACAGCGGTGGCACGAAGGGAGCACCCTCCATGCGATCCACGACGATGCTGTCCAGCTCGTGGGCGCACGTGTCGAGGCGGCTGAAGACGACCGCGTTGTGCGCCGAGATGGGCAGGACAATCGGCGTCGTGCGCTGTTGCGACGTGGAGCCGACGTGGCGGCACTGGCGCGTGCCGTCGAAGAGCTCTATGTCGTCGCGCTCATACCAGTTGCCGCTGATGACGACGTGGCCGCTGTCCAGCTCCGCAGCGTCTGCAAACACGCGCTTGCGGTCCAGGCAGCCGTAGCCCTCGAAGGCGCGAGCCACGGGGTCGTAGAGCTCCACGGTGAACGTCTGGCCTATGCCCAGAGGCTGCTGATGGCCGCCGGCAACGAGCACCTTGCCGCTGGAGAGGGCGATGGCGAGGGCCTGGTCGTGGGTGTAGGTCGTGGGCAGCACGCGCCATTCGCCCCCGTCCCAGACTTCGGCCGTCGGCGTCGGCACGAAGCCGCTGGTGTGGCCTCCCACGACGAGCACGTCGCTGCCCGTCAGCAGAGTGGCATGGCCGAAGCGCGGGATGTTGAGGTCGGGAAGGCGATGTGCCTGGATTTCGCAATAGCGGAGAGTGGACTTGGCAGCGGAACTATCTTGCCCGGCACAAGGGGACGGGGCGGCGATGAGGGCAGCCATGAGAGCGGCGATGGCGAGGAGGGTCGGTCTGTAGTTCATGTCGCGGATGGATTTGCGGGGCAAAGGTAAGGAAAAAGTTTAATGTGCAGGGGTAATATCAGCGTTTTTTTGCATCCGATGTCTGAAAACGCCGCCCCGCAGCGAGTGTGAAGGCTGCTGCGGGGCGGGAACATTTTGCTGACGTCCTATTGTAGGGACTTACTTTATGTATGTCCGAAAAATCGTTGTTTGTGCGGACATACATAAAGTAAGTCCCTACATATTGTCGAAAATCGCATCTCTGTGTCCTAATTTATTTGAAGTTGCATAAGCTATTTCGTGTCTCGCTGCGGATGTCCGACAGGGAATCGATCTGTCCTGCTGGTTGAACGCGGGTCGAAGAGATAGACGCATATCTTGCTACGCGAGGTGTAATCGGACGTAATGTCAACAGCCTCATGTGTCTCCGAGTCAATCACCGTACGCTTTACGACCCATTTGAAGCTTGTGATGTAGCCGTTTTCGCCATGTCCGTTTTCCACGATATCCCATCCTCCGTCGCCACTCCATGCAGTCTGATCGAACCAACCCTCATGATATGGATATGGCAGTCCGAGTCCCCGGTTGGGCATGTTGTGTACCTGAAGCGACATACTCTCGCTGTAGCCCTCGCGCTCCATCTCGTAACGGAACGAACCGTTGATGACTTCCTGCCATCCCCGTCGGGTCACTGATGTGTCGCAGGGCTGGATGGTGACGTTGAAGCTGGCCGTTGTGCGGCCACCATTGTCGTCGGTGTAGTTGACGTCAACGCCGACGGTGTAGTCGGGACGCACGCTGTTGACAACTTCAAAGTTGCCGCCAGCATAACCGCGACCAACGACACCGGTGGTGTATGGGCGGTTGGAATAACCATTCCAACGTGCATCTGGTTCTGCACTTTCTACGCCCACGCAGACACCCTCGAGCATGTGCCACGCGTTGCGGCCATTGTACTCATGCTGAGCCACGCTGATCGTACACTCCGCCCTGCGGCCGTAGCGGTTGGTGCCGGTGACAACGACATGGCCGTAGCGCATGGTGTCGGCGCGGTTGATGTCAGCATCGATGACGAGCTTGTCCTTGTCGTGGAAGTATGCGCTCAACCACGATGATTCGTCCGTGACACGGAGCTCGTCAACGTACACGTAGCCCAGTTCCACAGTGTCGCGCTCCACGGGATCGTAGTCCACGTATCGGCTATCATTTAAACTCCAGATGCGCGGTTCGGCGTTGGCAAGAGCTATTTGCGTGACTTTCACCTCCTGGTTGAAAATCTCCGTCTTGCTCATCTGCTTGGTGAGGAGAATGGTTGCCTCGCGGTCGTTCCACTCGTCGGGGTTGGGGTCGGCATCGAACTGCAGCCAGCCGTATGTCATGTCCTCATAGCCATTTTCCTTGAATCTTAGGTTCTTGATCCAAGAGCGGTTGGCAGTAATCTTCACGCCAGCGCAGCTGCCTTGGTAGTAAACCGAGCCATCGCCACCTGCGGGGCCAACCTGGGTCTCGGGGTTAATCATATTAAACGGCAGTTCGAGGTCGCCGCCGGCCTTCTGCGAGACGGGGAAGCGGAGGGTGTACTTGGTGGAGCCTTTGTAGCCGCTGATGGTGGCTGCACCCTCGCGGGCCCCGCCCTCGTTCTCGGAGACGCTGATTGTGAGGCGTGTGTCGCTGTCGGTCATGCCGATGCCCACCCAGTCGCAGACGGCGTCGATGCTGAGGTTCTTGAGCTTGGTGCTCTTAATGATGACGTCCTCGATGGTACCCCATGCGCCGACGTTCTTCAGCTCTGAAGGCTCGCAGACAATCCAGGCATCCTGCACGACGGTGATGCTGGTGCTCACTTCCGTCCCGGCGACGTTGACCTTCAGGACGACCTCGCCCTCGCGGGTGCCGACGGTCCAGTTCTCATCGGCCACGACGGCAAGGTGCTGTCCGTCGAGTGTTGCGGTGTACCAGTCGTCCATGCACTCTATGGTCACGGGGAAGCCGCTGGACTTCAAGATGGCATCCTTGGTGCCGCCCTCGGGGGCGTACTCCATGCGGTGGGTTGAGAGCGAGAGCACGCCTTCCTGCAAGACTTCGATGACGCAGGTGGCGGCAGTGCCGTCCTTGGAGCCGGTGAGGGTCACGCTGCCTCGACGTTCGTCCAAGGAGGGGTTGACATCGACGCTGACATTGACCTTGCCGCCGGCGATGGATGCGTGAATCCACGGATCGCACTTCTGCACGCTGGCATCGGAGCAGTTGGTGAGCAGGGCAACAGCCTTCTGCTCGCTCTTGGCCTCGAACTCCAAGTGTGTCGGGTCGGTGCTCAGGGCGGGCTCATTGCTGCCAATGATATTCTGCACCACGGGAACTTCAACGCTCTTGCTGAAGGTGCGATCCTCGTTGTAGCCCACGATGACGAGCGTCGCCGTGCGCTCTATCTCGCCCGACGGCAGCGGAGCGAAGCTGATGCCGCGCGTCTTGGCCCCATAGCTCTCGGTGTTGAAGGTGAGCCAATCGGCGTCGCAGGAGAGCTGGTACTCGTGGAGGTTGCAGTCTATGGTGAGCTGGCGCATACCACCGATCTTGTTGGCCACGAGAGGTGTGGGGGTGGCGGTGAGCGGGCTGTTGTCGATGGTGAACTCCACCTCGTCGTCGGGCACGTAGGGGATGTCCAACGAGGACAGACGTTTCAGGCGCGAGAGGGGGCGCAGACGGTAGCGTCCGCTCTTCTCGATGGTGAAGTCGTGAGTGACGGGTGCCGTGCCGTAGGGCAACAGCCAGCTGTAGTAGCGGCTCTCGTCGTACCATTTCTGCACGAGCTTGTCGTTCATATCATAGATGCCTAGTCCGATATGGGAGTCGAAGAGCACGTCGCGTTTTGGTCTGACGGTGGCGGTGACGGTGGTGCTGCTGCCCGCCTTGTGTGTGGCGGCCAGGTTCTCATACTCCGGCACGAGCCAGATGCTCTTGTTGCCCACGGCAAGGAAGGAGCCGTCGAGAAGAGTGATGTCGTACTTCTTCTTGCCGCCGGTGGCGAATCTGAAGAGATCCATGCTCTCGAGGCTGGCCTTGGCCTCCCAGTCCACAGAGCATAGCGAGAAGTCAATCTTCGACTCCTTCAACAAGTTGTACCATCCCGGTCGGCGCATGGCCCAAGCGTCAAGGGTGAGGTTGCCGCTAATCTTTGGACCTATGTAGAAGTAAACACCGCAAGTAGCCTTGAAATATTTGCGTACTACCTGGTTAGTACCCAACTCAATGGGTACGTAGATACCAGCTTGCGCAAAACCGTTGAGCTCAGCCTGAAGGATAAAGCTGGGATCGTCGAAGTCGTAGCCGTCGCGGTTGCCCTTGACATGCACGACGGGCTTCTTGAACTCGAAGTCGCTGAACTCCAGCGTCTCCGTCAGCCGCGTAGCCTGAATGCCATAACCCACCTTGGCATGGAAGTGCGCCTCAGCGCGAAGCATGGTTTCGGGCATGACATTGACCTGGAACACGGGACAAACAGCCGGGAAGCCGAGCTTGCCAGCAATCTTGTTGAAGATACCGGCAAAGGGCTGTGTGGCCGGTGGACCCCAGAGCTTGCCATCGAAATCGATGGTGCCGCTATGCTCAAAGACCTCACTGAGCTCGGTCTTGAGGTAGAAACGCAGGAGAGACGGTCGTATGTCATAAACTCCCGTGGCCTTGATTCCTATGCCCAGATGGAAGTTTACACTGGCCGTGACATCGCCTTCATTGGTGTTCCAGCGGAAGGGAATATGCAGGTCCCAGGACTGACTTACGGGGTAACTGTCAATGCTAAATTCACTGTTAGCGTTGTGTCGAGATCTGTTCATGCCGGCTATGCGGTGGCGCATTTGGTGGGCTTCGCTCTCCTTGACATACTGCTCTACGGTAATGAACTGGTCGAAGAGGTCGTCCAGACATTCCAGCGAATCGCAGAGCACCACGAGCTGACCGTCAGCGTCCTCGATGGCTCTGACCTTGCCGCCGAAGCCCTCGCCGCAGAGGTCGCCGTCGAAGCCCACGATGACATCGCCCACGGTGGGACGCTGGTCGGCGGGCATGTCGGCGGTGAAGGTGAGCTTCAGGCTATCCACGGCCGCGACGTAGCGCATGAGGCTGTCGGTTACGAGGTTCTTCAGCCGAGGGTTGAAGCGTATCTCTGGCTGCACGAAGCTCACCGAGTCGATGGCAGTGAGCATGATGCGGTAGGTGCTGTCGGCTGTAACAATCTCCTGCGAGACGGGGAAGGCGAAGACGCGGCCGAGGGTATCTACGCACGAGTACTCTATGCTCTCGACCTCATCGTAGAAGAAGCCGTTGAAGTGGCCGTCGTTCTGGTAGATGTAAAAGGCCTCCTGTGCCCTGACGGGCGAAGAGTAAAGCGAAAAGAGGAATGTGAAAAATACCAGCGACTTCAGCCGTCTGCGTATGGCAAATAATATTGTTTTCATAGAGCGAATATATTATTATGGTGAACACTCGCCTCTCCGCGCGGAGAGGGGTCTGGGGTGAGGCTACTTCTTCAGCAGTTTGATGGTTTGGCGGGCGGCTTTCACGATATACACCCCTGTGGGGCGGTCGGCAATGGAGATGGTGACGGGGGCGGAGGACGCACCGCTGCCCACGGAACCTGCAGGAGTCACCTTGGCAGAATGCAAGAGGATGCCAGCAGCATTATAGAGCTGCACCTCGCTGCCATCGGGCAGGTTCTCGAAGGTCACGGCGTCGCCGTTGGGGCTGATGCGCACGTTCTGGCACACAGGCGCGCCCTCCACGCCGTCAATGATGCCCTCGTAGGTGTAGCGCAGAACGGCGCTGAGAGGGTATGACACAGATGCGCCGCTGTTGGTGGCAATGTTCAGCTGTGTGCCAACGAAGGTGGTTCGCGGCATCTTGTCCAGCTGGTAGGTCACTTTCTCGCCCGACTTCAGCCATACGACGAGGCGCTGCTGCGACGGGTCCTCCTGAGCCCATAACGATGATGGGAACAGAGAAAGGACGAACGTGATCAGTAAAAGTAACTCCTTCTTCATAGTCTTTACCTATTTAATATATGATTCGTGAATGCAAAGATAGCAGTGACGTCATGTATGCACACTCACAAATCTTGCTTTTCGACTGACAAAACAAGAATCGTCAGCCTCTTTTAACAAGCGTTAACATCGCGGTATTTCAATACTTTGATTTCGGCAGGACGAAAGGCACCTTTAGAAACAGCAGCCCCGCTGCTTCGTTATGAGCAGCGGGGCTGTTAATTTGTTAATCTGTTAATCCGTTAATCTATCTTACTCGTTTCCTGCGGCAGTGCCTTTGGGCAGCGTCTGGCTGAGCATCAGGGAACCGACGAGGGCGGAGGCGAGGGTGCCACAGAGGATGCCGAGCTTGGCTTCGTTGAGCATCTCAGCGGCTTCAGCGCCAATGTGAGCGGGATAGCTCAAGGCGGCGATGAACATGGAGACGGTGAAGCCGATGCCGCAGATCATGCAGACGCTGGCAAAGGACTTCCAGTTGCCACCTGCTGGCATCTGACAGATGCCGAGCTTGATGCTGAGCCATGAGAAGCTGAGAACGCCAGCAAACTTACCTACCAGCAAGCCGAGGAAGACGCCGAGGGCGACGCCATGGAAGAGGCTCATGAAGCTCATGCCATCGAAGTTGACACCGGCATTGGCGAAGGCAAAGACGGGGATGACCATGCGGTTGATGGGCAGGGTGAGATAGTCCTCAATGTCCTGCAGCGGCGAGATGAGATAGTCGGATGCTTTCTCAATTCGGCGCAGCAGCTGGATGTCCTGCTTATCGACAACCATAGGCTTGGTGCGGTCAGCCTCGCTGAATTCAATGTCGGGATAATGCTTCAGCTCCTCGCGGATGTATTCCATGTAATAACGTGTGCCACGCGTCAGGTTGGCAGGTATGCAGAATGCCAGCACCACGCCGGCGATGGTGGCATGGATGCCTGAGTTCAGCACCATATACCATAGGATGAAGCCGAAGAACATGTAGAACTGTTTCAGACGCATGTCGCGACGGTTGCCCCACAGCAGGATGCAGACGACGACGGCTGCGCCTAAGAGGTACTTCCACGCGAGGCCTTCGCTGTAGAACAGCGCGATGACAATGATACCACCGAGGTCGTCGGCCACAGCGAGGGCGGCCAGGAAGACTTTTAAGCCCAGCGGCACGCGCTTCCCAAACATAGAGAGCACGCCAAGGGAGAAGGCGATATCCGTGGCCATGGGGATGGCACAGCCACGCTCCATCAGGGGATGACCGTAGCAGACAAGGAAGAAGACGATGACTGGCATCAACATACCACCGCAAGCGCCGATGATAGGAAGCATTGCTTTCTGACGGCTGCTGAGTTCACCGCAGAGAACCTCACGTTTGATTTCCAGACCTACACTCAAGAAGAAAAAGAACATCAGGAAATCATTGATGAAGTCCATCAGCGTCATGGCGTGACCGCCGTGGCTGAAGACATTGAAACTGCCGATGCTTAGGGATACAGGTTGCTGCCATAAAGAAGCGTAAAAGTCTTTGGTAGCCGGAAGGTTGGCCATCACGAGAGCCAGAACGGTGGCTCCAATCAGCAAGGCACTGGCGCTGACATTGCGCCTGAAGACTCCCAAAATGGAAGTTTCATTCATTGGATTTGACATCATATCAATTAATTAAAAAATAGACAATAGACAAAAGCTGCACTTTTGCGGGTGCAAAGGTACAGCTTTTTTCGATAAGATGTTCTCTTTATTCTCTATTTCTTTCCTTTTTTGGTGTAATAGTCCAATCCGCGACGCACGTTTTCGATGACCGCCTCGGAACTGTAGGTGGCACCGGTGATGACATCCACCTGCTGTTGGGAAGCCTTCTTCACAGCCAGACCGTTCCATTTTCCCAGCAGGTCACGCTTGATGAGTGCGAAGTACTTGGGGGTCTCCAGATTGCGCAGGGGCTCGATCTTCTCGATCTTGTCCTTTTTGATGAAGATTTTCAGGGGGGTAGGCCCTGCATAACCCTCGACATCGTCGGCCAGCGAACTGGTGTTGATGACTGTCATCCCATCGACCTTAGAGATGACGGGGCCATCATCCTTGGGGAGCGGGGCTTTTTCCTGTGCGAAAAGGTTGCAGGACATCGCCGGAGCGATGGTGAGAGCAAGGCTCAAAAGAAATGTTTTCGTTGTCATTATCTTAAATAAGTAAATATTGTCAGAGTCTTGGACACAGTAACCCCCAAAAGGTTTAATCCCCCCATGCGCAGCCACTCCCCTCCCTCACGGGTAGCGAAGGAAACAATGGGTTGACTGGATGCCAAGTCATCCTGAGCGACCGAAGCAGAACTCCTCTACTGAGGACGGGCATGGTTGGGGGTGGGTCTTTTCTTCCTTGTCAGTTCCACGATGCGGCTCATCTGGTTGGGGATGCGGATCTGCTGCGGACACTTGGCCAGACACTCGCCGCAGTCCACACACGTGGTGGCGCGCTTCTCAGCGGGGATGGCCTCGCGATAGGCCTTGATGAAGGCATCCTGTCGCTCGGCATAGTCGGCAGCCGTGACCTCAGGCAGCGGCAGCATCTTCTCGGTGACAGCCTTGTTGTAGAAGGCGAAGTTCCCGGGGATATCAACACCGTAGGGGCAGGGCATACAGTAGGCACAGGTGGTGCAGCCGATGGTGGGGAATCCCGCCATCTGGTCGGCGATGCGTGCCAGGAGTTCGTTCTCGTTTTCCGTGCAAGGCTGCAGGGGCGAGAAGGTGCGCACGTTCTCTTCGAGATGCTCCATGCGGTTCATGCCGCTGAGCGTCGTGAGGACATTGGGATGTGACCCCACCCAGCGGAAGCCCCACATGGCAGGACTGTCATCGGGGTGTACGGCACGCAGCTGTTCGCGGATCTCATCGGAGACATTGGCAAGGGAGCCGCCACGGATGGGTTCCATGATGACGGCCTGTATGCCCAGCTTCTCCAACCGACCATAGAGGTATTCGGCATCGGCATCGCCGCCGCGGCGTCCACGGCGTCCGGCATGGCGCCAGTCGAGGTAGTTCATCTGAATCTGCACGAAGTCCCAGTGGTACTTCTCATGTTGGTCCAGCAGATAGTCGAAGACGCGGACATCGCCGTGGTAGCTGAAGCCGAGGTGGCGGATGCGGCCGGCCTCGCGCTCCTTTACCAGGAAGTCAAGCATCCCATTGTCGATGAAGCGGCCCTGAAGGGCACCCATGCCACCGCCGCCAATGCTGTGCAGCAGGTAGTAGTCGATGTAGTCCACACGCAGCTGACGGAACGAGTTCTCGTACATCGCCTTGGAACGCTCGAAGGACCATAGGTCGCGGTTCTGATTGGAGAGTTTCGTGGCCACGAAGTATTTGTCGCGCGGATAGCGGCTGAGGGTGGCACCGGTGACACCTTCGTTGCGGCCACCGCCATACATGGGTGCCGTGTCGAAGTAGTTGACACCATGGGCGATGGCATAGTCAACGAGGCGGTCCACATCCTCCTGCTCACGCGGCAGACGCATCATGCCAAAGCCCAGGAGCGAGATGTTCTCGCCCGAACCGTTCTGACGGCGATATGTCATTGCGCCTGCGTTTTCGCCCACAGCGGGGAGGGACTTGTCATCATCTGAGGCGAAAGCTCTCAGCGGAGACATGGCCATCAGCGAGAAGGCCGAGATGGAGCCGAGTCCCAGCTGCTGCAGGAACTGACGGCGGTTGATGTCGTGTTTAGGTTTCATGCTCATCATTATAATAGAAAAAGACTATTGTGCCGCGATGAAATCGGCCATTTCCTGCTTCAGGGCATAGGCGCTCTTGAAGAGGGCGAGCTGGTTCTTGACGCGGTCGAGATTGTGTTCGGGGTACTTGCACTTCCAGTACTTGTCGCCACTGATGTAGTCCCACAGGAAGCGTACGGCCTGCATATAGGGGAAGAGGGTGGCAGCGTAGGGCAGCATCTCTTTCTCCAACGGCGTGAGGAAGCTCTTGGCAGAACGCAGGTAGCCGCGCGTGAAGGCCTTGAAGATCTCCATGTTGAAGCCCACCTTGGAGAGATCGGGATCGTCCTCAGCGGTGAAGTTGGCAGCGGTGCGGAGGAAGTCGCCGTAGTCGGAGAAGATGAAGTTAGGCATAACAGTGTCGAGGTCGATGACACAGAGCACATGGTCGTTCTTGTCGAACATCATGTTGTTGACCTTCGTGTCGCAGTGGCAGATGCGCTTGGGCAGCTTACCCTCGCGGCCTAAGCGCTCGGCAGCGGTCATCTCGTCGGCATAGGAGAGCAGTTCATCAATGATGGGCTGCACGCTGGCGACACGGCCGGCAGGGTCAACAGCAATCACATCCTTCAGCTGCTGCAGACGGAACTCCATATTGTGGAAGTCCTTGATGGTCTCGCCCAACGGCACGGGGATGTCGGCCAGCATGGCCTGGAAATCGCCAAAGGCCTCGCCGGCGGCCTCGCTGGACTCAGGGTTCACGGCTTGCTTGGTGATGGCATCGTTGATGAACACCATGAGGCGCCATGGCTCACCATCGACAATGGTGTAGAGCTTTCCGGGATTGTCCTTCAGGGGTACGAAGGTGAGCACCTTGCGGTCGATGTCTGTCTCGCCGCGGGCTGCCAGCTTCTGGCGGATGTGCCCTGTGACGGCACGGATGTTGTTCATCAGCATCTCCACATCGGGGAAGACATTGGTGTTCACGCGCTGCAGCACATAGTTCGGTGCTTCGGTCTGAGCGGTTTTCACGAGCAAGGTGTCGTTGATAAGTCCCTCGCCGAGGGGCTTGATTTCTGCGACCACGCCACTGATGGCGAACTGGTCAACGATGGAAAGAAGTTTTTCGTTCATGTTAGGTTATTTAGTTAATGGTGGTTGAACGGGGAGGTGATGATGGTGCCGTCAGCGGCCTGGCCGTTGGCATCGACCACGATGGAAGTTGCTTTGCTGCCAGTAAAGAAAGAGATGGTCGCAGCACCGCTCTCATCAAGTTGCAGATCGGGATTCCAGTAGAGCGTCCGGCGATAGTCCTTGGCGCCATCGGCCGATGGCGTGCGCTGGTAGTCGGGGTGGTAGAAGTCATCGGCCACATTGAAGCCCTGCAGGACATAGCGGCGGTCGCGATAGGTTACGCGACTGCCTTCGTTGGGCAACTGTTCGAGATTGATGGCCAAGCGCTCCACATTGTCCTCCTTGGCACGCGGGTCACCGCCTGTGCGCGGATTATAATCGGTATAGAGAGCTACGGCGTTGAGGTTCGTGAGCTTGTTGTAGCGGTTCATGACCTGAGCCGAGCGGTTCAACGATACATTGTGGCCATCGAAACGAGGCTCCAGCAGATAGAGGTTGTTGGTCTGCATGTCACCGGCATAGAGGCGAGCCACACTGTTCAGATAGTGGTAACGACCATAGTAGCGGCCCTCCATCAGACCGGCATCGCAGGCTTCGTTGAAGGCATCATAGGCATCCACTCTGAAGGCCGGTTTCGTCAGGTCCAGCTTGCGCATGCCACCACGGCGGGCGCGCACCACCAGCGTCTGCATATCTGTCTCGAAGCTCTTGGGATTGAAAAGTGATGTCTGGGGCACGTCCTGCGGAGCGGGGCGGTAGGCCGTCTGGTAGTATTGATAGGGTTTCGTGAAGCGGGGATAAGGCCAGTTGATGCGTACATAGAACTCTGGGGCGTCGGTCTCCTCCATACTAATCCACGTATGGGGTTTGTTCTTCTTCCATTTCGTCGTGTCGGAAGCTGCGAGGAAGAAGATACAGTAGCCCTGGAAGTAGGGAGCGGGTATGGTGAATTGGCCATTTTTTGTGTCCATATCGCCCAAGATGCTCTCCTTGCTGCCTGGCTGCGCGAACTCGGCATGGACGCGCATTTCATGCTTCAAGTCATTCTCTTTGGCATTGAAGCGGGAGGTCGCGATTGTGCCTCGCATCTGGTAACTGCCAGGTGGATAGTTGGACTCATGAGCATAGGTCTGGGCGATGATGGTCTCAATGAACTCGCCAAGACCATAATTAATATACTCGTCCTGAGTGGAAAGGCCGTCGCCTCCGGTCATCAGTAATTTGCGGAAGGTGTAGGCCGGACGATCGTCGTCGGGCGAGGGATGCATCTTGGCCAGCGTGTCTTCCAGGAAGAATGGGGTTGCCTTATCGCCGACGGGCTGTATGTCATCTTGCCACTGTTTCTCCTCGAAGTTGAGAACCTCGCCACGCAGGATGGGGGTCTGGGGCTCCATGGGCTGTGTCAACATGAAGGCACCGGGCATGGCCATGGTGCGCCAGTCGAAGCGGCGCCAACCCTGTGTCATCATCAGCAGGTCTAATGCTGTGCGATGTTCCTGGTCGTCGGCCTCGAAGAAGTAGGCAGGATCGGGGATGAAGCCTTTCAGCTCCGAGGATAAAAGCATCTCGGTCAGGATATTGCTGGTGTCATAGGTGCAGTCCGAAGCGGCAGCATCGCGGATGGCGAGACTCACCCCCGCCGTTCTCACCCCTCCCCCCCCTCCAAGGGGCGAGGGGGACTTTAGGGAGGGAGCGGTTAACTGAAGACTCACTTGTTCATAAGGAGCATATTCAGGCTTCAAGCCACTGATGGTGAGGTTAGAATACTGTTGGTCTGGCTTGCTGACAAAGAAGAGGCGGTCGGCCCACACACGGCCATCGGCATCGAAGACGGTGGCCTGATGGATGCCGGACTCTCCCCCCTGCCCCTCCCTATCAAGGAGGGGAGTATAATGTATCTGAGTTGAGGGGCCTCCTGTTAGTTCTTGGAACAATAGGGTCCTACCTTCATGCATGATGGTAAGGCCCAAAGGTTTCGTGGCGGCTTCGCCATCTGCATGGACTTGGATTTCCCATTCGTCGCCCTTGCGCTCAACGCTCAGCGCCACGCCATCGGCTACGGCATCCTTTATCTCGGCCTCCACGGTCTTCCCATCTTTACTGGTGAAGCGTGCCGTGTAGCGCTGGTCGGCTGCTGGCGTGAAGAGGAATACACCACGACCACGGCTGACAGCAGCGACGGAGCGGGCATCCTGGCCTTGAGCGTCTTTCAATGTTTCAATATTTCCATTTTTCAATATTTCCAACGTTCCCTCCAGCGCTTCGCCCGTCTCTGTGGCCGCCTCAAACGCCACTCGACACGGCACGCCGGCCACGAGATGGCCGCCCTCAGGGAAGAGCGTCAACATGGGTTGTGGCTCAGGCGCTCCGCTCTTGAAATAGCGGCGCAGCGGACGTGTGGTCATATCGTGGTAGAAGTCGCCCGCTTCCTGGGGCTTGTCATAGACGGGGAAGACACGGGAATAGAGTTTGTCGTAGTCGCGATAGAACTCCTTGACCATCGTCTTGTTGAAGAACCAATCCTCGGCACCCGAGCTGTGCTCCTTCTCCGTGATGCCCCAGTTGAGCTGCCAGCGGGTGTAAGCCCGCAACTCGTAATAACCGGCATAGAGGCTGTCGGCGAGGACGAAGTTGCCATGGCCGCGGCCGTTCTTCATCTCGATAAGCTGGCGCTCCTGCAGGAAACCGTCCTGATTCAGCAGTTCCACATAGAGCACGCGGCTGACATTCGAAGGCAAACCGCTGTCCGTGCGACGCGTGTAGGCCGCAAACCAGATTGTGTCGCCAAGGAAATAACAGGTATTGTCCATCTGCACAAAGACCTTCTCCTGGGGGATGCCCTTGCCAAAACGAGTCAAGCGGTCAGCCCACCCCTCAACTGTCGTGGGTGGTTGTGTTGTCTGTGCGAGTCCTGCCATTGGCATCAAAAGCCATAGGAAAGACATCATAAAGTAGTGGATATTTCTCATAAAAGAGGCTTATTCGGGACAAAGATAGCTATTTTTGCAAAGCGACAACACAGAGAAGGCCTTTTTTTCGTCTTTTTTTTGTGTTTCATAAAAAAAACGAGGTTAAATGTGCATTCACAGCGCCTTTTTTCTCTAACTTTGTCGCCGAAAGCCGACTTCATTTGTTAACATCCTAAAAACCTTTATCGACTTTAAACATTAAACTTTAAACTTCATACACAACATGACACTGATCAAATCTATTTCCGGCATCCGTGGTACCATCGGAGGCCGTGCAGGTGACACGCTGAATCCTCTGGACATCGTAAAATTTGTCTCGGCCTACGCCACCCTCATTCGCAAGACCGATAAAATCGGCACGAACAAGATTGTCGTAGGGCGCGATGCTCGCATCTCCGGTGAGATGGTGAAGAATGTCGTCTGCGGCACACTCATGGGCATGGGCTTCGATGTCGTGAACATCGGCCTCGCCACGACACCCACCACCGAGCTGGCCGTGACGATGGAGAAGGCGTGCGGCGGCATCATCCTCACCGCTTCCCACAACCCCCGCCAGTGGAACGCCCTGAAGCTGTTGAACAGCGACGGTGAGTTCCTGAATGCTGCCGAGGGCGCCGAGGTGCTGCGCATCGCCGCTGCCGAGGACTTCGAGTATGCCGATGTCGATCATCTGGGCAAGTACCGCGAGGATGACAGCTACGACCAGAAGCATATCGACCTCGTGAAGGGCCTTGCACTCGTGGATGTCGAGGCCATCAAGGCCCGCAAGTTCCGCGTGGCTCTCGACACCGTGAACTCCGTTGGCGGCGTCATCCTGCCGAAGCTGCTGGAACAGCTGGGCGTGGAGACTGTCACCTGCCTCTATGGCGAACCCACCGGCGACTTCCAGCACAACCCCGAGCCGCTGGAGAAGAACCTCGGCGACATCAAGGCGCTGATGCAGAAGGGCGGCTACGACATCGCCTTCGTCGTTGATCCCGATGTCGATCGTCTGGCATTGTTCTGCGAGGACGGCACCATGTACGGCGAGGAATACACGCTGGTCACCGTGGCCGACTACATCTTGCAGCACACGCCCGGTAACACCGTCTCGAACCTCTCTTCAACACGTGCTCTGCGCGACGTGACGCGCAAATACGGCTGCGAGTACAACGCTGCTGCCGTGGGCGAAGTGAATGTGGTCACGAAGATGAAGGCCACCAACGCCGTCATCGGCGGCGAAGGCAACGGCGGCGTCATCTATCCCGCCGCACACTACGGCCGCGACGCCCTCGTAGGCATCGCACTCATCCTCACCTATCTGGCCAAGAAGGGCATGAAGACCAGCGAGCTGCGCGCCACCTATCCTCCCTACTGCATCGCCAAGAACCGCATCGACCTCACACCCGATACCGACGTGGATGCTATCCTCAAGAAGGTGAAGGAACTCTATAAGAACGAAGAGGTCAACGACATCGACGGCGTGAAGATCGACTTCCCCGACAAATGGGTACATCTGCGCAAGTCGAACACCGAACCCATCATCCGCGTCTATTCCGAGGCTGCCACCATGGAGGCTGCTGACGAGATTGGCAAGAAAATCATGGATGTCGTATATTCAATGGTTAAATAAATGAGAAAAGAACTCGCTCTTATCCCTGCGTCGTTGGCCGCGCTGGCGGCCAATGCGCAGGGATTACGTCCCAACATCGTCTATATCATGACGGATGACCACACGGCGCAGATGATGTCGTGCTATGACACCCGTTACGTGGAGACACCCAATCTGGACCGCATCGCGAGGGATGGCGTGCGCTTCACGCACAGCTATGTGGCCAACTCCCTGAGCGGACCTTCCCGAGCATGTATGCTGACGGGCAAGCACTCGCATAAGAACGGGTTCACAAACAACGAGCACGGCATCTTCGACGGTTCCCAGCAGACGATGCCGAAGCTGCTTCAGGCGGCCGGCTACGAGACCTGCCTCATCGGAAAATGGCACCTCGTGAGTACCCCCACAGGCTTTGACCATTGGGAGATACTGCCGGCACAGGGCGACTACTACAACCCCACTTTCATCCACATGGACGGCACCCGCGCTGTTGACAGCGGCTACGTCACACGCATCATCACCGACAAGGCCATTGAATGGCTTGAGGCCAAATTGAAAAATGGAAACATTGAAAAATTGAAAAGCACTCATGCGATGAGCAATCAGCAGAACATTTCTTCAATGTCTCAATCTGTCAATTTTTCAATTTCAAAGCCCTTTGCCCTCTTCATCCACCACAAAGCCTGCCACCGCGCCTGGCTGCCGGCACTGGATGACCTGCGCCTGTATGAGGACAAGACCTTTGCCCTGCCGCCTGAGTTCCACGACGACTACGCCACCCGTGAAGCCGCCGGCAAGACAGAGATGGAGATCGGCAAGGACATGGACATCGTCTATGACACCAAGATGTTCGTGAGCGACGAGGAGACACCTCGCACCCGCCTGTCACGCTCCTACCAGGGCATGATCGGGCGCCTCTCGCCCGCCGAGCGAGAGCGGTATGATGCTTTTTATGTACCCCTGTCCCGCGACTTCTACGAGAAGTGGGGCAAGGACTACAACTTCCTGCCCCGCCAGGCACAGAGCAGTGTCGTGGGCAGTCGCGATGCAGAGCTGCTGGAATGGAAGTATCAGCGCTATATGCGTGACT
This sequence comes from Prevotella sp., assembly GCA_015060555.1. Classification (GTDB taxonomy): domain Bacteria; phylum Bacteroidota; class Bacteroidia; order Bacteroidales; family Bacteroidaceae; genus Physcousia. The sequence continues at coordinate 78,740 of SUYG01000032.1, forward strand.
ACGCCAAGGTGGTACACTCACTGGATCAGGAAGTGGGCCGCGTGCTCGACTACCTTGAAGAGAAGGGGCTGCTGGACAACACGCTCGTGGTCTATACCTCCGACCAAGGGTTCTACATGGGTGAGCATGGCTGGTTCGACAAGCGCTTCATGTACGAGGAGAGTCTCTCCACACCGCTCGTGATGCGTCTCCCGAAAGGCTATGAGCGCCGTGGTGACATCGATGAAATGGTGCAAAATATCGATTATGCGCCCACCTTCCTCGACCTCGCTGGAGCACCCGTGCCCGATGACATCCAAGGTGTGTCGCTGCTGCCTTTGCTGAAAGGCAAAGCTGCCACGAAGAAGGACAAGGCCGCCATCAAGAACTGGCGCGATGCCATCTACTATCACTACTACGAATATCCCGCTGAGCACAACGTGCGCCGCCACTACGGCATCCGCACCGACCGCTACAAGCTCATCCATTTCTATGGCCACGACGTGAACACATGGGAACTCTTCGACCTGAAGAACGACCCGCATGAGATGCACAATCTCTATGGCCAGCCTGAAGTGGAGAAACTGCAGAAACAACTGCATCGTCGGCTCGAAGAATTACAGATTCAGTACGATGACCCACAGCGATAACTGTTTTTCACGCCCTTATACAATAAAAAGAGGTGTTTTTCTTTGCAGGCTCACCAAAATAACTTACTTTTGCAGCATCTTTTCATCATTCAAATATCTAAAAAAATTACTTTTTATGTGGTTAATTGATTCTTCTATCGGAAGAAAAGTGGTGATGTCCGTGACCGGGCTCGCGCTGATTCTCTTCCTGACGTTCCATGCCAGCATGAACGTCGTAGCGCTCTTCAGCGCTGAGGGCTACAACATGATTTGCGAGTTCCTCGGCGCGAACTGGTACGCTGTCGTGGCGACTCTCGGCTTGGCAGCCTTGATGGCACTGCACTTTGTCTTTGCCATCATCCTGACCATCCAGAACAAGAAGGCTCGCGGCACAGATGCCTATGCTGTGACCGACAAGCCTGAAAAGGTGGAGTGGTACAGCCAGAACATGTTCCTGCTGGGCTGCATCATCTGCTTGGGCCTGTGCCTCCACTTCTGGCACTTCTGGTACAACATGATGTGGGCAGAGCTCTCAGACCCCGTGGCTGCCATGAGCAACCCCATCTCTCCCGCCGACGGCTACGCATGGATTGTCTGGACATTCCACGATCAGCCTGGTGCTCCCTTCTTCTCCGCCGCCTACCTCTTCTGGTTCTGCGCCATCTGGTTCCACATGAACCATGGTTTCTGGAGCGCTATCCAGACGCTGGGCTGGAGCGGCAAGATCTGGCACAACCGCTGGCAGTGCATCGGCTTCATCTGGTCCACCATCGTCATCCTGATGTTTGCTGTGGTGGTCCTCAAGTTCGCCATTTGGGGCTAACCTATTAATCAACTCTTAATCCGTAATCATTATGGCAACTGAACAAGTAAAGAAAATAGATTCCAAGATTCCCGAGGGGCCCGTTGCTGAGAAATGGACCAACTACAAGGCACATCAGCGCCTGGTGAACCCGAAGAACAAACTCAAGCTCGACGTCATCGTGGTGGGTACGGGTCTGGCCGGTGCCAGCGCTGCCGCCTCCCTCGGTGAGATGGGCTTCAACGTCCTTAACTTCTGCATCCAAGACAGCCCCCGCCGCGCGCACTCCATCGCTGCTCAGGGTGGTATCAATGCAGCCAAGAACTACCAGAACGATGGCGACAGCGTCTATCGTCTGTTCTACGACACCGTGAAGGGCGGCGACTACCGCGCTCGTGAGGCCAACGTCTATCGTCTGGCTGAGGTGTCCAACAATATCATCGACCAGTGCGTGGCACAGGGCGTTCCCTTCGCTCGTGAATATGGCGGCATGTTGGCCAACCGTTCCTTCGGTGGTGCTCAGGTGAGCCGTACCTTCTATGCCAAGGGTCAGACCGGTCAGCAGCTGCTGCTCGGAGCTTACTCTTCGTTGAGCGCTCAGGTGCAGGCCGGCAAGGTGAAGCTCTTCACCCGCTACGAGATGGAAGATGTGGTCATCGTCGATGGCCGCGCCCGCGGTATCATCGCCAAGAACCTCGTGACCGGTAAACTGGAGCGCTTCAGCGCCAACGCTGTCGTCATCGCCACCGGCGGCTACGGCAACGCCTACTTCCTCTCCACCAATGCCATGGGTTGCAACTGCACGGCTGCCGTTCAGTGCTACCGCAAGGGCGCTTACATGGCGAACCCCTCCTACGTACAGATTCACCCCACCTGCATCCCCGTGCATGGCGACAAGCAGTCCAAGCTGACGCTGATGTCCGAGTCCCTGCGTAACGACGGCCGCATCTGGGTGCCCAAGAAGCTGGAAGATGCCAAGAAGCTGCAGGAAGGCACGCTGCAGGGCTGGGAGATTCCCGAAGAGGACCGCGACTACTATCTAGAGCGCCGCTATCCTGCCTTCGGTAACCTCGTGCCGCGCGACGTGGCCAGCCGTGCTGCCAAGGAGCGTTGCGACAAAGGCTTCGGCGTGAACAACACCGGCCTGGCCGTGTTCCTCGACTTCTCCGAGTCCATCAACCGCCTCGGCCTCGATGCCATGAAGCAGCGCTACGGCAACCTCTTCGATATGTACGAGGAGATCACCGACGTCTATCCCGGCGACCTCGCCAACGAGATCAACGGCGTGAAGTACTACAAGCCCATGATGATCTACCCAGCCATCCACTACACGATGGGCGGCGTGTGGGTTGACTACGAGCTGCAGACCTCCATCCCCGGCCTCTTCGCCATCGGCGAGTGCAACTTCTCCGACCACGGTGCCAACCGCCTCGGTGCCAGCGCCCTGATGCAGGGTCTCGCCGACGGTTACTTCGTGCTGCCCTACACCATCCAGAACTACCTCGCCGACCAGGCTATCTGGCCGCGCATCAGCACCGACCTACCCGAGTTCGCCGAGGCAGAGAAGGCTGTCGATGCCGAGCTCACCCGTCTCTTGAACATCAAGGGCAAGCGCTCCGTAGATAGCATCCACAAGGAGCTCGGCCACATCATGTGGGAGTACGTCGGCATGGGCCGCACCGCTGAGGGTCTGAAGACCGGTATCAAGAAGATGAAGGAACTGCAGAAGGAGTTCGACACCAACCTCTTCGTGCCCGGCTCTAAGGAAGGCCTCAACGTGGAACTCGACAAGGCTGTCCACCTCCGCGACTTCTTCACCATGGGCGAGCTGGTGGCTCACGACGCTCTCAGCCGTAACGAATCCTGCGGCGGCCACTTCCGCGAGGAATACCAGACGGAGGAAGGCGAAGCCAAGCGCGACGACGAGAACTTCTTCTACGTAGGCTGCTGGGAGTATCAGGGTGCCGACAAGGATCCCGAACTCATCAAGGAGCCCCTGGAGTACGAAGCAATCAAGGTACAAACGAGAAATTATAAGAATTAGGAAGACCCACCCCCGACCCCTCCCGTGAAGGGAGGGGAGAGCCTGCGGGGTGACTCTCTAAGGTAATTAATAATTCTAACCATTAAAACAATGACCCTATAAGACCTCCAAGCGCCAGCCGCTCCCCTCCCTAACGGGAGGGGTTAGGGGGTGGGTCTTTAATGATATGGCAAAAAACATTAGTGTTACAATCAGGTTCTGGAAACAGAACGGCCCGAAGGAGAAGGGCCACTTCGACACACACCAGTTGAAGAATATTCCCGACGACACCTCCTTCCTCGAGGCCCTCGACATCATGAACGAGGAACTCATCGAAGCCGGCAAGGAGCCTTTCGTCTTCGACCACGACTGCCGCGAGGGCATCTGCGGTATGTGCTCCCTGTACATCAACGGCACGCCCCACGGCAAGACCGAGCGCGGCGCCACCACCTGCCAGCTCTACATGCGTCGCTTCCACGACGGCGAGACCATCACCGTGGAGCCTTGGCGCTCTGCCGGCTTCCCCGTCATCAAGGACTGCATGGTCGATCGCTCTGCCTTCGACAAGATTATCCAGGCCGGCGGCTACACCACCATCCGCACAGGTCAGGCACAGGATGCCAACGCCATCCTCATCCCCAAGCAGGATGCCGACGAGGCTATGGACTGCGCCAGCTGCATCGGCTGCGGTGCCTGCGTAGCAGCTTGCAAGAACGGCTCCGCCATGCTCTTCGTCTCCAGCAAGGTCTCCCAGCTCGCCCTCCTGCCCCAGGGCCGTCCCGAGGCTGCCAAGCGCGCCAAGGCCATGGTGGCTAAGATGGATGAGCTCGGCTTCGGCAACTGCACCAACACCCGCGCCTGCGAGGCCGTGTGCCCGAAGAACGAGACCATCGCCAACATCGCCCGCCTGAACCGCGAGTTCATCAAGGCCAAGCTGGCCGACTAACGCCGTTAAGTCAATAAGGTTGTGAGGTCATGAGGCCATTAAGCCTCAGCCTTACAACCTTTTTTCCTCACACTACTTCTATACCTATATATAATATACAAAGACAGATGACTATGCAAGCAACCTCAGAAAGAGTGCAGATCACTCTGCCGAATACGGATTTAAGCCTCCTGCGCACTATCTCCCGACGAATGGGATGGTCTGTGCATGTGCCACGCAAGAGTGGTATCGAAAAGGGATTGGAGGATATTCGCAAAGGTAATGTGTTTCACGCCAAGGACTCAGAAGACCTAATCAAGCAAATTCTGGGCTGACGCTATGTATGAAGTCATCTATACCGGGCAGTTCAGGAAATCCCTGAAGGTGTGTGTGCGTCGCGGATTGGATGTGCGCGCATTCACTACCGTCCTTGATATTCTTCAAGAGAAAGGCGAATTGCCACTCCAATACCATCCTCATAAGCTTCAAGGGAAATACCGAGGCTGTTAGGAGTGCCATATTCAACCAGATTGGCTGCTAATCTGGCAACAAGACGATTATCAACTCCGGTTGATTCTCGTAGATACAGGTACACATTCGGATTTATTTTAAAGTATAACATTTGCCCCCTACTTCTCCCCGCCAAAGCCTCCTGTGCATTTTGGCGGGGAGATGTTATGTTGAAGTGTCATCGTCATGGTCCCATACTTCATGGAATGTAGTGAATCAGCCAAATGTCCACATTTTATTACCCGGAAAATTAGGGTTTGTTGATTGAATCATCATGATGATACAATTAAACTATCATGACGATGCAATTGAATTATCGTGATGATGCAATTGAATTGTCATGATAAAACAAGCGATAAAGTACAGAGTTTTGGATGAAAGATACTGCTCAATGGCGTCATAAAGTACTGTGTCTGACTTTATGTGTCTGTTGTAATCGAGCATGCATAAAAGAAATACATAAAAGAAGCCCCCATTGCCTAAGCAATGGGGGCTTCCTTATGGTATATGAGGACGGAGATTAGAGATTGTCCTTCTCGATGTCCTTGAAGTACTTGTAGGTGCCGTGCTTCAGTTCATCGGTAGCGGCTTCGTCGCAAACGATGATGGCATGGGGGTGCATCTGCAGTGCGCTGATAGTCCACTCCTGGCTTACGCCAAATTCGATAGCGTGTGCGAGGGCACGAGCCTTGTTATGACCGTTGGCCACGATGAGTACTTCCTTGGCATCCATCACAGTGCCTACGCCTACGGTGAGAGCTGTCTTGGGGACCTTGTTCACATCGTTGTCGAAGAAACGGCTGTTGGCGATGATGGTGTCTGTGGTCAGGCTCTTGACACGCGTGCGGCTCTGCAGGGAGCTGAAGGGCTCGTTGAAGGCGATGTGGCCATCGGGACCGATGCCACCCATGAAGAGGTCGATGCCGCCAGCGTCCTGGATAGCCTTCTCATAGGCAGCACACTCAGCAGCCAGATCCTTGGCATTGCCATTCAGGATGTGGACATTCTCCTTCTTGATGTCGATGTGCGAGAAGAAATTGGTCCACATGAAGCTGTGGTAGCTCTCTGGATGCTCTTCGGGCAGGCCCACATACTCATCCATGTTGAAGGTGATGACGTTCTGGAAACTGACCTTACCAGCCTTGTTCAGCTCAATGAGGTGCTTGTAAAGACCAAGGGGTGAGGAACCCGTGGGGCAACCCAGCTTGAAGGGCTTCTCGGCAGTGGGCTTTGCTTCATTGATGCGGGCAGCAACATATTCTGCAGCCCAACGCGAAAGGTTCGCGTAATCCGGTTCAATAATTACTCGCATGGTTTAATTTGACAATTTGAGAATTTGACAATTTTACGATTTTATCTTCCCTCTCTCCTCCCCTTACAGGGAAAGGTCAGGAGGGGGCCATTACTTCACGTACTCAGCCAGGTCTGTCAGGCGCATGTCACCCTTGCGCAAGAAGGTGTCGTGCATGGCGAAGGCAGCGCTGAGGCAGTGGTGAGTGTGGCCGCTGAACTTCTCGGCGTACTTGAGATAGTCGCGCAGCAGGGGTTGGTAGTCGGGGTGAGCCACCTTGATGAGCTCCTCGGCCTTCTCCATGGCGCACTTGCCGCGCAGGTCAGCCACGCCGTACTCGGTGATGACAGCATCCACGAAGTGGCTGGTGTGGTCGATATGGCTGGCAAAGGGCACGATGCTGGAGATGGCGCCGCCCTTGGTGGTGGAGCCGCAGGTGAAGATGCTGAGGTAGCTGTTGCAGGTGAAGTCAGCCGAGCCGCCGATGCCGTTCATCATCTTCGTGCCGCAGATCTTGGTGCTGTTCACGTGGCCGTAGATGTCTGCCTCGATGGCGGTGTTCAAGGAGCATACGCCGATGCGGGCGATGACCTCGGGGTTGTTGCTGATTTCAGAGGGACGTAGCACGAGCTTGTCCTTGAAGAAGTCGATGTCATCGTAGATGCCTGTGAGGCACTCGTTGGTGACGGTCAGCGAGCAGGCGCTGGCGCTGAGCACACGACCTTCGCGCATGAGCTGGATGGGCGCATCCTGCAGCACCTCGGTGTAGATGTTGAAGTTGGGCACTTCGGTGCTGTGACCGAGAGCACCCAGCACGGCGTTGGCACCGCTGCCCACGCCGCTCTGCAGGTTCAGGAAGGTGGGAGGTATCTTGCCGTCGCGCATGTTCTGCACGAGGAAGTCGGCCACATTCTGACCTATCTTTGTGGTGATGGGGTCGGGATCCTTGAAGGAACGAGCCTCGTCGGGTATGTTGCACTCGATGATACCCATGATGCGGTCGGCATCTACTTCCACGTAGGGCTTGCCGATGCGGTCGCTGGGCTTTGTGATGTTGATAGGAGTGCGATAGGGGTGGTACTCGATTTCATAGACATCGTGCAGTCCCTTGCTCTTCGGGCTGTGGAAGGCGTTGAGCTCTACGAAGATGCCGCGCTTGGCCATGCGGCACACGGTGGGGCTGATGCCGCCGGCAGCGGTGAGGAAGATGTGCGCCTTGGAGCCATGAATCTCCACGTCGCAAGCCTCGATGATACCCCAATCCGGGCAGGGCAGGTAGCCCTGGCGCATCTGCGTAGCCATGTTCGAGAGGTTGAGGTCGGTGTAGCTGATCTCATTTAGGTTGACATGCTTGCGGAAGTCGGGGTTGGTGGTGTAGGGCGCGCGCAGACCGATGGCCTGCTCGTTGGCCAGCATGCCGTCGCAGCTCTGGCCTGTGGAGGCACCTGTGAGGATGTTTACTTTGAAGGGGCGGCCGGCCTCGTGCTCGGCATGAGCCTTCTTAGCTACTTCTGCGGTGACAGACTTGGGCACGCCGGCAGGTGTGAAGCCCGAGAGGCCCAGCGTGTGGCCGTTCTCAATCATTGCTGCGGCTTCGGCAGCTGTGATGCGTTTAATCATCGTTTTTGAGGAGTCTTAGAAAATATGTTTTTGCTTTTGCGGCGCAAAAGTACAAAAAAAAGATGTACCCACGCGCACCCGCGGGCAAAAAAACGTACTTTGGGCTTCAATTCATTGAGCAGCGCCTCTACTGTGCAGGGATGAAAGCAGCCTTCTCAGCCTCGGTGTGCAACACGACATGGTTCAGTTCATCCGTGGTGACGCTGAGGGCAGAGCGCGTCAGTTCAGGCACATTGTAGCTCTTCAGCAGCAGGATGTTATACTCAGGATCGCGCTGTGGCAGCAGGAAGGCACGATGCGCCTTTCCCTCGCGGTCGAAGTAGGCGATATAGACACGTGAGAAGTTGCCATCATCACGGCGGCTGGCGAAAGCAATCCAACGTCCGTTGGACGACCAGCCATGATAGCTGTCGGCGGCGCGGCTGTTGGCATCGGTGAGCGGAAGCGGCTGTGTCTGGGCTCCCGATAAGTCCAGCAGCCATAGGTCTGCACTATGATGCCAGATGTGGAACTGACCATAGTCACCCAGCGTAAAGAGCAGGTAGCGGCCGTCGGGACTTACGCGCGGCACGCTGGCACTCTTGCCCATGGAGGCTGCATCAAGCACCAGCTGCGGGGCACTGAAGCGCCGTGTCGCGGGGTCGAAATCCATGCTGTAGAGGTTGTAGAGAAGGCTGTCATAGTGCATCACCATACCCTCTGTGGTGTAGTTCTCCATGAGCGATGGGGGCATCATCGCGGAGCAGTAGTAGAGGCGACGGCCGTCGGGCGTCCAGCAAGGGAAGGTCTCCAGCTGATCATCCGAACGCAGGATGTTCTGCACGGTATTCTTCTCAGCATCATAGAGCAGGAGGTCCGAGGCTTCGTCCAGCACCTCGATCTTCTCGGCGTGCTTCATGTGGAACACCTGCCCCGTCTTGTTCGTGGAGAAGGCCACCAAGGGCAGCGTGGGATGCCAGCTGGGATAGACGCCAGCACCCAGGATGCTGTCATGCTGGATGGCTATCTTGTGAGCCTTGTCATCCTCTACGATGACGGTGCCGCCATGTGCTGCACGTACGTGGAAGAGCATCCGCCGCGTGTCATAGGCCTGATAGTTGTGGCAGTTGATACAGTGGTTGTTGTCATCGTCGTAGCTGCGGTTGTTCTCATAGATGACAGCCTCATCGAAGTTGGTCAGGTTGCGCTGGTAGAGGCCCAACTGGCGGTAGAGCTCATAGCCCGGTTCAATCAGGCGGTAGCTGAGGAAGGCGTCGATATCCTCTTCAGCTACGTGGAAAGTATAGGGGCGATACCTGACCCATCCAGCAGGCCGATGGGCATAGACCTCCACGCTCACATCTTTACCTCGGGCATCAGACAGAAGACGCCGCCACGCTACACTATCCATATCGAACTTGCCGTCGTCCAAGGCACCACACACCAGCTCGCCGACCTTCGCCACAAACTCCGTAGCATCGGCATCCTTGACCATGAAGTTCAGCGGTGCAATGTTGGGCGGCACCACCACATCACGGTAGTCAGGATAAAGAGCCAGCGAGTCCGATGTCTCCGTGAAGGATGAAGGAAGGGAGGAGGGCTTGTGGGTGCAGGAGAATAATAAAATAAAGACCCACCCCCAAACCCCTCCCGTTAGGGAGGGGAGAAGCTGGCGCGATGAAGTTGTAGTATGATTCGACATTTCTATATTCCGTTACTACATTATTTCAACATTATGTTGTTAAGTTATTTTGACGACCCTCCCGCAGGCCCCCTCCCTAACGGGAGGGGTTGGGGGTGGGTCTTTTCAGTTCACGCCCACATTGCTGTTCGCATGCTCTTTGTCGTCGCGCTTGCGCGTGGCCTTCAAGTTCCCGAAGAAATAGTAGAAGGGGTAGTAGCCATGGTACTGCTCGAAGAGCTCGCGGCCAGCGCGCTCGCGATCCTTCAAATAGGGCTGTATGTTGCGCAGGAAGCCCTGGTAGATTTGCATGTTCATCTGCAATTGCGGGAAGGCCTGAAGAACTGATGGGTTCTTCGGCGCCTGCGTGACCAAGCCCTCAGCGATGGTGCGAGGCAGCGTGAAACCGAGCATTGCCTCGCAGCGCACCAGGAAATCTGGCATCCGCTTGCTATAGAGGTTCGCCATCAGGCTCTGGGTGAGGGCATCCAACGAGTTGCCCTCGATTCTCACAGCTGTATAGCCCAAGAACGTGGGCTGCTGGTAGAAACTCTCAAAGCTGTCCTTAGTGGGCTCTGTACGGCGTAGCAGCGCAAAGACGGGATCAGCACTCACGGCATCGGCATGACCCACCATCGGGGTGTAGCGCGCCACGAAGTCCTGTTCGAAGGGATGACGGGCAATGATATGCAGATACTTGCGCGCCACTTCCCAGTCGCTGTCCAAGAGGGCCAGGCGTGTCAGGTGCTTCAGTGAGTGGAGCGTGGGGCCATCCATCGTGAGCGCCTCGGTGGCTTTGTGTGCAGCCGCACGGAAGAGGCCTGCATGGTAGTTGCAGTCGGTCAGATAATAGTTGGTGCCCAGGTCAGGAGTTCCACCCCATGAGCTGATGCGCAGCGAGTCATAATCCAGACGGATGTCAAAGAGCTGATCGGTGAGGTGTCCTGTGTGGATTAGCGCAATGGCGTAGTAGGCAGCCAGCGGGCGATAGCTCAACATCGCATTGTCGCGCGCCGTCTCTGCCATGCCCTCCCAGTCCTCGTCCAGCATCTGCACTTGCATACGTGTGACGGGGCGCAGACAAGGGTGGCGATAATGGGTGATCAGGGCAGGGAGCAGAAAAGTGAAAAGCGAAAGTGCTAAAAGTGAAAGAAAGGGGCTTCCGATGATAGCACGCAGCCCTTTGGCCGGCTGTGGCGGAAGTGTTTCCTCGCTTTGCACACGCTCCCTTCTCAGGAATCTGACGAGCAACGCAACGACAGCGAGCACCACGGTGCCCATCAGCAACACGCCCAGCGCTCGGCCAGGCTCTGACTGGTAGTAGAGATTGAAGCCGCGCCACGCCACCCACGTCATCCACGCGATGGCAGGGAGGAAGGACAGCACACTCCATCTGGAGCCTAAGCGCAGACGCAGACCGTAGCCCGTCAGCCATGCAGACAAGGTCAGAAGCAACGCCACGAACAAACCGCCCAGAAGCGGCCAGCGATAGAGTGTCAGGAGTGCACGCCCCAGAATCCACAGCGCACCTAATGCCTGCTGCCATACGCCATGCATGAGCGTAGCATCGGCAGCAAAGAATGAGCTCTCACGGGCAATGTGGAACACATCGCCCATCCACCACGCAGCCCAGAGCCAGGCTATAATGAAGAATGAAAAGTGAAAAGTGAAAAATGATGGAGTGAAAAGTGAAAAATAAGATTTACCCTTTTCACTGAGATTGCCATGCTTCTTATTATCTTTTGGACTCATAGGTATCACTTATTTTTCACTTTTCATTTTTCACTCCTTCACTTCACTACCACCTTCTTACCATTGATGATGTAGAGCCCGCGTGTTGCATGCTCCACACGACGGCCCGTAAGGTCGTAGATGACAGCGCCCTGAGCGCCCTTACCGTCAGCAGCAATCGTGGTGATGGCATCAGGCTTCGAATTGGTACAGGGCGTGTCGGTCATGTCGTAGTTCGCCGTCATGATGGTCACGTTGTCAAGGCCTATCTTCCTGATGGCAGCGGGCAGTGTGTCGGAACGTTTGTTGGTAGCCCAGATGAGCTTGCCATCAGCATTGTAGAACTTATGGCCGGCATAGTTCTTGGTACCCTGGAAGGTGATGGTGGTGCCCGAAACTCTGTACCAGTCATCGGTGACCGGCGTAGCATCCTGCGTGAACGACTCGTAGTCGCCACCTACGTATGATGCTGTTGCAGAAGACATCAGGTAGGGGTATTCATCATTGGCGCGCTTCTTTCCGTCGGCAGCCGGCACGCAGCCGAAGATGTTGTCGGGGTCAGCCGCCTTCTGGATGACACGGTCGTCAATGAACATGATGTTGCCCAACTTTTTTTCGTACTTCTGCATGTATTTCTTGGCGGCATCGATATCAGCCTGCGTGGTGGTGACATCATAATTCGAGTAGTCGCCCACATGAAGCATATCAACAGGAATGAACATGCCGTAAGCCTCGAAGAACTCGCTGAGGTCAGCCTGTGCCACATCACAAATCATCTTGGCCAAGTGCAGATAGTCGTCCTTACCATACGATGTCGGGCCACCATTGCCGGGACCGCTCCACTTGTTGATAGGCTTCTTACGCATCTGGATAAACAGATTCGGATAGAAGTTGTCATCATGGTGCTGAACATGGAAGTAGAGGTAGAGCTGGAAGAACATGCCCGTCGTCATCCAGATGTTACGCTCCAGCCACGGTGTGCCGTCAAGCATATAGCTGAAGTTCTGGTGAGGATAGTAGCGGCGTGAGTTGAGGATGCCGGACTCGAAGGTGTTGATGTTCGAGAAGAGATTGTTGGAGCTCTCCGTCGTGCCAATCACATTGATGCTGCCCTGATGGTTGTGGCCAATCTCATGCGAGGGTCCCCACAGGTTACCGCCACCGGTGGACATGGTCTTGTAGTTCATGATGGTGGAGATGGTGCTCTCCGTGTACCACGTGCCGTAGGTCGTGGCGTGCATGTAGGAGCTGGCACCGCTGAAGGCATTCCAGATATTGTTGTACTTACCTTCGAACTTCTCGACACCCATGTAGCGGTCTTCGTTCTCCACTATCTTATCCCAGATGCGCATCAGTCCCTCCATCTCATTGGGCTCGGCAGCCTTCACGAGGTTGGCATCCATCTGGAACACCAGGTGCTTGGTCTTCAGGTTCAGGAACGGACTGGCCTTCAACAGCTGCTTCTGCAGCAACTTCCAGTCCTTGTTGGTCATGTCGCGCGTAGCATCCCAGTAGCCATTGAGTTGTCCGCCTTCGATGTGAATCTTCATGTCGGGGTATTGAGAGAGATTCATGTAGTAGGACTGCGTGACGTCCTCCTTGATCTGGTACAGGATGTAGAGCATCTTCTGCTCGGTGTACTGCAGCAGGTTCAAGCCCTTCTTCAGCTGTGTCTGCGAGCCCGTGGGGTGGTTACCTGCCACGCCGTCCGTGGAGACAGCCTCCACCATCAGCGACGTGCGGCTGCTGGGACTCTCAGCTACATAGATGTAGATGATATCGCCCTTCTCAGCCACAATACCCGTGGGGCCGGAGAGGCGGCCGAAGTTATTGCTCATGGTGAAGTAGTTGCCACTTGCCATGGTGATATAGTTGCTATACACCTTGTAGTCTGCCACACGGAAGAAGCGCTCGTAGTCCGCCGTATAGTCGCCGTCGGAGTACTGCTGCCACGTATTGTTCTTCACCTTCAGCACCATCGCCTGCATCTCCTCGGTGAGCGCAGCATAATGTACGTTTGCAGCAAGCTGTTCATCCGTGAGCGTGGCAATGGTGTCATTCAGCGTTGTACAAGCTTTGTCTGTGAAAAGAGAGTCCAACTCCTTTTGCAAAGCAGCCTTCTGCTTCACCAACTCATTGTATCGTGCGATGGCATCATCAAGGTCTGAGAGCTTGGCGCGGGCGTCATCGATTGCTTGCTGCGACACCTCGCACTCCTGGAACTGCCACACGCTGGCGGCAGCATTCGTGCTCCACAGCACCACATTATGGCCTTGCGATTCTGAGTCATGCAGTCCGCGGCTGTCATCAGGGAAGTTGATGGTCCATGTGTAGTCCCAGCCATCACCCGGCAGCTGCGTCACCACACTTGAGACAGACAGATTGAACTTCGTTGCATTCTCCTTCGTCGTGGTGTGGAAGGGAGCACTCGTGGTGGTCTGCTTCAGGAGCAGGCGCTGTGTGAGCACATTCTCGAACTTCCATTTATCACCATCCTTGATAAGCGTCCAGTACTGCGAAATGTCGTTGGCGTCAATAGGTTGTGTGCTCATGTCGCCACCCACGGCCTCCGTGTCTATCAACGCGCGACCATAGTAGGAGATGACCCGATAGTATTTCCCTTCGCTGAGCTCACCCACGAAGCCAGTCTTGGAAGCCAGACGCTGTCGCACCTCGTCCTCCGTGTACTTCGTAGAAGCTTCGACAATCCAGTCGCAGCCCTCATCCATCGAGTACTTGAACAGGTTGTGGCTCGTGTTGGTGTTCAGGAAGTCGCCAGTGCAGTCACTCTTGGCCGAGATGTTGATCAAGGCCTTGGAGGCTGTAGCATTGGGACTCTTGCGAATATAGAGCGTGGCCTTGCCGCTGGACACTGTCGTCATCGTGGCCTGCAGATATTCACCCGTGTTGGCGCTGCGGAGCGTGTAGCCACTGCCATTCTTCAGCAGGATCCAGATCTGGTTGTAATTGCTCTCGTTGTTATTGGCTGTCGTCGTCACATTACCGACACCCGACGACGACAAGTAGTAGGATGTGCGGTTGCTCTTCACACGTACAACCCCCGTCGTGATGTCTTGAGCGTAAACAGTCGGGCTTCCTGTCCATGCCAGGAGCGTCATTAAAAAGAGTACGATTTTTCTCATAGTTGTTAGCTTTAGTCAGTTGTGTGGCAGCAAAAATAGGGCATAATCCCGACATGGCAAAGGATTTCTGCAAAAAAATACGCATTCTGCATAAAAGATGGTCTAAAAAAAGTGTGAACACAACCCTTAAAGATTGTGTCCACACCTTGGGATTATTGTCTTATGACCTAAGACGCTGGTTTACTTCACCACGACCTTCACACCATTGAGGATGTAGAGGCCCTTGCCAAAGCGCTTGACATCGCCGAAGCTGATGCCGCGGCCCAGGAGACGGCCGTCGATGGTGTAGAGCTCGCCCAGCTGCTTCTGGATCTGCTGCACCTTGGCAACGCTCACGTCGATGGGCTTCTCGCTCAGTTCGAAGGAGACTGCCAGTGCATCACTCAGCAACTCATTCCAAGCAACATAAGCGTTGTATGCGGGAACGGAGTTGGTGATGAACTTGCTGCTGATGTAGAACTCATTGCGCTTCAGTTCATCGCTTGCATACTGACCCAGATAGTCACGCAGCGAGCCACCAGTGACGATGTAGCCCTGACCCAGATTCAGCTGAGTGAAGGAACCCTGCATAAAGCCAATGCTGAGAGGTTCGCGCACGAAATCGTAGCCATGCTTGAAGGTCACAAACTCCTGAGGACCTTCGGGATCATAGACAGAGGGCTCGTCGTAGATGTAGAAGAAGGGGTGACCAGCTGGAAGCGTCTCTTCCACGGGAGCCAGCGTCATCTTGACACTGTCATTGGAAACCTCAATCTTTGTAGCAATATAAATCTTGCCAAACTCGTCGGTGGTGCTCAGGCTCACAGGATAGCACATGCTGTAGATCTCACCCGGTGTGATGTCCTCTACGAATTCGGTGCCATCGTAGTCGTTTTCAACAGCTCCGGCCTCCTCGATGTAGAAGGCACTGCGACTGCCGGCTTCAGTCTCACCGTAGCAGACGAGACGGTTCTCGTTACGCTGTGCATTGAAGTTGGACAGGTTGACATCCTGGAGCGAGCGGGCGGAGAAGACATTCTGGCCATAGCCCACAGCACTGACGCTGATCTGAGAAGGAATAACACTGAGCTTGACGCCACTGTTGCAATTCAGGAAGAGACCCGTGGCCTTGTTCTGCATGGCATAAGCCGTGTCACCCACAGCGACGAAGCGGAACATGGAGAGATCCTTCATCACGATGTCTGCATCGGCATCCAGATAGACATTGTCACCCGAACGGATGTCTGCGGGATCATAATCCGTATCCGTTTCGTAAGGCATGATGTGGTTAATGGTGATGGTCTTTTCTGTAGGATTACCGCCCTCTTCGGCTGGCGGAATCTCAACGGAGACGTCTTCCTTCTCGAGCTTGGCAATTGTGATGTACTTATCCCACAGGGCTTCGTTCGTCACGACATCGCCGCTAGTGGTCGTCACCGTAACAGGTTCGTTGTTTACGATGTCCCATTCATGCTCCTCAGCCGTTTCCTTGGACATGAAGTGGATGCGGTACCATTTTCCGGGCTCCACCTTGATGACAGCATCCTTGACAGCCTGCACCTGTTCGTTCAGGGTCTGGATGAACTGACTGCTGGTTGTAGCCACGTAAACGCCAGCTTCATCATAAGCCTTGGCATCAGCATACGTTTGCTTCAGGGCATCGCCTGCAGCGGTGTTGGGCCAGTAACCGGGAGCGGTACCCACCAGTACGCCGTTGGCAATGGGTTCAACGCTTGCCAGCAGCTCGCGCAACTCTGTCGGATCTACGAACAGAGCCTTAAAGGCTTCGTAGGCTTCTGCCAGAGTCTGGTAACGTTCTGGCGTAATCTCGTCGTCTGTGAGATTCTTGAAGTCTCTCAGGATGGTATCCAGATTCTTTGCGACCTCGCCCATGTTTTCGTACTGTGACTTAGGATTGGGAACGGGAACCAGCAGCTGGAACTCGCTGACGTGACCATAGCCGTTATTCGACGTTGTTCCGTCAATGTAGAAGCGGAGGTACTTGAAGCCCTGCGGGTTGAAGTCATCAGAAATCTTGGTCTCTTTGTTGTTACCAAACGGTGTGGGGAGGCTGGCAAGTTCAACCCATGCGCTTTCCTTCACGTCGCCGACATTGACACCCTCGGGCAGTTCGTCATCCTCCGTCCACAGCACATCCTCCACTTCAGGAGTATTGGTTCCCCAAACGCCCCACAAGGTGATATGGTCATTGGAAACCGGACGACGGGTAATCTTCATCTGGATGAGATCATAGACAGGCTCATTCAGTTCCACTTGCAGGTAGTGGGTGTGGTTGGGAACCTTAGCAGCCCAAGTACTGTGCCAGTATGTTTCGATATTATTATCCAGCAGTTTGTCTACCCCCTGTTTATTCGGATCTTCCTCACTGGCAGATGCTGTGAATGGTGAACTGAACTGTTCGTTATCTGTAATCAGTTCCTTATATTCCTGAATATCCTTGGCATCAGCCATATCTTGTTTCGCCTCTGCATAGGTCTTCTTGAAGTTGTTCAGCAGCTGCTCGCGTTCCTTAATAGGAGCATACGCTGCGATGATAGCTAATGCCATATTCTCATCCACGGGCTCGAATACCCATTCAGAGCCACCCATCTTGTTAGAGGTCGCAGCAGGATAGCTGGGCACCCAAACAGTCAGGTTGCCACCTGTGCCTGCACCACTGGCATGGCCGGCCTGGTGAATGTAGTTCTTCGAACCGGATTCCTTGCCTGCATAGAGGATGTTCACGTAAGTCACATCGTCAATCGTGGCAGCCGGCTCAAGCACCATCATGTTCTCGCTTTGCATGGAGAGCGTAGAAGGATGATCATCGAAACGGGCGTCCATGGCCATACTGACAATGTCAATGACGCCGTCACCGACATTCGTAACCTGCCACAGGGAGGGGCAATCAGTTTCCAAGTCAGCCACGGTTCCCCATTTGCCACTAATCGTAGCATCTGAGTTCGGCTGTACATATATGTACTTCATTTCACCGTCATTGTAGTTGATGCCCGTGCGGATGCGATAGTAGCCGTCAGGCAATGTGACAGAAGTAACCTTAGACTCAACCACTGCGTTGTAGGCTCCTTCCAGCAAAGCAATCAACTGCTGGACATGTTCTAATGACTGGGGATCCTCACCCTCTTCGGAGCACTGGTTGTAGATTTGATTAAACGTAGCAACAGCCTCTGCATCATAGTTACCGGGCTTGCCGTCGCCTACGAAAGCTGTTTCACCCTCGATGGTGTAGGTGCGATAAGCATCAATCAAGGCGAAGAGCTCGTCAAGGGCTACAGCCATAGGATCCTTCACCTTCAGTGTAACAGTGAAATTGTAGGTGTGCGCAAAGATGGGGTTACCGCCTTCTTCCAACTGAGCAATGGTCAGGGGAATGTAGGGTTCATCTTCCAACAGGCCCTCAATCTCATAGTGTCCAGGTGTTTCAGCGTCAGGGCTGGTCTCAGCGGTCTCTTCCTCGCCATTTGCCCACACGCGAACGCCATTCATGGCATAGTTCGGGTGCTTGCCAGGGATGAAGTCCAGGCTGATGCCATACACATAATAACCCTTGCTGGGATAAATACGATAGTTCTCAGCCTTGGTAGATCCACCCACAGAAGAATAAATACCGAGGTTGACACTGTCCCAGAAATACATGTTGTTAGCGTGACCACCAGAACTGCTCCAGTGCTGGATGCGAACGCCCGGAGTCGCCTTTTCAGCAGAGTAGTTTTTGGTAGCAAACTCGTTGGCATAGGCAGGGCTGCCCGACGCCGTCCAGTTACCATTCCGCTTGCCGATCTCAAGAACGACGACATCGTCATCCTGCGCTACAACTTGCGTCACTCCCACAAAGGAGAGCAACAGCGCAAAAAGTAAGTAGATTTTCTTCATAATTTGTTGTTAAGTTAGTAAATAATGTGATTCTTTCGTTAAGATGCCAATACACTTTTTGGCGCTCAAAAATAGGTAGTTTCAAGGACGTAAACACAGAACGAGGCCCTGGAGCCTCGTTCTTTTAATGTTTTTTAACCAATAAGAGTTTCAAAAATACACTCATTCTTGGGCTTTTGTCACTTTACGGCTGTCTTTTTGCCATCAATGACATAGAGTCCGCGTTGTGTTGCTGTCGTGCGACGGCCGCTCATGTCATAAATCACTGACGTACTGGACTTTTTGCCCTCCACAGACTGAATAGCAGTGGCTATCTCGGCAATGCTGGCAGCGTGCTTCACCTGAATCTCTGTGGCAGTAGTGCTCTGCTGCTCCCACGTGAAACCGCAGCGAGTAGGCAGGAAGGTCTTATTGTCATCCGTGCGAACCAGGATGCTCTCCAGAACCTCAACATTCTGCTTTGCAGGGATTCCAAAGCGGTTGTCCGTTCCAGGCAGGGTCTCCCAGCTGCTGCTGAAGATGATGCGGTTACCCAGCTGGTCGTTCAGCGTGACGGGCAACAGCTGTGTGCTCACAGCTGTAGCATTGGCGGTGCTGGCACGCAGTGTCTGCGTCTTCGGTGAGAAAACGATGTAGGGTACGCCGGCTTCGATGCCTTGGTTGGTGCACTCCAGGAAATAGAGGTTCACCACATTCTGCTCCTGGAGCATAGCACTGAGGCGCTCCACACGAAGGCCGGGGGCTGCAGCCTGAAGCTGCTCGGCGCTCAGGGATAGGGGCAGACACAGGGTGTTGTAGCCCGCAAAAAGGAGGCGGGTCACCTCCACAGGCGTCTCGGACGTCTGCAGTTGTTCCACATTCAAGCGTTGTGCATAGGTAGAAAGAGTCCTAACACGGTTTTGTGCGGTGGCCGATGCGCAAAAGGCGAAGGCAGCAGCCACAAGAAGAGTAAGGTGTTTCATCATAACAATCTGATAATTTTACGGTTTGACAATTATACGATTTTACGATTTATTGGGCCATCATTCGATGGATCACTTTTCATTCTTTATCAGCCACTCGGCAATCTGCACGGCATTGAGGGCAGCACCTTTCTTGATCTGATCGCCGCAGAGCCAGAAGGTAAGGCCGTTGGGGTTGGCCAAGTCCTTGCGGATACGACCCACGAAGACATCGTCGAGACCGGCAGTGAACAGGGGCATCGGGTACTTCTTGTTGGCAGGGTCATCGACGAGCGTGACACCCTCAGCCTTGGCAAAGGCTTCGCGAGCCTGCTCGGGAGTGATGGGTGATTCGGTCTCAATCCACACCGCTTCGGAGTGGCTTCTTAAAGAAGGTACGCGCACGCACATAGCAGAGCAGGCTGCATCGGTGTGCATAATCTTGCGTGTCTCATTGAACATCTTCATCTCCTCCTTGGTATAACCATTGTCGGTGAAGACATCAATCTGGGGGATGACGTTGTATGCCAACTGGTAAGCGAACTTCTCCACGGGCGGCTCCTTGCCGTCGAGGACAGCACGATACTGCTGTTCCAGTTCCGCCATCGCAGCAGCTCCGGCACCGCTGGCCGCCTGATAGCTGGCGACGTGGATGCGCTTGATATGCGAGAGTTTCTCAAGCGACTGCAAGCAGACCACCATCATGATGGTGGTGCAGTTGGGATTGGCGATGATGCCACGCGGACGGTTCAGCGCGTCGGCGGCATTGCACTCGGGCACCACCAGAGGCACGTCCTCGTCCATGCGAAAGGCGCTGGAGTTGTCAATCATCACAGCACCATGCTTGGTGATGGTCTCTGCGAACTCCTTGGATGTGCCGCCGCCAGCCGATGTGAAGGCGATATCAACGCCCTTGAAGTCATCGTTGTGCTGCAGGAGCTTCACCTCGTACTCCTTGCCACGGAAACTATATTTGCGGCCCGCGCTGCGCTGGCTTCCAAAGAGCACCAGCTCGTCAACGGGGAAATTGCGCTCATCAAGCACGCGAAGGAATTCCTGACCTACGGCACCACTGGCACCTACTATTGCTACTTTCATCTTTCGTTTTTCGTTTTGCGTTTCACGGGGCAAAGGTACACAAAAAATCGTTTCACGATTCAAGAAACACGTTGAAAGTTGATGTTAGAGTCTAAAAAATGCCAAAATCCATATCTTTGGAGACAAAAACTTTAAACTTTGAACTTTAAACTTTAAACTTTTCCTTACCTTTGCACCCGAAAAAGGCACTTTGCCCTTACCTGAATACCTTGCAGATGCCACCTCTCATCACTCATCCGACGTGGATTTTCCTCGTCATGCTCTGTGTCATACTGCTGACGCCGATCATCCTGCGGCGCCTGCGCATTCCGCACATCATCGGTTTAATCGTGGCCGGTGCGGTGCTGGGCGAGCACGGTTTGAATGTCCTGGCCCGCGACACCTCCATCGAACTCTTCGGGCAGGTAGGCATCTACTATATCATGTTCCTGGCGGGTTTGGAGATGGACATGGGCAGCTTCCGCCGCCACGGCTCCACGGGCGCCGTCTTCGGGGCACTGACCTTTCTCATCCCCTTCGCCCTTGGTATGCTGTCAGCCCGTTATGTGCTGCAGATGAGCGTGGCATCGTCTCTGCTGGTCAGCTGCATTCTCTCCTCCCACACCCTAGTCACCTACCCCATCATCGGACGCTATGGCCTGGGCAAACAGCCCAGTGTAGTCTATTCCATCATCGCCACCGCGATAGCCTCATTTGCAGCGCTGCTGATGCTGGCCATCGTAGTACAACGCGAACATGGAGGTGGCGATGCAGCCTACTGGCTCCGCTTCGCCGTGGGCATCGTGCTGTATATCATCACCGTAGCCTACAGCTACCCCAAGATAGGTCGCTGGTTCCTGCGTCGCAACGAGGATGCCGTGACACAATATATCTTCGTGCTCACGATGGTCTTCATCAGCGCTTACCTGGCTGTGGCTGTGGGGTTGGAAGGGCTTTTGGGCGCTTTCCTCGCCGGTTTGGTGCTCAACCGCATCATCCCCCACGGCGGTCCCCTCATGATTCGCATCGAGTTCGTGGGCAACGCCCTCTTCGTGCCTTGGTTCCTCATTGGCGTGGGGATGCTCATCGACCTTAGTGTCCTTGTAGGCGACAGCCACACGTTGCTCTTCTGCGGCATCCTGATAGCCATCGCCATCCTTGGAAAATGGCTGGCAGCACTGATTATGCAACGCCTTTTCAAGCTGCGCCGTGTGGATCGTTTCCTAATGTTCGGTCTCACCAACTCCCACGCTGCCGGTGCCCTGGCTATCGTGATGATCGGTACCCAGCCGGGGGTGGATCTGATGAGCGCCGAAGTCCTCAACGCCACCGTCATCCTCATCCTCTTCTCCTGCATCATCAGCTCTCTGGCAACCGAGAAGGGAGCACGCCAGTTAGCCCTACGCGCCACTGAGCTCGACCGCAACCGAGGCAGCTACCACGGTAAGTGCCTCACAGCTTATGCCTATCCCAAGACAGTGGACTCCCTCACGCAACTGGCTATCATGATACGGAATCCGCACATCCATGACAGTCTCATGGGCTTGGCTGTGTCGATGGACGATGATCCCGATGATCTCCTGCGTGCACGAGGTGTCAGCAACTTGGAGAAAGCGCAGGCTATAGCCGCTGCCGCCGACGTCAAGATGTCGGTCATGAGCCGCATCAGCAGCAATGTGGCCAGCGCCATCGCCCACACGATGCGCGAGGTGGACGCAGGTGAGGTCATCTTAGGTATGCACGAGAATGAGGAAGGCCAGCTGTCAGGCAAGTTGGGTGTCACGGCACAGAGCGTACTCAACTCCACCCACCGCGAAGTACTCATCGTACGTCTGCTGATGCCGCCAGGCACCATACGTCGCATCATCGTAGCCATCCCCCCCAATGCAGAATACGAAGTCGGCTTCTATAAATGGTTGGAGCACCTCTGCCGCATTGCAGAACTGACAGGCCAGCCCCTTCTGTTCTACACCGTCGATGACACAGGCCAGTACATCCAGGAGTACATGACGGCGCAGCACCCTACGGTGCAAGTGGAAATAAAGAAGGAAGTGGGCTTTGGCAAGCTACTCATGAGCCTGCCCAAGGAAGTGAACAGCGACCACCTGCTCATCATCGTCAGCGCCCGTGCGGGATTCATCTCCTATACGGCGGCATTGAACACCCTACCCCATTTCATCGCCAAGCACCTCGCGCACACCAATGTCATCCTGCTCTATCCCGATCAATTCGGCGATCCGCAGCTGTCTGTCTTCGCCTCCAACGGAGAGAGCGTCACACAACGCCATCTGCTGTTCGATAAATGGCTGAATAAATTGAAAGACTAAATGTTGAAATAACATCCTATCGAAATGTCGAATAACACCCCCTCCTCGTCCATTATTCTCCGAAATATCACCAAGAGTTTCGGCTCGCTACAGGTGCTCAAAGGTATTGACCTGGACATCGCCCAGGGCGAAGTGGTGAGCATCGTAGGTCCCAGCGGTGCCGGCAAGACCACGCTTCTGCAGATTATGGGAACACTGGACCGTGCCGACAGCGGCAGCATCATCATCAATGGCACAGACATCTCCAGCCTGAAGAATCAGGCATTGGCGCGCTTCCGCAACCAGCACATAGGCTTCGTATTCCAGTTCCACCAGCTCCTGCCTGAGTTCACGGCGCTGGAGAATATCACCATACCCGCACTCATTGCAGGACGCAGCCAGCGTGAGGCCCGACAGCGGGCTGAGGAGCTGCTGGACTTCATGGGCCTCAGCGACCGCGCCGCTCACAAGCCCGCAGAACTCAGCGGTGGCGAGAAGCAGCGCGTGGCCGTAGCGCGAGCGCTGGTCAACCATCCGGCCGTCATCCTTGCCGACGAGCCCAGCGGCAGCCTCGACAGCGCCAACAAAGCAGAACTCCACGCCCTCTTCTTCCGTCTGCGCGATGAAATGGGACAGACGTTCGTCATCGTCACTCACGACGAAGAGCTGGCAAAGACTACAGACCGAACAATACAGATGAAAGATGGAAAAACTCTCCCTTGGACGCTTTAACCGTCTGACCATAGTCCGTCGCGCCGAGCAGGGCCTCTACCTCAGCGGCGGCCCCGAAGACATCCTGCTGCCCAACCGCTATGTGCCCGACGGTGCAGAAATCGGCGATGAAATCGACGTTTTTGTCTATCTCGACAATGAGGAGCGCCTCATCGCCACCACCGAGACGCCCAAGGCGCAGGTGGGCGACTTCGCATGGCTGCAGGTGGCGTGGGTCAACAACTTCGGAGCCTTCCTCGACTGGGGACTGATGAAGGACCTCTTCGTGCCCTTCCGCGAGCAGAAGATGAAGATGCAGAAGGGCAAGAGCTACCTCGTACATCTGCACATCGACCCTGAATCCTACCGCATCATGGCCTCCGCCAAGGTGGAACGCTACCTCAGCACCGACTTCCCACCCTACCACGGCGGCGATGAGGTGGATATCCTGGTGTGGCAAAAGACAGACCTTGGCTTCAAGGCCATCGTCGAGAACCGCTTCAGCGGTATGCTCTTCGACGCCGAGATCTTCCGCCAGCTACACAGTGGCGACCGCCTCAAAGCATACGTCAAGCAGGTGCGTCCCGACGGCAAAATCGACCTCTCGCTGCAGAAGAAAGGGCAGAAGGCCGTCCACGATTTCAGCGACACCCTGCTGGAACACCTGCAGAACAATGGTGGCTTCACGCCGCTGGGCGACAAGAGTCCTGCCGAGGAAATCTACGCCCTCTTCGGCGTCAGCAAGAAGGTGTTCAAGAAAGCCGTCGGCGACCTCTACAAGCAACACCTCATCACCATCGAGCCCCAAGGGCTGAGGATGAATGACGAATGAAGAATGAAGAATGAAGAATGAAGAATCAATGAAAATTCAACAGAATCATCATTTTTTCAATGTTTCCATCTTTCAATGCTTCAATTTTACGTACCTTTGCACCCGCAAAAAAAAGAAAGCCCCTTTCAACGCAAAACTTTCAACATTAAACTATAAACTCTAAACTACGAAATATGGCTAAGAAAGCACTGCTGATGATCCTCGACGGATGGGGCATCGGCAACCAAGGAAAAGGCGACGTCATCTTCCAGACACCTACGCCTTACATGGACTACCTCAACGCAACCTATCCCCACAGCCAGCTGCAGGCCAGCGGCGAGAACGTGGGCCTGCCCGACGGGCAGATGGGAAACTCCGAAGTCGGCCACCTGAACATCGGTGCCGGCCGCGTTGTCTATCAGGACCTCGTGAAAATCAATCGTGCCTGCAAAGACGGCAGCATCATGCAGAACAAGGAGGTACAGAGCGCCTTCGAGTATGCTGTGCGCGAGGGCAAGGCCGTGCACTTCATGGGCCTCACCAGCAACGGCGGCGTGCACTCCAGCCTCGACCACCTCTACAAGCTCTGCGAGATTTCCAAGGAATATAAAGTGCGCGAAACCTATGTGCACTGCTTCATGGACGGCCGCGACACAGACCCCCACTCCGGCGTGGGCTTCATCCGTGAGCTGCAGGAGAAATGCAATGAGACCGGCGCACACATCGCCAGCATCATCGGCCGCTTCTACGCCATGGACCGCGATAAGCGCTGGGAGCGCGTGAAGATAGCCTACGACCTGCTCATCAGCGGCGAGGGCTTCCAGGCTAAGGACATGGTGGAGGCCATGGAACTCAGCTACGCCGATGGCGTCACCGACGAGTTCGTGAAGCCCATCAACAACGCCAACATCGACGGCACCATCAAGGAGGGTGATGTCATCATCTTCTTCAACTACCGCAACGACCGCGCCAAGGAGCTCACCATCGTGCTCACCCAGCAGGACATGCCGGAGCAGGGCATGAAGACCATCCCCGGCCTGCAGTACTACTGCATGACACCCTACGACGCCAGCTTCAAGGGCGTACACATCCTCTTCCCCAAGGAGAACGTGGAGAACACCCTCGGCGAATACGTCAGCCAGCAGGGCCTCAAGCAGCTCCACACCGCTGAGACGGAGAAGTACGCCCACGTCACCTTCTTCTTCAACGGCGGCCGCGAGCAGCCCTACGAGGGCGAGGACCGCATCCTCGTTGCCAGCCCCAAGGTGGCCACCTACGACCTCAAGCCCGAGATGAGCGCCTACGAAGTCAAGGACAAGCTCGTCTCTGCCATCAAGGAGGACAAGTACGACTTCATCGTCGTCAACTTCGCCAACGGCGACATGGTCGGCCACACCGGCGTCTATGAGGCCATCGAGAAAGCCGTTGTCGCTGTCGATGCCTGCGTCAAGGAAGTCGTGGAGACCGCCAAGGCCACAGGTGACTACGAGGTCATCATCATCGCTGATCACGGCAACGCCGACAACGCCCTCAACCCCGACGGCACACCCAATACCGCCCACAGCCTCAACCCCGTTCCCTTCATCTACATCACGGAGAACAAGAACGCCAAGGTCGAGGACGGCATCCTGGCCGACGTGGCCCCCAGCATCCTCCACATCATGGGACTGAAGCAGCCCGCCGACATGACCGGCCACTGCCTCATCAAGGACTAAACGCCGCCCCTACGAGTCACAGACAAACAAAAAACTCTCATAACAGAAGAGGCTGTGTCAAAATTCATGACACGGCCTCTTTTTGTTTTTCACAACGAATTATACGCGCTCGTCGTCCTAAGAATTCATACGGGCCCATTCACGCGGCGTGACGCCTGTGATGTTGGTAAAAGTACGCGTAAAGACGGTGGGTGACGAGAAACCGCAACGGGCGGCTATCTCACTAATCTTCATGTCGGGGTTATCCAGCTTCAGGCGCATGGCCTCGTCGATACGGTAACGGTTAACAAACTGATAGAATGTGCAGTCGAACTCTGTTTGTAGGAAACGCGAGAGGTATGTGCGATTCATGGGTAACACCTGTTGCAGGTCCATAAGTCGGAATTCCGGATTGGTATAAGGTTTCTCGCGCTCCATCCATTGCTCAAGAGTTTGACGCAGGGCATCGTTGGAGTCATCATCGGAAGGCAACTCTTCCATCTCCTCGGAGTCATCGTCCGGCAAGGGCAAGGGGGACTCTTCCTTTTCCGAATGCTGGAGCATCATCCACGGATCGCGACGGAACAGAATCTGCTCTGTACTGTAAGCAAACATGAAGATGACGAGCCACAGCTGGGTGAAGCCGCGGCTATGGCTGTGCGACAGGCACATATACAGGAATACGATGCCCATCAGCGCGGCCATGAAGAGGTAGCGCACGATCCAATGCACATCGATGTCATCGAGCGTGGAAAAGTTCTCCTCACACCATATTCTATATGCGCGCACGTGAGACAGGAGTAATGCCAGAAGTACGAGGGGATAGATTATGAGAAGATACTCCAAATTGAGGCGGACGAGATAATTGAGTGCCAGCAAAGCGCACATCGGCAGCAGTTGCCACAAGGAGCGCCGCAAATTGAGCCAACGCGGGCGCAGGGCCTCAGTAGGATAAAGCAATAGAAACCATCCCAACAGGTTGCCGATGAGCAGTTCGTAGGGAGTGAGCTTGTAAGCCCCCATGTCCATAACAACCATCGGGGCAAAGAACCAGCAGACAAGATAGGCGCTGTCCGCAATACCCCACGCCAGCAGCGTGTAACCCCACAGTTTACGAGTACGAAGGTCCTCGGAATGACGGAAGATAATCCACGAGCCGAAGAAGGCAACGGCCACCGAGCCTGTTATCAGGACAGGTGCAACGAATTGATCAAACACATTGTCAGGGATATAGCGTGCCAGCCACATGCTCAGCGCAACGCAAACTGGGAGGAAGATGAAGAAGAGTTTGTCTGATTGGTATCTGACTGTCGGTTTCATTTTATTGATGTAATTCTGGTGCAAAGATACAGATAAAAGTGAAGAAAGAAAAATGAAATGGTGAAAAAAATCGAGAAAAGTGAAAATATGATTAAGGCTTTCTGTTGCATCCAATACAGAAAGAAGGTCACCCAATTGGGTGACCTTCTAAGCATCGTAGCGGGAATCGGGATTGAACCGATGACCTCATGATTATGAATCATGCGCTCTAACCAGCTGAGCTATCCCGCCATCTTTCTCAAATGCGGGTGCAAAGGTACACCCTTTTTTCGGAACTGCCAAATTTTTGGCCTGCGAATGCAACGAAAATCTTAAAAAATCTGCGTCAAGGGCTTGAACGCACCGTACAAATGAGAAAAAGTGAGGGCTACCGGTCTTTAGGCGAGAGCGGCAAAGAGCTGATCGAGGGCTGCATCTGGGTTGCCCGTTTCATCCAAGAGTGTCACGAACTTGGAACCAATGATGGCGCCGGCGGCATTATCCTGTGCAGCCTTCAAGGTCTGGGCATTGCTGATGCCGAAGCCTATCATCCGTGGATTACGGAGTTGCATGGCATTGATGCGACGGAAGTAGTCCTGTTTGGCCTCGTCGAAGCTCTTCTGGGCACCCGTGATGGCAGCGCTGCTGACCATGTAGATGAAGCCGTCGGTGTGGTCGTCGATGAATCTGATGCGCTCCTCGCTGGTCTCGGGGGTGATGAGCATGATGACGCGCAAGTCATAGCGGTCAGCCACGGGTTTGACGACCTCCAGATAGTCCTTGAAGGGCAGATCGGGGATGATGATTCCGCTGACACCGGCCTCCACGCACGACTGGCAGAAAGCCTCAATGCCGTAGTGCAGGATGGGATTGAGGTAGCCCATGAGGATGAGTGGGATGGTGACCTGAGACTTGATGGCCTTCAGCTGTTCAAAAAGCAGCTTCACGCTCATGCCGTTCTTCAGGGCCTTGGTGGCTGCGGTCTGGATGACCGGGCCGTCGGCCAGCGGGTCGCTGAAGGGGATGCCCACCTCGATGAAATCGATGCCACGGCGCTGCATGGCGAGGATGACATCAGCGGTGCCATCGAGCGTGGGAGCACCTGCGCAGAAATAGAGGGAGAGGAATTTCTTGTCGCCACGCTGGGCGAAGAGAGTGTTGATTTTATTCACCATTTTATTGGACTTTTTACGATTTACAATTCATTTGAAAGAGAAAGCGACGGAGGGCAGCGACATCCTTGAGGGCTGGGGCGAGCTCAAAGCGGGAGTTGAGGTCAATGCCGACGCATTGAGCGAGGGGGCCGCCGCCAGCCCCACCCCGTTGGAGGGAAGATTGGAGTGCCTCAGCATCCTCGGGACCTATGCCGCCAGAGAGGAGGTAGGGGGTGGTGCCAGCATAATCGGCGAGAACGCTCCAGTCAAAGTGGAGGCCGCTGCCGCCGGGCAACTGGGTTTTCGTGTCGAAGAGGAAGTAGTCGGCAAGGCCCTCGTAGGGCTTGGTGGCGGCGAGGTCGGCGATGGTGGCGATGTTGAAGGCTTTGATGGTGGCAATAGAATCGCCACATACTGAACGAAGAGCACGCAGGTATTCGGGCGTCTCGCGGCCGTGGAGCTGGATGAAGTCGAGGGCGTAGTCAGCAGCGATACGCTTCACCCGCTCGATGTCCTCATCCACGAAGACGCCCACGCGCTGGCAGTGCTCCGGCAGGTATGTAGGGCGTACGCTGACATAGCGCTTGGAGGGGGGCCAGAAGATGAAGCCCATCAGGGGGATGTACGAGGGACCATGTACGAAGTACGAAGTACCATGTACGGTGGACAGCTCTGCAAGCAACTGATCCACTTCGCGGATGTTGGCGGCATCGCGCATACCACAAACCTTGATGATGGGGCAATTGGACAATTTCACGATGGGACAATTTCACGTTGGATTATTTTAAATCTCAATTATCAATCCCCAATTTAGCGATGAAATCGCGAAGGGAGAGACCTGGGTCGGAGGTTTTCATGAAGTTCTCACCAATGAGAAAACCACGAAAGCCAGCCTGGCGCAGGGCACGCACGGTAGCAGGGTCGCTGATGCCGCTCTCGCTGACCTTCACAGCCTCCTTGGGCAAGCGCTCAGCCAGGCGGAAGGAGTTCTCCACATCGGTGATGAAGGAGCCGAGATTGCGGTTGTTGATGCCGCAGAGGTCCGGGCCGAGGTCAGCATATTCGAGTTCTGCTTCGGAGTGCATCTCAAGCAGGACTTCAAGACCGATGGAATGAGCTTTTTCAATCAAGTTGCCACATAAGGAACGAGACAGGCAGGCCGCAATGAGCAGCACGGCAGAGGCGCCACATAGCGCGGCCTCGTAGAGCTGGAACTCGTCGATGACGAAGTTTTTGTAAAGGACGGGGATGGTCACACCCGACTGCCGTGCCTGACGGATGAAGTCATCGTTCCCTCCAAAAAATTTCTTGTCGGTGAGGATGCTGAGGGCAGCAGCGCCGTTCTGCTGGTAGCTGAGAGGGATGAGGTCCGCGCGGCCTTCCTCCTTAATCCAGCCCTTGGAGGGTGATTTGCGCTTGAACTCAGCGATGATGCCGCTCTCGCTGTCGAGCAGGGCTTGGCGCAGCGAAGGCTTCTTGGCTCGCATCTGCGTGAGCTCATCGTGCTTGTGGGCTATGATTTCTTGCAGGATATCAGACATAATAATTTCGATATGGCGTTATTTCGTTATAACGTTATTCCTATTAACTATTCAATTCAACAAACTTCTTGAAGGTGCGGAGGGCGGCGCCGCTGTCGATGCTCTCGCGGGCGATGGCGATGCACTCCTCGATGTCCTTCTGCCCGCGCTCCAGCACCTGGATACCAAAGGCAGCGTTGGCCAGTACGATATTCTTCTGAGCCGGCAGACAACGGTTCTCCAGCACGCTGTCGAAGATCTGTGCGGCTTCCTCCTCGGTGGCGCCACCCACAAGTTCCTCGGGGGTGGCGATGTTGAAGCCAAGGTCCTGGGGCTTGAAGATGCGCTCATAGTTGTTGGTGGTCACCTTGAAATCGCCCGTCAGCGAGATTTCGTCATAACCGTCGATGCTGTTGACGATGCCGTAGTCGATGCCCAACTTCTGATAGACATTGCTGTAGAGGCGCATCTGATCAAGGTTGGCGACCCCCAACAGCTGACACTTCGGGCGCGATGGGTTGACGATGGGCCCCAGTAGGTTGAAGATGGTGGGGAAAGGCAGCGCCTTGCGGATAGGCCCCACAAACTTCATGGCTCTGGCAAAGAGCTGAGCATGGAGATATACGATGCCCGCCTCGTTTAGGCTACGGTTCAATTTGTCGATTTCATCGGTGAATTTGATGCCGTGATGGGCTATGACATTGCTGGCACCACTGACGCTGGTGGCTGCATAGTTGCCATGCTTGGCCACCTTATAGCCAGCGCCGGCGATGACGAAGCAGCTGGTGGTGGAGATGTTGAAGGTGTTCTTGCGGTCGCCACCCGTGCCCACGACGTCGATATAGCGGTCGCAGTCGAGAATGGCGGGCACCCCTGTCTCCAGAATGCCGTCGCGGAAGCCGAGCAGTTCATCCACCGTGATGCCTCGCATCTGCAGGGCTGTCAGCAGTGCCGTAATCTGCTCGTTGGGGAACTCGCTTTGGGTGATGCCGACGAGTATGTTCTTCATCTCCTCGCGGGAGAGCTCTTCGTGATTAAGCAACCTGAAGAGATAACTTTTCATTGTCTGTTCCATATTTTATTCAAGATTCAGCCCCTCCCCCCGCTCCTCCCGTGGGGGGAGGGCCTCGCAAGCGAGAGTTAAGGGTTAAGAGAAACTTTTATTTTTCACTTTTTATTTTTCACTTTTCATTTTTCACTTTTCATTCTTCACTTTTCATTCTTCATTCTATAAGTATAGCCAGTTGAGAATCATGTCCTTTCCATCGGGCGTCAGCACGCTCTCGGGGTGGAACTGAATGCCTCGGATGTTGTACTCGCGATGGCGCAGGGCCATGATCTGACCTTCATCGCTGACGGCCGTCACCTCCAGGCAGTCGGGGAAGTTCTCCTTGGAGACGACCCACGAGTGGTAGCGCCCCACGGTGATGTCACTCTTGAGGCGGCCGAAGAGCGGGTCGTCGGCCACGATATGACAAGGCGTTTCCACGCCATGAAAGACCTCCGAGAGGTTCTCCAGCTTCGCACCAAATACCTCACCAATGGCCTGATGGCCCAGGCATACGCCCAAGATTGGTTTCTTACCTGCATACGTACGTATGACTTCCAGCAGCAGGCCTGCCTCAGAGGGAATGCCAGGACCCGGCGAGAGGATGATCTTGGTGAAGGGTTCCAGGTCGGACAGTTCAAACTGGTCGTTGCGCAGCACCGTGACCTCCACGCCCAATGCCTTGACCAAATGACTCAGGTTATAGGTAAACGAGTCGTAGTTATCGATGATGACAATTTTCATAGTACCTCAGCTTTTTCGATGGCACGTCGCAGCGCACCGAGTTTGTTATTTACTTCCTGTAGCTCATACTCCACATCGCTCTTGGCCACGATGCCTCCACCCGCCTGAAACCACAGCTCACCGTTGCGGCTGACGAAGGTGCGTATGGTGATGGCCTGATTCAGTGAGCCGTCGAGGCCGATGATACCGATGCAGCCTCCATAGGCACCCCGGCTGTGAGGCTCATAGTCGCTAATCAGCTGCATGGCACGTACCTTGGGAGCTCCTGAGAGGGTGCCGGCAGGGAAGGTGTCGATGAATGCCTTGATAGGATCGGCGCCCTCGTCCAACTCGCCACTGACGCGCGAGACGAGGTGGATGACGTGGGAGTAGTACTGCAGATCCTTGTAGAAATCCACCTTCACGCCGTGGCAGTTGCGGCTGAGGTCGTTGCGTGCGAGATCCACGAGCATCACATGCTCGGCATTCTCCTTGGGATCGTTGCGCAGGAACTCAGCGGCCTTGCGGTCTGCCATGGCATCGCCCGTGCGCTTCGTCGTGCCGGCGATAGGGTCGATGTAGGCGCGGAAAGTGGAACCCTTGGACTCTTGAACCTTTGCACTTCTTTCAATCCTGCAATGCGTTTCAGGGCTGCTGCCAAAGATGCGGAAGCCGCCGAAGTCGAAATAGAAGAGGTAGGGGCTGGGATTGATGCTGCGCAGGGTGCGATAGAGCTTGAAGTCGTCGCCCTCAAAGCGCTGGACGAAGCGGCGCGAGAGCACAATCTGGAACACGTCGCCACGCAGGCAATGCCTGATGCCCCTACGGATGTTCTCACGATGCTCGTCGTCTGTCAACGTGGAAGTGACATCGCCCACGGCATGGAAGTTGTAGGACTGCACATTGGCACGGTTGATAGCTCTGAAGACCATGTCGAGGTCGGCGGCATCGCCCAGCGTGGCCACCTTCAGCAGATTATTATGGTGGTCGAAGACGATGACCACCTTATATAATATGTACAGTATATCGGGGGCGTCGTTCTTATCCTGTGTCTCGTCGGCAACGTTGATGTGTTCAAAATAGCGGACGGCATTGAATGTCGTGTAGCCGAAGAGACCGAAGAGCGAAGCATCCTCGCCCGTCACCTGTATGCTGTCGATGAGGGAATGGATGGCCTCAGCCGTTCCGAAGTTGTCGTCCATAACATGTTTTTCGACCATTCCATCGGGGAATGTGATGGTGGCAAGGCCATGGCCGATGGCCACGCTGGCCATGGGATGGATGCCTATGAAGGAACGCGAATCCTCCGAGGCATGGTAGTCGGAGCACTCCATCAGCGCGCTCTGGGGATAGAGGTCGCGCAACCGCATGTACGTCGCTACAGGCGTGTAGATGTCTGCCAGTATCTCGCGGCTGCTTGTTGTATATTGGAATCTTTTCATATCCTTAAACTCTTAAACCTTTAAACTTTAAACCTTAAACCTTAAACCTTAAACTTTAAACCTCAAGTACGTCTCAATATCCTTGTCGCCACGTCCGCTCACGGTGAGCACCACGACATCCTCGGGCTTGAAGGTCAGCTTGGAGAGGGCTGCAATGGCGTGTGCCGACTCGATGGCAGGGATGATGCCCTCCATGCGCGTAAGTTCATAGCCCGCACGGATAGCCTCATCATCGTTGATGCTTAGCACGTTGGTGCGTCCCTTCCTGGCCATGTTGCAGTGCATGGGCCCAACACCAGGGTAGTCCAGTCCTGCCGAGATGGTGAAGGCCTCCTCGATCTGTCCGTCCTCATTCTGCATCACCAGCATCTTGGCGCCATGCAGGATTCCGGGCGTTCCCTTGTGGATGGTGGCTGCCGTGTGGTTGGTCTGCCAGCCATGGCCGCCAGCCTCAGCCAGCACAATCTTCACGCGTTCATCGTCCATGTAGTGATAGATGGTTCCTGCCGCATTCGAGCCGCCTCCGATGCAGGCGATGAGATAGTCGGGGTAGTCGCGCCCGATTTTCTCCTCCAGCTGCCATTTGATTTCCTCGGAGATGACGCTCTGCATCCTTGCCACCAGGTCGGGATAGGGATGCGGGCCCATGGTGCTGCCCACGATGTAGAAGGTGTCGGCAGGATGGCAGCACCAGTCGCGAATGGCCTCTGAGCAGGCATCGCTGAGTGTCATGTTGCCTGTGCGCACGGGATGCACCTCTGCCCCCAGCATCTTCATGCGTTCCACATTCGTGTGCTGACGTTCCACATCCGTAGCCCCCATGAACACCTCGCACTTCATGTTCATCAGTGCACACACCGTGGCCGTAGCCACGCCGTGCTGTCCGGCGCCTGTCTCGGCGATGATGCGTGTCTTGCCCATCTTCTTAGCCAGCAGTATCTGTCCGATGGTGTTGTTGATTTTGTGGGCTCCCGTGTGGTTGAGGTCCTCGCGCTTGAGATACAGCTGACAGCCATACTGCTCGCTCATGCGACGTGCGAAATACAGGGGCGACGGCCTTCCCACATAATCCTTCAGCAGCGCGTGGTACTCCTGCTTGAACGCTGCTGTCTCGATAATCCCCAGGTACTTGCTTCGCAGATCCTCTACTGTGGCATAGAGAATTTCGGGGATATAAGCGCCGCCGAACTCTCCGTAAAAACCATTTTCATCTACTTGATAACTCTGTTTCATATTGTGTAATGTTTGGGTTGTTTGATTCAAAAAAGGAAGGAGGCCCATCGTAAGAACGAAAGGCCTCCTGATATCTCTGATGCTAACTATGCAGGTACGTGGCTATCTTCTCACGATCTTTGGAATCTTGAGTCACGCCACCACCAATAGTTTGCTATTCTCTTCATGTTGTTTGTATGAAATCGGGGGCAAAGGTACAGACATTTTCAAAAACGCCAAACATTTTCGACTTTTTTTGCACGATTTGCGTCACTTTTCTTCCTTTTTGCGTATCTTTGTGCCGAAATAGTTACAAATTTCCAAAAAATCTCTATGCACATCACGATGAAGAAACCGTTTTCTCTCGCCCTGCTGCTGGCTGCATCCCTCACGGCCAGCGCACAACGCCAGGCTGTGCCCGTGGATCGTTCCATCTATCGCGACGTGGCCCCCATCGAGAATCCCATGCTGTGGGCCGATGTCCCCGACCCCGATGTCATCCGTGTCGGCGACACCTTCTATTTGGTATCTACGACGATGCACCTGATGCCGGGTGCCCCTGTGATGAGGTCCAAGGACCTGAAGAACTGGACCACGGTGGGCTATGTCTTCGACCGTCTCACCGACTCGCCCAAGTACGACCTGCAGGAAGGCACCGTCTATGGCCGCGGACAGTGGGCTACCTCGCTGAAGTATCACAAGGGCAAGTTCTACGCCCTCTTCGCGCCCAACGAGGGGGGCCCGATGGCCGACACCTACATCTGCACGGCCGAGCGTGCCGAAGGCCCTTGGAAGATTCACGCCCGCATGCGCCACTTCCACGATGCCACGCTCTTCTTTGATGACGACGATCGCGTGTATGTCTTCTATGGTACAGGTGAGATGGTGGAGCTGAAGTCCGACCTCTCCGATGTCGTCGAAGGCAGTCATGTGCAGCTCTTCAAGCGCGAGGCCGACGAGCGCGGACTGCTTGAAGGCAGCCGTGTGGTGAAGCACAACGGACGCTACTACCTGCTGATGATCAGCCATGTCTTCGCCCCAGGCCACCATCGTCGCGAGGTCTGTTATCGCGCCGATGACATCCACGGTCCCTATGAGAAGCGTGTGATTCTGGAGTCCGACTTCGGCAACTTCGGCTATGTCGGCCAGGGCACCATCGTAGATACAGAGGACGGCGACTGGTACGGCATCATCTTCCAGGACCGTGGCGGCGTAGGGCGTGTCCTCACGATTTCGCCCGTTCGCTGGCTCGACGGCTGGCCCATGATTGGCGACGAAGAAGGCCACGTGCCAGCGCATGTGCGCCCGTTGGTCAGCGGACAGCCCGAGACCTCCATCGTCTGCTCCGATGAGTTCACCTCGCCGGACCTCGGCCTCCACTGGCAATGGAACCACAACCCCGTGACCACGGCGTGGTCGCTGAGCGAGCGCCCGGGCTTCCTGCGACTGAAGACTAGCCGCGTGGTGGAGAACCTCTATCTGGCTCCCAACACACTCACCCAGCGCATGGAAGGCCCGCAGTGCAGCGGCTTCGTGGCCATCGACATCTCCAAGATGAAAGATGGCGACTGCGCTGGCCTGGCAGCCTTCAACGGTGACAGCGGCGTGCTCACCATCAAGAAGCAGGGCAAGAAGTTCACGCTGGAGATGAGCGAGCAGTCCGTAAGCCTCACCGATCGCGAGAAGGCCGTCACCAGCGTCGAGGAGAAAGTCATCGAGACCATCCCCCTCAACCCTCAGCCCTCAGCCCTCAACCGCATCTACCTCCGCCTCGATGGCGACTTCCGGCGAGGCCACAACGATGCCGCCAACTTCTTCTACAGCCTCGACGGGCAGGACTGGCAACCGCTGGGCACCAAGAACTACCGCATGATCTTCGACTACCGCCGCTTCTTCATGGGTACGAAATTCGCCATCTTTAACTATGCCACCAAGAAGACGGGTGGCTACATCGATGTTGATGTGTTCCATTACCAAAAAATATCTGACAATGGTGAGAAGTAAGTTCTTCCTTTTCTTCCTGCTGCTGGCTTCATTGTCCATGCAGGCTAAGGATGTCGCCTTCGGACGGGGACGCCTTCAGGTGACGAAGATTGCGCGCAACGCCGTTCGTATTCGCTACACCGAGGGAACGGCCACCAGCACGCTCCCTGACTGGGTCTATGTCAAAACCGACGAAGTCATCAGTGCGGACATCAATGTGAAAGTCAACCGCAAACAAGGCACCGTCGTGGTTCGCGATCGTGCCGGCAAGGCCGTCTTCACGGCCACTGCCCACCAGCTGTCGCCCTCCCTGGTAGCCGGCGAGTCCACCCAAAAGGCTTCGCTGACATTCCTGTCGCCCACAGACGAGTGCCTGTTCGGTCTGGGACAGTTCCAGGATGGCTATGCCAACGTGCGCGGCCTCACGCGGCGGCTGACACAGGTGAACACCCAGATATCCATCCCCATGGTCATTTCCAGCAAAGGCTATGGCGTACTGTGGAACAACTACGGCCTCACGGACTTCAACCCCTGCGAGCTGTCGGTTCGCATGGAGAAAACACTGATGCCGGGCAAGAAAGAGGTGGTCAACGTCACCTCCACGGAAGGCGGTAAGCAGGAGGAGCGCACCAGCAACACCTTCTCT
The DNA here is from genome assembly GCA_015060555.1 of Prevotella sp. Classification (GTDB taxonomy): domain Bacteria; phylum Bacteroidota; class Bacteroidia; order Bacteroidales; family Bacteroidaceae; genus Physcousia. The sequence continues at coordinate 115,493 of SUYG01000032.1, forward strand.
GCCACGCTGGAGATTGCCGAGGAGGGCGACTATGCCCTGATGCTCGATGTCGGACAGCAGATGGCACGCCGCCACAACCTGGTCATCGACAACCAGACGGTCATCGACATGCAGAACCTGTGGCTGCCCCCTACAGCCTCTGCCATCGTACACCTGACCGCCGGTGCCCACACCCTCAAAGCACAGCTGACCAATAACGACCGTCCCGTCGTCCTCTTCCGCAAGGTGAGCGACACCACCACCTTCCAATCCCCCGTCGCCGATGCCGTGGACTACACCGTCTTCGTGGGCACTCCCGATGAGATCATCGCAGGCTATCGCGAGGTGACGGGCGCCGTGCCGCCCATCCCCACCTGGGCCCTTGGCTACATCCACTGCCGCGAGCGCTTCCACTCGTCCGACGAGATTCTCCGTACCGCTCGCCGCTTCCGCGACGAGCACCTGCCCGCTGACGTCTTCGTGCAGGACTGGCAGTACTGGGGACGCTACGGCTGGAACGCCATGCGCTTCGACGAGCGCTTCTACCCCAACCCCAAGGAGCTGACCGACAGCCTGCACGCCATGGGCTACCGGCTCATGCTCTCCGTGTGGTCGAAAATCGATAAGAACAGCGATGTCGGCCGCGAGATGTCGGAGCAAGGCTACTACATCCCCGGCACCGACTGGATAGACTTCTTCCGTCCTGAAGCGGCCGCAGCCTACTGGCAGCATTTCCGCCAGCGCCTCGTGCCCCTGGGCATCGACGCCTGGTGGCAGGATGCCACAGAGCCTGAGAACGACGACCTGGTGGGGCGCCGTGTCGGCGGCGGACAGTGGGCTGGCGAGCGCGTGCGCAATGTCTATCCGCTCATGGTCTGCAAAACCGTCTATGAGGGCTTGCGGCAGGAACAGGGCTCCACGCCCTTCATCCTCACGCGCTGCGGCTTCCCTGGCATCCAGCGCTATGGCGCCGCGCTCTGGTCGGGCGACGTGGGCAACGACTGGGAGACCTTCCGCCGTCAGATCGTTGCCGGCCTCGGCCTGCAGGCTGCGGGCATCCCCTGGTGGACCTATGATGCCGGCGGCTTCTTCCGTCCGCAGGATCAATACACCAATCAGGCCTACATCGAACGTATGCTGCGCTGGATAGAGACCTCCGTGTTCCTGCCGCTCATGCGCGTTCACGGCTACATGAGCGACACCGAGCCCTGGCGCTACGGCGAGCAAGCCCAGAACATCATCGCCGACTGCCTGCGCGAGCGCTACCTCCTGAAGCCCTACATCGACTCCTGCGCACTGGCCGTCAGCCAGCATGGCTCCACACTGATGCGGCCCCTCGTCTTCGACTTTGCCGACGACCCCGAGGCGCTGCAGCAGAAGTACGAATATATGTTCGGCCCTGCACTCCTCGTGAGCCCGGTCACGGAACCCGGCGTCACCGAATGGCGCACCTACCTGCCTCGCCATCAAGGCGGCTGGTATGATTTCCGCACAGGACAGCACTACGACGGCGGCCAGTACGTCACCACGCCCGTCACCCTGGCCCGCATCCCCGTCTTCCGGCGTGCCGGCTACAACGTTGCCACGAGCCCTGCACAGCAGCAGTGGGTAGGCACGTGGGCCACGGCCCCCGAGTACACGGGCAAGGGCGACATGCCTCGCACCACGACGCTGGCCGACTGCACCCTGCGCGAGATCGTGCGCGTGTCACAGGGCGGCGACTGCCTGCGCATGCAGCTGTCCAACATCTTCAGCAAGGAGCCCGTGGAAATCAAGGCCGTGTACATCGCTGACGCCCTTGACTCCTGCGACATCGTAAGCTCGACAGCGCGCTACCTCTCCTTCGACGGCCAGCGCAGCGTCACCATCCCCGGTGGTCAGGCGCTCTTCTCAGACCCCCTGCCCTATCCCCTCAAGCCGCTGCAGCGCCTGTCCATCACCATCGAATATGGCAGCACGCCCGTCAATGCCACCTCCCACCGCGGCTCTCGCACCACCTCTTATATCATGCAAGGCGCGTGCGCGCCCGCGCAGGCGTTCGTGACCTCCGAGCGTCTGGACCACTGGTACAACATCGCCGCCATCGACATCCTTTCCGACACGCCGAACGCCATCGCCATCCTGGGCAACAGCATCACCGACGGCCGCGGCACCACCACCAATGCCCAGAACCGCTGGACGGATGCACTGGCTACTGCCCTGCAGGGGAAGGCCGGCATCCTCAACCTCGGCATCGGCGGCAACTGCGTCATCCGCGGCGGACTGAGCCAACCCGGACGTGAGCGCTACGACCGTGACATCCTGGGGCAGCGCGGCCTCACCACCGTCGTGATTTTCGAGGGCGTCAATGACATCGGCGGCAGTCGCGACGATGACAAAGACATCGCCCAGCGCCTCATCGCCACCTACCAGGAGCTGGCCGCCAAAGCCCGGCGTTCAGGCCTCAAGGTCTATGGCGCCACCATCACCCCCTTTGGCAACAGCTTCTACTGGAGCGAAGCCCACGAGGCCGCGCGTCAGGCCGTAAACGCCTGGATTCGCAACAACGCGGGCACCTTCGATGCCGTCATCGACTTCGATGCCCTTGTGCGCGACCCCGAGCAGCCCACACGACTGCTGCCTGCCTACTCCGACGACTGGCTGCACCTGAACCCTGCCGGCTACGAAGCCATGGGACGCTATGCCGCCCAGCACTTCCAATAACACGAAAGCCTCGCAACTCTGCGGGGCTTTCATTTTTATTCTTTATCACCAAGCGCTTTGCAATAACAGCGGCGACGCTTGACGAAGGTGGGGTTCATGGGCTTCCACTGTGTGAGTTCGCGCATGTTGTCCTCCAGCTGCGGACCTGTCTCGGCCCACTTGATGCCCGCCTGCTTATAGACACGGATGAGGTCGTTGAAGAAGAGCGCGTTGACGCCCATGGCCTGATAATCGGGGCGCACGGCAATCAGCAGCATCTCGGCGCTGCCCTCTCCCTTCCACTTCAGCGACTTCAGCAGATGGAACCATCCAAAGGGGAATAGATGTCCGTTGGCCTTGCGCATGGCCTGCGAGAGACAACCCATCGTGACGGCCACGCCGATGAGCTCATCCTGCTCATTCAGGATGACGGGCACGAAGTTCAGGTCGATGAGACCCAGGTACTTCTTGATGAACAAGTCGGTCTGCTTGGGCGACAGCTCCGAGTAGCCGAAGAGCGGCGAGTACGCCTGGTTCAGCAGGTCGAAGATTTTGTGGCCGAAGTCCCGCTTGTAGATGTCATCGCGCGTAAGCTTGACGACCCTCACCTTCAGGCGCTGCGTCACATACTGTGTCACACGCTGATAGCGCTCCTGGACATCATCTGGAATCGTCACGCGGATCTGCACCCAGTCCGCCTCCTTGGCAAAGCCGAGTGCCTCCAGGTGGCGCGGGTAGTAGGCGTGGTTGTAAATGGTGCTCATGGTGCCCACGAGATGGAAGTCCTCCACCAGCATCCCCTCCTTGTCGAAGTCCGTGATGCCCATCGGGCCCTGGATTTCCGTCATGCCACGCTCGCGCCCCCACTGCCCTACGGCATCGAGCAAGGCACGGGAGACCTCCATGTCATCGATGAATTCAATCATCGAGAAGCGCACATTGCGCGTCTTCCACTTCTCGTTGGCATGGCGGTTGATGATGCCCACGATGCGCCCCACGGCCTCCTTGCCGCGATAGGCCACCCACGCCTGGACATCGGAGAACTCCAGCCCCGGATTGGTCTTGACATCAAAGAACTCGCGGATGTCGCTTTCCAAATCGGGCACATACTGGGGACAATCCTTATAGATGCGATACACCACGCCGATGAAATCGTTCATTTCGCGGCGTGAGCGAACAGGGGTGACTACGATTGGAGTTTCCATTTATAGTAGGGGGCTTGGGTGGTTACTTATGAAAGAAGAGGCGCATGGTCCCCACGTAGCGGGCATTCTTGCCCTCCTGGTTGTCGGGAACCATCATTCCATCGATGTTCTTGAGCAACTCCGGCTGGGGGAAATAGGTGTGGCTGTGTCCGCCGATGACCACGTCGATGTTGCGTGTGGCAGGTATGAACTCCTCGTCGCTGACACCCGCGAGGTTCCATCCCAGATGCGAGAGACACACGACGAGGTCGCACTTCTCCTGCGTCTTCAGCAGGTCGGCCACAGGCTGTGCCGCCTCGATGGGATCGGTGTAGCGGACACCCGTGCAGGTGTGCGCTGCCACCAGGCCCTCCAGCTGGGGCGACACACCGAGGATGCCAATCTTCAGGCCCGCACGGCGGATGATGGTGTAAGGCTTCACCAGTCCCTCCACGGGCGTGCCCGTGAAGTCATAGTTGCAGCACACGATGGGGAACTGTGCCTCGCGGAAGAGGCGTGCCATATTCTCGAGACCGAAGTCGAATTCATGGTTGCCGATGGTGGCGGCGTCATACTTCATCAGGTTCATCAGCCCCACCTCCACGTCGCCGTGGAACAGCGTGTAGTAGGTAGAACCCTGCGAGAAGTCGCCGGCGTCCACGAGCAGCAGGTCGGGGTCCTGCTGCCGCAGGTCGCGTAACAGAGCTGCCCGGCGCAGGTAGCCGCCCTTGTCGGCCTGTGCGGTGTCGGCCAGCAGCGGGCTCAGGGGCTCTATGCAGGAGTGGGTGTCATTGGTGTGAACCAGAAGGATGGAAGCCCCCTGCCCCGTTTTTCCATACATGAAGGGTGCTGGCGCCCCTCCCGCGGGTGGACAGGCCGTGGCCCCCTCAGCTCCGGCCGCAGGCGCCGGCTGGGGCTCGACCGTGATTCTGCCCTCCATCTTGGATGTCGCCTTCAAGCCCTTTTCATCCAGCGTTCTGAGATGCTTCATGAGCGCCTCGTTCACGGCCTCCTTCGTCTCGGTGCGCTCCAGCGAGCGCTTCAGGGCGTAGAGCTTGTCGTTGCCGTCGGCCAGATAGTCGAGCGTTGCCACGACGTAGATGCTGTCAGCCTTAATGGGCTTGCCTCCGATGGCCGCACGCGTGAGCTGGCCGTCGGGCGTAATCACCAGGCGGGCGCTGGCGCTGACGCCCTCACCGTGGACCGCAGCGATGTCACGCATCAGCTGCTCCATGTCGCTGCCGCGCATCTTCAGGATGGCGACATAGTTCTCAAAGGGCGAGATGGCCAGGATGTCGCCACGGCGCACCGTGTCCTTCGGCATCGCAGCCCGCAGGCCGCCGATGTTGCACACCCCCAAGTCCGCATGAAAACCCATGCGCTCCGCCGTTGCCACCAGTGCATCGGCCACCCAGTTGCTCAGCAGGCTCTCAGGCCGCGCTGCCGGCATATACAGTTCACTTTGCCCGACATACGGTCGGCGCAGGCTATCCACGCCAGCCATGAAGGGGGCTATGAAAGCCGCGGCCTCGGGCAGCGGCTGTGCATCCAGCGCCCTCGTCACCTCGATGCGGCGAGCTTCCACGCCCTGCAACACATAACGGCGGCTCTTGCAGGCCGTCAGCAGAGCACATAAAACAACTGAATACAGGAGGATGACAACAGAAGAGTGAAACTTTCTCATGCGAAAATGCGTTTTGGCGCGGCAAAGTTAAGAAAAAATTAAGGGCGGAGGGGTGTCAGAGGGCCGGAAATGTCGCTTTCGGGACTTTTTTTCACCTTGACAGCCATTTTTCTGCTTTCTTTTGTTCTCCTTTCATTTTTTTGCCGTACCTTTGCGCCCGCTTTCCGCACGGGTCGCTGGCAGGATGCAGAGTTCCCTGTTATGCCCGAGCCGGACCGACAACAACAATTTAACCCATTTACAACAATGGCAGATTTCATCAAAATTGCTGAAGAAGCATTTGCTACGGGCAAGACCTACCCCAAGTTCAAGGCAGGCGACACCGTCACCGTAGCTTACAAAATTGTCGAGGGTAACAAGGAGCGCGTACAGCAGTACCGTGGCGTGTGCATCAAGATCAGCGGCCATGGCGACCAGAAGCGTTTCACAGTCCGCAAGATGAGCGGCACCGTGGGCGTAGAGCGCATCTTCCCCATCACCAGCCCCAACATTGAGAGCATTACCGTCAACAAAGTCGGTAAGGTGCGTCGCGCCAAGCTCTACTATCTCCGCGGCCTCACGGGTAAGAAAGCCCGCATCGCTGAGAAGAAGGTGGCTGCCCCCGCTGAAGACTAAGCGAGGAACCTCACACAAGAAAAGCAAGCGTGCCGACCATCGTCAGCACGCTCTTTTTGTATTTGTCAGACAAATGTCAGACAAGTTATTTGGCAGCGCACGACATTTTATGCTACTTTTGCAGCCGATTCCACGATGGAGTCGGCTGTATTTATTCATTTTAAAACCATTCCACATGAAACAGAAACTGAACATTGTGCTGGCGGGCATCGCCGTGGGTTGCATCATCACCGGCTATGTGCTGATCGCTCAAGAAAATCGGGTGGGTCCTTTCCTCTCTGTTGTCGGGTTCGCATTGATGATTCCGGCGATAATGATAGTGAAAAATGAAAGTTTCTTGGCTTTTATTCGCTCATTCCACCGATTTTATCTACTTTTGCACCGGCTTAATGGAAAGTGGAAAGTGAAAGAGTGAAAAGTGAAAAAAGAGATTCGCCTTAAACTCTTCATTTATTTACTTTTAGCAAAGAATATTAAACTTTATAGATGACGATAAACGTATGAAGCATTTTCGTTTAGTCGATAACCTGTTAGGGTGGCTGGCCTTCGCCATCGCAGCGTTCACCTATTGCGCTACGGTGGAGCCCACGGCCTCGTTCTGGGACTGCCCTGAGTTCATCACCACGGCTTACAAGCTGGAAGTGGGTCACCCGCCAGGGGCGCCCTTCTTCATGCTCACGGGCAACTTGTTCACACAGCTGACGAGCGACCCGGGGAAGGTGGCGCTGATGGTGAACATCATGAACGCGCTGCTGAGCGCGCTGTGTATCATGTTCCTCTACTGGACCATCTCGCACCTGGCCCGCAAGCTCATCTGCAAGGACGGCTGGGTGCAGACGCTGCCGCAGCTGATCACCGTGGAAGCGGCGGCCATGACGGGCGCGCTGGCTTACTGCTGGAGCGACACCTTCTGGTACTCGGCTGTCGAGGGCGAGGTCTATGCCTACAGTTCGCTGTTCACCGCACTGGTGTTCTGGCTGATGCTGAAGTGGGAGGACAATGCCGACAAGCCGCACAGCGACCGCTGGCTCATCCTCATCGCTTACCTCACGGGCCTCAGCATAGGCGTTCACTTGCTGAATCTGCTGTGTCTGCCAGCGCTGGTGCTGATCTACTACTACAAGCGTTCGGAGAAGGCCACGCTGAAGGGCTCCATCTACGCCCTCATCGGGAGCTTCGTGCTCGTGGCTGCTGTGCTCTACGGCATCGTGCCGGGCATCGTGAAGGTGGGCGGATGGTTTGAACTGCTGTTCGTGAACACCCTCAACCTGCCTTTCAACAGCGGCCTCATCGTTTACATCCTGCTGCTGGTGGGCGTGGTGCTGTGGGCCATTTACGAGACGATAAAGCAGGCTTCGCGACTGCGCATGAACATATCCTATCTGATTGCTGTCGCCATGCTGGGTATTCCCTTCTATGGCTACGGCTGGAGCAGCATCCTCATCGGACTGGTGGTGCTGGCCGTGCTCTACGGTCTGCTGCAGTGGCGCCGCGAGGGCAAGCCGGTGGTGTCGGCCCGCCTGATGAACACCTCGCTGCTGTGTATGCTGATGATCATGATCGGCTACTCGTCGTATGCCGTCATCGTCATCCGCTCCACGGCCAACACGCCGATGGACCAGAACTCGCCGGAGGACATCTTCACACTGGGCACCTACCTCAGCCGCGATCAGTACGGCTCGCGCCCCCTGTTCTACGGCCAGGCTTATACATCGCAAGTGGCCCTGAAGACTGAGGGCGGCTACTGTGTGCCTGTCTCCAAGGAGGGCGCGCCCGTCTATCAGCGCAAGGAGAAAGCCAGCCCCGATGAACCCGACCGCTATGAGATCCAGCGCTACGACCTGGAGTATGTCTATGCACAGAATATGCTCTTCCCACGTATGTACAGCGACCGCCACGCTCAGGCCTATGAGTCGTGGATGGGCGGCATACAGGGCTCACAGATTCCCTTCGACCGCTGTGGCGAGCCCATCATGGTGAAGATGCCTACGCAGTTGGAGAACATCCGCTTCTTCCTCTCCTACCAGGTGAACTTCATGTACTGGCGCTACTTCATGTGGAACTTCGCAGGCCGCCAGAATGACATCCAGGGCAATGGCGAACTGGAGCATGGCAACTGGCTCTCCGGCCTGCCTGCGCTGGACAACGCACGCCTGGGCAACCAGGAGCTGCTGCCCACGGAACTGAAGGAGAACAAGGGGCACAATGTCTTCTACTGTCTACCGCTGCTGCTGGGCCTGCTGGGGCTCATGTGGCAGGCCTGGAAAGACGGGCCCACACCCTCGGAACGCGGAGAGGGCATTGGCATCAAGCAGTTCTGGGTGGTCTTCTTCCTGTTCTTCATGACGGGTCTGGCCATCGTGGTCTATCTGAACCAGACGCCGATGCAGCCGCGTGAACGTGACTACGCCTATGCGGGCTCGTTCTACGCCTTTGCTATCTGGATTGGTCTGGGCGCTGCCGCCATCGCGGACTTGATCAATGAAAAGCTAAACATAAAGAATGGAAAAATGATTGGGGCGCTGGTGTCGCTGCTGGCACTGCTCGTGCCCGTGCAGATGGTGTCGCAGACGTGGGACGACCACGACCGCAGCGGGCGCTACACCTGCCGCGACTTCGGCCAGAACTACCTGATGACCCTGCCCGACGAGGGCTTCCCCATCATCTTCACCAACGGCGACAACGACACCTTCCCGCTGTGGTACAACCAGGAGACCGAGGGCGTGCGCACCGATGCCCGCGTCTGCAACCTCTCCTACCTGCAGACCGACTGGTACATCGACCAGATGAAGCGTCCGGCCTACGACTCGCCCAGCGTGCCTATCACCTGGAAACGTATTGACTATGTTGCCGGCACGCGCGAGGGCATCCGCGTCAGCCCCGGCACACTGGAGCAGGCGCTGGAGTACTACAAGGACGACCCCGTCACGCGGCGTCAGCTGCTGGGCGAGAACCCCTATGAGCTCTCTACCATCATCGACAAGTGGATTCTCAACTCCAACCCCGACATGCAGATCTTCCCCACCGACAGCCTCGTCATCACCATCGACAAGGAGGCCGTCAAGCGCTCTGGTATGATGATTGCCGCCGACAGCATCCCCGATGTGATGCACATATCGCTGAAGGGCAAGCGCGCCGTGTATAAGAGCGAGATGATGATCTACGAGATGCTGGCACGTTGCAACTGGGAACGTCCGCTGTATGTGGCGATGACCGTGGGCTCGGAGAACTACGGCAACCTGGGCAACAACTTCGTGCAGGAGGGTCTGGCCAACCGCATCACGCCCTTCAACACCAAAGCCAGCGGCCGCCGCGTGGATACAGAGAAGATGTACGACAATGTCATGAACCGCTTCAAGTTCGGCGGCATCGACAACCCCGACATCTATCTCGACGAGACGGTCAGCCGCATGTGCTACACCCATCGCCGCATCTTCTCGCAGCTGGCTGCCGACCTGCTCAAAGAGGGCAAGAAGGACAAGGCGCTCGCTGTGGTGCAGCGCGCTGAGAAGGCCATCCCAGAGACAACCGTGCCCCACAACTATCAGGGCGGTTCCATAGAGTTGGCACGCGTATGGCTGGCCCTGGGCAAGAAAGCCGAAGCCGCACACATCGCCGACGCCGTTGCCAAGAACGCCTCGGAGTACTGCAACTGGTATGTCAACCTCGACGACCAGCGCCTGCGCATCTCGCAGGAGGAATGCCTCTTCTACCTCTATCAGCTCAACGATGCACTGCGCATCCTCGACGAGGCAGCACCCGAGAAGAGCAAGGACTATGATGTAGCACTGCGCAACTACAGCGACCAGTTGCAAAGCCGCACCAACTACTGACGTGATCATCGAACAACCTGCCCGCTTCCTGCGGTGGCTTTATCCCCATGCCGTGTGGCGCATGGACCCGTCGGCGAAGGCCGTTTACCTGACCTTCGACGACGGGCCCATCCCAGAGGCTACGCCCTTCGTGCTGGACACACTGGCGCACTATGGCATCAAAGCCACCTTCTTTGTCGTGGGCGACAATGTTCGTAAATACCCTGAACTCTTCCACCGCATCATCAACGAAGGCCACCGCATCGGCAACCACACCTACAACCACATCGGCGGCTTCCGATGGCTCAGCAGAAACTACTTGAGAAACACGAAGAAAGCGATGGAGCTGATGATTGATGAGCTAAGAGAGATGTATGCCGACATGAATCAACAGACAGCCATCATCCATCAACAATTCTCCACGCCCCTGTTCCGCCCTCCTCACGGCTGGATGCGACCACTGCAGTATCAGGTCATCCGCAGGAAGGGCTATAAGATTATCATGTGGGATTTGGTGACGCGCGACTACAGCAAGCGCCTCACAGCAGGCGAGGTGCTCGACAATGTGAAGTGCTATGCACGCAACGGTTCTATCATCACCTTCCACGATTCCCTGCGTAGCATCGACAAGCTGAAGGAAATTCTTCCCTTAGCGCTTGAGTGGCTCATTGCCCAGGGCTACGAATTCCGTGTTTTTGACTAATTGGTAGGCTTCGCCCCGCTGACACACGATGTTCAGCCCTGCTGTCTCATGAAGAATGCCCTTGAGACGGCGGATGAGCGTGTAGAGAGTGGCCGAGGCATCGGGTTTCTTAGGCCACAGGCGGTCGCAGATGTCCTGCTGGCGCAGACGGTAGTCGGGTGCCTCCATGAAAAGCTCCATCAACTGCTGCTGCATCGGCGTAAAGCGGATGCTGCTGCCATTAGCCAGGAAACGGCGATGGTCTTCGTCATATTGCAGCAACCCGATTTGAATCCCAGCTATCACCTCTTTCTGCTGCCGGCGAATCCACCAGAGGCTTGCTGCCAGCCACAAGGCTGCCAAAGCGCCAAGCACACCTGATGCACGCTGATCTGAAAGCAGCCACAGGCGTCCCAGTGTAAGACCCGTGTTGGCTGTCAACTGCGCACGCCGCTGCTCACCGTCCTCGCTCATGGCCAAGGAGAGATAGGCTGTGTCACGCACGGCCGCCATCGTAATCAAACTGCGATAGACGCGAATCGTGTCTGCGTCAATGCGGTCGGGCTCACACTGCTGCAGTGTCAGCGCCAAGGCATGATCCACATTCTGCTGTGCCAGACGTTCCGCCCGGTACAGGCTGTCGATGCCGGCCAGCAACGCTGCTGCCGCCAGTAGGAAGAAGACGCAAAAGGCATAGATCGGTTTCATAGGGCTGAGATATTATTTTCCCGTTAAGATACGCTGGATGCTGTCGAGCTTGTTCAGGGCATCGATGGGGGTAAGGCTGTTGATGTCGAGACCGAGAATCTGGTCGCGAATCTGACTGAGCACAGGATCATCGAGTTGGAAAAAGCTGAGCTGCAAGTGGTCATGCTCAGGCATAGCACCTATCTTCGCACCCATGCCCAACCCCTCGCGGTCGGCGCTGGACTCCAACTGGTGCAGGATCATCTCAGCACGCTTGACGATGTCCTTGGGCATACCCGCGAGCTTGGCAACATGAATGCCGAAGCTATGCTCCGATCCACCTGGTTCCAACTTGCGCACGAAGAGGACTTTGCCACGCACCTCGCGCACACTGACATTGAAGTTCTTGATGCGCGCAAAGTGTTTCTCCATCTCGTTGAGCTCATGGTAGTGGGTGGCAAAGAGTGTGCGAGCGTGCCCACGCTGGTTCTCATGGATGAACTCCACGATGGCCCATGCAATGCTGATGCCATCGTAAGTCGAGGTGCCACGCCCCAGCTCGTCGAAGAGGATGAGGGAGCGCTCCGAGATGTTGTTGAGGATGTTGGCGGCCTCGCTCATCTCCACCATGAAGGTGCTCTCCCCTACAGATATATTATCGCTCGCGCCCACGCGCGTGAAAATCTTATCTACCCATCCGATGCGGGCGCTCTCGGCAGGAACGAAGCAGCCCATCTGAGCCAACAGCGTGATAAGGGCTGTCTGGCGCAGCAGCGCACTCTTACCAGCCATATTCGGGCCCGTGATGACGAGAATCTGTTGGGCTTGGGTGTCCAGACGGACATCGTTGGCGATATAGCGCTCGCCCACTGGCATCTGGCATTCGATGACGGGGTGGCGGCCCTGACGGATGTCAATGTCGGTGCTGTCATCGACTACAGGGCGGATGTAGTTGTTCTCGGCCGCTGTCGTAGCGAAGGACAGAAGGCAGTCCAGCTGGGCTACCAGGTGGGCATCGCGCTGGATGTCGGGAGCGAAAACGGCAACATCGCTGACGAGCTCCGTAAAGAGGCGTGTTTCCAGAGCCAGGATCTTGTCCTCAGCGCCCAGTATCTTCTCTTCGTACTCCTTCAGCTCCTGGGTGATATAGCGCTCGGCATTCACGAGTGTCTGCTTGCGAATCCACTCAGCAGGCACACGATCCTTGTAGGTATTACGAACCTCCAGATAGTAGCCGAAAACATTGTTGTAGGCCACCTTCAGGCTCTGAATGCCTGTGGCCTCAGCCTCGCGCTGCTGCAACTGCAGCAGGTAGTCCTTGCCGCTGTAGGCGATGCTGCGCAACTCATCGAGCTCCGAGTTGACGCCCGCGGCTATCACATTGCCCTTCTGCACCTGCAGGGGCGGATCGGGCTGTACCTCGCGTGCAATGCGGTCGCGGATGCTGGCACAGAGGTTCAGCTGTTCGCCGATGCTGTGCAGCGTCGCATCATCAGCTGCTAAGCAAGCATTCTTGACAGGCTCTATAGCCTGCAGCGCCACGCGCAACTGCACAATATCGCGCGGAGAGACACGCCCCACGGCCACCTTCGACGTGATGCGTTCCAAGTCGCCAATCTGATGCAACTGTTCGGCGATGAGTTCGCGGAATTCAGGATGGCGGAAGTAGAAATCGACGACATCAAGGCGGTGGTTGACCTGCACTGTGTCGCGCAGGGGGAAAAGCATCCAGCGATGCAGCAGACGGGCACCCATGGGCGTGACGGTGTGGTCGAGGACATCGAGCAGCGAGCGTCCGCCCTCGTTCAACGGTTGGATGAGTTCCAGGTTGCGCACAGTGAACTTATCCAGACGCACATAGCGTTCTTCTTCAATACGGCTGATGCTGGTGATATGTTGCAGCTGTGTGTGCTGCGTCAGCTCCAAGTACTGCAGGATGGCACCAGCAGCGATGACACCGGCACGCAGGCCATCGATGCCGAAGCCCTTGAGGTTCTTGACCTCGAAGTGGCGCGTCAGCTTGTCGTTGGCTGTCTGGCTGGTGAATACCCAGTCGTCGAGTTCGAAGGTGACGAACTTCGTGCCGAAGCACCCTTCAAATAGGCCCTTACGACCACGCTCGTAGAGCACCTCCTTGGGAGCGAAATTGCCCATGAGCTTATCGACATACTCGGCCGTACCCTCGGCCACAAGCCATTCGCCCGTGGAGATGTCCAGGAAGCTCACGCCCACCAAGTCCTCCTTCATGAAGTGCACGGCAGCCAGGAAGTTGTTCTCGCGATAGTTGAGCACCGTGTCGGTCATCGCCACGCCCGGCGTCACAAGTTCTGTGATGCCACGCTTCACAAGCTTCTTTGTCAGCTTGGGGTCTTCCAGCTGGTCGCAGATGGCCACGCGCCGTCCGGCACGCACCAGCTTCGGGAGATAAGTGTCGAGGGCGTGATGGGGGAATCCAGCCATGGCCGTACTCTCGTTCTCCTTGCCGTTGTTGCGCTTGGTAAGTGTGATGCCCAGGATGTCAGCGGCCTCGACGGCATCCTGCGCGTAGGTCTCATAGAAGTCCCCGCACCTGAAGAGCAGAATGGCATCGGGATGCTTCGCCTTCAGGTCGAAGAACTGTTTCATCATCGGGGTAACTTCAGACATGCCTGTTGGGGTTTAAGGGGTTAAAGCGCTGTCGCGCGGTTATTGGTTGAGGGTTAAGGGTTGAGGGGTTAAGGGTTGAGGGTTAAGGGTTGAGGGTTTAATGTATAATATATAATTGAATTTCATTTTTCACTTTTCATTCTTTCATTTTTCACTCTCATTCGTCATTCCTCAAAGCTGTCCCACTTCAATTTGTCTCACGATGCGCTCGATCATGGCATCCTCGCCATTGGGGTCATATTCCTTCTTCAGACTGGCCTTGAAGGTCCAGGCGAAGATCTGGTAGAAGGTGGCGCGTGCCGGTCCGAGGAAAGCCTTGACAATCTCGAAGCTGGACTGATTGCACTCGCGATCCACCAGCTTGATGAGCAGCTTGCCTTGTGTGAAGGTGAGTTTCTTCATCTCGGGTGTGTATTCCTTCTTGATTTCGCGCTCGATTTTTTTGATGTGCTCATCCTTGGCCTGCTTCGTGGGCAGCGTCTCCAGTACCTCGTAGGTCTCGCAAAGCATCATGTTCACCTTCTTTGCCAGCGGCAGCACTCGCTTCACATTATTGACCATTCTATCGTACTTCCTGCGTTCTTTCTGGCTCTTGAAGACGAGTGGTTTGTACACGGGCAGCTCCGGCATGAGGTAAGTCCAGATGGTGTCGCCGTGCAGCGGGTCGTAGTAGGGTTTTTTGTAGCGGTAGAACTGCAGATTGATGAGCGAAGGCATGTCGGCAGGATCCCGAGGCATGAGCTCATCCTCGGAGAAGTCCTCCTGCGCCCATGTTGCGGTCGTCAGGAGCAGCATGATGAAGATTCCTGCATAACGTTTCACCGTCACTCTTTTTTGGTGAGTTTGTCGATGTGTGGAGCGATGTCTTTCTCCCAGTCGCGACCCAGCGCCACCACTTTCTGCAGTGTGTCGGTGAGCACGAAGAAGGGAATCTCCGAGATGCCCAGCTGCTTCACGACGGGAGTGTCCCACGACAGACGGTAGCAGCGGGAGGTCCAGGTCACGGAGTCATAGCGACATGTGAAAAAGTACTTCTCAGGTTCGGTGTCGAGGCTGATGCTCACGGGGCGCAGCCGATGTGCTTTGTCGGCATTCTCGTTGTCGCGCAGCTTGCGGCGGATATGGAGGAAGGCATCCTGGCTGTCGCGCTTCCAGTTGGCCCAGAAGATCCACAGCGTGGGTTGCCCGCCCTTGATGAAGACGGTGTCGGTGCTGGCGCCGAGGCCATCGGGCGGCAATGTGATATTGGGCACACGCTGGCCGGCGGACAACCGCGAGAGGCCGTTCTTGCGCTGCGTCAGCAGCGACTGGAAATGGGGACTGAGGCGGCTGGCGGGGTTCTCGTGGATGAAGGCCTCCATCGCCGCATTGATTTGTGCGGGCGTGTCGTCGGCGTGTTCCAGACGGAAGCGTGTGAGGGCCTCGTTGTCATCGGTGCCTTCCACGCGCGTGGCTCGCAGCTGCTCGGCATCGCCCTCCATCGTGACGACCTCGCCAGGAGCGCCGAACACCACCTGTTCACTCAGGTTGGGGAAGATAACGAAGAAGGTGGCCTCGCGATCCAGAGGGATCTGCCAGTCGAACTCACCGTCGGACACATGGATGGTGTCCACGCGGTCCATGCCGCCATCGGTGCTATAGATGTAGAATTCCGCCTGCCGGAGATGACGGAAGTCACCCCGCAGACGGAATATACCACTGTCGCGACAGCCTGACAGGAGGATGGAGAGATTAAAGAGGACGACGGCAGAGAAAGCCCACACCAGGCAGCGTAGTGCTAACTCGTGTACCGCGAATCTCATATGAAAGGATGAACCATTCAATCTCAAAGTCCTGCAAGCGTTCAACGATTCTGTTACTGAGCGAGAAGGCCTGCAATCTGTGCTGCGTACTTCTCGAACTCAAGGTCCTTGGCAGCACGCGTTGCCAGACTGGGATTCTGCTGGATAGCGCTCTTGAGGCCGCTGACCACAGCCTCGGCATCACCCTGACGGGCACCAAGGATGGCGCTCAGGTAGCTGGTGTAGGCATCGGCATTCTTGATGCGGCTCAGTGTCTTGGAAGCGGCTGCATAGTCCTTGTTCAGGATCTGTGCGAGGGCAGCGCTGTTGGTGTTCACGCCCGTGAGGTTGGCAGCAGCGGCAGCATAGTTACCCTTGGCCAGGTTCAGGTTACCCAGCACCTCGTTGTAGGCGTTGGCACCAGTACCCTTACCGATAGCGGTCTCTGCAGCGGCCACGTCACCCTTGGCCAATGCCAGCAGGGCTTCGTTCGTAGCCACCTCGGCGCTGCCGGCATTCAGGCTCTTGGCCTTCTGCAGGTAGCTGGCAGCGGCTGCCAGGTCGCCATTCTGGTAGGCCAGGTTGGCCAGGTTGTTGAACACGCGGGCGTCGTTGCTGTAGAGCTGCGCGGCCTGCTCGTACCACTGCTTCTTCTGCTGGTTGTTGCTCTGCAGGTTGGCACCGTACAGGAATTCCTCGATGCTCAGCTCCTTGGCATCAGACTGGAACTGCTGCTGGATCTGCTCGTCGCTGCGGCCGATGACATCATAGTTGGCAATGAGGCGTGCACGGCGCAGCTCAGGCAGAATGCCCTTGGCCAGTTCGTCATAGACCACGCTCATGTTGCGGATTTGTGTCTCGCGCTCAGCAGGATCGTCATACATAGAGAGCACACGCAGGATGATGTCCTTGTCCTGAATGGTGCTGGTGCTCACGAGCTGCTGGAAGCCGTCCCAGTCCTCAGCGGTGAACTTCGTATCAACATCGGCCTGCATCTTGTTCTTCTTCAGCTCATCGCTGACAAAGGAAGAAGAGGTGTTCTGGCGCTTCTCAGCCAGTTTCTCGTTGAAGTCATAGCGGCCTTCGGGCGAGGCATAGGCGCTCACCTCGATGTTCTGCAGCTTCAGCGTCTCCTGGTTGTCATTGATCTCCTTCAGGATCTTGGCGAAGTCCTGAATGCTGGTGGTCTTCAGCTCGCTGGCACGGATATTGGCCTGGTTCACCAAGTACTTGATCTGTGCCTCCTGCTTCTGCTTGATGATACGCTGGTAGGCATCGGGTGCCATAGCAGGGTTGACGCTGCCGAGGGTGTAGCGCAGCAGGTCGCTGGTGGCGATGACGCCATAGCCCACCTTCACATCGGGCAGTGCCACGGCCTTCTTGCCCATCTTGGCATCGAAGCGCAGGTAGAGGTCGCTCTGCTGCATGGCCTCGTTGTAGGGGAAGGTAGCACGCATCGTGTAGTTGCCACCCGCCTTATAGGGTACTGCGGTGCCGTTGCCCTGCACCTTTTCACCCTGGAAAGTGGAGCTGGCCGAGGTGACCTCGCCGCCTTCATACTTCAGGACGGGGGTGACGGTGACGGTGGCCTTCTTCTTCATGTACTTCTCGGGGAAGGTGGCATTGATGGTTGCGGGCACCTCACCGCCTACAGCCTCCAGGGGCGTGGGGGTTACGGTGACGTTGTCGGCACTCAGGGGGCCGAGCTTGCTGCAAGATGTCAGCACAAGTGCTGAGGCAGCAGCGAGAGAGAGGAATGTAAGCTTACGCATAGTAAAAAAGTATAGATGATTGGAAATTTCGCGCAAAGGTACTACGAAATGACCAAATAACATGAAAATGATGGTAAAAAACTATTAAAGGACCGCTTTTTCAACACTATTTCGTGTATTTAAGCCTCCTTTTCACTGTTTTTCAGATTCCGCGGGTGGTGCTGCAGGATCTCCTGCCGCAGGTGATGGCGGTCCACATGCATGTAGATCTCCGTTGTCGCAATGCCCTCGTGCCCCAGCATCTCCTGAATGGCACGCAGGTTGGCCCCACCCTCCAGCAAGTGTGTGGCAAAACTGTGGCGGAAGGTGTGGGGACTCACGGATGTGCGGATGCCCGTAGCCTTGCACAGTTCCTTCACGATGTGGAACACGGTGATGCGGGACAGCGGCGTACCTCGTCTGAAGCTGAGGAAGACGTCGTCCTCGCAGCCGGGTTTGATGTTGATGTCCTCACGCACTGCAAACCAGCGCTCCAGCTCCTCGACGGCACGCGGCGAGATGGGCACCAGACGCTCTTTCTTGCCCTTGCCATGAACACGGATAAAGCCCTCGTTCAGATAGAGGTCGCTAATCTTTAGCCCACACAGCTCACTCACGCGCAAGCCGCAGCTATACAGGGTCTCCAGGATGGCACGGTCGCGCTGTCCCTCGACCTTGGAGAGGTCGATGGCGGCGATGAGCGTGTCAATCTCCTCCACTGTCAACACATCGGGCAGGTGGTGTCCGCGTGCCGGCGACTCCAGCAATTCCGTGGGGTCAACGTCTATCTCGCGCTCCAGCAGCAGGAACTTGTAGAAGGAGCGCACGCCGGCCAGTATGCGTGCGATGCTACGGGGCGTAATGCCCACGTCCATCATCGTGGCCACAAACGTCTGCAACTGCTCCAGCGTGACCATTCTGAAATCGATTCCCTCAGCTTCAAAGAACCCCGTGAGCTTCTGCAAATCCTTCTGATACGCGTCCAGCGTATGGTCCGAGAAGCCTCGCTCCAACCGCAAGTACTGGTTGTAGCGCCGCAGAATCGAAGGGGAAATCGTGTTGCTCATTTTTCTTTTAGCTGTGAAAGGTGGGGAAGTAAAGGGGGACACTAAGGGTTTTGCAGTAGAGGACTTGGACGTTAAGGGTTTTGCAGTAAAAAGGGAACCGCGCCTGCGATTCCCTTTCTCTGTGTCGACACTTGGACTCGAACCAAGGACCCCCACCATGTCAAGGTGATACTCTAACCAGCTGAGCTATGCCGACTTTCCAACAATAATGCTCATCCAAGATGCACTGTCATGAGCTGTACGCCTGATAGGACTCGAACCTACACGCCTTGCGGCACCAGATCCTAAGTCTGGCGTGTCTACCAATTCCACCACAAGCGCATTCTTGGTTAAGACGGCGCAAAGGTAGCGCTTTTTCGCGAACTGGCCAAAGAAAAGGCGTAAAAAATTAACGCGCGACCACTTTTTGACCTCCTTGTATGTAGATGCCCGGTCGGCGCGCCTCGGCAGCAGGGCGTCCGCTGAGGTCATAGCGGGCCTGCACTTCCGGGCGCGAGGTAGGGTTTGCAGCACCCACCTCCCGGATGCCGACCTCCTCGCTGTCCTCCATGGTGATTTCATAGGTGGTGCCCTCTGTGGTTGGCAGCTCTATGCGGTCGTCGCTGAGCACGGTGGGCTGCACGGCCTCGCCATTGACCTTCACGGTGGCCTTTGCGATACCAGCGTAGGCGATGCGCAGGGGCTGTCCCTTCAGACTCTTGATGGTAGCCGTGGTGAGCTTCGCGGGCACAGTGGTGGTGCCGCCTGCCCATTCCATGCTGACCTCAAAGCCGCCGACGGCACGGAGGCCGCGGATGCGGCCCTTGGGCCACACATAGGGCATCGCGGGCAAGAGCTGGAGCGTGTCGGTGTGGCTCTGCAGCAACATCTCAGCCATACCGGCAGCAACGCCAAAGTTGCCGTCAATCTGGAAGGGCGCATGGGAATCGAAGAGGTTGTAGTAGATGCCACCCTTGGACTGGTCGGTGCCGTAGCTGGTGCTGTGCGTGAACTCGCGCTTGAAGAGCTCCACACACTGGTCGGGCTCCAAAGCGCGCGCCCACAGGTTCACCTTCCAACCCATGGACCATCCTGTGGAGGGCAGCCCTCGCAGTTTCAAACTGCGCACAGCGGGAGCGTAGTAGGGGCTGGAGGCTGGCAGGTTGGCAAAGGGATAGAGGGCCATCATGTGGGAGAGGTGGCGGTGGCCGGACTCATTGCCGTTGCCGGTGGCATAATCGGTATATTTCCATTCGCGCAGGATTTCCTCGCCGGTATAGACGCCCTCGCGCGGATTGCCGTAGGTGCCGTTGTAGGTCTCGGTGTGCAGGCCCGTGTCGAGGTCCTTGAACTTGGTCTTCAGCTGGCTGAGGAAGGACGCAGTGACACCGGCTTCCGAGGTGCCTACGATCTCTATGGCCTTGATGGTCTGGTCAAAGAGATTCCACACAATCTGCTGGCTGTGGGCTGTGGCGTTCTCTGTGGGGCCGTGCTCTGGGCTCCATTCATTGGGGCATTCCCAGGTGCCGTCGGAGGCTTTCTTCAGGCGCTCCATCCACATCTTCACGCAGGAAATCATCACGGGCAGCGCCTTCTGCTTCAGGAAATCTCGGTCAAGGGTGTAGCGATAGTGCTGCCACATGTGATCCACGCTCCACGCGCCCGCCTCAGGATAGTTGGCCGCCATCCAGTTGGTGCAGCACCCGAAGATGTTGTTCTCCGTGAAACAGGCCCATCCGGTGCTCTGTCCGAGCCAGTTTTTGGCATAAGCCTGCCACTGCGGCTGCACGATGGCCATATTATAAAGGTAGTTGAGGTACTTCTCATGCATCTCGGGCATTGCCATGGGTTCGGCAGGCCAATAGTTCATCTGGATATTGATGTTCGCGTGGATGTCCGAGCACCAGGGCGCCGCATTCTTGTGGTTCCAGATGCCCTGCAGGTTGTTGGGCAAGTCCAGCCCGCGCGAACTGCAGATGAGCAGGTAGCGGCCGTAGTGAAAGAACAGCGACTCCAGCATGCGGGCGTCTGCCGAGCGGCGCAGTGCACTCTTCGTCGTCAGGGTGGCATAGGCGTCCACGAGTTTGTTGGTGGCCTTGACATTGGCGGCCCCGTCCAGCTCCAGACGGCATCGGTTGAAGAACGCCTGGTAGTCAGTCACATGGTCGGCATAGATGGCCTCCCAGCCCTTGGCAGCAGCTGCGCTGACAGCACGCTGCGTGCGGGCGGCCAGCTGGTCGGTGCCGCTGACATAACCGCTGGCAACGGGGTCATAGTCGGTAACAGCGGAGAGCACAATGAGAATCTCGTCAGCGCCTGTCACGTGGATGCCCTTCTCATCAGTCAACGTACGACCGCCCGTGGCGACAACTTTCATGCGGGCATTGTAGCTCACGGTCTGCAGGGCGCCGCTGAAGGTGCCTTCGCCGTCGGCATAGGAGCCACGCAAGTTATGTGAGTTCCAGAGATAGATACGCTGGTCCAGCTGACCGGGCTCGCTGGCGGTGAGGTGTACAGCGATGACGTTGTCAGGATAGGAGGTGATGTACTCGCGACGGAAAGTGACGGTTTTATCGGTACTTTTCCACTCTGCCGTGGCGGTGGCGGTGGCCAGGTTCAGCGTGCGGACATAGTCCTTGGCGCCCGTGGTGGATGTGGTGCCGAAGCGGCCGCTGGTGTCCTCGATATAGAGGTGTCCGAAGTTCTGATAGCCGCCGTCGCGGTTGTAGTTCGTCGAGGAGCCCGTCCACAGCGTCTTCTCGTTGAACTGTACGATATCCTGCCGGATGCCGCCGTAGATCATGGCGCCCAGCTGGCCGTTGCCGATGGGCAGCGCATACTCCATCCACGGGTCTGCCACTGACATGCGGGTGACAGGAGCTGTGTACCAGATGGTCAGCAGTTCCTCGGGGCGGAAGCTGCCGTTGGCGCCGCAGTACCACTCCGTGAGCTTCGCGGGCTGCGGGTCGGTGTCGGGCAACGTGGCGGGTTCAATAAACACGAGCGGGTTGTTGGCGTCACCAGCGCTCCATGCGCCCAGTTCCTTGCCTGTGCCGGCACCACCCCACTGGTTCATGGTGTTCTTGCCGCTGACGGTGGTGGCCTGAATTTCCCAAGCGGGCTTATAGGTGGCGTTGGTCGTAGCCGCAAGTTTCAGCTGGCCCGTCTGCGAGGCAGAGGCCGCAAAACGGCTGCCGTTATAATAAATGTGGCGGCCAGCCTTGCTAACGATTTCACAATTGTTCTGCGTGCCTGTGAGTTTCCACAGCTGCGCCTCGTTGGACTTGTCGATGCCGGCAGTCACCAGATTGGCGCCTTCTCCCTGATCCTGCAGCGCAGCTTCGCCATTGCGGAACTGAATCAGATACCACGTCTCAGCGCCGTCCGTGGAGAACGTCGGCAGGGTTTGGGCGCTACTTACAAGGGAAAAGGCGAGAAAGGCGACAAGCAAGGTGAAAGGCTTACTCAAGAAGGTCTTCTCTGTCATAGCATGGATAGTTTTTGGTCTTGTGCCCGGAACGGGAATCGAACCCGTACGGCCATCACTGGCCAAGGGATTTTAAGTCCCTCGTGTCTACCAATTCCACCATCTGGGCGTGGATTGCGCTGCAAAGGTAGTGAAAAGTTTAAAGATTGAAGTTGAAAGATGAAAGTTTTTTTAGAAAAGGTGACATTTTTCACTTTTTCACCCTTTCATTTTTCACTTTTTCACCCTTTCATTTTTCATTTTTCACTTTTAACTTTTCATTTTTCACTTTTCACTTTTCATTTTTCACTTTTAACTTTTCACTTTTCATTTATTATATGTACTTTTGCACCGCAAATGCGTGTCCTCATTGTCAATACATCGTCCGATACCGGTGGCGCAGCTATTGCTGCCAGCCGGTTGACAGCTGCCCTCAACCGCTATGGCGTGGAGGCGAAGATGGTGGTGCGCCGTAGCAAATGGGCCTTCCTGTGGGAGCGCTTCTGCATCTGGCTCGCCAACGGTTTCCGCCGCAAGAGGCTGTGGGACGTGGACATCGCCAATGCAGGCACCGACATCACCCACCTGCCGGCCTTCCGCGAGGCTGACATCGTGCACCTGCACTGGGTGAACCAGGGTTTCCTCTCGATGCGGCAGATACGCAAGATCATGGAGAGCGGCAAGCCCGTGGTGTGGACACTGCACGATATGTGGCCCATCACCGCCATCTGTCACCACACCGACGAATGCGAGCGCTACAAGACGCACTGCCTCAGCTGTCCGTTGCTGCAGCGGCCCTACCCCCGTGACCTCTCGTGGCATGTCTTCAACAATAAGGAACGCGCTTACGCGCGCGGAAACATCACCTTCATCGGCGTCAGCCAATGGATGACCCATCGCGCGCAGCAGAGTGCGCTGACAGAGGGCCACTCCGTAGTGACCATCCCCAATGTCCTGCCCCTGGACCAGTTCCAGCGTGGCGACCGCCAGCAGGCACGCCAGGCGCTGCAGCTGCCCGCCGACACCATCATCATCGCCTTCGGAGCCGCCCGCATCGACCAGCCCCTCAAAGGCTTCGACCGCCTGCTGGAAGCGCTGACGCTCATCACCACGCCCGTTCATCTTGTCCTCTTCGGCAACGTGAAGGACTCCACGTGCCTGCAGCACATCCCTTGTCCCTACACACATGTCGGCACCCTCACTACCCCCGAGGCGCTCAGTCGCCTCTACACCGCCGCCGACATCGTCGTCAATGCCTCGGACTACGAGAGCTTCGGACTCACACTCGCCGAGGCGCTGGCCTGCGGCTGCATGGCCGTAAGCTTCGACCGCGGCGGACAGTCCGACATCATCGAGCACCGCAAGAACGGCTACCTCGCACGCTACCCCGACGTGGCAGACCTCGCAGCAGGCATTGAGTGGGCCATCCACTACCCCGTGGCACCCGAGCAACTTCGTCTGTCTGTGACCTCACGCTTCAGCCCCGAAGTCGTGGCACGACAGCACATACAGCTGTATGAAAGGCTGGGGGCGAAAGGGTGAAAGCCCCTCTCCGGCTCACCAGTAGCCCCTCTCCGGCTCACCAGTAGCCCCTCTCCCCGCTCCCCCCGTGGGGGGAGGGCCTTGCAAGCAAGGTGGAGGACTAAGAGTAACTTCATTCGTCATTCTTCATTCGTCATTAGTAATCCTTATTCTTCATTCTTCATTCATCATTCGTCATTCGTCATTCGTCATTCATCATTCATCATTCGTCATTAGTCATTCATCATTCGTCATTCGTCATTCGTCATTCATCATTCATCATTCGTCATTCGTCACTCTTCATTCTTCATTCTTCACTCTTCATTCTTCACTCTTCATTCTTCACTCTTCATTCCGAACGCAATGCTCCGATTCACCGTCGCCACAGTCACCTATAACGCTGGCTCCACCATTCGCCGCACCCTTGACAGCGTTGCCGCGCAGACACACGCTGCAGTAGAGCACCTCCTCATCGACGGATGCTCCACCGACACCACCATGACCGAGATTCAGCACTACGTGGAGCGCAACACCGACCAGCGCCACCCCCATGCCATCGTGCTGGTGCGCGAGCCCGACAGCGGCCTTTACGACGCCATGAACAAAGCACTGCAGCAGGCCAAGGGCGACTACATCATCTTCCTCAACGCCGGAGACAAGTTCCACTCCGACAGCACACTGGCCGAGGTCGCCGCACAACTCGACGCCCGCTACAACCCTACACGCCTCCCCGCTGTCGTCTATGGCGAGACCGACCTCGTGGACAACGAAGGCCACTTCCTGCGCCACCGCCGTCTGCAAGCTCCCAAGCACCTCACCTGGAAGAGCTTCCTCAGCGGAATGCTCGTGTGCCACCAGAGCTTCTACGCGCGCACCGACCTCGCCCGCGCCATCCCCTACGACCTCCGCTACCGTTTCTCCGCCGACTACGACTGGTGCATCCGCCTCATGCGCTATGCCCAGCGCCGCAACCTCGCCCTCCACAACACCGGCCTCATCCTCACCGACTACCTCTCCGAGGGCATGACCACCCGCAACCATCGCCGCTCCCTCCTCGAGCGCTTTCGCCTCATGGCTCACCACTATGGCTGGCTCCGCGCCGTCAGCGCCCACGGCTGGTTCGTGCTACGCGCCCTCATCAAGCGATAACGCCCCCAAACGCAAAAAGCCTGCAACCTTTTCCGTTGCAGGCTTTTAGCGTGGTACTCCCGAGGGGAATCGAACCCCTATCTAAAGTTTAGGAAACTTCTATTCTATCCGTTGAACTACAGGAGCATCCCCCTTTGCGGCTGCAAAGATACATCATTTCTTGTGTTTCTTAAAGGATTTTACCGATTATTTGATAAAATCGAGAGGAAATGTCGATATTCGTCACCAACGCACATCTTTTGCATCACCCGCCACACCCTATGGAGCGAACGCAAACGCTCCATAGGGTGTAGCCGTTTCCTCCATAGGGTATCCGCGTTTTCTCCATGGGGTGTAGCCGTTTTCAGTGTAGGCTATATGCAATCGCTCCATAAGGTAAGGAGCTCAGAAGTCATCGGGAAATCATAATTTTCACCCCTTAACGCTATTTTTTCTTTTTTCTTTTTCCACGTTTCATCTTTTTTCCCTATTTTTGCGCCGACGGTAGCAGATGCAGCCGTCATACCCCCATATACCTCTGTTTGCATAGCAATATGAATATAAGGATTTTAGCAACTGGGGGGGGGTATATTTGGAACCTCCTCAATTTGTAGTCTGCGGTGGACGCGAGCCCGTCGCAACAATTTCTGTTACAATAAATTACAATCCTTTAACAAGTCCCCCCTAACAAGTAGATTCAGAGGGGTCTTCATTTGGCTGTCAATCATCTTGACGGCCAGCCTGTGCTGTGCCTGTACGCAGGACACCCCCGTCCCTCGCGAACCCGTCACACGGAGCATCATCCCAGCTGACACCGGCGCCGTCACCCTCGACATCGACACGGCATGGGCTGGCGAGGAACACATCAATTTCTGATGGGGCTGAACATAAATCAAGACATAAATCGAGACATAAATTTTAATCACTTTTAAATACAACAACAATGAAACAAAAACTACTCAATTCAATCAGGCTCCGAGCCATGATGCTCGTGGCCGTGATGTGTGCCGCGTTTGCTGGGCAGGCGTGGGGACAGGATCCTATCGTCCTCTTTCACGAAACATTTGGAAACAACACTACAAGTGCACGTGCTTGGATCGATACATATAGCGTGAAGACAGGTGTTTCTCCCGTCTATTCCGGCGCTTCTTATACCGTTACAAACGCTAAACAGAGTAAAAACACTATGGGATACGGATCAACTTCTTCCGCTTTAGTTAGTGGTCAAGGAACTGTTGGTTCATTTATTGTTGGTCCTCTTGATGCCAGCTCCTACTCTAGTCTTGCTGTTTCGAATTATTTCGGAATGTCTTCAAGTACATGGAATTCAACCTATTCTTATATGAAATTGTCATATTCCACGGACGGCTCTTCTTATACTGAAGTGTTACGCTCTGGAAGTAATCCATCGGGAGCTGTTAGCAACAATAATAATCTGGTTCAAGCTTCATATACCTTGCCAGGGGCAGCCCAGTCAAGTACTTTATATCTTAAATTTGAATTCTATTGTTATCAGTTAAACAAAAAAAGTCAAGAAATAGGACAGGCTTATTTTGACGAAGTAGAGTTAACAGGTGTAGCAGGCAGCGATCCTTCTTCTGACGCAGCTTTTGCAACCCCGGCTCCTAGCCTTGACCTGAGGTCTGGAAATACATATTCTCAGGTTGCTACAACTGCAGTTGGTTATACAGGTTCAGTTACATATTCACTTTCTGCTAATACTGCAGGCGCTACTATAGATGGTTCCACTGTAACTGTTTCACAAGCTGGTAGTGTGACGGTAACAGCGAACGCAGCTGCAGACCCGGGTAATTATTCTGCCAGTTCAGCTTCTTATACTTTAACTGTGACAGACACACGCGAAACTACAAGTATAAGTATTGACGATGGTGGAATCACGAATACCAACGTTTATGCGGGCACCGCGGCCGGTTCACTGTCCGCTTCTGTTACCTACGGATCTGAATCGCCTGTTCCTGAAGCCTCTGTTACTTGGAGCGGCGATAATGACGAGGTCGCTACCATCAATTCCACAACGGGTGCTGTGACCCTTGTTGGTGCTGGCTCTGTTACATTTACAGCTAATTATACTGGTGTTGGAGTTTACAAGTCAAGCTCCCAAACCTACAACATGACCGTAACCAATGTGAATCCCAACCTCTTAACGATTTGGAGTGAAGATTTCTCAGGCTACGCTGCAAATGCAGTCCCGAGTGGTGGCACTTACTCGTATGCTTGCGTGGATGGTGGAAGCGACACAAAGATTTATGATGCAGCCCTCGCTGGCGGCACTTCGCCTGAATTGCTCGTAGGAAAGAGTGGCGGCTCTTTTAAGGCAACAGTACCCCTTGACAAATTCGACGGGAACCTAATATTGAGCTATAAAACGAATCTGAAGTCAATGACGATTTCGACAACGACAGAGGGTATTAGTGGAGGCGCTACTTTCAGTTCTGCAGGCACACACGAGGTGACATTCACTGGAATAACAGCAGCCACTACATCTATAACCATAGTATTCACGCCTGGTAGCGAAAATGTTCGCCTTGACGACATAGAGCTGAAGGGCCTCATGGCAGCTCCGCAGTTCTCAGTCCCCGCAGGAGGTGTGACAGCCGGAACATCAGTAACCCTTTCTGCGACGGAAGGGGCAACCATCTATTATACTACCAATGAAACCACTCCAACATCAAGCAGCACAGTATATACAAGTGCAATATCCATTGATGAAGACGTAACCATCAAGGCAATAGCTATCAAAGATGGGAAAAGCAGTAGCGTAGGTTCTGCGACATATACGATAGAATCAGATCCCTTCATCTCTCTCAGCACCACTTCTGTAGATGCTACGGTTGTAGAAACGGATGGCTCAATCACCGTGACCTACAACAATCTAACTAATTACACTGCTGAAATAAAGTGGCTTGAGGCAGATGGGACGACCCCCGCTACCTATGATTGGTTAGATGCAGAGATCAATGGTTCTACTAAGAATGTTGACTACTTGATAGAAGCGAATGATACATATTCTTCCCGCACGGCTTATTTGAAGGTCTATGCTTCGGGTGACGAGGGAAAAGTATTGTCTGATCTCATCACAATCACCCAAGCTGGCAAGACCATTGACTACACAACTTTGCCATTTGTATGGGACGGTGGTTCTAGCGAAGATCTGACAGCTTCAACTGGCGTTACAGCTTATGGTCTTGGTAGTGATTATGGCCCGACCCACAATCCCTACAACGTCAAGATGGATAACACAGACGACTATATTCAATTTAAGACGAATGAACAACCAGTTAAGGTGTTGATTGGCGTCAAGATGGTTGGCGGCGATAATACTTCGACTCTTACTGTACAAGAGTCTGCCGATGGATCTTCTTTCACCGATGTAGAAGTACTGACCATCAGCGGAGATCAAAATGACATCTTAAATCTTAAGACCACTAGTTCCTTTGCTTCTTCAACCCGTTATGTGAGACTGCTCTTCACCAAGGGTAGCAATGTTGGTGTTGGTCCCATTATGATTACCAACTTTGAGGGCTTAAGTGTAACCCTCAACGGCTCTGGCTATGCAACATTTGCAAGCACATACGCACTGGACTTCACTGATGATAGCGAATACTCTGCTTGGCAGGTTACAGCAGCAAACAGCGGCACGGGTGTTCTCACATTCTCCCAGATTACTGGCAAAGTAGCTCCTGGCACAGGTGTGCTGCTGAAGGGCACCCCTTCCGCAAGCATCAATATTCCTGTCGCAGCTTCAGGATCTGACATCAGTGAAACGAACAAGCTTGTAGGCATCACTGCAGCTACCGCAGTTGCAGCCGACACTTACTATGGCCTCTCTGGCGACACCTTCAAGAAAGTTAATGCTGGTACGGTGCCCGCTGGTAAGGCTCTGCTGCCCGCATCCGAAGTCGCTGGTGTGAAGGCCTTCACCTTCGTGTTCGAAGATGAGACTACTGGTATCAGCACGGTTGCCAACGGCCAAGAGCCAATGGCCAACGGCCAAATCTTCAACCTCGCTGGCCAGCGTATGAGCAAGCTCCAGAAGGGCGTGAACATCGTGAACGGTAAGAAGGTTCTCGTAAAATAAATGACTGTCAAGAATTAGAGAATTAGAGAATTCACGTTTCCAACACATAAGAGAGACTACGGCGGCAATGCCGATTCTCTAATTCTCAAATTCTTGATCATTAAAGAATAGAGCGATATGAAAAAGACATATATTGCACCGCAACTGGCGGTATTCCGAACCAGCCCTGCAACGATCATTGCACTCAGTGATCCTAATGTGGGCATCGATAAGAATTCGAGTATAGATGCAGATCTCGTTGACGTCAAAGCATCGGGCGACTGGGATATCTGGGGTTCCGATGACGGCGACTACGACTACTAAACCTCTATGATATGAAAAAGGTATATGTATTACCGCAAATGGCGGTATATCACATTGCGCCCTCCGCGCTCATCGCTGATAGCCCAAAGGTCGGAATCAATAGTGAAGACACTGTTGATGCCGATAAGGTCGAGACCAAAGGCACCGACAACTGGAACCTCTGGGGCGATGACGACGACGAATAAGAATTTTATCATAAGCTCAATCTAGTAATTTGTGCCATTGAGTGGTCGTGAGACCCGGGCACTGTTTCATTTAATTAAGGTTAAAATCATTCAGTGCCGCTTGAGCGGTCGTGAGATCCGGGCACTTTTTCTTAATGAAGCTGGAATTTGAGGGTAAAGAGGATATCAACTCTGAATACATCGGAAAGAGTGTAGCTGGATTCTACGGCAAGAGCCAGAATCCAGTTAAATATATCAATATGTAAGAACGTAATGGCAATAACCACCATAAACGATATACTTTGGGCGATACGCCAACGGTCGATGAGCGAACGGGACAAGGGCACGAGTTTCGAGCGCTTGATGAAGATGTGGTTCCTGACCGACCCACGCTACAGCGAATTGGAGAAGGTGTGGCTGTGGGAAGAGTTTCCTGCACGCAAGGACTTTGGCGGCAAAGACTTGGGCATCGACTTGGTAGCTCGCACAGAATACGGCGACTACTGGGCTATCCAATGTAAGTGCTATGCCGAGGACACGGTAATTGACAAGGGAGCCGTTGACAGTTTCCTCGCCAATGCCAGCCGCACGTTCATAGACCCCGAGACACTGCAAACAAAGGAGTTCACGAATCTCGTGTGGGTGCAGACCACGCGCAAGCGTTGGGGCCCGAATGCCGAAGCCGCCATTCAGGGTCTGTCGAAGCCCTTCAACCGTATCTCTCTCTACGACCTCGAAATCTCGGCTGTGGATTGGGAGAAGCTGAAAGCAGGTCTTTCCGGCGAGAAAGCCAAGTTGCCCGGCAAGCAGCCGAAGAAGCACCAGCTGGAGGCGATGTCGAAAGCCAATGAATACTTCGTCACGCAGGGCCACGACCGCGGCAAGCTGATTATGGCCTGCGGCACGGGCAAGACCTTCACGGCGCTGAAGATTATGGAGGAGATGACGCCCAAGGACGGCTTTGTGCTGTTCCTGGTGCCGAGTATCGCCCTGTTAGGTCAGACGCTGAATGCATGGATGGCCGACAAGACCGATGACCTGCGGGCTGTCTGTGTCTGTTCTGATGCGAAGGTGACGCGCGAGATGAAGGATGCCGACGATGAAGACGCGAGCGTGGTAGATCTCGCCGTCCCTGCCTCAACGGATATGGGCAAGATTCTGCGCCAGCTCAACAAATATGATAAGGAGCCGAACCGTACGGTGATCTTCTCCACCTATCAAAGTATCGATGTGGTGAAGGATGCGCTCGACCATTTTTATCGCGAGCTTGACCTGATTATCTGCGACGAGGCTCACCGCACCACGGGCGTTATCCTGAAGGACAAGGATGAGAGCAACTTCACGAAGGTACACAAGAACGAGTATATCTTCGCCAAGAAGCGTCTCTACATGACGGCTACGCCCCGCCTCTACAGTGCCAATATCAAGGTTCGCGCCAAGGAGAACGAGCGCATTGATGTGCTCTGCTCGATGGACGACCCTGAATGGTATGGCGAGGAGTTCCACCGCCTGACGTTCAATGATGCTGTTTCGCAAGGTCTGCTGACAGACTACAAGGTGCTGGTGCTGACCGTGAGCGAAGAGGATATCCCTGAGAGTATTCGTGAGAATATCAAGAAACAATATAACCAAGCCAGCGAAAAAGACAAGCTGACGGAGCTGAACTTCGACGATGCAACCAAGTTGATAGGCTGCATCAACGGTCTCTCAAAGCGCATCAAGGGCGACGATGGCATC
Source organism: Prevotella sp. (assembly GCA_015060555.1). Classification (GTDB taxonomy): domain Bacteria; phylum Bacteroidota; class Bacteroidia; order Bacteroidales; family Bacteroidaceae; genus Physcousia. The sequence goes on from SUYG01000032.1 coordinate 146,460, forward strand.
ACCCGCCAGCAAGACCCGCTGGTGATGCGGCGTGCCGTGGCTTTCTGCCAGACCATCAACCCCACGAAAAGCAATCCCAAGTATTCCTCCAAGCAGGTTGCCAAGTATTTCGGGCAGCTGAGCCAGGAGTACCGTTCTACGCTTTCCGAGAAGGACGCGCAGGAGGTGGTGAACGTGACAGCCCGCCACATTGACGGCTCGATGGACGCCAACACGCGCAATGAACTGGTGGCTTGGCTGAAGCAGGATGCCGAGAGCCTGAACGAGTGTCGCGTGCTGACAAATGTCCGCTGCCTCTCTGAGGGTGTTGACGTTCCGGCCTTGGATGCTGTGATGTTCCTCTCACCCCGCAACAGCGAGGTAGAGGTGGTGCAGTCGGTAGGCCGCGTGATGAGAACCTTTGCAGGCAAGAAGTACGGCTACATCATTATCCCCGTCATCGTCCCCAACGACGTGAAACCTGAGGAGGCGCTGAACGACAACGAGCGCTTCCGCGTGGTGTGGGAAATCTTGAACGCCCTGCGCTCGCACGATGAGAACTTCAACGCCCACGTCAACCAAATCAACCTCAACAAGAAACGCCCGCCGAAGATCACCGTGGCGGGTGTGCCTCGTGGCAGCTACTCCATCGGCAAGGGCGACGGTCCCGTACAAATAGAGAACGACGAGGTGGCACGCCAGCTGGAACTCCAGTTCGGCACGCTGCAAAATGGCATCTACGCACGCCTTGTGGAAAAGGTGGGCGATAAGATGTATTGGGAGAACTGGGCCAAGGACATAGGGCAGATAGCGCAGAAGTTCATCGACCGCATAGAGCTGCTTATCAAGGAGAACCCGAATGCCCATAAGTATTTCGAGGACTTTATCGGCGGCCTGCACAAGAACATCAACGACAGCATCGACGAGGGTCAGGCCGTAGAGATGCTGGCGCAGCACATGATTACGCGTCCTGTGTTTGACGCGCTGTTCAAGGAGTACCAATTCGTGAACAACAATGCCGTCAGCCGTAGTATGCAGGATATGCTGGAGGTGCTGGAGAGCGAAGGGATGGAGATGGACACGGCGGTGCTGGACAAATTCTATATGTCGGTTCGCAATAACGTCTCGAATATTGACAACTTAGAGGGTAAGCAGACCATCATCAAGAACTTGTACGAGAAGTTCTTCAAGGGCGCTTTCCCCCTGACGGTGGAGAAACTGGGCATTGTCTATACACCCGTGGAATGCGTGGACTTCATCATCCACAGCGTGGAAGATATTCTGCAAAGCGAGTTCAATACATCGCTGACCAACGAGAACGTCCATATCCTCGACCCCTTCACGGGGACGGGCACCTTCATCACCCGTCTGCTGCAGAGTGGTATTATCAAGAAGGAGGATATGCTGCGCAAGTACAAGAACGAGATTCATTGCAATGAGATTGTGCTGCTGGCCTACTATATTGCAGACGTGAACATCGAGGCAGTGTATCATGATTTGATGCACCCCGAGGAGTACGAGACCTACGACGGCATCTGCCTGACAGACACCTTCCAGCTCAATGAGCACGGCGATAACGATATCTTCTCTCAACTTTTCCCCGAGAACTCGGAACGTCTGCAGAAGCAGAAGGCAGCGCCGGTGAGGGTGATTATCGGTAATCCACCGTATTCCGTGGGACAGAAGAGCGCAAATGATAATGCGCAGAATCTGAGTTATCCGCAGTTGGATGGGAGAATTGCAGAAACATACGCGAAATATTCAACCGCCAATCTAAACAAAGCTTTGTATGATAGCTATATCAAGGCTTTTCGCTGGGCAACCGATAGAATATCGAAATTGGAAGAAGGAGGCATTGTTGCCTTTGTCACACCCAACAGTTGGATTGATGGTGCCGCACATTCAGGAATGAGGATTTGCTTCCAAAATGATTTTGATAAGATATACACATTTAATCTTCGAGGAAATGGAAGGACTAGTGGAGAAACTTGTCGGAAAGAAGGTGAGCCATTCTTTGCTGCACATGGAGGTTTGGGCGGTAGTCTTCTAGGAGCATCCGTGACATTTTTAATAAGAAAGCCAGATCAGAGACATATAGCAAAAATATACTATCATGACATTGGCGAATATTTAAAACGGCCCGAAAAATTTGATATTTTAAAATCTTACGTTTCTATTAACAATGTAGAATGGGATGAGATTATTCCAAATGAGAAGAACGATTGGATAAACCAAAGAGATAAAAGTTATGATAATCTCTTACCCTTGGCGCCCGATAGGAACTTTTCACCCAGTTCGCATTCGTTTTTAAGTAGCATTGCTATAGGAGTTTCTACAAACAGGGATGCATGGGTATATAATTATTCTGAAGATGAATTGACTTTAAACATAAACTCAATGATTGATTTTTATAGTCAATCGAGAAATTCATATTTTGAAGCAATCTATAATGAAAAAGTCATACAATTAGATGATTTTGTTGATAATGATTCGACTAAGATAAGTTGGACTATAGGTCTTAAGAAAAGACTATTATCTAACCAGAGCATATCCTTCGATAAGAACTGTATTATACAAGGCTTATATCGTCCATTCCAAAAGCAAGCATTGTATTACAGCAAGGAGTTGGTTGAGCGTCCTGGGCAGTGGGTTAATTTGCTACCTACAAACAGCACAAATAATCTGTTTATATGTTTTAGTGATGCTAAAACTCCGACTGTACTTATTTCAGATACAATCCCAGATTTACATTTTGTAGGTGATTCTCAATGCTTCCCTCTCTACTGGTACGAAGAAAACAAGAATAAGGAGCGCACACTCTTCGACGAAGAGACGGGCGAGAAATACATCCGTCGCGACGGCATCACGGACTGGATATTAAAAGAGGTACGCGCACGCTATGGCACGAAGTCAATCACGAAGGAGATGATTTTCTACTACATCTATGGTCTGCTGCACAGCGAGGACTACCGCACGCGCTTCGCTGCCGACCTGAAGAAGTCGCTGCCAAGGATTCCTATCGTGGAGCGCGTGGAGGACTTCATGGACTTCTATCAGGCGGGCAAGAAACTGGCCGACCTGCATCTGAACTATGAGAATGTAGAACCCTATGCAGGCTGCAATGTGTATATTGCCGACTTTGTGGAATCAGACCACTATACAGCTTATGACCACTTCCGCGTGGATAAAATGAGATTTGGAAAGCAAACCGTAACCATTGATTTGGCGGAAGGTAAAAAAGGCCCGATGAGCAAGACCGTGGACGATAAGAGCGTCATCATCTATAACGGTAATATCCGCATAGAGAATATCCCAGAAAGAGCCTATGAATATGTGGTGAACGGTAAATCGGCCATCGAATGGATCGTGGAACGCTACTGCGTCAGCCAAGATAAGAAGTCACTCATCAAGAACGATGCAAACGACTGGGGCCGTGAACACCAGAAGCCCCGCTATATCCTCGACCTGCTGCTGTCGGTCATCAACGTCAGCGTGCAGACGGTGGACATTGTGAAATCATTACCAAAACTGAAATTTGAATAAGAATAATATAAAGAAATAACATAACAGGGAGCCTGTAAGTTTTCGGATTTTCCTCTCAAACCGCTACATAAAAAGGAATCCACGAAAGACGAAGGCTGCCAAGCTCACACCCAACGGCGTGGGCATTGGTGGTATTCGGCAAAGTGGATAGGCGTAGCGGCCTTGAGAGGTTTGTTGGTATCATTAGTGCACCACGCTTTTTTGAAACAATAAAAAAAGAGCCAATATATGAAGCCAATACTTCCCAGAGAGATGCTCTGGACAGACAAGAAAACGATGGACGAGTTCTTTGAACTGGAGCCGTTGAACAAAGAGCTATACGAAGAGTTCACCGCACTACAAGGTGAGCCCTTTTCTGTAAACGAAGATGCAGTTAAGGTGTTCAATGAAGTGTACTATCAATTAACACGAATGATGTTTGAACACCCGATGCCAAGTGATACGGAGAGATATGAAACAGACATCAAAGCAAACTTAGGTTGGAACCATAGTGCAGCACTGGTGATGACGATGATATATTTCATCAGAACACTAAATGCAAATTGTATAATATCGTTGAATAGATTCTTCTTCAACAACATAGAGGAAACCTATGGTGAATCTATGTATTGGCAGAAGTTTCAGCATAGATTAAAAAGGCTGAAGTCCAATATGGTTGGGATGAAATACAAGTTCCGACCATTACCACGTCCAGTATCTTATTTCACCGACGTATATCTGAATTGGAATATCATCACAAGAAGATACGACTTGGGGGCAATTGAATATGTGCTAAATCTATGGATAAGCCCCCTTGAGAGAAAAACTATAGCTGAGATGATTATTGAAAGCATGAGTTATGGGGGCATAAACCATCCTAACGGGCTTGAATGTGAACAAGTCAGACGTTTCGTAGCTGCATTCTTGGACATCAATCCATTTTCGGAGGATGCTACTATATTGGACAGAATTCAAGGCGATAAACCTGAAGAGATTTTAAAACCTAAAATGCAACAACAATTGGAACTGGCCTCGCTTATAGATTTACAGGAATGGAATGGCAAGCCCTTAATCATTAAAATAGGTAATGCCGAAATCAATGTGAACAGCGGCGGCAACTTCATAGGGAAAGAAATCAAATATGAAACACAAGGATAAGAATAACGAGGGCTTCAACATTAATGTTTATGGCTCTGGGAACTTTATTGCCGAGGACATCACCTTCGATGCTCCCGTGTATATCGGATCGCATAATAAAGCTTCGGTGCAGAACGGCTTCACGGATGAACAGGTGGCACGCGCCATTGAAGCAATCTGCGGCGAAGGGAAACCGCTGGACTCGAAGCAGAAATGGGCTGGGGTGCAGTGGCTGCTGAGATGGGAATGCAACTATCCGCCACGGGCACGGGAGTTCTGCGAACGCATAGCAAGCTTACCTCTTTCGGAGGACTTGGCTTATAGATGTGAGTACAACAATATACGCCCATATTCCACACTCTCTTTTCTCAACGATGACCCGAGACAAATTAACAATGTGAAATATAGCAAGAATGATGAGGCCGCCTTTCTGCAACTGCGCGAGGTGGCAATGGCTTTACACCAAGAACTGCAGAAAACGAATATAGACTAAACAATGGCGTTAGCAAAACGTTAGCAAAACGTTAGCAAAACATTATCAAAACGTTCCAGACCTTCTGGAGCGTTTTTTTTGTCCGTACCTTTGCATGCAAATGACAAGGCGCCGTCATTGCGGATTCATGAATCTACGGATTCAGGGATTCACGAACTTAAACTATTCATCTTTTAAACTATTTAAACTACGGGCAAAGCCTGTGCAAAAGGTACGATTATGGAAATCAACAGTGAACGATTCAAGAGCCTGGTGGATAAGATCTTCGGACTGCGCGAGGACCTGGAGGAGCTCGAAGGGGTGATATTCGCCATCACAGAAGCGGACAAAAGCGAGCCGCAGGACTGGCTGGAAGTGTATCTGCGCGACAAGACCGAAGCGTGCGTCATGCTGGCCAACAAACGTAACTTCATCTTGCATGAAATAGCGCGGCTGGCAAAGGAACTCTGCGAGGTATAGTACCACAGATTTCACAGATTTAACAGATTCGTAAGCACTTGTATTCATTAATTGAAATACATATTTCACAGATTAGGGCGGCACGCTACGCGGGTGCCGAGTGACATCTGAAAGGGAACATAAATCTTACAGAAATCTAAACTTAAATCTCTTTCATTGAAACAAATGACCATAATGGATCATCATGGAACATCCGCACTCGGAGCAGGGGATTGGCTCACAGTTTAGGCTGTGTGCCATAG
>SUYG01000033.1:0-44949 GCA_015060555.1 Prevotella sp.
GATGGAACTATCTGTTGCAATTGCAAACCGCATCTATGACGTTCTTGAAGCCAAAGGATTGTCGCAGAAGGACTTTGCCAAAATGATGGGAAAGACCGAAACTGAAGTGAGCCGTTGGCTCTCAGGAACCCATAACCTCACACTAGCTACCCTTTGTAAGATCTCTGTAGCTCTTGGTCAAGACATCATCACGATTACCAGGCATCAGCCCTATCCCGTCCTTGACGAAACGGCTATATCTTCTGTAGCTGAGGCAGAAGCAGCGTATAATTAAGCCTTCTTAAACGTAAAGGTTAAGGTTATCGTTAGCGTTGAATTAATTTTTGCTTTGATTTAGAGCGCAGCGACCAGTTGTAAGACACTACTACTCCCTCGCCTTACCCTCTATAGAGACTACGCGCAGACACTATAGAGGGTAAGCGTAGAGACTATAGCCCCCCTCTCCGAACCCTGCAGGGTTTTCGCGATAAGGGTGTAGGGTTTAGGCCAGAACCCTGCACCCTTCGGACAGCCCCCCTGCAGGGCTGATTTTTGAGTGCTACAATTTTGCAGCTTATTTGATTGACTCGCATAGGTCATATACGAAGTAGTTCCACTTTTCTTGCAAATATAGTTACCTATTGTTTTATGTATATATCAGCGGTAAACGGTAGTATATTGCCCTTTGTTGCCAAAGCAAACATTGCATGGTATTATCCCACGGCCATTGCAACGTGAACATCTATGCAACCTGTCCCCAATGTATTTTGTACCAGAGCCACCGCAGCCGTCACATCCCATTGTACCCATTCCCCCACAGGCAAAACATGCATGCCATTCCTGTATGGGCACAGGGTCGCGATGATGTTCAACGACTACGGTTGTTGTGCCTTTTCCTGTATTGCTCGATGATGAAGATGAATTTGATGATGATGAAGCAGTCGTTGTTTGTTGTGGTGTGTCAACTTTTATCTTCGAGATTTGTTTTCCTGTAACATCGCATTCGCCTTTATAGCCATCCATTTCATACGGGAATCGCTTTGTAAAGGTCACAAAGTCGCCAATGGAGGTATAGCCACGATCAGTATCGATAATGATTTTGCCTGCGTAGTTCATTACACCCCAGAAACCATTGAGCTTGTACTTTAGATAGCCTGTGCCTGCAGATACCAATGCTTCCATTTCGCAAGGAATTATAACTTTGCCATCAAGTGTTACCATGCCATATCGACCTTTTTCCATTATCTTTAGGTAATCCCCTGTTAATGGTGTTATTTCATTATAAACAAGGGGAAGAATCCAAGTTCCATCATGACACTTTAAACCATATTTCCCCTGATATTTCCAAACAATGTAATATTGTGATTGATTTAAACTTTTGATTGGCCTTAATACCTCAAAATTATTGTTGTTGCAACCACTAAAGGCATTTTCTCCAATTTGTTTCACGGAATATGGAATTTCTATGGATTGTAAACTTGTGCAAAGTGTAAACGCGCAATTACCGATGGATTCTATTGATGTCGGGATTGAAACCGATTGTAGTTTACTGCAGTCGCGGAAGGCATCATCACGTATTCTCGTAACAGTATTTGCAATTACAACGGATTGCAGATTGGAAAGAAAGCGGAACGCAGACTTTCCGATTGATGTCACTCCATGTTCTATTACAATCTTATTAATATTACTATCAAAAACAGACCAAGGTTTCCGTATTCCTGAATCATCCATAGCTCCATTTCCTGAAATTGTCAATACACCATTATTTAATTCCCAATACAAGCCATTTCCAAATGGCTTCTTTTGAGCATCAATGGTGATTGGTGCAAAAAGGCATATAACCAAACATAAAAATATACTCTTTTTCATATTCTCTTACTTTTTATTTATTACTTTTCCTCCGATTACATTCCCTACACAGCATCTGGCAGTTCTCAGCTGTCGTTACGCCTCCTTCTGCCCACGGCGTGATATGGTCACCTTCCATTTCCTCCAGCTCAAAGTGCTTTCCACAGATGGGGCAGATGCCGCCTTGACGCTCGTAGGCTTCTCGCTTCTGTTTCTTGTCGAAGGTGCGGAAACTGAGGTCGCGAAGGTCGCCGCTAAGCACATAGCTGTAGATGCCGGACTTCTTCATGATTTCGTCATCCTCCATCAGGTCATGTATGCGTTGCTCCAGCTCGGCAGTATCGAATATTTGATTGCGATAGGTGTCGTAGAGCAATCCCCAATCCAGACCCTTCATCTCCTTCCTATATTTAATAAAGGTGGAGCGAACCCACGTCACGATGGCTGAGAAGTAGGCCCAGAGTTGGTTGGCGTTGGCATCGTTTTGATGCAGTGACATATACTCGCTCACTTCCTTAATTCCGTCACGACGGGCTGCCCAATGAAGAATTGTGGCTAGGTAGGCCTGTTCGATGGCATTTCCATTCAGCAAGTCGTTAGCCATCTTGTATGCAGGGCAACCGTTCTTGGAGAAGTGGCGGCGGGCATCGCTGATGAACGGCCCCACATAGATGGCGTTCAGTAGTTCCTGGTCGAGCAGGCGCTCTCCTGCGATGTTGATGACGCGGAACCAATCCAACTTCTCTTTGTCTGTGCCTGTGCAGAAATAAACGGAAAGTTCATAATCCAAGAATCGCTCCTTCTCCTCATCGGTCAGCGAAGCAAAGAACAGCACGCCGCGTTCAGGGTCAACGATGTTGAAATCATGGTATCGAAACTCGCAGATGCTCAACGTGCGCTGCTGCCCGTCAATCATCTCATAGCGGTCATCGCCCACAACGCTCCAGTACATGATGTTGAGCGGAAAGCCTTTCAGTATCGTGTTGACAACAGCTTGCTTCTGCTTCAGGTCGTAGCGGAATTCACGCTGATAGGGAGGCCTGATGTCAAGCCGTCCGTCATAGCCCCACACGCCTTTGTCAGCATCGTTCTCGTAGCCAGCCACAAGGTCGCGAACTCGAATTGATTGCAGTTTGATTTCCATATTATTTCTTTTTGCGGATGAGAATGCGGTCATATACAGAGACGAGGTAGCCATCTGCATTGTCCGCTGTATAGTATGTTTTGCCGATAGGAGGTGTTGTATATAAGATGTTGGCATGAGTATTCACCTTTCCTCCATTCGATTCCCTCCCATTAGTATATTGTTTCGGGTTGACATATCGCTTTGTTGGTTTCGCAATAAACTCATCACGGCCAGATGTCAAGCCTAACAATTCGAACTGATCAGGATTGTATTTATCCATGAAAGTGAGAGGCACTCCCATGATTCCATTATAATCTGCTGGTATATCCTCTGTTTTACCTACTTCTATTGCATCGTAGTTATCATAACGAGGATAATCTGCAGGATTATATCTCCTATATAATATGATATGCTCATGTCTTTTCTTTATTTCTAAATTTGTAAACCAAACAACGCCTGAAACCCTTATCATTCCTTGTTTATGCTCTCCAGCTGTCGCTTTGTCTTCATATCGAGAAATGAAATGAGTTGCTCCACCCTTAAAGCCATATCCGAGCCATACTTTATTTTCCATGAAGTATGGGAACAATTCTTTCTTCGTGATTTGGTTTTGGTTGCCGATTATGATAAACTTCTTCTCATACTCCATCAACTGCGCTACATATTCACGGAACAGCGAGAACGGGGGATTCGTCACCACGATGTCAGCCTGCTTCAGCAACTCAATGCACTCCTTGGAGCGGAAGTCTCCGTCTCCTTTCAATGGATGAATACCAATCTCCTCTGGATCAGGGATATTATTCCCGTTTTTGTCCCCGTCATAAATCAGATAGATGGCCTGTTCACTCTCGTTCTGGCTGAATAGATCCATGTCTTGATTCTTGTAGCAAGTAGTGATGAGGCGCTTCAGTCCCAAGAACTCAAAGTTATAGGCAAAGTACGTGAAGAAGTTCGACACACGCGGGTCATCGCAGTTACACAGCACCGTCTTGCCGCGGAAATGCTCGCGATAGTGCCGCAACTCATTGTTGATGTCCTCCAACTGTGTGTAGAACTCATCCTTCTTTGCCTCTTTGGCAGCATTAAGGTTCTTGTTGGCCATATTGATTGATAGTCAGTTTATAAACATAGCATCAACTATCAATCGCTAACGCACAAAAAAGCGTGATGCTTCTTATGCGTTAAGCTTGGGGCATGCCCAGGAATTGGAACCCCAGTCTGTCAACAAGAATGCACCACGCCAAAGGCGTAAATGCATTGCTAATAATTGACAGACATGAGGATGCACAATTCATGCACCCCGTAACCTCTATTACTTCCGAGCGTTTCTTATTCCAAACTGTTTCCTGGGCATTTTGGCTTAACGCGAAATAATAGCAAATGCTTTTCTTTTTCCAATAAGATTGATCAGGCCCCTCCACTGAGGTTGAATCGGCTTCAAAAAGCCTACTTCGTGGCCCTTTCGGCGACAAAGATAGGGATAATAATTAAAAGAGAAGAAGAGAAAAGAGAAAAATTCGAAGTGAAAGATGAAAAAAGGCTTGAACTACGGAAATATTGATTCACGGAACTGCGGGAAGTGGATAATTTGATGTCCTCACAAAGAAAATACAAAATTTATTCGGCGGAATCGCAGAAAATGCGTTCCTTTGCAGTGTGAAGGGGGAACCAAGTAGAGCCACGATGTGTGGAACGGTGGCATCTGCGTGATGATGAGCAATTCGACTTTGCCGCTTGGTTTCTTTCACAAAAAATCACCGACCACTTCATTTAATGAGGTGGTCGGCTTCTATTTTAATATATCGTTTTCCGTTAAACTTCTTCTTATGGAAAACCTTTTACACGGATATCCGTAAGTACAATTGCTATGAGTTCTTCTATCGAGCCCGATTCTATATCGATGGACATTCTCTTGTTCTGTTTCAAGGCGATTTACATGTTGGCTGCCATCTCGAAGTTGTGCTTCATATACTGCGCAAAGTCCTTCGAGCTTATTGGCGATTGCTGTGATTCGGCTATTTTCCGAATCTTTCGTTCTGTCACCTCCTTGTGGAATTGATTGAAAAATGTCATCGTTCATATATTGTTTTTAGTTTTCGCTTGCAAAAATACAGATTAAAGTGAAAAGTGAAAAATGAATGAGTGAAAAATGCGAAGTGAAAGATGAAAAAAGGCTTCTGAATCTTCAGAATGGGGCATAAAAAAGCCTTCCCACGGAGGAGGGGAAGGCAAGGGGGATAGATTGTGATGAGGGCGCTTACTTGGTCATGTAGATGTCGAGGGTGCCGCCGCGGACAATGTCTTCGTGGTGCAGTATGAGGGCACCTTCTTCGCCGCGACTGGCGTTGGCGAGGGGTTGGCGCTGCAGGGGCTGGCCGTTGAGGAGGGCGCGGCTGACGTAGAAAGCGCTGTCGCTGAGGCCATGGGTGCGGATGGTAAAGGTCTTGCCACCGCCGACATGGAGGGTGGCTTCCTTCACCAATGGCGAGCCGAGAACATAGCGGCCGCCACAAGGTTCCACTTGGTAGAAACCGAGGGCGGAGAGGACGTACCAGGCTGACATCTGGCCCACATCTTCGTTGCCGCAGAGACCTGCGGGCTGGTCGGTGTAGAGCTCGCGCTGGATCTGATGTACAACCTCTGCGGTCTTGCGGGGCTGGCCCATGAGGGCGTAGAGGTAGGCGATGTGGTGTGAGGGCTCATTGCCGTGGGCGTACTGCCCGATGAGGCCTGTGATGTCGGGGTTGGCATCGGCGTTGAGCTGGCTGTCGGCAGCGAAGAGGCTGTCAAGGCGCTGCAGGGCGCGTTCGCGACCGCCGAGCATCGCCATGAGGCCTTCGACATCGTGGGGCACGAGCCAGAGGTACTGCCAGGGGTTGCCCTCGGTGTAGTCGCTGGTCTGATGGGCTGGGTTGAAGCCGTCGATGGGGTTGAAGTCGCCCTTGGAGTTACGGGAACGGAGGTAGCCTACGCGTGGGTCATAGAGCTTCTTGTAGCCGCTGGAGCGCTGGTTGAGGTAGTCAATGGCTTGGCGGGTTTCAGCGGGTAAACCGCTGAACGCGCCTTCCTTAGCGGCGAGGATGGCTTTGCCGGCTTGCGCGGCAGCCCAGTCGGCAAGCATGTATTCAAGCGACATAGAGAGGGAGCCGCCGTGGTGGTCGTTGCAGACATAACCGTATTTCTTCATGTCGTCCAGTCCGCGCTCGTCTATGAGGAGGCTGCTGGTCATCGCTTTCATAGCGGCGAGGGAATCCTTGACGAAGCCCTTCAGCAGCAGGTCGGCCAGGATGGGTACGGCGGGGCAGCCCACCATGCAGTTGGTCTCCTGCGACATCAGATGCCACACGGGCAGCTTGCCCTGCTCGCGGAAGATGCGGAGGTAGGTTTCAGCGATGCTGGGCATCATCTCTGGCAGGATGATGGTGGAGAGGGGAGCAGCAGCGCGATAGGTGTCCCACAGGGAGAGGGTGGTGAGGTAGTGATGGCGACTTGAGTGGTAATCTGGTGACGATTCCAAAAGTTGCCGATAGAAACTTATGAACTCGTAGTCCTGTGGCCAGCCCCAGCCAGAACGCTTCACACGGTTGTCGGCACCACGCCAATCACCGTTGCCATCGTCCCATATCTGAGGGGCGACCATGAAGTGATACATGGCGGTGTAGAAGATGCGGCGGTCGCGGTCGTTCTGGAAGGTGGCTTTGATGCGGCCGAGCTCGCTGTTCCATGCGGCATCTGCTTCACGACACATCTTATCGAAGGTCACATCGTCATACACCATATTCTTTTGTGCGTTGAACTCAGAAACGGGGCTAAGCGAGATGGTCACGATGAGTGGCTCGTCGCTCGGCTCGAAAAAGAATTCCTGACAATGCTGTTGCGCGTCGTTCAGGTCTGTAAACTCACGCGAGAAACGCATGGCAAAGTAGCAGTGCTGCTCGTTGGCCCAACCATGGCTGATGCGGTAGCCCACGACTTCCTTGCGGTTCGTGACGACAATGCTGGAGTAAAGCACACGATCGCCCACGCCATTCTCTAAATCTATGACGATGCTGTTGCGCTTGGCATCCTTGGGGAAGGTGATGCGGTACATGGCGTTGCGCGGGTCTGCCGTAATCTCTGTGCGGATGTACTTGTTCGCATCCGTTTCAGAAACCTCTTTGTCAGTGCCAAGCAGTACGCTGTAGTAGCCAGGACGAATGATTTCATTATCATGGCTGTATAAGGTGGCGATGCTGTTGCGGGTCAGGATATAGTCCTTGTCCCATGGTTGAGCCCCCACCCATGAAGCTTTTACGGGTTCCATGTGACTGTCGTCGGCGAAGGGCATGATGGCTATGTCACCGAGGTCGCTGCAGCCCGTGCCGCTGAGGTGTGTCTGGGCAAAGCCCACAATCTTCTTGCCGCTCTCGTGGTAGCCGGAACACCAGTCCCAGCCCGTCTCCAACTGTGTGGGGCCTGCGTTGACCATGCCGAAGGGTACGTTAGCGCCCACGAAGACATGGCCGTGGTCGCCGGTGCCGATGCGGGGATCGACGTATTGGGTAAAAGACTCTCCCCCCGCCCTCTGGGACCTCACCCCTAACCCCTCTCCAAAGGGAGAGGGGGACTTCTGGGAGGGAGTGGATACTTGTGCTAATAATGATGATGCCAAGACAGATGCGAGGCATAGGAAGATTTGTTTTTTCATGGGATGAATGAATTTCTGATGTTTACAGCGTCTTGATCTCGGCACCTCGATAGTAGTGTTTCAGGATTTGGTCGTAGGTGTAGCCCTGTTCGCCCATGACGGCAGCGCCAATCTGGCAGAGTCCTACGCCGTGGCCCCATCCCTTGCCGTGAAGGATGAAGCGGGCGGGGACGCCATTGGCATCGATGTCTTGCCGCTCAACGGTGAAGGCCGCACTCTTCAGGTGGCTGTCGCTGAGGGCGCAGCGGATCTCCAGCTCCTTGCCGATGGTGAAGGAACGGCGGCTGCCCACAATCTGCAGCTTGATGATGCGCTCTCCCGGGCCGCGCTCGATGGGGACGAGGTCGAGGATGTAGCCCAGGTCGTCCATCTTCAGGTGGGTGCTGATGTAGCGCTGTGCTTCGGCTTGCGTGAGCGTCACCGTCCAGCGGTAGAAGTCGGTGGTCTCCTGATCATAGTCGTTGAGCACCTGGCGGATAATCTGCGGGTCACTGGTGTTGCAGAAGGGGTCTTCGACGCTTTCGAGATAGGGGTAGTGTTTGTCTTCCCAGCAGCTCTCGAATGCCTCGGTGTGGCCGCCACAGCACTTGGAGAAGCGGGCGTCGCACACCTCGCCGTTGCTGACGAGCACCTGTCCTCGGGTAGCTTTCACGGCAGCCTCCACCTGCGGGCTGGTCTGTCGCGTGATGCCCTGATAACGCTGGCAGTGGTCATCGGCGCAGACATCGTAGGTCGTGTGTGCCTCGCGGTCAGTCCAGCGGATGAGTTCATTGTCGGTCTTGGTGAAGGCGAAGAAGTCATGGCTCCCCTGCGCTCTTTCCTTGCGGCGCTGCATCTGTGCGTAGAGCCAGCTGCGGCTGATGACGGCAGAAGCCTTCAGGAACTCCAGTGAGCAGTTGGGGCTCATCTCGCTGCTGATGACGCTGCAGAGATACTGCTCCACGGGCAGCTCGTTGATGCAGAGAATCCGGTCCTCTTCCACCATCAGCTTGAGCGTGCCACGGAAGGTCTGCGCCTCGTTGCGTTCCCAATGGAAGTTCTTGCCGATGGTGACGTCTTCGAGGGTGAAGCTGGCCTCCTCGCTGTCCGGCACAAAGGTCAGCTGGCGATAGACCTGATTGTTCCATCGCACACCGCCCTGGTCCAGTGTCACTTCCTGTTCACCCGTGAGCGTAGTGCCTTTGGCGGTGTAGTTGCCGTTGAGGCGGAAGCGGATGGCTTCGGCGGAGAGGAGGCCTACGGTGAGGGAAGACTCTCCCCCCGCCCTCCCTATCAGGGAGGGAGCGGTTACATCTGAAGCTGGAGAAGTACTGTTTTCATGTGATTCTGCTCCCTCCCTGATAGGGAGGGCGGGGGGAGAGTCTGTGACTTTATCTATGACAGGTTTCAGTTCCTCCTCCGTCATCGTCACTTCCTGCAGGATTTCTGCGGCCCATTCGGGTGTGAGCTTGTTGTAGTCCTCCTCACGGGGTGTGATGATGAGGCCGCCCATGTCGAGGGCGCCGGGGGATACGAGGAGGGAATCGCCATAGCACGCGGGTCTGTGTTTCTTACGCGGGAAGATGAGCGTGACGATCTCGTCGCTGCGGCTCTCGTCGCCAGCCTCGCGCCAGCTGATGAGGTTCATGCGAGGCTCTGTCTCGCCTTCGGGAATGGGCATGGCGTTGTAGAGACGCTGGCAGAGCAGGCTGTCGGTCTCCTCAGGCAGGGAACGGATGACGAAGACGGGGCATACATAGCCGCGCAGCAGGAACAGCCCGCAGCGCTGGCTGGCATTGCCGGCATCCTCCATCTGCTGTGTCTCATCCTCGGTGAGGGGATAGAGCTTCTCGAGCTGTGTCTCGTACAGCTTCCAGTCGCGCTCCAGCGGCACCAGTCCGCGTGAGCCGGCCTGCAGGTGCATGTGGTCGGGGCAGGAGGCACCGCAGTGAGGACCGTTGTAGAAGACGATGTGGTTGGGTAGTGTCCAGGCCAGATGGCGCAGTGTGCCAAAGTGTTCCCAGATGTTCTGTGGCTTGTGGCGGCGTGTGGGAATCGTGAAATGGCGCGGCAGGATAGGGTAGGGATTCACGAGCACCTGATAGTGATGGCGGATCATCAGGGCGTGCTGCTCGGGCGGACGGTTCTCGTCGCAGAGGAAGCAGGGGCGTGCCTCGATGCTCTTCTTGTCAATCTTGGCGCCTGTGGAGACGATGCGGGCGGGGTTCCATTGCACCGTCAGTTGCACATCGGCTGCCTGCAGCGGGCGCTGCTGCACGTTGGCCTCCAGGGCATCATAGTTGCGCTGTGCCAACTCCCAGTGAGCCAGCTCGTCGTCGAAGAAACGGTCTATGTCCGCCTCCGTAGCTTCCTTGCGCCAGGTGGCGTTCAGCGCCTGACGGGCACGAATCTCTGTGGAGCGCAACTGGTCTTTGTAAAGGTTGTTCTTGTTTACCTTGTCGGTGGAGAGCGCAGCATCGCTGTTGCCCTCCCAGCGGCGGCAGAGGTAAAGCTCGTCGAAGATGCGTCCGATACGGTAGCGGCGCCCAATCATGAGGCCCAGCGCATAGTCCTCGCCATAGCTGGTGTTGGGAATCTGTATCTTGCGCAGCACAGGCGTATAGAATGCACGCGGGGCACCTAAGCCATTGATGCGCAGTGCGTTGTTGCGCCCGTTCTGGGCTGTCCATTCGCGGTGGTCGATGAGCCCTGGCGGCAGCGTCTCCAGTTGGAAGTTGGTCATGCGGTAGGAGCCTATCACCATCGCGGCTTTCTGCTGGCGGAAGGCATCCACGATGCGCTGCAGCGTGTCCGGGCCGCTGTAGAGGTCGTCGCTGTCCAGCTGCACCACGAAGCGACCGCACTCGGGATGGTGCACGGCCAGGTTCCAGCAACCGCCGATGCCGAGGTCGTCGCGCGAGGGGATGAGGTGGATGAGAGCGGAGCGAGATTCGTCAGTCGTCATTCTTTCTATGGCCTCGCTGGTGCCGTCGTCGCTGTGGTTGTCCACCACGATGAGGTTGAAGGGGAAGTTGGTCTCCTGCTTCAACACGCTGCGGATGGCATCCTCGATGGTGCGTACGCGGTTGCGAACGGGAATCACCACCGTGGCCTCCACGGGGAAGTCTTCGTCTTCGAACTTGATCTCGTCGAACTCATCTGGTGCCAGCAGGGCGCCGATAGCTTTCAGGTGTCGCGTGCACGCGCGTTCCATTTCTATCTGTCGGCGACGGTTGCGCGGATCAACGTAGTCGAACTGCTTCTGACCGCTGAGGCGCGTGTCCGTTTCTATTTCGGTGTAGAGCGTCTCGGAGATGTGCACGGGCAGCATCCGTCGCGAAAGGAACAGGCGCAGGTCGTACAATCCCGCGAACTCATATTCCTTCAGGCGTTCCTGAGCGAAGTATGCTTTTGCGTCGGAGGTGCGCAGCAGCAACAGCGAACCGAAGGAGAAGTCATCGCGCACGCTGCCCAACTGGTAGTCGATGAGCGGATGGGCTTCTACGGTGCCGTCGGGCAACTGGATGCGGTGGTCGGCATAGACCATAGAGGCATTGCTGTCCTCTGCCACGGTGAGCATACGCGTGAGGGCGTAGTAACCCAGCTGCAGGTCAAAGCGCTTCGTGTAGAGAAGGATGTATGGTGACTGGGCCTCATCGGCCATCTGGCGCAGGGAACTTGTCTGGCATGGATTGCCGATAAGGTGTATATCAGACACTTCATCCATGTTCTGTAGAGAATGGATGGTTTGCAGGCCTTCTGCCTCATCTATAAAGGGGAGAAAACAACTGATTTTTGGCATTGAATGAAAGTTTTTCGAAAAAATATGCCACAAAGATAGGTAAAATTCATCTTTTCGTATTATCTTTGTGCCGAAAATCTATAAACTTAATAATAACTAACTATTATTAACATGAAAAAAATGCTCTTTTTCGTCGCCTTCGCCTGCATGACATGCTTCGTTGGCGCACAATCTCTCTCCGTTACCGACAAGGATTGGCACTGGGAGAAAGGAACCATCGTATTGAACACTCCGCAGCGTCCTGCAGGGCAGACCGATGTCATGCAGCTGACGGCTCCGAAGCTGGCTACCGTCCGCGTGGGCTTTGTGGGACTCGGTATGCGCGGTCCCGGTGCTGTGCAGCGCTGGACCTATATCCCCGGTGTGCAGATCGTTGCCCTCTGTGACTATGAGGCTGCCCGTGCTGAAGGTTGCCAGAAGTACCTCCGCGATGCAGGTCTGCCCCCTGCCGCCATCTACTGCGGTGAAAAAGGCTATGAGGAACTCTGCAAGCGCGAGGACATCGACATCGTCTATGTCGCCACCGACTGGGATCACCACTTCCCCGTGGCCAAGTGCGCGCTGGAGAACGGCAAGCACACCGCCATCGAAGTACCCTCGGCCATGAACCTGGCACAGTGCTGGGAGCTCATTGAGCTCAGCGAGAAGACCCGCAAGCACTGCATGATTCTCGAAAACTGCTGCTATGACTGGTATGAGCTCAACGCGCTGAACATGGCGCAGCATGGTGTATTCGGTGAAGTGCTCCGTGGCGAAGGTGCCTACATCCACAACCTCGACGACTTCTGGGATTACTACTGGAAGAATCCCGCAGATGCTGATCAGGCGAAGCTCGGTTGGCGCATGAAGTACAACCGTGACAACCGCGGTGATGTCTATGCCACCCACGGCCTCGGCCCTGTGGCCCTCGCCATGAATATCCACCGCGGCGACCGCTTCACCACCCTCGTGGCCATGGACACCAAGAGTGCCCACGGACGTGAATGGGTGGAGCAGAAGACTGGCAAGCCCTGTCCCGAGTTCCGCAACGGCGACCAGACAACAACCCTGATGCGCACCGCTGAGGGTAAGGTGGTGGAGATCCAGCACAACGTCATGAACCCGCAGCCCTACAACCGTCTGTTCAAGCTCACCGGCACCAAGGGCTATGCCACCAAGTACCCCGAGCAGCACTTCGCCCTCGACAAGAGCCAGCTTGCTGCCAGCGGCGTGGCTCCCAAAGTGGATGACCTCAGCGCCCACGGCTTCCTGCCCCAGGCTGAACAGGACGCTCTCGTAGCTAAATACCAGCACCCCATCATCAAAAAGTATGGTGAGATGGCCCAGAAGGTGGGCGGCCACGGCGGTATGGACTTCTTCATGGATGCCCGCCTCGTCTATTGCCTGCAGAACGGTCTGCCCCTGGACATGGATGTCTATGACCTCGCTGAATGGTGCTGTCTGGCAGAGCTCGGCGCTCTCTCCATGGACAACAACTGTGCCAGCGTAGCCTTCCCCGACTTCACCCGTGGTTCCTGGAACAAGGTGCAGGGCTTCCAGTTCGCATGGGCTCCTGCAGAGGCTGAGGCCGCTGCTGAGGCTGCTGCTCAGGCCTGCACAGATCAGCAGAAGCAGCTGTGCGAGAAGTACCAGCTCTGGGCGAAGTATGATGCCATGCGCAAGGCTACGTCCGAGAAGGATGTGAAGAAGGCCACAGCCGACTACACGAAGGCCTGCGCCAAGATGGCTAAGGAGGCTGCCAAAGGAAAGAAGAAGTAAGCTGCGGCACACACCCTAAGACATTCACCCCTACAGCCCTCTGCTCATTTGCAGGGGGCTTTTTAATGGCCTAATGTCTCGAATTGGCTGGGTGTCTGGCCTGTGAACTTTACGAAAGCGCGGCGGAAGGTGGAGATGGAGGCAAAACCGCTCTCGCTGGCGACATATTCCAGCTTGTACTCAGGATGCCCGTGCATCAGAGGGAGACTGACGCGCTCAATGCGCAACTGGTTGATGTAGTCGTAGAAGGTTTGCTTGCGCACCTGACTCAGATAGTTGCTGACATACGTGCGGTTGGTGTTGAGGGCACGTGCAAGGTCGGCGAGTGTGAGGTCGCTGTTCAGGTACAGTTGCTGTTCCTCTACCAATTGTTCAAGCTGACCCTCAGTAAGCGGTGTTGACTGCTTTTGTGTGTTGGCCTGCTCTTCCTCGGCAACGGCCTTGATGGGGCGAAAATCCCAACTGTAGTATAGTACCATAAGCCAAAGGGCGATAATGGATATGTAATAGATGATGTCGGCAATGATGCTGGCGAAGAGCGAGGTGAAGAGCCACGCGAGTTGGGTGGCAATGGCAAAGCCGAAGACCGGACTCAGCCATGAAATGTCGATGTTGTCGATGTTGGAGTAATTGGCACGGAGGTAGGTGAGATGTCGGCGTACCTTGATATAACCGGTGATAACAACGCCCCAAGCAAAGAACCATAGAAACGTGATGTAGCTGTAGATAACCCACTCGCTGCTCCATACGGCATAAGCGACGGTGAACGCTGCGAAGGGGACGGACAGGAGGATGAGGCGCTTGCAACGGATCCAGCCTGGCATGACGGCTTCAGCCAGAAATACCAGATATGTCAGTGCTGACCAACCGTCGATGATGAGAATCCATTGCAGGACATCCTGGCGGTACATACCGGGGAAAGTCACCACGAGGTCTTTCGCGTCCCAAACGGCCCACACGGCCATAATCCATCCGAGGACTGTCTGGAAACGTGTGCGTGCCTTTCGCCAGAACAGAATGTGTATGGCAAAGATGCAGAAAAAGGCTGTGGAGAAGCCGATGAGGAACGTGGATATGTTGAGATAGTTGTTCATTTCAGGGGCAAAGATACGTGATTTATTGGAATTGCAAGCATTTAAGAGGTGTCAAAACGTAAATTTGTACGTTTTGAAGCACCTTTTTGTCTGAGTGAACGGTGCATCTCCGATTTCCATGATGGTGATTGTAGGATTCAATGTATTTTTGCACGGTAAAAAGATACAACTATTTTCGTCATTTTTAAGCAGAAAAACAATGAAACAGAAAATTCTACTCTTCTTCCTCGTCATGCTGGCGCCATTGTCTGTAAGTGCTGAGATCTATGCAGACATAGACGGCATTTCGTATTCCCTGAATTCTGCCGATGGCAGAAATTATGCGTGGGTATATGGTGCGACGAACTCTAATGTGACCACGGTGACGATACCCGAAACTGTGACCTACGAGAATGTGACCTACACCGTAGAATTCATCCGAAAAGATGCATTTAACGGCCTCGAAAAACTGCAGACGATATCCATTCCCCGGACCATGAAGCAAATCGGCACTGACGCCTTCAAGAATTGTGAAGCCCTAACGGCTCTCTATATCACAGATGTGGCGGCGTGGTGCAAGGTTCTATTCGAAAGCTGGCATTCTTCTCCGATGGTTTACGCACATCAATTGTTCCTGAATGGAGAAAAGGTGACAGATTTGGTAATTCCCGAAGGTGTGACGTCTATCGGGGACTTTGCCTTCCTTGGGTGCTCGCTGAACTCTGTTACCATTCCGACCACCCTCAAAACTCTGGGACCGTGGGCGTTAAGCTGCACTGACATGACAGCAGTACATATCTCTGATTTAAGAGCGTGGTGTGATATTCAGTTTGGAGCTGAATCTAATCCGCTAATTAATGCTAACCACCTGTTCCTCAATGGTGAGGAGGTCAAGGAATTGGAATACCCAAAGGGCTTTGTAAGTGTGAATGAATCGTTTCACGGCTGCACAGGACTCACTAGCGTCACCCTTCCCAGTAGCGTGACGTCTATTGGGAGTTTCGCCTTCATGGGATGTACCAACCTGACGACAGTCACGCTGCCTTACAATCTGTCAACGATTAACAGCATGGCTTTCGCGGAGTGCTCTCAACTACAAGATGTGTATTGCTATGCAGAGAATGTGCCGTCAATATCCAACAATACATTCTCGGATTCCAATATCAAGAACGCCACGCTGCATGTGCCGGAAGCATCCGTTGATACTTACAAGGCCAGCGCCTACTGGAAAGATTTCAAGAATATCGTAGCGCTGACAAGCGAGCCTACACCTATGATTGCCATCGACGAGACGAACTTCCCCGATGAGAACTTCCGCGCATGGCTGCTCAGCCAGTCCTATGGTGTTGACGGTCAGTTGGCAGAAAACGAGCTGGAGAACATCACCATACTCAATGTATCCAACAAGGGCATCAAACGTCTCAAGGGTATTGAGTACTTCACGGCCGTGACAGAGATTAACTGCTCGCAGAATGAGATCAAGGGAAAGAACATGGACGAACTCGTGGCATGTTTGCCGACCGTTACGGCTGGATTCCTGAATGTCAAGCACTATTCCAATGAGCAGAATGTGATGGACACGGAGCAGGTGGCTGCTGCCAAGGCCAAGGGATGGACCCCGCGCTACAATATCCAACCTAATTATTGGACTTGGTATGAATATCGCGGCAGCGAGCCCGTTGATGACAGTCCCGTTGTTGTAACCCGGGAACAAGTCGGCTACGTAGGGTTCTGGGGTTGGGTATGGAGCCAGGACTTCGGCACTGACGGCCAGCTGACGGAAAAGGAAATTTCGAAAGTCCAGCGAATCTACGTGCCCAACCGTTATTTTGCGAATCTGGATGGCATTGGGTACTTCACGGCTCTGACGGAGCTCATCTGTAACGATAATTACATATCTACGATTGACTTGTCAAAGAACGCGGCGCTGACGAAACTGGTGTGCTATAATAACGTCATCAATGGTAAGGGCGCGGAAACCTTTGTGGCAAACCTACCCACTGTGACCGAAGGTGTCATTCAATTTACGATGGGCTCGTACGACGATAATTCGATGACCCCTGCACTGGTTGCGCTGGCCAAGGCCAAGGGCTGGACGGTGCTGTACCACGATTCAGATCTCTGGGAATGGATAGAGTATGCCGGCAGCACTGATGGCATCGGAGATGTGAATAATGAAAAAATAAAAATGAAAGATGCAGGTGTCTATGACATCGGCGGCCGCCAGCTCCCGCAGCTCCATCGCGGTGTGAACATTGTCCGCAAGGCCGATGGCACCACGCAGAAGTTGCAGGTGAAATGACACGACCTCTTCCACCTCACTTACAGCCTCTCCGACACCCTCGGAGGGGCTGTTTGTTACTAACTCAAGGTTGATTTTTTGTTAAGTTTAGTGAAAGGTAACATCTTTTATGGCAGAAGATGGTGACGGAGGGAAGATTTGGCATTATCTTTGCCGTGGTTTTTTAAGGAATACTTATTTATGTAAAAGATAACGATGAACAACGACTACATTGAAATTCAAGACAGTTATGATCGTGCAGGCTATATGCGCTCCACGACCTCGACAGGCGTAACAACCTTCTCGGGCATTATGTCCCGCGTTTATATGTGGATGACAGCCGCTCTGTTGCTCACAGCCGGTACCGCCTATTTCACAGCGACCTCGCCTGCTGCGCTGCAGCTCATCTATGGCAACTCATGGGCCATCTGGGTGCTCATCATCGCAGAGTTGGGCCTCGTCTTTAGCATCTCGGGCGGCATCAATCGTCTGGCGCCGGCCACGGCCACCACGCTCTTCCTTGTCTATTCCGTGGTGAACGGCCTCACCTTGTCCTGCATATTCTTTGCCTACTCTATGGGTACCATCTATCAAGCTTTTGCTGCTACGGCACTCACCTTCGGCGCCATGAGCTTGTATGGTTACACCACGAAGAAGGACTTGAGCAGCCTGGGCAGCTACCTCATCATGGGACTCATAGGCCTGATTATCGCCAGTGTCATCAACATCTTCTGGGGCAACTCCATCATGGATGCCATCATCACCTATATCGGTGTCTTCATCTTCATCGGCCTTACAGCCTATGACACGCAGAAAATAAAGGCGTTGTCAGCAGCTGTGGAGACAGGAACGCAGATGGGCTATGCCGATGCTGCTGCGCCCCGTCGCATAGCGATCGTCGGTGCCCTAACCCTCTACCTCGATTTCATCAACCTCTTCCTATATCTCCTTCGTTTGTTCGGAAGAGGCAGGGATTAAAAACTGAAAAACGATATGATTAACAAAAACGAGAAGTTTGTCATCACCATCAATCGTGAGTGGGTAGCGGTGGCCGTACTGTAGGCCGCAAGCTCGCGGAGAAACTGGGCGTGAAATTCTTCGACAAATGGCTTATCAACGAGCTGAAGAAAAGGTATGACCTGACAACTGAAGAGGTCGAGCGCGTGAAGGGCGGCAACGGCGACTGGTGGTGTCAGCTGCTGAATGCAGCAGTGGCCATCGGCCAGAATATGGGTGATATGAGCTATGTCCCCCACGACCCAAATGACGAATATCATCTGGTGACCACTAGTGAGATGTTCCGTGCCGAGACCGAAATCCTTTCTGGCATCGCTGCTGACACATCGTGTGTTGTGGCAGGCCGCAGTGGCTTCTATGTTTTCCGTCAGCATCCCAATCATCTTAGCATCCTTATTCAGGCCTCTATGCCTTTCCGCGTGGCGCGTATTATGCGCAAGCAGAATTTGAGTGAGGCTGAAGCGTGCGAGGTCATCAAGAAAGTTGATAAGATGCGGGAAAACTATGTCAAGAAATACACTGGCACCTCGCGATATGACTCCCGCAACTATGATCTCGTCATCTCTGCCGACGGCAAAACCGAGGACCAGATTGTAGATCTCATTCTTGAGTACATCGGATAGGCACGTGAACCGTGATATCAACGCACCGAATTATATCCTTATTTTTGTGCGGAGTTCCTTGAATGGGGCCATTTTACTGACAAAATGGCATAAAAAAGCTTAAATATTTGCTCATGTGGGCGGCTTTGTGTACCTTCGCGGCGCAAAGTCGCCTTCTGCTTACTGGGAGGCGATAAAATAATAATGTTCGCGCGCGTAATGATAACTGAAAATCCGACACGGAAAACAGCCCTTTTGGGCATGACGCTGGACCAGCTGAAAGGTGTGGCGGCGGAGGTGGGTTTGCCTGCCTTTGCGGCTAAGCAGATGGCACAGTGGGTGTATCAGAAGGGTGTTGCGTCCCTTGATGAGATGACAAATCTCAGCAAGGCCGCACGTGAACGGTTGTCAGAGCACTATGAGATAGGCTTGTCGGCACCACTCGCTGAGCAGCACAGCAAGGACGGGACGTCCAAATACCTCTTCGCCACGCGCGAGGGTGGGAGAGTGGAGACAGTCTTCATCCCTGATGATGACCGTGGCACTATCTGTGTCAGCTGTCAGGTGGGCTGCAAGATGGCATGCCGCTTCTGCGCCACCGGTCAGCAGGGATTCCAGGGCCAGCTCAGCACCGCGGACATCCTCAATCAGATTTACTCGCTGCCTGAACGTGAGCGCCTGACGAACATTGTGTTCATGGGGCAGGGTGAGCCGATGGACAATCTCGATGCCGTACTGCAGACTACGCAGTTGCTGATGGCCGACTTCGGCTGGGCGTGGAGCCCACGGCGCATCACGGTATCTACCGTGGGTTTGCGCAAAGGGCTGAAACGCTTCCTTGATGAAAGTCCCTGTCATCTGGCTATCAGCTTGCACAACCCATTCCCCGAGGAGCGTGCACAAATCATGCCCGCCGAGAAGAGCTATGGTCTCACCGAGATGCTCGAACTGTTGCGCGAGTATGACTGGACAGGCCAACGTCGCCTCTCGTTCGAGTACATTATGTTCGGCGGACAGAACGACTCCAATCGCTATGCCCGCGAGCTGGTGCGCCTGCTGGGGAACATGGAGTGCAGGGTGAATCTGATCAGGTGGCATAAGACCCACCCCCAAACCCCTACCGTTGGGGAGGGGGGTGAGTTGCGCGAGGCTGATGAAACGCGCATGGAGGCTTTCCGCGACTACCTCACACACCGTGGTGTACGCTGCACCATCCGCGCCTCAAGGGGACAGGACATCGATGCAGCGTGTGGGTTGCTGAATACCCGCAGGGGAAATGATAGATGATAAATTATAAATGATAAATTATAAGGGGTTTATGGGAAATAGTGGATTGAATATTAGACAATTGGCTATCTGGAGATGTTCCAGAAAGCCACTATTATTTATTATTTATCATTTAATATTTATTATTTCGGCTACACAGCTAATGTCTTGCCGCAAGGAGATGGTGATACCGCGTGCCAGCGGCAGACCCTATGAGGTGATGGTGGTGATGAGTGACCAGGCGTGGCAGGCCAAGGAAGGACGTGCGCTGTTCACCGTCCTCGACACCGATATCCCCGGACTGCCGCAGCCCGAGCGCTCGTTCCACATCTCGCAGGTCGATCCCAAACGCTTCGACCAGATTCTGAACATCTTCCGCAATATCATCATCGTAGATATCAACAAGCAGATCTATTCGAAGACGTCGATGAAGTTCACGCGCGACAAATATGCGATGGAGCAGATTGTGCTGACGATTCAGAGCCCCACGGCTGACGAGTTCGCCGACTTCTGCTTCGACCACGGGCAGGACATCATCGACTTCCTGACGAAGATGGAGATGAACCGCCTCATCAAGGAGCTCAAGGACAAGTACTCCAAGAAGACGGCAGAACTGGCCAAGGAGATTTTCGACTGCGAGCTGCATGTGCCTGATGAGATTAAGAGCTACAAGCGGGGCGAGAACTTCTTCTGGACGTCATCCAACAGTGCCTCGGCGATGGTGAATATATGTATGTACAGCTACCCCTATGAAGGCCCGCAGACCTTCAACAAGCAATATGTACTTGCCAAGCGCGACAGCGTGATGGCTGTGAATATCCCCGGCACGCTGCCCTCGATGCACATGGCTACGGACACGCTCTGCACGTTTGTGAAACCTATCGTGGTACACAACCAATATGCCCTCGAAGCCCGCGGCCTCTGGTACATGGAGAACGACGGCATGGGCGGCCCCTTCGTGAGTCACTCGCGCGTCGATACCACCCGCAACATCGTTATCGTGGTCGAAGGCTTTGTCTTCGCACCGGAAAAGATGAAGCGCGGCCTGATGCGCCGCCTTGAAGGCTCGCTCTACACGCTCAACCTGCCCGACGAGAAGATGTCGCCCATCGTCACCACGATGGAAGAGGTGGCAGTGACGGCAGAGGATAGGAGGAAAGCGAGGGAGAGATAGCCTCCACCCCAACCCCTCCCGTTGTTTGGGTGGGGAGACCTGCGGGATGTGATAGTGATAAATGATAGATAATAAATGATAGATAATAAAAAACTTTAGCAAAGTTGCAATAGCTTCCCAAGCGCCAGTCGCTCCCCTCTTTAACTGGAAGGGATGGCGGTGGGTCTGTTGGGTGGCTGCAGTTCTTCTGTTATGGAAAAGATAAAAGTTGGAATAACACATGGTGACCCCAATGGCATCGGCTACGAGGTCATCTTGAAGACTTTCGAAGATCCCACGATGTTGGAGCTCTGTACGCCCGTGGTTTATGGCTCGCCCAAAGTGGCCAGCTACCATCGCAAAGGAATGGAACTGCAGACGAACTTCACGAGCATCAATAATGCTTCCGAGGCACACGAGGGAGCGCTGAATATCCTGCACTGCACAGCTGATGAGGTGAAGATTGATCTAGGGCAGCCCACGGAAGAAGCCGGCGTTGCAGCGTTGGCAGCCTTGGAGCGTGCCGTGAAGGATTGGAAAGCCGGACTCATCGACGTACTCGTGACAGCGCCCATCAATAAGAACTCCATCCACAGCGAGACATTCCACTTCCCAGGTCACACCGAGTACATTCAAGACCGTGTGGGTGAGGAAGGTCAGCAGGCACTGATGATACTGATGAACGACCGCATCCGCATTGCTTTGGCAACGACACATGTTCCCGTTAGCGACATCGCAAAGAACATCACCGAGGATGGGCTGTTGAAGAAACTGCGAATTCTCGACATTTCGCTGCACCGTGACTTTGGCATCTCAACGCCGCGCATTGCTGTGCTCGCACTGAATCCCCATGCGGGTGACGGCGGCGTAATCGGCAAGGAAGAGGATACGATTATCAAGCCTGCTATGCAGAAGGCTGAGGAAGAGGGCATGACGCTCTACGGCCCCTACGCGGCCGACGGCTTTTTCGGTACACGAGCTTATGAGAATTTCGACGCGGTGTTGGCGATGTACCACGACCAGGGTCTGGCACCTTTCAAATTGATGGCGATGGACGACGGCGTGAACTATACGGCCGGCCTGAATCTGGTTCGCACGAGCCCCGACCACGGCACGGCTTATGATATCGCCGGCAAAGGCATAGCTAACGAGAATTCATTCCGTCAGGCCGTCTATACGGCCATTGACATCTACCGTCGCAGAATCGCTTGGGACGAGGCACGCCAGAATCCCCTGGAGAAGCTCTATGTTGACAAGCGCGACCGTAGCGAACGTGGTTGAACAGTAAAGGTTGAATCATTGAAAGATTGAGATTTTGGAGGCAAAGGAATTACAATCGATAAAGCAACGCTACGGCATTGTAGGCAACTGCGAGGCTCTCAACCATGCCTTGGACACCGCTCTGCAGGTGGCCAAGACCGACTTGTCAGTGCTCATCACAGGCGAGAGTGGCGTAGGTAAGGAAATTATCCCTCGTTTGATTCACGATAACAGTCTGCGTCATTCCCGCAAGTATTTCGCGATTAACTGCGGCTCCATTCCTGAGGGCACCATTGACAGCGAACTCTTCGGACACGAGAAAGGTTCGTTCACGGGCGCCATAGGTGAGCATGAGGGCTATTTCGGTGCTGCCGACGGCGGTACGCTATTTTTGGATGAAGTGGGTGAGCTGCCGTTGAGCACGCAGGCACGTTTGCTGCGTGTGCTGGAGAACGGCGAATATATCCGCGTGGGTAGCAGTCAGGTTCGTAAAACCAATGTCCGCATTGTCGCAGCAACGAATGTAAACATTCAGACGGCCATCCGCGATGGCAAGTTCCGCGAGGATCTCTTCTACCGTCTGAGTACCATCCCCATCAAGATGCCACCGTTGCGTGAGCGTGGTGAGGACATTCTTCTGCTATTCAAGAAGTTTGCGATGGAGATCGCTGCCAAATACCGGATGCCTGAGCGCATCACGCTTTCGCCCGAGGCTGAGGAGGTGATGAAACGCTATAAGTGGCCGGGAAATATCCGACAGCTGAAGAACCTCACGGAACAGATGTCCATCCTGCTGCGCGAGACGCGCGTGGTGACCCCCGAGATACTCTCTGACTACGAAATTTGGCCGACCATCGAAGAGAAGGGCGGACTTGTCAGAGTAGGGCAGGGCGCTGCCGACCAGCACAGCTACCAGTCGGAGCGCGAAATGCTCTTCCAGATGATCAACGCCTTGCATAGGGAAGTCAACGAACTCAAACAACAGGTGGCAGAAAAGGGATTCACACCTGGCAGCCTTGCCCCTGACACTTCTCCCAAAGAAAGAGGGGTGGTTGCCGTCGTGGATGGACACCCCATAAGCTCACACGCTTCCTATACTCCACTCCAGAGTGGAGGCAGGGGCGATACACCCCATGATACGACACCTTATGCTGAGGAATATGTGGAAGAGTCGTTGTCCATTGACGAACAGGAGAAACGCCTCATCATCAAGGCCTTGGAGAAGAATCGCGGACGCCGTAAGAAGGCCGCTGAAGAGCTGCATATCAGTGAGCGAACCCTCTATCGTAAGATCAAGGAATATGGATTGGACGAGAACTGATAGAGTGAGAAGTGAAAAATGAAGAGTGAAAAATGAAGAGTGTAAAATGAAAATGAAATATAATCATATCATTCATAAAGGACGAGAAGGACGAGAAGAAGGCGCCCACATACAATGGAGTGCCGGTGTGAAATGTAATTCTTATTTTTCATTTTTCACTCTTTCCCTGTTCACTCTGATCATGATGGCGTGCTCCATTAGCTATAAGTTCAATGGTGCCAGCATTGACTATACGCAGACGAAAACTATTCAGATAGACCCGTTCCCTATCCGCTCGACTTATGTATGGGCACCGATGCAGGCAATCTTCAACAATCGTCTCACTGATATTTTTGCTCGGCAGACCAAACTACAGCAAGTCCGGAAAGGTGGTGACCTTATCATCTCAGGCGAAATCACAGGCTTTGATCAATACAATAAGGGGGTTGGCAGCGACGGTTACAGTGCTCAGGTGCAGTTGAAGATGACCGTCAATGTGCGCTTCACCAACAACAAGAATCATACTCAGGACTTTGAGCGACAGTTCTCAGCCACTACAGACTACGATGCTACACAGCAACTTGTGGCCGTGCAGGAGGAACTGGTAACACAGATGACAAAGGACATCACGGATCAAATCTTTAATGCTACTGTAGCTAACTGGTAATTAACACGATGCAATCACTCACAACCTATATCAACCAACCCGAACTGCTCACGACAGAGGTCGTGGATGAACTTGCTGAGATGGTGGAGCACAATCCGTCGTTCCAGGCTGCGCGTATCCTGCTGGTGCAGGGCCTCTATCGTCTGCAGGACCCTCGCTTCGGTGAGGAACTGCGCAAGGCCGCACTCTTCATCCCTAATCGCACCACATTGTTCCGAATGCTGGAGGAGGAGAAGATGAAGCCCGAGGTGGTTGTGCGCCCTGCTGCAGTCGTCAAACCGCTGAAACCGGCTTCTGATCGCACGCAGTCCCTCATCGAATCCTTTTTGGAACAACAGCCGGATGCTGCCACGCTCTCGCGCAAAACCCACCCCGTGGATGCCAGCGTTGATTATATGTCATATCTCATGCAGCAAGCCGATGCTTTGCCCGAGGGGTTACCTGATGCAGAACCCGAAGAAGAGGAGGTGAATGATGATGACGAACTTTACGATGATGACGACGAGGTGATGCTCGACATGGAGAAACCTTCACAACCTCAAAATGTGACAAATGATCCCTATTTTACCGAGACTTTGGCCCAAATTTACATAAAACAGGGCAAATATAACAAGGCAATTGAAATTATTCGGCGTTTAAGTTTGAATGTTCCAGAAAAAAACCGTTACTTTGCAGACCAAATCCGGTTCCTCGAGAAGTTAATCCTCAATGAGCGGACCTCTAACAACGAAAATCAACAAAAATAAATTATACAAAATCATGTACACATTACTCGTAATTCTTGTGGTCATCGCATCCATTTTCATGTGTCTCATCGTACTCGTTCAGGAGTCTAAGGGAGGCGGTCTTGCCAGCGGCTTCGCTAGCGGCAATCAGGTGATGGGTGTGCGTAAGACCACCGACGTCATTGAAAAGCTCACTTGGGGTCTGGCTTTTGCCATGGTATTCTTCAGTGTGCTTTCCGTTTACTTCATCCCCTCTACTGCTTCTGATGCCTCCGTCATGGAGAACATCGCCGTTGAGCAGCAAACCACCGCTCCCACGAATCTGCCGGGCATCCCTGCTACCGAGGTTCAGGAGGCACCTGCTGCTGAAACACCCGCTGACGCACCCGCTCAGTAATAGCGCTACATGCACAGACGCAGTTTCCTGAAAACGACCTTGACATTCGTCTTGGCCATGATAGCGCTGACCATGCAGGCCAGCGCTTTCGTTTTACCGGCCCAGCGGCCGGTCGCGCTCTTCATGAGCGACCGCGAGGCTTCGGTCGTGCAGACGGCTCTCGGCCTGCTGCAGTCCGACTTCCAGCGTGTCCTCTCAGCAGAAGTCAAACGCACCGATGCAAAGGCACAGGTCATCATCGGCACGTGGTCTGGCGCAGGGCGTGAACGGCTCGCGAAGACAGGGCTCGACTTTTCGTGGTTGGAGGGTCAGGCGCAGGCTTTTATCCTCCAGGTGACTGCCGACGGCCATTTGGCGATTGCTGGTAGCGATGCCTATGGCACAGCCTATGGTATCATCGAGCTCACTCGCCTGCTGGGCGTCTCCCCTTGGGAATGGTGGGCTGATGTGGAGGTAGAGCCCAAGGATGAGTTTCGTCTGGAGGATGGCTTCATGACGGCTCAGGCGCCCAATGTTTCCTATCGCGGTATCTTCATAGGCGATGAGGACTGGGGACTGATGCCTTGGTCGGCGACTAACTATGAGCCCAGCAGCGTAGGGCAGATCGGTCCCAAGACCACACAGCGCATCTTTGAACTGATGCTACGCCTGCGCGCGAACCTTTATTGGCCACCTGCGCGCGCTTGCACACGACCTTTTGCTTTGACTGATGGTTGCCGTGAGTTGGCTGCCAAGTATGGCATTGTCATTGGTAAGGATGCTCAGGAGCCCATTTCCATTACGGGCTTCCAGGCACCGCTGATGTGCGAGGATGACGGCTTCGGCTATATCACCCACTTTCCGACAGCCGCCGAAGGTGCATTGCCACAGGGTTGTGGCGTCTATTACCACGCCTCCTATCTGGGCACTCCCCACGACTACCTGTGGTTAGGAACTGCCAGTCCGTTCCTGATGTATCAGCAGCTCTACGAGGCTTACTACCACGGTGCTGCCAGACTATGGGTGCTGAATGTTGGCGACATCAAGCCGCTGGAGTATCAGATATCCCTGTTCATGGATATGGCATGGGACATCGAGCGTGTTCACCAGCTGACCGTAGGCACACATCTTGAGGAGTTCTATGCTCAGAATATTGGTCGCGACGTTGCCCGTCTTTCGTCCATCTACATGAAGGAGTACTTTCACCTGTCCTTCCAGCGTAAGCCCGAGCACTTGGCTTGCACGCGTCTCGATGATGCCGACTGGGTGCAGGTCCGCGACCTTCCGTGGAGTGAGAAGCGTATCCGCCATCGTCTGGGCCGCTATGACTTGATGCAGCGTAATGTACGCTGGTTGGCAGACTCCGTGCGCCGCACACATCCTCACCGTGCTGATGCCTTCTTCCAGTTGGTGGAATATCCTGTGATGGTCACAGCTGCACAGAACGAAAAGTACCTCTGTGCACAGCTGGCCCGCCATGGACTCACCTATCTTTCGCGTGATAATGTGGACTCCACATGGATGCGCAGCGATATGGCCCACAATCGCGTTCAGGAGCTTACCATCCGCTACAACGAACAGCGTGGTGGCAAGTGGCGTGGCATCATGAGTTCCAATCCTCGCGGACTCACGGTCTTTCAGCCAGTACCTCACGTGCTGCTGACAGAGCCTATTCCCGAGGATGAACCCGCTGTTGCCGACTTTAATGGTGCCAGCTATGCTGCTGCCACCTTCTCCGGCAGCGATATCCTGTCTCCTGTTCTGGGGCTCGGCGCCAGCATCCGTGCAATGCCGCTGCCGTGTGGACACAGTCTGACATATAATTTCAAGCATAACTACCTGCGTCAGCGTTTCTCAGTCATTGAGATTCGCCTGCTGCCTACACACCCCATTGATGAGCACCAGCGCTTCACCATCTCCCTCGACGGCTCGCAGCCGCTTACCTATAGCTACGATAGTGCGGTGCAGAGCGAAGAATGGAAGCTGAATGTCCTGCGAGGCTATGCGGTTGTCATCGCACGTCCGCAGGTGTTCCAACCTACGGGTGAGCACTCATTGGTCATCACCGCCCTTGACGACGGTGTGGTGATTGATGAGGTGATTATCAGGAAATAACATTAAACGTTAAACATTAAACTCTCAACTCATGTTCGAGAATCTATCCGAACGCCTTGAACGCTCCTTCAAGATTCTGAAGGGCGAAGGTAAAATCACAGAAATTAATGTCGCCGAGACCCTCAAGGATGTGCGCCGTGCACTCCTCGATGCCGACGTCAACTATAAGGTCGCCAAGTCGTTCACCGACACCGTGAAGCAGAAAGCTCTTGGCCAGAACGTTCTCACCGCCGTGAAGCCGCAGCAGATGATGGTGAAGATTGTTCATGATGAGCTGGCTTTGCTCATGGGCGGCGACACCGCCGAACTGGAGCTCAAGAGCCATCCCGCTGTCATCCTCATGGCAGGTCTCAACGGTGCCGGTAAGACCACCTTTGCCGGCAAGCTGGCCAATATGCTCAAGAATAAGAAGACACGCAAGCCGCTGCTGGCAGCCTGCGACGTCTATCGTCCTGCCGCCGTGGAGCAGTTGCGTGTGCTTGCCGAGCAGATTGGGGTGCCCATCTACATGGAGCCCACCTCACAAGATCCAGTGAAGATTGCGCAGAACGCCATCATCGAGGCCCGCTCGAAAGGCTATGACACCGTCATCGTCGATACCGCCGGTCGTCTGGCCATCGACGAGAAGCTCATGCAGGAGATTGCTGCTATCAAGGCCGCCATCAACCCCGATGAGACCCTCTTCGTGGTTGATGCCATGACGGGTCAGGATGCCGTAAACACCGCCAAGGAATTCAACGACCGCCTCGACTACACGGGTGTCGTGCTCACCAAGCTGGACGGTGACACACGTGGTGGTGCGGCTCTCAGCATCCGCACGGTGGTGGATAAGCCCATCAAGTTCGTGGGCACGGGTGAGAAGATGGAGGCCATCGATCCCTTCCATCCCGCTCGTATGGCCGACCGCATCCTCGGCATGGGTGACATCGTCAGCCTCGTGGAGCGCGCTCAGGAGCAGTACGATGAGGAAGAGGCTCGCCGCCTGGAGAAGAAGATTCGCAAGAACCAGTTTGACTTCAACGACTTCTACTCCCAGATTCAGCAAATCAAGAAGATGGGTAATATCAAGGATCTCGCCTCGATGATTCCCGGAGTGGGCAAGGCGCTGAAGGACATCGATATCGATGATGATGCCTTCAAGAGCATCGAAGCCATCATTCTCTCCATGACCCCCAAGGAGCGCACACATCCCGAGTGCCTCAACACCAGCCGCCGCCAGCGCATCGCCAAAGGCTCCGGCACCGACATCGCTGCCGTCAACCGTCTCATCAAGCAGTTCGACCAGACCCGCAAGATGATGAAGATGGTCACCGACCCCAAGATGGCTGCCATGATGGCAAAGATGCCACGGAGATAATAGGCCCGTCCCCAACGCCTCCCGTAAGGGAGGGAGCGGTCATCAAACAAGATTAGAAATTAATAATATATCAATATGAGTGAGAATCAATCCTCAAAGGTAATTGCTCCCTCCCTTATAGAGAGGGCGCGGGGAGAGTCAGGTGCTTTTTCTTTAATCGACGGAAAGGCTACTGCCGTCACTATTAAGGCAGAAATCAAAGAAGAGGTGGAGCGCATCGTAGCTGCCGGCGGCAAGCGTCCTCATCTGGCAGCTGTCCTCGTGGGCCACGACGGCGGCTCTGAGACCTATGTTAAGAATAAGGTACTCGCGTGCGATGCCTGCGGTTTTCAGAGCACGTTGCTGCGCTTCGAGGATGACATCACAGAGGAGGAACTGCTCGTCACCGTGGACCGTCTGAATCGCGACAACAGCATTGACGGCTTCATCGTGCAGCTGCCCCTGCCCAAGCACATCGACGAGCAGAAGGTCATCGAGGCTATCGACTACCGCAAGGATGTCGATGGTTTCCATCCCATCAACGTGGGCCGCGTGGCCATCGGTCTGCCCGCCTTCATCAGCGCCACCCCCAAGGGTATTCTTGAACTGCTGCGCCGCTACAATGTAGAGACGGCAGGAAAGAAATGCGTCATCCTGGGTCGCTCCAACATCGTGGGCAAACCCATGTCACAGCTGATGATGCAGAAGGGTGTTGATGCCACCGTCACCGTGTGCCACTCGCGCTCGAAGACCTTGAAGGAGGAGTGCCTGCAGGCCGACATTATCATCGCTGCCATCGGCCAGCCCGCCTTCCTCAAAGGAGATATGGTGAAGCCCGGCGTAGTGGTCATCGATGTAGGTACTACCCGCGTTTCCGATGCCACGCGCAAGACAGGCTTCCGCCTACAGGGCGATGTCGATTTCGATACCGTTGCTCCTAAGGCCAGTCTCATCACTCCCGTGCCAGGCGGTGTTGGTCCCATGACCATCTGCATGCTTATGCAGAATACTCTTGCCGCTGGCAAATGTGAGTATTATAAGGACTAATAAAATAAACATTATGAAACGGTTACGCCTCAAGCAATTCACACGGGTGATGTCGCTTGTATTGACAGGTGTCGTGCTCGTATTCATCTCTGCATCGTGCTCAAAGCCGAAGAAAACGGAGCGTCCCGAGAGCGTGAAGGTGAAGACGATGAAGGTGTCGGCCTACAGTCATGTGGTCGGCAAGAGCTATATGGGTACTATCGAGGAGGAAGACGGTGCAAACGTCACCTTCGGCGTTCTTGGAACTGTCGTACGCGTGATGGCCGAGGAGGGCCAGTTTGTGCGTAAAGGTCAGCCGCTGGCTGAAGTGGACGGTCAGACCGTGCGCAGCTCCTATGAGATCAGCCGCTCGACGCTTGAGCAGACGGAGGATGCCTATCGTCGCATCAAGGACCTTTACGACAAGGGAACACTACCCGAGATTCGTATGGTAGAGATGGAGAGTATGCTGACCAAGGCTCGTGCTGCAGAGGCTATCTCCCGCAAGAGCGTCGATGAGATTGTGCTGCGCGCGCCTTTCGACGGCTTTGTGGCATCCTGCAATGCGCATGTCGGTGGCGGTGCTGCCATAGGTGTAACGGGGTTCCGCCTTGTGAAGATAGACCGCGTGAAGGTGAAGATGTCCGTGCCGGAGAAGGAAATCGGCAAGATAGCTAAGGGCCAGACGGTGCGATTTACTGTAGGTGCCCTGGGCGACAGCATCTTCACCGGTACTATTGTCAACCGTGGCATCACCGCCAATCTGGTCAACCACGCCTACGCCGTTAGTGCCATCGTTGAGAATCGAAGCCATATACTACTACCGGGAATGGTATGCAAGGCACGCCTGGAAGAAGCCGGAGCGGACTATGCCATCGTTATCCCGCAGCAAGCCATTCAGATCAGCGGCCACGACAAGTTCGTGTGGAAAGTTCAGGCTGGCAAGGCACATCGTCAGGAGGTGACCACGGGCGACATCATCAGTGATGGTGTCATTGTGGAGAGCGGCCTCACGACGGGTGATGAGATTATCATTGAAGGTCAAAACAAAGTATGTGAGGACACCGTTGTCGAGGTTTCATAATGGCTACAGAAATACAAAAACGCACAGACATCGTGGCAGCAGCCATGCGCCACAAGAGCATCACGCTGCTGCTGGTGTTGATCCTGATGGCTTCGGGTGTCGTGTCGCTTATCCATATCCCTAAGGACGAGTTCCCAAGCTTCACGATGCCACTGGGTCTAGTCGTGGGTGTTTATCCTGGCGCTTCGGCATTGGAGGTGGAGCGTCAGTTGGCGCGTCCGTTGGAAGAGTTCCTGTGGACGTTCAAGGAAATCAAGAAGAGCAAGACAGCCGTTCAGTGCTTCAATGACGGCTGTGTCGCCATCGTGTGGCTGGAACCGGGCGTGAAGCAGCCAACGGAGTTCTGGAACAAACTCAAGGAACGCCTGAATTTGTTCAAGTTGACCCTGCCGTCGGGCGTGTTGGCCGTAATCGCCAATGATGACTTCGGTGATGCGTCGGCGATGCTCGTCACACTCGAAAGCGAGCAGAAGACCTATCGCGAGATGGACGAATATGTCACGGGTCTTAGCGACCGCTTGCGTTCTGTGCCGAGTCTGTCGAATATCATTCGTATGGGCGGACAGAAGGAGCAGCTGGCTGTCTATCTCGACCGTGATCGTCTCACGAAATACGGCATCAACACCGCGATGCTCATGAGCAAGATTTCCGGGCAGACGGGGACTCTCTACACGGGTCATCTGGCTGACGGAAAGCTCAGTCGCTCCATTCATGTACAGTCGTCGCTCAACACGGAGAACGATGTGGCGCAGACCATCCTCAACAGTTCACCGTCGGGCGAGGTCGTCCGGGTCGGTGACATCGCCACCATCCAGCGTGAATACCCCAACCCGCGTACCTATATCAAGAACAACGGCAAGAAATGTGTCCTGCTCTCGCTGCAGATGATCAAGGGCAACAACATCATGAAATTTGGCGAGCAGGTGAAGGAAGTCATTCGAGAATACGAGGCTACGCTACCTTCAGACGTGAATATCAACATCATCAGCGACCAGAGTCAGGTCGTGAGCCACTCCATCAGCGAGTTCATGAATGAGATGCTGATAGCTATCATTTCGGTTGTTATCGCGGTGATGCTGATGTTGCCGTTGCGCGTGGCAGGTGTGGCTGTGGCCACCATTCCCATCACCATTTTCGCCTCCATCGCGCTGTTCCTGCTCCTGGGAATTGAGATCAACAGCGTCACGCTGGCTGCGTTGATTGTTACGCTGGGTATGATAGTGGATGACAGTGTTGTGGTGGTAGACTGCTATTTGGACAAGTTAGATGCTGGGGTAGGGCGCTGGCGGGCGGCTGTGGAGTCATCGCGTGAGTTCGCGGCTTCTATTTTCACAGCTACGCTTGTCATCAGCGTCACCTTCTTCCCCCTCATCTTCACGACCGACCAGATTATCCACGACTTCCTGTTGTGGTTCCCTTATGCCATCACCGTCGTGCTTGTGGTGTCGCTGCTGGTGGCCATTTTTGTGGTGCCCATCCTGCAGTACCAGTTCATCCGCAAAGGTCTGCATCAGCAGGCGGTCGTTTCGGAGGGCTCTTCTGAAGTCCTTCCCGCGGATCCGAAGAAGCCGCGCCGCTCTATGCTCGATGTGTTGCAGGGGGGCTATGACCGCCTCATTGAAGGTTGCTTCCGCCATAAGCGTCTCACGATAGCTATGGGTTTGTGTAGCATCGTTCTGGGTGGCCTGCTGATGTTGCAGGTGCCGCAGCGCCTAATGCCGCGTGCCGAGCGCAACCAGTTCGCCGTGGATATCATACTTCCTTCGGGCACCGACCTGAAGTACACAGCTCAGGTGGCTGACAGCCTGGCCGCTATTATGCGCAAGGATAAGCGTGTTGTGAACCTCACCACATTCTACGGCATCGGTTCTCCTCGTTTCCATGTCACCTTTATGCCTAATTTCGGCGGCTCCCATTTTGCGCAGTTCATTGTTAACACACACAACGATGAGGAGACGCAGGGGATGCTCGACGATTATGCCGAGAAATATGCGACCTACTTCCCCGATGCTCAGGTTCTGTTCCGACAGATAGAATACTCCGACCGTCAGTACCCCATAGAGGTCATCGTCGAGGGCGATAACCTGGACAGCCTTCACATGGTCATTGACAGCATACGCGGACGCCTGTCTAAGAACAAGGATGTAGCCTCGATTAGCACCAGCTTTGGCGGCACCAACAGCCGCCTAGAAGTTGTTTTGAACCCCGAGGAAGCCAACCGTATGGGCATCAGCAAGTCGCTGTTGTCGCTGAACTTCGCTTTGCGCTATGGCGGCGGCATTCCTGTGACGACGATATGGGAAGGCGACCAGATGCTGGACGTGGTCATCAAGGATGCCGACCACGGGCAGAACGATATTGATGAGTTCAAGAATATCCGCGTTACAGGACTGCTGCCAACGCTGACCGCCACGCCTCTCTCGCAGATTGCCGATGTCAAGGCGGGTTGGAGCGACGGCTGTATTCTGCGTGTCAACGGGCAGCGCCGTGCAACGGTGTTTGGATTGATGGGGCGCAACGGCAAGATGGGTGAGCTGACCAAGAAAATCTATAAGGACTTGGAGACGTTGCGTCTGCCTGAAGGCCTCAGGATACGTCAGGGTGGTATGGCAGAGATGGAGGCGGTGTATCGCCCGCAGCTCTATCTCGGAATGGAGATTGCCGTCATCCTCATCTTCTTCATCATCGTGTTCCACCTGAAGAGTATTCCGCTGACGCTGCTTATCATGATTTCCCTGGGCTTCTCCATGCTGGGCGGTGCCCTGGGTATGTTCGTATTCCAGCAGGAATTCGGCGCAACGGCCGTCTTGGGCTTCATCTCCCTCATGGGTATTATCACGCGATGCGGCATTATCATGATAGACTATGCCGAGGAACTTCATGTCAAGCATGGGCTCAGCGTGTCTGAGGCCGCTCTGGAATCCGCCAAGCGGCGCTTCCGCCCAGTCTTCCTGACGTCGGTAGCGGCTTCTATGGGTGTCATCCCGATGGTCATCAAGAACTCCCCGCTGTGGGGACCGATGGGCGTGGTCATCAGCATCGGCGCTTTGATGTCGATGGTCCTGATTGTCACGATGATCCCTGTAGGCTATTGTGTTGTGCGTAACAGACAAAAGGAACCGAACTATGAAGAAGATATGTAAGATCGTGTGCTGGGTGGCGCTGTCGGCTGTCGCCTTGCAACCGGTGGCACAGGCGCAGAAGATCATGACGCTGAAGGACTGCGTGGACGCGGCACGACAAGGCAACTCGCAGGTCAAGGACGCACAGTACGATGTGCTGATGGCCGACGAGCTGCGCAAATACATGAAGACCAAGTACTACCCCACGGTTAGCGCCTCCTTCTCCCATTTTGAATCGACGGACTACCTCGTCAGCGTCAATCTCTTCGACAGTCCACTCAAAGAGATTGTTGACATCATCCTTGATGACGTCGATATCTATAAGGATGGTGGCATCCGTGCCATCAAGCGTGGAACTTCCGCTGGATTATCGCTTCTGCAACCCATCTACACGGGTGGCCGTCTGCGCTATTTCAACAAGCTTGCCAAGTTGAATGTCGAAGCGCGCACGATGATGAAAGATGTCGTCGATGACAACGTCGTGCAGACCACCGAGTTCCTGTACTACAAGGTTGTCGAGTTCCACGAGACCGACAAGTTGTTGGAGTCGATGGAGAAGGAGGTGGCCAACATCCATCAGGACGCAGTCAACATCTATGAGAATGGCATTGTGAACAAGAACGACGTCCTCAGCGTGGAGCTGGTGCAGGATCAGCTGTCAGCTCTCCGTGTTAAGGCTGCCAATGGCTGCAAGCTGCTGCGCCGCGCATTGGCTAAGTACATTGGAATGGCCGACGAGGACATCGATGTGGATATGAATGTGGAAAAGGACATTGTGCCACCCGAGACACTGCAGATGAACACGGCTCAGGCCGTGGAAGCACGCACCGAGACTCAGTTGCTTGACATCTGGGCCGACAAGGCATCGCTGGAGCGCAAAATCTCCCGTGGTTCGATGTTGCCCGTAGTGCTCCTCGGCGGATCAGCCAACTACAGCAAATATATCGGCGACTGGAAGCCGCGTGCCATTGCGTTTGCTACGGTGCAGATGCCCATCAGTGCCTTCTGGAGCGAGCGCCACCTGTATAAGCGCTCGAAGATTGCCGAGCAGAAAGCGCTTGACTTCCGTCAGGACAAGCGCGAGCTGATTACATTACAGGTACAGGATGCATACGACAACCTTGAGAGTTCCTACCGCCAGACGCAGATTGCAGCGAAGAGCATCGCACGTGCCGAGGAAAACCTGCGCATCAACCGTGAGCACTATCGTGCCGGCATGAGCAATATGACATCCCTCCTCGAAGCCCAACGCCAGCAGCAGCAGGCGCAGATGCAGTACAACAGCGCCATCTGCGAGTATATGCAGGCCAAGACCCGCTATCTCATCCTCACAGGGCGCCGTCAGTATTGAAAAGAAAGTGAAAATGAAAAAAGTGGGAAGAAAGTTTGGCGGTTTCGCGAGAAAGCGCTACCTTTGCACCCGCAAAAGCCGATGAGGCTGGAGCGTTTTCCAACATGGTGACTATAGTTCAGTTGGTTAGAGCGTCAGATTGTGGTTCTGAATGTCGTGGGTTCGAGTCCCACTAGTCACCCAAGAAGAAATCCCTGCAATTTTCAGAGTTGCAGGGGTTTGTTTTTCAAAA
This sequence comes from Prevotella sp., assembly GCA_015060555.1. Taxonomy (GTDB): domain Bacteria; phylum Bacteroidota; class Bacteroidia; order Bacteroidales; family Bacteroidaceae; genus Physcousia. The sequence goes on from SUYG01000033.1 coordinate 35,166, forward strand.
GGGGGAGTGATAAGAAGGGGAGTAAAAAACAAGAGGTTAATAGGAACATAACAAGAAGTAAATAAGAAGTTAATTCGCTACGCTCATGGAAGTAACAATTGGACAACGCTTACACGGGCTCTTCCTCAGAGCCGTTGTCGTCGTGGTGTGTGTGCTGACCGTGGTGCCAGCTCAGGCTGTGTTGAAGGAGCGCGACCTGGCCCGCACGCTGGGCGTGCTGCGCGAGGAACTGGCTGCCGACTATCAGAAACAGCAGATGTTCATGGCGCGCTACGAGCAGCAGGGTGCTGCGCAGCACCAGCAGTTGGTGTGGTTCATGAACCAGTGTGAGCAGATAGGGCTGATGCTCTACTCACAGTCTATGGACAACACGTTTGACATGGCTTATGCCTGCCAGCAGGCCGTGAACCTCTATCGCCAGCTGGACAACCAGCGTGGCGGCAAGCTGCCCTACGACAAGATGATGCTGCGTATGCGCAACGAGATTGAGCGTTACGACTCGCTCATCGTGGCGCTGAAGAGTATGCCCCCTGTGGAGAACGGCAACGAGGATGTGCTCACGGAGAGCGATGTCAAGGTGCTGAATGCCATCGACTCGCTGGAATCCACGATGGGCGATATCGACCCCGAGGCTGTCAGCGCAATGCCGAATCGTCCGCTGGGCGAGGCCATGGGCGACGAGGTGCCGCACGAGCCCCTCTACCTCTCGGGCCAGCAACTGAAGGACCGCAGCGAATGCCTAAAGTATGCCGAGACGCTGCGCGATAATATGCAGAAGTTCCTGGAGACGATGGAGGCGGAGAGCTCCTATTACGCCAGCGTCAAGGAGAAGGTGTCGCAGCTGAATGCCTTTGCGCAGTCGCGCTACAGGCTGTTGCAGGACAACATCTTCAGGAACGGCGGCTCCAACTATTTCAGCATCCTCTCGAACTTCCCGATGTACATGCATTTGGCGAAGCAGTCGGCATCGAAGAAATATGCGCCCTTCCGCGACCACGAGCACAACTACTCAGAGTGGCGCGGGGTGCCTGTGCTGTTCATCAGCATCTTCGTCATCTTCTACCTCACGCTGTCGATGGGCCTCACGTATATTGTGCTACGCTGGCTACTGCCGCGTCGTTGGCGCAGCGAGAACTTCCGTCAGAAGCGGCAGATGCTCACCAATGTCATCGGTGTGGCGCTCTTCGCCATCATCGTGATGATTGTGCGCTCGCTGGTGGACAGAAATTTCATCCAGATGAGCACCTCGCTGATTATCACGATGGCGTGGCTGCTGGAGGTCATCTTCCTGTCGCTGTATATTCGTCTGAAGGGCGAGCAGCTCTCTCACGCCTCGAAGATCTACATGCCGCTAATCACGCTGGCCTCGCTGGTCATCATGTTCCGCATCGTGCTCATCACCAACAGTCTCCTCAACCTCATCCTGCCGCCGCTGCTGCTGGCCTTCACGGTGTGGCAGCTGCTGGCCGTGCGCCGTCATAAGGAGGGGTTGCCGATGCTGGATGTCGTGTGCTGCCATCTCACCACCATAGTGATGGTCGTCTCCTGCATCGCCACATGGATAGGCTACACGCTTCTGGCCGTGCAGATTCTGGTGTGGTGGACGTTCCAGCTGGCAGCCGTGATGACCATCACGTGCTTCTACGATCTGATGGAGGCCTACGAGAACCGCTTCATGCTGCGCCGCCTCTGCCCCGAGCTGCGCGAGAAGATGGATCAGGACGAGGATGTTTCCGAGCTGGCTGCCCCCGTCTTCCGCCAGATGCGGCGCGGACAATTCATCACTACCACGTGGTTCTACGATTTCGTGAAGCTCACCCTCGTGCCCATCATGGCTGTGGGTTCCATCCTTGTCAGCTTCTATTGGGCTGCCGAGATCTTCGAGATGACCAGCATCTGCCATAAGGCCTTCTTCACGAATTTCATCAATGTGCCGGATCTGATTCAGGTGTCGCTCTTCAAGCTGTGCCTGGTGGCAGCCCTATGGTTTGTGTTCCGCTATCTGAACTACGCCGTCCGCAGCTTCTATGTCTATTTCCGCCTGCAGACGAGTTCCGACGAGTCGCTGAACACGACGCTGGCGCGCAACGTCATTGCCATTATCATCTGGGGCCTCTACTTCATCATCACGCTGGTCATCCTGAATGTGCCTAAGAGCGGTATCTCCATCGTCACGGCAGGTCTCGCCACAGGTCTCGGTTTTGCTATGCAGGACCTCATCGAGAACTTCTTCTATGGCCTTTCGCTGATGGCCGGCCGCCTGCGCGTGGGCGACTTCATCGAGTGCGACGGCATTCGCGGCAAGGTGGAGAGTATCAGCTACCAGAGCACGCAGATCATCACCAATGACGGCTGTGTCATCGCCTTCCTCAACAAGACGCTTTTCAGCAAGAACTTCAAGAACATGACGCGCAACTACAACTACGAGCTGCTGAAGCTGCCCGTAGGCGTGGCCTACGGCACCAATGTCCACGAGGTTCGCGCTATCCTCACCGAGTCGTTGAAGCCTGTGCAGCAGGAAACGAACGCTGCCGGTGATTACATCGTTGATCCGGCTCGTGACATCTCCGTACTCTTCTCGGATTTCGGCGACAGCTCCGTGGATCTCACGGTCTGCATCTGGGTGCTTGTCGAGGAGAAGTACACGCTGGCTGCTGAGGCCAAGGAAATCATTTATGAGGCACTGAACGCTCACCACATCGAGATCCCCTTCCCACAGCGCGATGTACATATCATCAATGCGTAAGTCCATCATCCTGACACTGCTGGCAGCGCTGCTGCTGACGGCCTGCTCGCCGAAAAGCGAACGGGCGGCGCAGTTGCCGCCCTCGCGCGGCTTGCCCTATGAGCTGGCTGTTATCATCCCGCAGGCACTGTATCAAGGCGCGCTCAAGGACACGCTGGAGGCGGTGCTGAAGGCTTCCACGCCTGTGCTCAACCAGCATGAGCCGATGTTCCGCGTGGATGTCGTCTATGGCGAGGCAAACCTGACGGCTTGGCGAACGATGCGCAACCGCCTGCTTGTGAGTGTGGAGGCGGATGCAGAGAAACCCACTCTGGGCGTGGCCCGCAATGTGGTGGCGCGCCCGCAGATTGAGGTGAAAGTCACGGCGCGCAATGCACAGGAGCTGGCCGCCTTCATCGGTGCACAGCGTCAGCGCCTGACAGACCTGTTTGTGGACTGTGAGCTGGAGGTGGAGGCTGCGCGCCTGCGCAGGAAATACAGCCGCATGACGGCCGACAGCCTGCAGCGCTTCGGCCATCGCATCTGCGTCCCCGATGGTCTCTACGCCGCCAAGGTGGGGCAGGACTTCCTGTGGACGGGCACGAACCTCAACGACCGCGACCAGAACTTCGTCTTCTACAGCTACGCATGGAACGGCTGTCCGCTCACCTCTGAGCAGTATGTGGCGAAGCGCGACAGCGTCATGTGCATCAATATTCCCGGCGCACAGGCGGGACAGTGGATGCAGACGGCCACGGTGACCTCTCACGATGACTCCCTCGCGCGCGAACCTCTTATTATGTCGCGTATGCGCACGATTGGCGGTGCCAGCGTTCATGAGGTCCACGGCCTGTGGGAGATGCGTGGCGCTGCGCTGGGCGGTGCCTTCGTGGCGCTGGAGCGCATCGATACTGGCGCCCGCCGCGTCCTCGTCACCGAGGGCTTCATCTACTCGCCCCATTCGCCCAAGCGCAACCTCATGCGGCAGATGGAAGCCGCCCTGCGCACCTTCGAATAGAAGGGGCTCCGCAGTGTCGCCGATGTCATTGGTTTGGGCACTGGGCTGCATTTCTGAACAGATTTCTTGCTGTTTCTGAAAACTTTTGTGTACCTTTGTCGCGGAATTCCAATGACAAAGGTACATGAAACATTCTTTTAAGGACTGGGTATTGGCTACGCGTCCGTGGTCGTTTCCCGCATCTGCGATGCCCGTGCTCGTCACTATTGCTTGGTGCTGGGCACAGGGCACAGCCTTCAATGGCTGGCTGGCTCTGTGGACGCTTGTGAACATCATCTTCGTGCACGCTGCCGGCAATGTCTGGAGCGATATCGCAGACTACCGCAGCGGTGTCGATGCCAAGGACACCTTCGGTGTGCAGTTGCTTGTCAACGGCGATTTCACGCCACAGGAGTTCAAGCGCCTCTCCATCACCCTCAACATTATCGCCGTGGCCGGCGGTCTTGCCCTTGTGGCCCTCACAGGTCTGCCGCTGTTGTACATCGGCATCGCCGGCATCGCTCTGTCGCTGCTCTATCCCCATCTGAAATACCATGCGCTGGGCGACCTCGTCATCATCCTGTGCTACTCAGTGCTGCCCATGACGGGAACCTCGTTTATCGTCTCCGGCGATATACACTGGCCTGTGCTGTGGCTGGCTGTGCCCGTGGGCCTCATCACGGTGGCCATCCTCCATGCCAACAACGTTCGCGACATCGAGACCGACAGCCGTGCCGGCATCTCCACCTTCCCCATGCTCACAGGTCGCCAGTTTGGCGTGTGGCTCTATGCCGCCGAGGTCCTGGTGCCCTTCCTGTGGCTCGTGGGGCTGATGATAGCGCGTGTGGAGCCCTGGTGGCTCGGCATCGCCTTCCTGGCCATGCCCGTAGCCGTCAAGAACGCCCGCACGATTCTGGCCTACAAACAAGGTGGCAAGGAGTCCTATGCCAATCTCGATGAGAAGACTGCCCAGTTGCAGCTCCTCTTCAGCCTCCTCCTCATCATCGGCCTCCTCCTCAGCCGTTATCTATGACCCCTCCTCCCTCAACCCTCACCCATAACCCCTCACCCCTCACCCATAAACCCTCAACCCTTAACCATAACCCCTCCCTCCCCCGTGCCCCGTATTCTCTCTTCCCTCCTTGTTGCCGCCACGTTGTGGTTCCTGATGTTCTCGCCATGGACGGCATCGTATTTCAATTTCTGGTATGCGATGACCGCTTCTGCGCTCATCCTCACAGCGCTTGCGTGGCTCTTCGGTGGTCTGCGCTGGCCTCGCATGAGTGTCCGTGACTGGTGCCTCACGGCAGTCCTGGGCGCTGTCATTGCCATGTTGCTGTGGTGTGTGTTCTGGGTGGGGGATAAGCTGTCGCAGTGGATGTTCGACTTTGCGCGTCCGCAGGTCGATCTCATCTACGGCATGAAGACAGGCAATGCCCCGTGGCTGCTGTCGCTGTTGCTGCTCTTCATCATCGGTCCTGCCGAAGAGCTCTTTTGGCGCGGCTATGTACAGCAGTCGCTCGTGTGGTATATGATGCGGCGCTATCGCCGGATGCCGAAGGCCCGTGCGGCGCGCAAGGCCAAGAACTGGGCTTACATCCTCGCCACTGCAGCCTACACCCTCGTGCACCTGCCCTCAGGAAACTTCATGCTCATCATGGCTGCTCTCGTATGCGGCCTCGCCTGGGGTGGCCTCTATCGCCTGATGCCTCGGCAGCTTCCCGCCATCGTCATCAGCCACGCCCTCTGGGATGCCGCTGCCTTCGTCTGGTTCCCCCTGTAAATTTGAGATTTTCTCAAACCTCTGCCACAAATTGGCGTACCTTCTTCCTTTCTTTGCAGCAAAATCATGAAACATGGACAACGACAGAGGAAAAGTACACTGTATGCGAGATTTTGCAGCCATAGATTTTGAGACGGCCAACAATGAGCGTAGCAGCGTATGCTCTGTAGGAATCGTCATTGTTCGCAATGGCGAGATAGTAGATTCGTTCTACTCACTCATCCAGCCGGAGCCGAACTATTATAACTATTGGTGCTCGCAGGTTCATGGACTCTGTCACGAAGATACAGATGATGCCCCTGTGTTCCCAAAGGTCTGGGCGCAGATAGAACCTCTGATAGAAGGTCTTCCATTGGTGGCTCACAACAAGCCATTTGACGAGGGCTGTCTGAAAGCAGCTTTCCACGTCTATCAGATGGACTATCCTGACTATGAGTTTTACGACACGCTGGCCGCCTCCCGTCGCAAGTTCCGCCATCTACCCAACCACCAGCTGCACACTGTTGCTGCTGAATGTGGTTACTGTTTAGAGAACCATCACCATGCACTTGCCGATGCAGAGGCGTGTGCGGCCATTGCCTTGGAGATACTGTGAAAAGGGCGTTCATGAATGACATATTTTTGAGGTTTGCAGACTCTTTGTGAAAGAAAAAGGTTATCTTTGCGGGCGAAATCACGAACGATATGGAAGAGAATAAGATTATCATCTATCAGACAGAGGACGGACAGACACAGATTGATGTTCGTCTGGAGAATGAGACTGTGTGGTTGACGCAAGCCCAAATGGCCGCTCTTTTTCAGAAAGACAGAACTGTAATAACTCGCCACATCAATAATGTTTTTAATGAAGGTGAGTTGAACAGAGAAGAGGTGTGTGCAAAATTTGCACATACCACTCGACATGGTGCGATTGAAGGGAAACAGCAGATACAAGAAACAGTCCTTTATAACCTCGATGTCATCATCTCCGTCGGTTATCGCGTCAAAAGCAAACGTGGTACTGCTTTCCGCATTTGGGCTCGTAACATCATCAAGGACTATCTTGTCAAAGGCTATGCCGTCAACGAGCGTATTAGAAAAGAGCAGATTGGCGAGTTGCGCCAACTGGTGGGAATGTTGGGGCGCACGATACAAAGTAAGCCTCTGCTGTCGAACGACGAGACGAATGCCCTCTTCGAGGTGGTGACGAATTACACTTACGCCCTCGACACGCTCGACAACTATGATTACGAGCGACTGACTATCGATAAAACGACCAAGGAAGAGCCATTCCATGCTACCTACGAGAATGCGATGGAGGCTATCAATGGCTTGCGAGAGAAATTCGGAGGTTCAGCACTCTTTGGTAATGAAAAAGATGACTCCTTTAAGAGTAGCATCGGACAGATATACCAGACCTTTGGAGGTGAGGAACTCTATCCCAGCGTGGAGGAGAAAGCCGCCATGTTGCTCTACCTTGTCACCAAGAACCATTCCTTCAGCGACGGAAATAAACGCATTGCAGCCACCCTCTTCCTCTGGTTCCTCAACAACAACCACATCCTCTATCGCAAAGATGGCTCTAAGCGTTTGGCTGATAACACTCTCGTTGCCTTAACTTTGATGATAGCAGAGAGCAAGACTGAAGAGAAAGATGTGATGGTAAAGGTGGTGGTGAACCTGATAAATCAGAGAAATGAATAATCACGCACTTGCCGATGCAGAGGCTTGCGCGTGGATAGCAAGAGAACTATTATAAATATAAAAGAATAACATTATGAGAAAAATCTATTTCATTACCATGCTATTTGGTTGCTTGATGGGTCAAGCACAAAAGTTATTCACGCTGGAAAAGACATTGGATGGCCAATACAGCATTATGTCATCTCAATATGATGATGATGATAATTTCGTTGATCAATTACCTTTTGTTAATCTATCTGCACCTCCATGCGACATGGGTTTTTATTACTACACAGCTTGCAGTGGAAATAAGCTCACAATTAATCTTGTTAGTCCCAATTATGAGGTTTCCAAGACGGAATACTACTTTGAGTTCCCCAGCGGTTATGAACTACAATCTAGTTATCCAACAAGCAAACTAACATCAGACAAGTCTTTGATGTTTTTCAATGTTGGCAGAAATGGGTCCTTGCAATCATGTGGCCTATATAATGCCAATGGCAAACTGGTTCAGTCTTTTGCAATCGGAGTCTATTATGCAACTGTTTATCCGTTTATTTACCGTGTAAATGGAGAATATATATTGCTGGTATGGAAAGGCTCTTTGTCTGGGACAACGATTAAATACACAACAGATGTATACAAATTCAACGGCCCAACAACACAAATTCAAGACATTCAAGAAAAAAGACAAGTTCATTACAGGAGTGCTAACGATACAGTCACAATTCCTTTCTCCAACAATAATAATCATTTTCCATTATTAGTTGTTGATAGCAACGGGACTGTTATAGAAAGTCAACAGCTGAACGTATCGGAAGGTGACGTACTAATTCATATCGGAACATATCGTCCTGGCGTTTATATTTATAAAATCGGAGAACAAACAGGAAAGTTTGTCGTGAACTAAAACCTCACAGGTACGACATTTCCATTGCGGTTCTCGAATGTTTTACCAACTTTTTTAAGGAAAATTAAAATATAGTCATTAAGTCATTAGTCATTTAGGATTTCGGGAACGGATTCTTTCCTCACTAAATTTAGTGCCGCTTCATCAGGGTTGATTTTGCTTAATGACTAATGACTAATGACTTTCCCATGTAGTTGCCTTTTTTGAATATGGAGGAGAGGAGGTCAGTCTTTCAATGTCTCGTAAGACGGAATGTCGGGGAGGAATTCGTAGGTGTTCTTTTCTCTGTTCAAGTGATAGACGATGTGGTGGAGACCGTTGCTGACAATGAGCCATTCCACGCGCAGAACCGTGTTGTAGCGCCATACCTGGTCGAATACCTTCTGTGTCAGCGCCACCGTCGGAGCCTTATACTCGATGATCATGCGCGGCTGACGGTCGAGGCCGTAGAGCACTGTGTCGCAGCGCCGCGTCATCCCGTTGATGGTCAGCGACACCTCGTTGCCCAGCAGGCCCGCTGGATAGCCCTTGTGCTGAATCAGGAATGCCGTGAAATGCTGACGCACCCACTCTTCCGGCGTCAGTCGCACATGGCGTCGGCGCAGCGGGTCGAAGACCGTGTAGCCACCCTCAGCCTGCTCCAGCCGCAGTTCGGCCGCAGGCAGGTTCAGGGGCGGGTAGGAGGGCCGTGTTTCATCTTTCATGCTGCAAAAGTACAAATTAAAGTGAAGAGTGAAAAATGAAAGAGTGAAAAATGAAGGAAAAAGGAAAAAGTTATGGGGAAAATCCCATCAGCTTTAGGTGTTTTCCCTTGGAGACGCATCAGAAAGTCCCTACCTTTGCAGCATCAAACCACTAAAAAGATGACTACTATGAAGAAATTGTACGCCAATATCGCCTTCATGAGCCTGCTGCTCATCACTGCATTTAGCCTCACCAGCTGCGAGATTGATCGCGACGAAAACGTGGGTTACTACCTGCAAGGCCACTGGTTCGGTGACCTCGATATGTACTACGATGGCATCCCTGCCCGTGGCTCCGACATCATCTTCTACCCCGAAGGCTGGGGCTACCGCAAGGGCACCGGCACGCAGATTGACTACTATGGTCGCTACGGCAACACGCAGGTGCGCCATGACTTCAGCTACTACGTTGAGAATGAGGTCATCTACCTCCGCTTCTATGGCGAGCCTGACCTCGACTGCACCATCAGCCGCTACGGCCTCAACGCCGACAACTTCTGGGGACGCATTGACGGCCGCTACTCCAGCACCGACTTCCGCCTGCGTAACTATGATCGCTACTGGGAGAGTGAGGGCTACTACGGCTATGACTACGACTACGACCGTCGCTACTACGGAGGCTACTACACCAAGCAAGCCCTCAATCTGGATGCTTTCAATGCCCCCGAGTCTGACACCCTCAACGCCCCTGTCACCCGCGCAGCCGTCTCTCAGGACACCGTCGCCGTGCAGCCCAAAGCCACCCGCGGCGTGAACCATGGAAAATAGCAACATCTCACCCTCTGCTTGGCCTTCCTGGGAGTTCCACTGGTGGAACTCCCAGGAAGGCCAAGCTCTTCTTTCCATAAGGCCAAGCTCTTCTTTCCATAAGGCCAAGCTCTTCTTTCCATAAGGCCAAGCTCTTCTTTCCATAAGGCCAAGCTCTTCTTTCCATAAGGCCAAGCTCTTCTTTCCATAAGGCCAA
>SUYG01000034.1:0-4841 GCA_015060555.1 Prevotella sp.
AGATACATGCAGGGCATAGGCATCGTGCACGGGGTCAGGGACGAGTTCATAGTGCAAATCGTTTTCATTGAAGGAATGTGTTCTCGCATAGTCCTGATCTTCCTCTCCCCTTGCTAAGTCCTGGCCCCACCAGCCATTATATGGAATACCGAAGGAGAAAGGCAGATATGTGTTTCCAGCCACATAGGCCAGATGATAGCTCCACGAATTCGGGGCACTATGCGAGAATAATCCGTCTAAGGGGTTCATCTCACTACCGATTCCCTCAATCCATCGACAATTAACTCGTACAGCGGTGTCTGAAGTCTTGTCATTCGCCTCAAAGTTAATGACTTTCAGGGAGTCACCATATACCATGAGGTAATCAATCTTAGTGACTTCGCAATGTTCAAAATCGCCGTATTCTGGCTCAAACCTATCGCCCACATTGAGCGAGAAGTCATAAGTTAGAACGTCCTTGTCTTCCTCCTCGTTGTACATATAGATACGTTGGTTCTCTTCACGGAACCAGCCTACAAGTTCATCTTTCCCGTCTTCTGTCCTGGCACGTAGTTGTTCATAGCTATGCCCGTTTCTTTCAAACAGGATTTTATCTACTGAGAAATAGTAATCGGTAACTGTGTGCTGGCTTCCCATGTTGAATCCATGCACACACCAGCGCTTCCCCGGTTCTACAAATGGATGATAGGTCGTCGGTTCCGGGTCGTGGAAGATGAATTCGGGAGAGACTTCTTGCCATGTACCGTCTTCCTTATTTCCTTCAAAGAAGTCATACCACCTCCATGAAAGGATAGCATGCATGGGTGCAGGAGACAGATAGTCCACTATAGCTCCCTCTTCGCTATATTCCGCATAGGGGCGTATTTCATCCACCGATTGCGTAACGAGACTCCCGGGCTGTTCTATTACTATATAGTTGATAGCACTTGAAAAAGAAATGCGCTCTAACTGGACTTGGTCGTGATGGTCGGACAAATCCATCTTGCTAATATCAATATGCAAGTCCTGATAAGGGAAGAAAACGTATGGGACGTATGCTTTGGGAGTGCCTTCCCTTTCAAAAACAACCTTATTCCCGTCTTCATGGTCAAGACGATAGAAACGGCCCCAAGAGGCATCAGGAGCTTCAGGAAGGTATATCGTTGAGCGTTTGCCCGCTTTATAGTCAATGGCATTTAAAAGGCGGAAGATGATTTTGGGCCATGTATGATTCATACTGACATTAAAACCATGTAATGTGTATGATGTATAGCCTTCTGCGCGGGCTACGATGTGTATAATGTTCCACGCATCTTCATAACTCAATTCCCAATTGCCATTAACATCGCTTGTCGTAGATGCAAGGATGCTATTGTCTGAGCATGAGTAATATGTTATCACAGCTCCAGCCACAGGTTGAGCATCCTGATCGATAATCTTTCCTCTCAGTGTTCCGGCCTTGATGCCGAGAGATGGAATCAACAGGCATAGAATTGTAAGCAGTCGTTTCATAGTCGTATCGTTTTATTAATTATTCGTCATTTGTCATTCGTCAAGAGTCAAGAGTCAAGTAGTTTTTATTTTTCACTCTTCACTTTTCACTTTTCATTTTTCACTTTTCATTTTTATTTTTCATAGCTTCTCCAGCACCTGCTCCAGCGTTGTCTCGGGGTCGTCCTCGCCGAAGACTTCTTTCTTGAGTTTGAGTTTGCGGTGCTGCACGGCAGAGATGCTGATGCCGTAGATGTTGCCGATGGCGCGGTTGGTGAGGCCCAGGCTGATGAGGATGCAGAGGCGGACGTCCTCTTCCTTTAATTCTGTGTAGCGGGCGCGCAGGCGTGTGAAGCGGTTGCCGTCGATAGCGTCGAGCGTGTGTTCCACTTCCTCCCATTCGTGGGCAGAGATATTGATGTGGCGTTCGGCACTCTCGCCCAGCTTCTGCACCACGTCGCAGCGTTCCAGGATGAAGTCCTGCAGGAAATGGATCATGCTGTCGCGCTGGCGCAGCTGTTCCTGCTGTGCCGCGGCCTCCTGTCGGTGTAGCAGTTCGCGCGTCTGCATACGTCCACGGACAATCACGAAGGCGGCGATGGCTGCCATGATGACCATAGCCAGTCCGCCACACAGTGCCAAGCGCTGCAGCAGCTCGGTATAGCGCAGGTGCTCATTCTCGCGTTCCTGCCGCAGCGCCGTCTGGTAGTAGTCATCCTTCTGCTGCAAGGCCTTATAGTAGAGTTCCTCGGCATAGCTAAAGGCCTCGTCAATGGCCTCCTCTGCCTCCTCTATATCATGACGGTGTAAGGCCAGCTTCGCCAAATTGCTCTGCACGATATACGCTGCCTGCAGGTCGTCGCCCGGCTGCATACGGCGATACACGGCCTCGGCCGCCGCCAGCGAGTCGCAACTGACCAGACAGCGCGCCAGCACCTGCAAGGTCGCTGACAGCAGATGCTCGGGTGCCAAGCGTTCGGCAGCACGTGCGTAGCGTAGCGCTGCCGGGAAGTCATCGGCGCCCCAATGGATGTTGGCCAGACTCGTCAGCGTCTCACAGAGCAGCTCTGCATCGCCCAGGCTGTCGGCCAGCTCATAAGCTCTCTGCGTATAGGAGAAGGCCTCGGTGAAATCGCTATTTTCGTGAAATGCCACCTGCGACGCATACGTGCCCGCGTAATCCAATAACATGATGTGGTTGCGCTCATCGTCGGGGTGCTGTTCGTAGGTCGTCAGCGCCTGCTTAGCCATCTCCAACGCCGCCCTGCTGTTTCCCCATGCCAGCGACTCTGCCAGCCGCTGCTGTGCCAGATACATCGTATGCCAGTCCTTCTCCTTGTGCGCCAACTGAACAGCCTCATTCAGCAGCAGCTCGCCTGTCCTCACGCTGTCGCTGTCAAGGGCCGCGAGTCCCTGCTCGAAGCAGAAGCGGGCATCGCGCCAGTCCTCGTTCGCTGCCCGGTCTCTACGGCAGGCCGCGAGGGACAACATGAGAAGCAATACGAAGAGGTAATGACAGGTTTTCATATTGAGTTGTTAAGATTTCTGCGGCAAAGGTACGGCTTTTATTCATAGGTTGTATCGCTTACCCCATGGAAAAATAGCAACCTCGCAGAATAAGCTAACAACCCTATTTCTTAGCTCCTTATCCACGTTTCGCCCTTGCTAACCCATGGAAATCTCATGATTTATCCGTTATTCTTGACTGAATACAGAAAAGGCGCACATGATTTCATTTGACAAATCATGTGCACCCTTTCTATATTTAGTCACTCATCTTACACAATTCCTTGTGCCATCATCGCGCAATGAACCGTGGCTTCGCTACGCTACGCCGAGCTTGCCAAAGCGATGAGGCAGAATTGTTACACAATTCCTTGTGCCATCATCGCTTTGGCGACCTTCATGAAGCCGGCGATGTTGGCGCCCTTGACGTAGTTGACGTAGCCGTCGGGCTCGGTGCCGTACTTGACGCACTGGGCGTGGATGGCGTGCATGATGCCGTGGAGACGCTTATCGACTTCCTCGGCGCTCCAGCTGATGTGCATGGCATTCTGGCTCATCTCGAGACCCGAAGTGGCGACGCCGCCTGCGTTGACGGCCTTGCCGGGGGCGAAGATCATCTTGGCCTCGATGAAGGCATCGATGGCCTCGGGCGTGCAACCCATGTTGGAGATCTCACCCACACACTGCACACCGTTGGCGATGAGCTGACGGGCATCCTCGCCGTTGAGCTCGTTCTGCGTGGCACAGGGCAGGGCGATGTCGCATTTCTGCTCCCACGGACGCTTTCCGGCGATGAACTTGGAGCCGGGGAACTCCTCGGCGTAGGGCTGGCAGATGTCGTTGCCGCTGGCACGGAGCTCCAGCAGGTAGTCGATTTTCTCGCCGCTGATGCCGTCGGGGTCGTAGATGTAGCCGTCGGGACCGCTGATGGTGATGACCTTGGCGCCGAGCTGTGTGGCCTTGGTGGCAGCACCCCACGCGACATTGCCGAAGCCGCTGATGGCCACGGTCTTACCCTTGATGTCGAGGCCGTGGGTGTTGAGCATCTCGTTGACGAAGTAGAGACCGCCGAAGCCGGTGGCCTCGGGACGCACCAGCGAGCCGCCGTATTCGAGGCCCTTGCCGGTGAGCACGCCGCTCCAGTCGCGCGTGAGCTTCTTGTACTGTCCGAAGAGGTAGCCGATCTCGCGGGCTCCGACGCCGATGTCGCCGGCAGGCACGTCGATCTCAGGACCGATGTAGCGGTAGAGCTCGCTCATGAAGGCCTGGCAGAAGCGCATGACCTCGGCATCGCTCTTGCCGCGGATGCTGAAGTCGCTGCCGCCCTTGCCGCCGCCCATGGGCAGCGTGGTGAGGGCGTTCTTGAAGGTCTGCTCGAAGCCCAGGAACTTCAGGATGCTGAGGTTCACGCTGGCGTGGAAGCGCAGGCCGCCCTTGTACGGGCCGATGGCGCTGTTGAACTGCACGCGGTAGCCGAGGTTCACCTGCACCTCGCCCTTGTCATCGACCCAGGGCACGCGGAACGTGATGATGCGCTCGGGTTCTACGAGGCGTTCGATGAGCTTGGCCTTCTCGAACTCGGGGTGCTGGTTATAGACCTCTTCAATGCTCATGAGCACCTCGCGCACGGCCTGCAGGTACTCTTTCTCGCCTGGATGTTTGGCCTCCAGGTTGGCCATGATGGTTTCAATCTTCATAAGTCTGTTAGGTTTATAAGGTAATTGAAGTTTCGGATGTAAATTTTGACCACAGATTTCACAGATTTCACGGATTACCTGTCCTGTAGTATGAATCATTTAATTCTATATTACACAGATTCTTGAGCGACACGCTGCGCAGGTGTCGAGTGCCGACCTGGCCAAATG
>SUYG01000035.1:0-30490 GCA_015060555.1 Prevotella sp.
GTATTTCAAAGAACTCTTGTTGTGTGTGCAAATCTCCTTGTGCGGAGCGAGCGTAAGTTACAGCCCCTGCAAAACAGGGGGCTCCTTGTCTCGTTTGCGGGTGCAAAGGTACGGCGACTTTTTCATTCCTGCAAGCGTTTCTGCGAAAATTTTATCCGCACATGCAAAAAAAATTTTTTACGCCGCTTCCCTCGCGCGCGTACATTATATTATTGTACCTTTGCACGCCGAAAACAAAACATGTGATTATATGAAACGAACAAGCACTCTCATCCTCTCTCTTCTCATGGCTGCCACGGGCATGGCCTGCACCAATCTGATTGTGGGCAAACGTGCCTCTGCCGACGGTTCGGTGATGGCGACCTACAATGCCGACGACTACGGTTCGTACGGTTTCATCCACTTCTACCCTGCCGGCACACATGCTGCAGGGACGATGCGGGCACTGTACGACTACGAGACCAACAACTACTTAGGCGAGATACCCGAGGCGCCATACACCTATGGTGTCGTGGGACAGATGAACGACCAGCAGCTCACCATCCTGGAGACGACCTTCGGCGGACGCGAGGAACTGGTGGACAGCACGGGACTGATGGATTACGGCTCGCTGATGTACGTGACGCTGCAACGAGCAAAGAATGCCCGCGAAGCCATTGATGTGTGGGTGGCGCTGGCAAACACCTATGGTTACAAGAGCGAGGGTGAAAGCATCACCTTTGCTGACCCCAATGAGGTGTGGGTAATGGACATGATCGGACGCGGCCCCGGGGAAAAGGGCATTCTGTGGGTGGCGCGACGGCTGCCCGACGACTGCATCACGGGCCACGCCAACCAAGCTCGTATTACCACCTTCCCACTCAAGGACAAGGAGAACTGCCTCTATGCCAAGGACGTGATTTCCTTCGCACGCAAGAAGGGTTACTTCACAGGCAAGGACAAGGAATTCTCGTTCCGCGATGCCTACGCGCCCAATGACTTCTCGGCACGCCGCATCTGCGATGCCCGCGTGTGGAGCTTCTTCAACCGCTGCTGCACAGGGATGGAACGCTACCTGCCTTATGCCCAAGGATTCGAAGAGGGTACGGAGGAGATGCCATGGTGCATCAAGCCCGACAAGCCCGTAACGCTGAACGCCCTGAAGCAGGCGATGCGCGACCATTTCGAGGGGACACCCTTTGACATGACCTCCGACATTGGTGCCGGTCCCTATGAGATGCCCTATCGCCCTACCCCGCTCTTCTTTGAGGTGGACAGCGTGAAATACTACAACGAACGCCCCATCTCTACGCAGCAGACAGCCGTCACCTATGTGGCACAGATGCGTTCTTGGCTGCCCAATCATGTCGGCGGTGTGCTGTGGGTAGGCTTAGACGACGCGAACATGGTTGCCTACACCCCACTCTACTGCTGTGCCACCGAGATTCCTGAATGCTATTCTGAGAGCGTTGCCAACGCCTTCACCTTCACACCACGCAGCGCCTACTGGCTCTGCAATGCCGTGGCCAACTTCGTATATCCACGCTACTGTCAGCTCTTCCCCGAATTGAAAGCGGTGCGCGATCAGTTGGACAACGACTTCGAGGGACTGCTTGACAAGACGGACAAGGAGGCGCTGTCCATGAGCACCGAGGAGGCTGTGCGACACCTGTCTGCCTACGGTTGTCGTGCAGCGGGAGCCATGATGGACCGCTGGCGCGGGCTGTTTGAACGCTTAATCGTGAAGTACAACGACATGGCTGAGAAGCCCGAGGAGAACGGTCAATATAAGCGTACAGCAGGCGGCGAACACGTGCCCCTCATCCGTCCGGGATATCCGGAGCGCTACCGCCGTGCCATCGTAAAGGAAACGGGTGACCGGTACAAGGCAAGCAGGTAGGGAGAGGTGACAAGTTAACAAGTTGACAAGTTAACAAGTTGACAAGTTGACAAGTTGACAAGTTGACAAGTTGACAAGTTGACAAGTTGGCAAGTTAACAAGTTGACAAGTTGACAAGTTGACAAGTTAACAAGTTAACAAGTTGACAAGTTAACAAGTTAACGGTTGACGGGTTAACAGCAGGTGGTAAAATAGTCAGCTACGAGATAGCAGGAGCCACCTATCAAGATAAAGTCGTCGGGAGAGGCATCAACGTGTGCCGCCTCGACGGCTTCCTTTATAGAAGGAACACACACGCGCACACGGAGGCCATGACGCTCTGCCGCCTCAGCCAAGACATGGGCGGCAAGTGCTCGTTGGGAGGACGGTTGGGTGATGTAGAACTGTGCCCTGTCGCGCAACTGCTCGTAGAGCGTGAGCGCCTGTTCGTAGTCCTTGTCATCGACCATCCCGAAGACGACGCGCAGGACAGGGGCCTCCTGACGAAGCAACTGACGGACGACATAGGCGATGCCGGCTGCATTATGACCCACATCGCAAACGACGGTGGGATGCTCCCCGACCTGCTGCCAACGGCCACGCAAACCCGTGAGGAGGCTCACATGAGCCAGCCCATCGCGCACGGCCTCGTCCGTGAGACGGGCGGCATAGAAAGGCTGCTTGCAGAGTTCGTCGATGGCACACTGCACCGTGCGGAGATTTGCACATTGGTAGTCGCCCTGCAATTCGAAAGGAACAAGAGGCCATTCTTCCTCATCCGCAAAACGAATAGAGGAAGTATTGCCGGCAGTTTTCACAAACACTTCGTGCACTGAGGCGTCCGGTGCCTCGCCAATCACCACAGGCACACCGACTTTTATGATGCCAGCCTTCTCCGTGGCAATCTGAGCAAGTGTGTCACCCAGGAACTGCTGGTGGTCGAAGGAGATGTTGGTGATGATGCTGAGGTCTGGGCAGATGATGTTGGTGCAATCCAGACGCCCGCCAAGTCCCACCTCCACAACGGCCACATCAACCTCCTGCTCAGCGAAGTAGAGGAAGGCCAAGGCCGTTGTCAACTCAAAGAAAGAGGGATAGAGCGACTCGAAGAAAGAGCGCTCCTGCTCCACGAAATCCACGACACGCTGCTCGGAAATCATCTCACCATTCACACGGATGCGCTCACGAAAGTCCTCAAGATGCGGCGAGGTGTAAAGCCCTACGCGCAGACCTGCCGCCTGAAGAACTGCGGCCAACGAGGATGAGACGCTGCCCTTGCCGTTGGTTCCCGCCACATGGATGGTGCGATAGCGACGATGGGGATGCCCGAAATGGCTGTCCAACGCAAGGGTGTTGGAGAGGCCTTCCTTATAGGCACCAGCCCCGATGTTCTGGAACAACGGGGCTGCATGGTATAAATAATCTATGGTCTGACGGTAGTTCATTCAAACAGGTGTTTGAAATGATTGAAGATGCGGTTCTTGACACTCTGTGTAGGGCTGATGCTCTCGCTGTCGCGAAGCTTCTCGAACATCTCCTTCTCACCACGTGAGAGGGATTCAGGAATATAGACAGAGATGTTGACAATCTGGTCGCCATTGCCATAGCCGTAACCCTGCAGGAACGGGAGGCCCTTGCCACGCAGACGCAATACCTTGCCCGGCTGTGTGCCGGGTTCAATCTTCAGCTTCACCTTGCCGTCGAGTGTGGGCACTTCCACACTGCCGCCCAACACTGCCGTGGGCAGGTCGATGAGCAGGTTGTAGATGATGTCATTGTCCTGACGGATGAAGTCCTTGTCCTGTTCTACCTCGATAAAGACCTGGATGTCGCCGGGGACGCCATTGTGAATGGCTGCATCGCCCTTGCCCGGGACTGTGACGACCATGCCGTCAGCTACGCCTGCGGGAATCTTCACCTCTACGACCTCATCGCCGGTCTGCACGCCAGTGCCACCGCAGAGGTGACATTTGTTCTTGATGACCTTACCCTCGCCGCCGCAGTCGGGACACACGCTCTGCGTCTGCATCATTCCGAACATGGAACGCTGCTGGCGCAGCACATAGCCGCTGCCATGACACGTGGGACATGTCTGGGTATCGCCGCTGCCATTCTCGGCGCCGCTGCCGTGGCAATGTGTACAGGTAACCTTCTTGCGGACCTTGAACTTCTTGGTGACACCCGTGGCACACTCCTTCAATGTCAACCGCACCTTCAGGCGCAGGTCGCCGCCCCGATGTTGCTGGTGTCGTGCGCCACCGCCACCGAAGCCGCCGCCGAAGGGATTGAATCCACCACCGAACGATGCGCCGCCTCCGAAGAGATCGGAGAAGATGTCGCCAAACTGCGAGAAGATGTCGTCCATCGACATGTTCTGATAGCTGCCGCCTGCCGCGCCACCCACGCCGGCAAAGCCGAACTGGTCGTAGCGCTGTCGCTTCTGCGGATCATGAAGGACATCGTAGGCCTCAGCCGCCTCCTTGAACTTGGCTTCGGCTTCCTTCTTCTCGGCCTCGGACTTGTCGCCCTGACGGTCGGGGTGATATTTGATGGCCATCTTCTTGTAGGCCGCCTTGATTTCCTGCTCGGTAGCAGTTTTGGTGACCCCAAGGACCTCGTAGTAATCTCTTTTCTGTTCTGCCATGTTTTCCTCCTTTCTTTACATCCCTACTGCCACTTTGGCATGACGAATGACCTGGTCGTTGAGGGTGTAGCCCTTCTCGACACAGTCGATGACGCGACCTTTCTGTTCATCGGGCACGCCAGGCACCTGTGCGATAGCCTCATGCAGGTCAACATTGAACTCCTGCCCTTCGGTCTCGATCTGCTTGACGCCCAAGCCCGCGAGCGCCTTGATGAACTTCTGATAGATGAGTTCCACGCCCTCGGCGACGGCAGCCACATCCTCAGCATTCTTCATAGAGGGAAGAGCGCGCTCCAAGTCATCCACGATGGGCAAGAGTGCCGTGACAGCGCTTCTGGAACCATTGAGAATCAGGTCGCTCTTCTCCTTGATGGTTCTTTTGCGATAGTTCTCGAACTCCGCTTGCTTGTAGAGCGCCTGTGTCTTCAATTCTTCAATTTCAGCCTGAGCGACGGCGAGGAGTTCCTCGGGTGTCTTTTCTGCTTCGGGCGCATCGCCGGCGGCAGAGTCGCCCTCCGCAGCAGGTTCTGCTGTGTTATCCTTTTCTGTGTTCTCGACATTCACTTCGTTGTCGAGTTCTTCTTTCTCTTTCAATTCTTCTGCCATTGTTGTAGTAGTTTTGTTTGCCTTACGGGCTGCAAAGAACGTGCCAAGCCTCATTTCTGCTCCAAACTTTACGCTTCCTCACCGTACATTTTCTCCTTCAGCTCACGAATGCGGTCATCGCTGATGTAATCATCGTACTCCATGAGCTTATCGATGGTGCCATTGGGGGTCAGCTCGATAATGCGGTCGGCCACAGTCTGAATGAACTCATGGTCGTGAGAGGCGAAGAGGATGTTGCCCTTGTAGAGCTTCAGGTTGTTGTTGAAGGCCTGGATGCTCTCCAGATCCAAGTGGTTTGTGGGGGTATCAAGGATGAGACAGTTGGCGTTCTTCAGCTGCATGCGGGCTATCATGCAACGCATACGCTCACCACCGCTGAGGACATTGACCTTCTTCAGCACCTCCTCGCCGGAGAAGAGCATTCGGCCAAGGTAGCCCTTCATGAACACCTCGTTGCCCTCGCCGTACTGCATCAGCCAGTCAACGAGGTTCTTATCGCTCTTGAAGAACTCCGTGTTGTCCAGCGGCAGATAAGCCGTGGTGATGGTCAAGCCCCATTTGTAGGTGCCTTTGTCGGCCTCACGATTGCCGTTGATGATCTCAAAGAGAGCTGTCATCGCACGCGGGTCGTGGCTCAGGAACACGGTTTTCTGCCCCTTCTCGATGTTAAACGAGACATTGTCAAAGAGCACTGTGCCGTCCTCGGCCGTAGCCTTCAGGCCCTCCACTTCGAGGATCTGGTTGCCGGGCTCGCGGTCCATCGTGAAGATGATGCCCGGATATTTGCGCGTTGATGGCTGAATCTCATCAATGTTGAGTTTCTCCAACATCTTCTTGCGCGAGGTTGTCTGCTTCGACTTAGCCACGTTGGCGCTGAAGCGGCGGATGAACTCCTCCAGCTCCTTGCGTTTCTCCTCGGCCTTCGCCTTCTGGTTCTGCGCCTGACGCAGCGCCAGTTGACTGGACTCATACCAGAACGAATAGTTACCAGCGAACATCGTCACCTTGCCGAAGTCGATATCGACGGTGTGTGTGCAGACGGCATCGAGGAAGTGACGGTCGTGGCTGACCACCAACACCGTGTGTTCGAACTCCGAGAGATACTGCTCCAGCCACTGCACGGTGTCGAGGTCCAAGTCATTGGTAGGTTCATCAAGCAGCAAGTTGTCAGGCTCACCGAAGAGCGCCTTGGCCAGCATCACGCGGACTTTCTCCTTACCAGAGAGATCACCCATGAGCATCTGGTGCTTCTTCTCCTTGATGCCCAGGCCACTCAGCAGCGCACCTGCATCGCTCTCGGCAGTATAGCCACCCAACTCGGCGAACTTCTCTTCGAGCTCTGCCACGCGGATGCCATCGGCATCGCTGAAGTCCTCCTTCATATAAAGGGCATCGCGCTCATGCATAATATCCCACAGCACGGTGTGGCCCATCAGCACGGTGTTCAGCACTGTCTCACCGTCGTACTGGAAGTGGTCCTGCGACAGCACGCTCAAGCGCTCGCCCGGGCCCAACTCAATGGTTCCCTTGTTGGCTTCCAGCTCGCCGCTGATAGCCTTGAGCAGGGTTGATTTGCCGGCACCGTTGGCGCCGATGACGCCATAGATGTTGCCGTTGGTGAATTTCATGTTGACGTCCTTGTAAAGGACACGTTTGCCGAACTGAATGGCAAGGTTGGAGACAGTAATCATGTATTAATTGGACAATTTGACTATTTACAATTTGACAATTTACGATTGGGTAATTTACTCAACGATTCGACAATTTGACAATAAGAATCTTACTCTTTGACGATTTGCGGGCGCAAAGGTACGATAAAATCCTGAGACTACCGCCCTTTACATCGAAATTCATGTCTTCCCGAGGCTTTTTAGGAACAGAGAAGGGCTGGAAAGCATGAAGAGCATGGTCTTATGGACTTAAGACCATGCTCTTCAGCGCGTAAGACCTAAGTCTTATCGTTTAGTTGATGAGGAATGTCTTCGTAAGGCCCCGATAGGTAGCGCGTATAGTGGCACGGCCTGCAGTGACGGGACTGATTTCGAAGGTCACGCCGGGAAGTTCGGAAGTGGCTTTCAGGACGGAGTTGTCCTTCAGTGGCGCATAAACCTGATAGTGGGTGGCATCGGTGTAGCCATTGGCATTGCTGCTGTAGATGGGTGTTGCAGGGATGTTCAGGCGCTTGCCGTCCACTGTGATGTTAACTGCGGTGACCGCATACTTCCCTTTCCGCTGGTCAATGGGAACCTCGAGGGAGGCGTTCTTGCTGAAGCCCAGTCCGTGAAGGTCGAAGAGACCCTGCGGACGCTGGGGCTGCTGGCGACGACCAAACTGCTGACGGCCCTGCGGCTGTTGCGGTTCCTGGATTTCAGGGCCTTCGACGACGAGGTAGATGGCGTGCTTGCCAGTGAGTCCTTCGACAGCCTCCAAAGACTTGGAGAGAACGATGGGATCGCGCGGAGCATCGGCAGCAACTTCAAAGACAGCAATCTCACGTCCATTCCATGTGCTGGTGGCGTAGGGGCCGTCGAGCATGACATGAATCTTGAAGGCGCCCTTTCCACTGGGAGTGAGGTAGAGGTTGAACTGTGTTTTATTGCCCTGCTTGGTACCCTCAAAGGCGGGCACGCCTTTCTGTGTCTGCTGCAGACCACCGAAGCCAAAGTACTTGAAGCCAATGACGCCACCATTCTTGATGCCGGCGAGATCCATGTGATTGGACCAGATGTCATGGTTGTCCTGCAGCCATTCGTTAGAGCCGGGGCCCGTCATGTAGCAGGCGATGCCTGCGCTGTAATACTGATACGGGGGCAAGCCGAAGATCTGGAAGCCCTCGCTGGTGACCTCTGCACCACGATATTCGTTGCCATCGGCAGCCTTAGCTGTCCATACATTGTCCTTAGCGAAGGGATCGTAGGCGGTGATGCGAACCTGTCCGCCCTTGGCCACGGGCTTCTTGTCCCACTCAATCTTGACGGGCGCCACCATTGCCTGACGAGCGTTGGCATAGCCGCGCGGTGGACGATGGTAGAAGACATACCACTGGCCGTTGATTTCCTGCAACGAGCCGTGGGTGTTATGGGCCGCATTAGAGGTCACAATCTTAGAACCATCCTGATTGAGCACCACGCCACGGCTATCGACAAGAACGCCACCGGCACGCCAGGGGCCGAGGGGAGAATCGCCGTAAGCATAACGCAGCGCGCTGTTGGTGTTTCCGAGGCCATACTCCTTGCCGCTGTAGCCGGAGAAGACCATCACATACTTGTTGCCGACCTGACGAATGCTGGAGGCCTCGAAGAAGTTGAAGTCCAGCGGGTTCTGGCCCTTGTAGAGAGCCGTGTATTCGCTGCCTTCCTTGTCCAAGAGGCGACCGTCATGACTGCTGGCAGGGATGAAGGGGTCAATGACCTTGGTGCCCGGACGCACAGCGTACATATTATCGGGATCGAGCTGATAGGCGGTGGAGTGCTGGAAGCCGTAGAAGACATAAGCACGGAAGCCGCGTGCAAAGTCGGGATCCTTCTTGTCGGTGACGGTCTCGACGAAAACGCTGGGGTCGAAGTCTATCAGAGAGCCTTCAACGCAGGCGCGGCCATCGGGCGTCAAGTTAACGGGCGTAAAGGGACCATCCGGACGGTCGCTCTTGCAGACCATTCCCACACGGCGCCATCCGCGGGAGTGAGGATAGAGCCAATAGGTCTTCTTGCCAGTGGTCTTGTCTCTGACCTCCACCAAGTCTGGCGCAAACATCGTATCCCAACGGCCATCTACGAAATAGGAAAAGATGGGACCCTCATCGCGCCACTGCGTGAGGTCTTCGACGGGTGCCGACCACATCCGGACATCGTTGCCACAATATTCGCTGAAGTGAGTGTCGTGTGAACCGATAATATAGGCTCGGAACTTGCCAGGCTGATCGGGGTCTTCAAAGACGCGCGGTTCGCCGTCGGGCAGATGCTCCCACAAAGGGAGATAGGGATTTTGGGCGCTTACCGTAAGCACGCCACACAGCATGACTGTGAACAAAAGGAAACGTTTCATTGAGATAGAGATAGAGTGTTTGTTAAAAGAACCCCGCCTTCTCGATGAGCTGGCGGGGTTCCTGTTGCGTTGGTGTTGCGATTAGAGGAACCACTTCACATAGCAGAAATCCTGGCGGTGAGGCAGCTGGTCGTTCTTTGGGAAGATGCGGTAGGCAATCTTGAACGAACCGGCGTTGTTGATGCTGTGGGTCACGTGGAAGGTGTAGAGATTACCTTCACGCTTGACGACCTCCAGGGGTTCTACGCTGTAGATGTGGTCTTCGCCCTTCTTATCAGTTGTGAGGGTGACGAGCTCGATGCCGATGGCGTTGTCGAGTCCGGCCTCATCAAGGACGATGTTGATGTCATACTTGGTACCAGCCTCAATCTGTCCTGCGCGCAGGGGTTCACCCTTCTCAGCGCTGACTACACGGATGCTGTCCCAACGCTCTGCGACGGCCTCCTTCCAAAGAGCAATCTCCTTGGCGAGTTTGTTGTCGTTGGCCTGCAGTTTCTTGGAGCGTGCAGCCAGAGGCGTATAGAACTTGGTGTAGTAGTCGTCGAGCTGGCGCTTCATGGTGTAGTGAGGCGCGATGCGGGCGATGGAGTTTTTGATGACCTGAATCCATGAGGGGCTGTAGCCCTTGGCATTGCGAGCGTAGTAAGTAGGCATGATCTCATTCTCGAGGAGGCTGTAGATGGTAGCCGCATCGAGCTGATCCTGATAGGCCTGATTCTCATAAGTACGCTTCTCGGTGAGCGCCCAGCCGGCACCCTCACGATAGCCTTCGAGCCACCATCCGTCGAGGACGGAGAGGTTGACGACGCCGTTCATGAGTGCCTTCTCACCGCTGGTGCCGGAGGCCTCCAGAGGACGTGTCGGGGTGTTCATCCAGATGTCAACACCCGAAATCAAGCGACGAGCGAGCTGCATATCGTAGTTCTCCAGGAAGATGATCTTTCCGAGGAACTCAGGACGCTGAGAGATCTCATAGATCTTCTTGATGAGACCCTGACCAGCACCATCGGCGGGGTGTGCCTTACCGGTGTAGAGGAACTGAACAGGGTAGTTGGGGTTATTGACAATCTTGGAGAGGCGCTCCAGATCGGTGAAGAGCAGGTGAGCACGCTTGTAGGTGGCGAAGCGACGACCGAAACCGATGAGGAGGGCGTTGGGATTGATTTTCTCCATGAGGCTGACAACGCGGCTGGGGTCGCCCTGATTCTTGAGCCAGCTCTCGCGGAACTTCTGACGAATGTAGTCCACGAGCTTGGTCTTCAGTGCCATGCGGGTTTCCCAAATCTCCTTGTCGCTGACCTCATAGATGCCGTGCCAGATATCTTCGTTGCTCTGGTCGGCGAGGTGGTTAGGATCAAAGTGTTTAGCATAGAGCTTGCGCCACTCGGTAGCACACCATGTGGGGAAGTGCACACCATTGGTGACATAGCCGACATGGCTCTCCTCGGGGAAGTAGCCCCTCCAGATGTTCTGGAACATTTTCTTGGAGACCTCGCCGTGGAGCCAGCTGACGCCGTTGACCTCCTGACAGGTGTTGCAGGCGAAGGTGGACATACAGAAGCGCTCGCCGTGGTCATCAGGGTTCTGACGACCCATGCCGATGAACTCATCCCATGAGATACCGAGCTGCTGGGGATAGCCGCTCATGTACTTGCCGAAAAGACCTTCGTCGAAGTAGTCGTGACCAGCCGGCACAGGGGTGTGCACAGTGTAGAGGGAGGAAGCACGCACGAGTTCGAGAGCCTGATTGAAGGTGAGACCGCTCTGTACGTAGTCCACAAGGCGCTGCACGTTGCAGAGTGCGGCGTGACCCTCGTTGCAGTGGTAGACGTCCTTCTTGATACCCAGTTTCTTGAGCAAGAGCACGCCACCGATACCGAGCAGGATTTCCTGCTTCAAACGGTTCTCCCAGTCGCCGCCATAGAGGGCGTGGGTGATGGGACGGTCGTACTCGCTGTTGAGCTCATTGTCGGTGTCCAGCAGATAAAGCTTTACGCGGCCTACGTTGACACGCCATACATAGGCGTGTACATTATAATTCATGTAGGGAACCTCGATGACCAGGGGATTGCCGTCCTGATCCATCTGCTGTTCGATGGGGAGGCTGCCAAAGTTC
Organism: Prevotella sp.; assembly: GCA_015060555.1. Lineage (GTDB taxonomy): Bacteria > Bacteroidota > Bacteroidia > Bacteroidales > Bacteroidaceae > Physcousia. The sequence continues at coordinate 11,269 of SUYG01000035.1, forward strand.
TGAGCCTCATAGTTGGCAATCTGCTGACCGTCCATAGAGAGGGTCTGTGTAAAGTAACCGTAGCGATAGAGGAAACCAACGGCGCACATATCAACATTGGAGTCGGAAGCCTCCTTGATATAGTCGCCGGCGAGGATGCCGAGACCGCCGGAGTAGATCTTCAAGACCTGGTTCAGGCCGTACTCCATGCAGAGATATGCCACGCTGGGACGGTCTGTGCGAGGTTTCACATCCATGTATTCGCGGAACTCCTTATAGGTCTCGTTCATGCGTTTGATGATATCCTTGTCCTTGGCGAGCTCTGAGAGACGCTCATAGCTGAGACGCTCGAGCAGCAGGACTGGATTCTGGCCTACTTCCTCATAGAGGACGGGGTCAAGCCGCGAGAACAGACTGCGGGCACTGTGATTCCACGCCCACCACATGTTGTGGGCGAGTTCCTCCAACTTGTTCAGGGATTCTGGGATGTTACTCTTCACGGTAACCGGTTTCCACTGAGCCTCATTGGCGTTGCTTGCTTTAATCTTCATAAATTTTATTTTTGGAAAAGTGTGTTACAAAAAATGATTATTCTGCAGCCTCCTGTGCCATTCGGGCTTGCGCACGGCGCAGCGCGATGTCGTAGGCTTCGTAGTAATAGCTGATAAAGTACTTCCATTGAGCCTTCTCGGCGAGGGCTGCAGCGGCCTTGCGAGCCACCTCGACCTCCTTTTTAGAAAGCTGTGAGAAGCCGATGATCTCATCGCGAATGCGGTCAGCCACCTCGTTGTAGTTGTAGTCAGTACGCTGAATGACCTCTACGCCATCGCGGTCGAGATAGCAGTTCACATCCTCCTCGGCACGTCCGCTGGATGCCTTCACAGCATTGGCCTTCATCTCGTTGGCCCATAGACCGAAGCCCGCCAGCATCGTGGTGACACAGGGAACCTTGAACGCGACGCTCTCCAGCGGTGTATAGCCCCAAGGCTCGTAGTAGGAGGGATAGACGGTCATGTCAAGTCCCAGGAGGAGATCGTAGTAGTGCATATTAAAGATGCCATCAGCCCCATCCAGATAGCAGGGTACGAACATAATCTTCAGGCGGCTGCTCTCGCGGTTGGTGATGCCGCAGCGATGAATGAACTGGCAGGTCATATCACTGCCCGGTTCATGAAGGTTGTGCGTGATGAAGGGATCGTGAAGGGGAGAAGAGAATTTGGAGGACTCTGTCTTTCCGTCCTTTAATCTCTCCTGCAGTTCGCGACGCGGACCCGCCTGCCATGCCGGCACCTCCACCAATGCAAGGACGGGGCGCTGAAGGCGGTCGTCGTGCAATGTGCGACAGAGCGCTTCGAGATACACATCAATGCCCTTATTCTTCCATTCATAGCGGCCGCTGGTGGACACAATGAGCGTCTCGTCTGTCAGTTGCGTTCCCATCAGGGCATTGGCCACATCAAGGATACGCTGACGCGCCTTACGACGTCGGTTGACGAAGGTCACGCCTTTCGGCACGAAGTCCATTTCAAAACCATTGGGCAGCACCACGTCGGGCTGTTTGTCCAAGAGTTCGAAGCACTCGCGGGCTGTCACATCGCTCACGGTTGTGAAGCAATCCACATGATGCGCCGTCTGGCGCTCGATGCTGTGCTTCGACTGCACATTCAGCTCATCTGCCATCTGGTTGCCATTGTAGGCAAAGAGGTAGTCATAAAGCGGCTTACCGTTGCCTGCAATACTACGCCCGATGGTGGTGGCGTGTGTCGTGAAAATGGTAGCTATAGCGGGAACATGCTTATGTATGTACAAGGCACCCAGACCTGTCATCCATTCGTGGGCCTGATAGACAACACGCTTGCTCTCATTCAAGAAGAAATTGTAGTAGCTTTCAACCACACGTCCGGCAGCATAGGAGAACATTGAAGCCTCGTCATAGTCGCCGTAAGCGTGCAGGGAGTCCACCTGGAAATCAGTCCAGAAGGCCCCATAGATATCATTGCGCTGGGCATAGAATGGCGCGAAATCCACCAGGACGACAATGGGGCGTCCGGGAATCTGCCAACGGCCTATGCGCAGAGAGAGATTCTCCTTCAGTGCGGCACGGCGCCAATTAGCCAGCAGCTTCTTGTCTTCTACGAAAAGGGGATTATCCTTGCCCTGCCAGAAGTCTGGTCCGATAAAAATGATACGATCGGGCATCGCATCCTGCAGAGTTTTCGCACGTGTAGAAAGAACGGTATAAATACCGCCCACTTTATTGCATACTTCCCAACTGGATTCAAAAATGTAATCGGGAAGGAGTTTCTTTTGCCTCATTTACCTAAACGGGTTTACCTAATCAGTCTCTTAAAATCGGGCGCAAAGGTACACTTTTTTTCCGTACCTACCAACCTTTTATGTGCAAAAATTGTTCCTATGGCGTGGAATCTTGACCTATGACAAAAGTAGCGACCCGCATGATTTCAGGCAACAGGCTTCACAGGGAGAGGACAAGCCAAGCGACATAGCCGACATAACAGGCCACGAGCACGACGCCCTCCCAACGTTCCACACGGTGTTTTGTGCGTGCAAAGAGCCAGAACAGCAACGAGCCCGCGAGCAACATGGCGAAGTCTGTCGTACTAATGCCCATCACCGCCATCGGACGGATGGCTGCACACATGCCGACAACCCAGAAAATATTGAACAAATTACTGCCGATAACATTGCCGATAGCCATCTCGCTACGGCCCTTGCGGGCTGCTACCACGCTTGTGGCCAGTTCGGGCAGCGAGGTGCCTCCGGCCACCAGTGTCAAACCGATGACGGCATCGCTGACACCCAATGTGCGGGCAATGCCGCAAGCGCCATCCACAAAGAGTTCACCACCTGCAATCAACCCCACAAGGCCCAACACGATATAGAGTATCATCCGGCCTACAGACATCGGAGCGCCCTCCCCCACTTCCACCTCGGCATTGCCAGATTTGGCCAAGGAGAAGGTGTAGGCCATAAAGATGGTAAAGAAACTGAGCAGCACAAGGCCGTCGCCACGCGTAAGAACATCAGCTGCGCCACCACTCACCATCACATCCAACGCGAGGGCTGGCAGTACCACACTGGCCAAGAGCGAAAACGGGATATCCTTCGCCACCGTCGTCTTCGAAACCACGATGGGGCAGAACAATGCCGAGAAGCCCACAATCATCAAGGTGTTAAAAAGATTGCTGCCGACGATGTTACCAAGGCTCATGTCAGAAGCCCCTCGGATGCTGGCCAGCAGGCTCACCATGAATTCTGGCAGAGATGTGCCGAAGGCTACAATTGTCAAACCGATGACCATCTCGGGAATATGGAAACGACGAGCCACGGAGACTGCTCCATCTGTGAGTTTGTCTGCACCGACGAGTACCAAGGTTGCGCCTATGACAACGAATAGGATATGGAGTAACATGGAGGGAAAACAGATGATGTGATTGATTTTTTGTAAGATTCTCTTTCGAAAAGTTGGCTACTTCAGCCTTTTTCACTAATTTCGCCACCGAAATTAAAACAAACCATCATGGCTTCAGCAAATAAACGAGGAGGCAACGACCCTTTTGTAAAATGTATGTACTGCAAGAATGCAGGAGCTTATTACCAATGGCAGCAGAACCCTGTCATCGCACTATGCAAGATCACCAAGGAACGGCAAGTGGCACTGACGAAGCGCATTTGCAAGTTTTACGTTCCCTCGGAAAGCGAGAACCCTGAGATCAAGCATTTCGAAAGCTACGACGAACAGCCCGAGGATCTCTAATCCACGGCGACGGGTGCGAGCTCATAGATGGCGCTGGGCACTTTGCGCCGAAGCACCTCCACGACAAAGTCCACGCCGGGCACAATGCCGTAACTGCGCAAGATGCTGTCCACCGTTTTGCTGGCCAGCACGGGATGGTTGTTTTCCTCGCTCAAATGGCACAGCCAGACATGACGCAGCTGTGGGCTTGAGCTGTTAGCCAGCAATTCGGCCGCTTCGGTATTGCTGAGGTGGCCGGTTCCGCCAGAGATACGTCCTTTGAGGTGAGCCGGATAAGGGCCGGCCATCAGCATCTCATGGTCGTGGTTGCTCTCCAGCACCAAATAGTTTGTCGTTGAGACCTCTTCTTTGATGCGCTCTGTGACGTGTCCCACATCAGTAATCAAGCTGAAGCGCACCCCCTCAGCCTCCACGCGATAGCCAACACAGTCGTTGCTGTCGTGAGGAACAGGAAAGGCCGTCACACTGAAATCACCCAGCTGCACCGTCTTGTCTTTCTCTAAGAAGAACTGCTGATGTGCTTTCAACTTTGGCGTTACGCAGTAGTTGCGGGCAATGCCCTCATGAACCATCTTTGTTGTGTAAATCGGCAGCCCCAATTCCGTAGCGATTTTTCCAACGGACTTGATATGATCGGCGTGATCGTGGGTTATCAAGACCGTGTGAAACTGCTTGACATCCACACCGAAGGACGATAGATGTCGTCGCATCGTGCGGAAGCCTAAACCCGCATCAATGAGGATGCCGTCGTTGTCTGTCCATAGGCAATAACAGTTTCCGCTGCTTCCACTGCCTAAACATAAGAACTTGAGCATACAGGTACCTTTTTTCTGTGTGCAAAGGTACGGAAAATATTGCAAAGTCAATTACTTTTCGGTCTATTTTTTGACTTTTTTGTCATAAGACCATAGATATCAGTAGGGCAAGCCCACGGCGAAGTGCAGTTGGAAATCACGTTTGAAATTGGGATAAATAATGGGGAAATGCTCACGACCGCTCTCATAGGCAGGGTTGACAGCTTTCATGCCGCCATCCAGTCGCAAAATAAAGTAACCGAAGTTCAAGCGGATTCCCAGACCATAAGCCACCGCTATCTGCTTCCAGAATGTGTCCCATCGGAATTGACCTCCGGGTTGCTCCTCGTAGTCGCGTAATGTCCAGATATTACCAGCATCCACGAACACGGCACCGTCGATCTTCCAGAACAGATGTGTGCGGTACTCCGCACTCAAGTCCAGTTTCAGGTCACCCGTCTGCCGGATGAAGTCAACCTTACCGTCAGAGCCCGAGAAGCCGCCAGGACCCAAGCCACGCACGCTCCAGCCTCGAACACTGTTAGCACCACCGCTGAAATAGCGTTTTTCATAAGGCAGCACGGTGGAGTTCCCATAAGGGAAAGCGATACCCGCCCCCAGGTGTATAGCCAACGAGTTGCGCTCATCGAAGCGAAAGCTCTTGGAGAAATCGAAATCAGTCTTAACGTATTGCGCATAAGCGATGTTGAACAGCGTGTAGGCATCCAGCTGTTCAGAATGAGGACCGTCTAACAGATGCGACAAGCCATAAAGGAGGTTGCCTGCTGTCTCCACGCCAAAGCGAACGCTGAAAGCATTACGGCCGTAGGTGACATTCTGGGCTGTAGGCGACACACTGCAATACTGGAATGAATAGCCGGCCTTCATGATGAACAGATCCTCGTAGTTGTAGCGCAGAATCGCATTGCGGCTGCCGTCATCGGAGAGATACTCCCGTCTGAAGGTGTCGGAGATCCAGGGCATGAAGACATAGTTCAGGTCTATGAGATCTACGCGATGCTGGCGCTTCAGGTCGAAGGCATTCCAACGATAGCGCCAGGCCGCAGTCAACACACGGCGGTGGAATTCAGGGCGGTCCTGCGAGTCGAACATGAGCGAAGCAATACTTTGTGCGTTCACAGAACGCCGGAAACGGCGCGAGAGGAACGGGAGCATGAACTCAGGAAAGTTCAGGTTGACCTCGGCGCTGTATTCAATATAGTTCTGATCCGTGTAGCCCTCCAGACCTTTGATGGCCTCAAAGGCGCCTCGCAACTTCAACGAGAGCATTGCCGAGCGGCGGAAGAGATTGCGGTTCTGATAGCCCACGCTGACAGCCGCGCCGAAGTCGCCTGCCGAGTTGGTTCCTTCCACTTCCGCCGACACGCCATGGCGCTTCGCCATGATGACACTGACGTAAGCATCCAACGTATCAGGTGCTGTAGGTGAGGGTTCCAGGAAAATGCTTGTACCCATGACAGCCGAAAGCGAAGAGAGATTGCTGTAAGTAGATTGAACATGCCGCTCCTCATACAGGCGTCCGGGACGTAAGTCCGTCTTGTTGACCAGAAACAACGGGCGCAGTGGCATATCCTTGCGCTGATAGAAATGCAGCGATCGGGCGACCATGCTATCCAGGTGCTCACGCTGAGCGCGGAACGACTGCATTTCCAGGTCGGAAAGATAGTTGACAGTGCCGATGTAATATCTGGGATGCTGACGCAAAGAATCGTTAACGGAAGCGCGATAGCGGGGGATGTACATCGTCAGATCTACGCGCTGGTCACCTATCGTGGTATCTGCCTCGAATCGCACGAAGCTCTTGTTAAAGCGCTGGTAGCCCTCATTCTGCAAAAGAGAAGAGATACGCGAGCGCTCCTCGTTAAGTATGTTGGCATCAAAGGGCATCCCGTTGTACAGCAGCGACTCCAGCGAATCGCGCAGCACGAGGTCTGCTACCACGGAATCATCGATGACATAGTCAATGTGGTTCACCGTATAACGCTTGCCTGCCTGCACCTGAAAAGTCACTTCAGCTCGTCGTTTCCTGCGTTTTTCCTTCAATGTCACCGTTCCGTTCAGGAAACCCAAGTTCCTGACAGCCGCCTCCATATCCACCCTCCCCCGTTCTGCCTGCACGCTGTCATAAACAACAGGCGCCTCGCCAATACGCTGGATGAAACGGTTGAATCGCCGCGTGCTGTCTGTACCGCTGATGCAATAGACTGCCATCGGGACCTTAAACAGACTGAACCACTTGGAGTTGGAATGCTGGCGGATATAGCCTGAGAGATTTGCCGTTGAAATCTCGCTGTTATCAGTACGCACCGACGTCTTCTCCAGCATATACCCTCCTTCGGGAATGAAACGAGTTGGCGCACAAGCCTCCAGCCACGACAACAACACCAACATCGGCATTGCCCACAACAAGCGTCGTAGATATGGGCAACACTGCTTCATGAGCGGATTATCTGCCGACGGCGGAATTCAGCCAGCACAATACCTGTGGCCATTGCCACATTAAGACTTTCCGTTGTCGTTTGTCCTTCGGGGTAATTGGGGATCAGCAGACGCTGACGACATAGTGAATCGACATCTGGGCTAACACCCTTACCCTCATTTCCCATAACCACAACGCCGTGAGGGGCCAGCTCCGCCTGCCAGAGGCTCTGGCCGTGAAGGGAAGTTCCATAGATGAAACTCGACGATGGCAAAGCCTGCAACTGAGCTACTAAATTTACATAATGTACACGCACACGCGCGAGGCCCCCCATCGTAGCCTGTACTGCTTTGGGGTTCCATATATCTGCAGTACCAGGTGAGCACCAGATATCATGAACGCCAAACCAATCCGCCAACCGCACGATTGTGCCCAGGTTTCCGGGGTCCTGCACACCGTCGAGGGCTAAGGTCAGCTGCGAAGCAGCGACAGTTGCCAACTCGGCGTCGTCAGGAGGAATGCGAAACAGGGCCAGCACCTGTTGTGGCGTCTGTTGCAGGCTCACCTGTCGGAGTTTCTCCTCCGTCACGACATCAATCAAGGGCTGCGAAGCATCTGAGCAACGGCCTAAAAGCCCCTCGGCTTGTGTCATCCACGATTCTGTCGCCACGATGTGTTCGCAGGTGAAATGGCCCAAGAGTTCAGCCACAAGCTTTGGACCCTCGGCCACGAAGAGTCCTTCCTTGCGGCGTCCCTTACGTGTGTCGAGCGTCTGTATCAGTTTCTGTGTGGCCTTAGTCAACATGCGAGGAGCGTACACGGCTCAGCGTCTCGGGCGTCATTTGCAAGAACGAAGCCACGTGAACCATCGGTGCACGTAGGATGATTTCAGGTTTGCTCTTCAGCAAACGGACATAGCGCTCAGTGGCATTCTCAAAGCGCTGGCTGTCGGCATGTTCTTGTGAAGAGATAAGAGCGTGCTCCAAAATGTTACGATAGAGCTTGGCCATCTCCTTGTCCGTCTCCACCAGCTGCAAGAACGCATCATGTGGGATGCCGTAGAGATAGGAGTTTTCCAGCGCTTCCACCATCAGTCGCGACGGGTTTTGCTTCAGGAAGCTCTCGATGCAAATAACAATCCTGCCTTCATAGGAGAAATGTTCTGTCACATCACGGCCGCCTTTGTAATAGAACTGTCTTACCATGCCCTTCTCGACATAGTACATGAATTTACATACATCGCCTTCCTGCAACATCTTCTCGCCTTTCTGAATCTTGAAGGGGATAAGGATGCTGGCCAACGTGGTAATCCCTTGAGTTGAGAGCGTGCAGTAGCCTCGTGCTATCTCGCGGGCGATGTCTCTCAGTTTGTCCATAGTTGAATTGTTTAGGGGCGTTATGATTGGGCGTTAATAATGACTCGTAGAGGTTTCAATCCAGTTTCAGCACGGCAAGGAAGGCTTTCTGCGGCACTTGCACATTGCCGATTTGCTTCATGCGTTTTTTTCCGCGCTTCTGTTTTTCCAGCAGCTTACGCTTACGGCTGATGTCACCGCCATAGCACTTCGCCGTGACATCTTTGCGGACCTGCTTCACCGTCTCGCGGGCGATGATCTTGGCACCGATGGCAGCCTGGATAGCGATATCAAACTGCTGGCGCGGCAGGAGTTCTTTCAGTTTCTCACACATCCGACGGCCGAAATCCACGGAGTTGTCAACATGCGTGAGCGTAGAGAGAGCATCCACGGGTTCGCCGTTCAGCAGGATGTCAAGCTTCACAAGCTTCGAAGGACGGAAGCCGTCCTGATGATAGTCGAAGGAGGCATAACCTTTAGAAATGCTCTTCAGCTTGTCGTAGAAGTCAATGACGATTTCGCCAAGCGGCATTGCGAACTGGAGTTCCACGCGATTGCCGCTGATGAAGTCCTGTCGGATAAGCTCGCCGCGTTTGCCCAGACACAGCGTCATGATGGGGCCTATGAAGTTCGCGGTTGTGATGACAGAGGCATGGATATAGGGCTCTTCGATGCGCTCGATGACCGTGGGATCTGGCATCCCGGCAGGGTTATGTACCTCTTTCACCTCGCCATGCTTGTCATAAACCATATAGCTCACGTTGGGCACCGTCGTGATGACGTCCATATTGAACTCACGGTCCAGACGCTCCTGCACAATCTCCATGTGCAGCAGTCCCAGGAAACCGCAACGGAAGCCGAAGCCCAGCGCCACCGACGACTCAGGCTGGAAAGTCAGCGAGGCATCATTCAGCTGCAGCTTCTCCAGCGATGCACGCAGGTTCTCGTAGTCCTCCGTCTCGATGGGATAGACGCCGGCGAAGACCATGGGCTTCACCTCTTCGAAGCCGGCGATGGCTTCCACCTGCCCCATCGTAGCAACGTGGGTGATGGTGTCGCCCACCTTGACCTCGGTGGCTGTCTTGATGCCACTGACGATATAGCCCACATCGCCGCAGTGCAGTTCCTTTCGAGGAACCATATCCATGCGGAGCGTTCCAATCTCGTCAGCCTTATATTCCTTGCCGGTATTGATGAATGCCACTTCGTCTCCGCTCTTGATGGAGCCGTTGACAATCTTGAAGTAAGCGATGATGCCGCGGAACGAGTTAAACACAGAGTCGAAGATGAGGGCCTGCAGCGGCGCATTCTCGTCGCCTTTCGGACACGGGATGCGATCCACGACAGCATTGAGGATATCCTCGACGCCCTCGCCCGTCTTGCCGCTGGCGCGGATAATCTCCTCGCGCTTGCAGCCCAGCAAGTCAATGATTTCGTCCTCCACCTCTTCCGGCATGGCATTGGGCATATCGCACTTGTTCACCACCGGAATAATCTCCAAATCGTGGTCGATGGCCATATAGAGGTTGGAAATCGTCTGTGCCTGCACGCCCTGGGTTGCATCCACAACAAGCAGCGCGCCTTCACAGGCTGCGATGCTACGGCTGACCTCGTAGCTGAAGTCCACGTGTCCCGGCGTGTCAATAAGGTTGAGAATATACTTCTCGCCATCTCGCACATACTCCATCTGGATGGCGTGGCTCTTAATGGTGATACCGCGCTCACGTTCCAAATCCATATCGTCAAGCATCTGCCCTTCAGTGACCTGAATGGTGTTGGTTTGCTCGAGCAATCGGTCGGCCAACGTACTCTTTCCGTGGTCGATGTGTGCGATGATACAGAAGTTCCTTATGTGTTTCATGGCGCAAAGGTAAAGAAAATATGTGGTTTTCCAAAAAGTTGAGCATGAATTTCGCTCTATAGCTCATAAAAAACCCATGTAAGGCTTTGCCTTGCATGGGAAATGGGAGTTGAAAAGTAATTTCCGATGTTACTTGAGAGCGAAGGCGGGATCCTTCTCGTCGCCAGAAATGACGAGCTTGTCCTCACGGAGCAACCAACCAAGAGCCAGATAGAGCTCCTTGTCAGTCTTGATCTTAGCAGCCTTCTTCAAATCTTTAGCGTTCAAAGCGCCATTCTCGTTCAGGGCTGTCCACACAGCACCTGCGAGCAATCCTGCATTTTCAAACATTTTTCTTTTTACCTTGTTGAGTTAATGAATCTTATCAAACAATCCTTTTTGAATTGCGGCACAAAAGTACTACTTTTCTCTTACGCGAGCAAACTTTCTGCTAAAAAAGATACTTTTTTAGTCGTTTTTCGCCTTTTCAGAACAATTTTGTGGCATTTTGTCACACAAACAGGCTCCATCATATGATGAAGCCTGTCTGCTGTACGCCCTCAGGGGCTCGAACCCTGGACCCATTGATTAAGAGTCAATTGCTCTACCAACTGAGCTAAGGACGCATCCTTTTATGTCTTGCCGTTGTACGCCCTCAGGGGCTCGAACCCTGGACCCATTGATTAAGAGTCAATTGCTCTACCAACTGAGCTAAGGACGCAACTGTCGCGGCAGTGCCTCAAGAGAGCTTTTCAGCCACCCCTTTGGCTTTTGCGGGTGCAAAGGTACGGTGTTTTCACGAAACGACCAAACTTTTCGCCCGAAAAATTCACTATTTAATGATTTCAAGCTGCTTGAAGACACCTGTAAGCGCCTCCACAGCCTCATCCACCTGTTCTTTGGTGTGCGTAGCCATAAGGGCAACACGCACGAGGGTGTCCTGCGGAGCACAGGCTGGAGGAATCACAGGGTTGATGAACACCCCGGCATCGAATGCCAGCTTCGTCACAGCAAAGGTCTTATCGACATCACGCACATAGAGCGGAATGATGGGGCTCTCGGTCTCACCAATCTCAAAGCCGGCATCGCGGAAACGCTTCAGGGCATAATTGGTGACATCCCACAACTTCTGGATGCGTTCAGGCTCCTCCTGCAGGATGTGCAGGGCCTCACGAGCGGCTGCCGTAGCAGCAGGCGTGCAGGAAGCAGAGAAGATGTAGGTGCGGGTGTGGTGACGCAGATAGTTGATGATGCTGCTGTCAGCGGCGATGAAGCCACCGATGCTGGCAAGACTCTTGGAGAATGTACCCATAATGAGGTCCACATCATCGGTGAGACCAAAGTGGTCACATACACCGCGTCCCTGGCGCCCGAAGACACCCAGACCGTGAGCCTCGTCCACCATAATGGCGGTGCCGGGATACTTTTTCTTGAGTTCGACAATCTTAGGCAGGGGAGCCAAATCGCCCTCCATAGAGAACACGCCATCAACGACGATGAGCTTCACCACATCTTCAGGACAGCGTTGGAGCAGTTTCTCCAGTTCGTCCATATCGTTGTGCTTGTACTTCAGACAGCGCGAGAAACTGCTGCGCACGCCATCCACAATACTTGCATGATCGCGGTCATCACAGATGATGTAGTCGTGGCGGTCGGTGAGCACGCCGAGGACACCGCTGTTCACAGTGAAGCCCGTGGCGAAGCACATAGCTTCATCCTTGCCCACAAAAGCGGCAAGTTCTTTCTCCAGCTGCACGTGCAAATCCAGCGTGCCATTAAGGAAACGGGAGCCTGCACAGCCACTGCCATACTGCTCCATAGCTTTGATGCCCGCCTGAATAACGCGTTCGTCACCCGTCAGTCCGGTGTAGGCATTGGAACCAAACATCAGCACACGGTGTCCATCCATGAGGACTTCGGTGCCCTGTTTTCCTTCAATCTCGCGGAAATAGGGATAGATTCCCAATGCTTTGTACTTCTGAGGGCGGTCATACTTGGCCAGTCTTTCTTGTAAAATTCCCATATATAAATAAGGTGTATATTCAAAAAGCGGTGCAAAGGTAGGTATTTTTTCTGTATCTATTGCACATTTTACATGAAAATGTATCACTAAGCTAACTTTTCCCTCTCAAAAGAGGGTGACAAAGCAAAAAAATAGCTACTTTTGCATCACCTTTAAGCCATACGTCATGAGTAAGACAAGACTTCTGTTTATCGCCAACCCCATTTCAGGGACCCACGACAAGCAGCCTATCATTGACAGCCTGCCTCGCTTCCTCGACAGCGAGCGCTTCGAGTGGGAGGTGGCGTGGACCGACCATCGCGGCCATGCAGCCGAACTGGCCAGCAACGCCTCCCGTGCAGACATTGACGTCTGCGTGGCCATTGGCGGCGACGGCACCGTGAACGAGGTAGCACGTTCCCTACGCCACTCCGAGACAGCCCTCGCCATCATTCCCATGGGCAGCGGCAACGGGTTGGCCCGCCATCTGCAGATTCCACTGGACCCCGACGGTGCCCTGCGTGTACTGGCACGCTGCGACATCAAATGGCTCGACTACGGCGTCATCAACGACATCCCCTTCTTCTGTACCTGCGGCATGGGCTTCGACGCTTTCATCAGCGAGAAGTTCGCAGGCAGCGACAAGCGCGGACTCATGACATACGTGGAAAACACGTTGAAAGGCGGCCTCTCCTACGAGCCCGAGACCTACGAAGTTGTCATCGACGGACAGTCTGAACACTACAAAGCCTTCCTTATCGCCTGCGGCAACGCATCGCAGTATGGCAACAACTTCTACATCGCCCCACAGGCGTCCATGAGCGACGGCCTTCTTGACGTAACAATCATCGAACCCCTCAATGTTCTCGATGCTCCGCAGCTCGTCATGCAGATGATAAACAAGACGCTCGACACCAACTCACACGTGCGCACATTCCAATGCAAGTCGCTGCAGATTCATCGCACACAGTCTGGCGTCATCCACTACGACGGAGAACCCGCCGAAGCCGGTGCCGACATCAACGTGCACCTCGTCCCAAAAGGCTTGCGTGTAGTTGTCAATGAAGAAGCCGACAAGAATACGGCGCCCATGATTCACAACATCCAGGACATCTTCGACCAAATCACCGGCGACATCAAGGCCCAGCAACGCAAGATCTTGGCCATCAACAAATCCTTGCTCGCCCGAATCCTCCAGCGCAACAACTAATGCTTTCCGATTTTCTGCCCACGACGCGCAAGGAAATGGACCTTCGCGGATGGGAGCAGGCTGATGTCATCCTGCTCTCGGCAGATGCCTATGTAGATCACCCCTCTTTTGGAGCCGCCGTCATCGGCCGCCTCCTTGAGGCCGAAGGTCTGCGTGTGGCCATCATCCCCCAACCCAGTTGGCACGGCGACTACCGCGACTTCAAAAAGTTAGGGCGTCCTCGTCTGTGGTTCGGCGTGGCCCCCGGCTGTATGGATTCGATGGTGAACAAATACACCGCAGCACGACGTCTTCGTTCCGAGGATGCCTACAGCCCCGACGGCCGCCACGACCTGCGCCCCGAATACCCCACCATAGTATATACGCGTATATGCAAGGAGCTATTTCCCGACTGCCCCGTTGTCCTGGGAGGCATTGAGGCCTCGCTGCGACGCCTTGCACACTACGACTACTGGCAGGAGCGCCTGCGCCCCAGCATCCTTCTCGACAGCGGCGCCGACGCCATTCTCTACGGCATGGGCGAGCAACCGACGCTCGAATTGGTGCATCGCGCTCAGGAGCTTCTCGACAGCTACCACCCAGCCCTCTCCTACGACGAACAGGGCAACGCCCTCCTCACCAGCGCAGCCCTCCGCGAAGCGCTGGACGGGCTGCCCCAATCCGTCGTAGCCTACCCCACCCCTTCCAACATTCCCGGCGGAATCACCACTAACGACATCGTCCTGCATCCCTTCGAGGACTGTCTTGACAATCCCCGTCACCACGCCGAGAACTTCCATCATATTGAGGAGGAAAGCAACCGTCTTCACGCCCAGCGTCTCATCCAGCAGACTGGTACACAGTGGGTCGTCGTGAATCCACCCTACCCCCCAATGACCACCGAGCAGCTCGACCACTCCTTCGACCTCCCCTACACACGGCTACCCCACCCCAAATACGCAGGCAAGCGCATTCCGGCCTATGAGATGATCCGCTTCTCTGTGAACCTGCACCGCGGCTGCTTTGGCGGCTGCGCCTTCTGCACCATCTCTGCCCATCAGGGGAAATTTGTGGTAGCGCGTTCCAAGGCAAGCATTCTGCGCGAAGTGGAAGCCATCACCCGTATGCCCGACTTCCGCGGCAATCTCTCCGACCTCGGCGGTCCGTCAGCTAACATGTACGCCATGCGAGGCAAGAACGCCAAAGCCTGCGAGGCATGCCGACGCCCCTCGTGCATTCACCCCGCCATCTGCCCCAACCTCAACGGCGACCACCGCCCGCTGCTCGACATCTATCGCGCCGTGGACGAGATGCCGGGCATCAAGCACAGCTACATCGGCAGCGGCGTGCGCTACGACCTGCTGCTCCACGACTGGAAGGACGAAGCCCTCAACCGCGCAGCCCGAGACTACACACGCGAACTCATCACACGGCACGTCAGCGGACGCCTGAAGGTAGCCCCCGAGCACACCAGAGACCGCGTCCTCGCACTCATGCGCAAGCCCTCTTTCCGCCTGTTCTACGACTTTAAGCGCCAGTTCGACCAGATCAACCGCGACTGCGGCCTACACCAGCAGATCATTCCTTACTTCATCAGCTCGCATCCCGGCTGCCACGAACAGGACATGGCGGCGCTGGCTGACGAGACACGCCACCTGGGTTTCCGTCTTGAACAGGTGCAGGACTTCACCCCCACCCCCATGACCACGGCCACGACGATGTACGCCACCGGCTACGACCCCGACACACTCCAACCCGTCTTCGTAGCCCGCACACCCGAAGAGAAGCAGGCACAGCGCCAATATTTCTTCTGGTACAAGGAAGAAGAAACGACTTTTATGCCACATCCCAATAAACCAAATAGCCCCTCAGCTGTCAAATCAAAAAAACACAAGAAAAATTGAACTATATAACAATCATCCACATCCAATGAAAAAGATTGCAATCCTGCTGCTGAGCGCATTTCTGCTCAGCGTAAGCACAGCGGCCTACGCTGGCCCCAAGATGGAGAAGCGCCACGCCTACACGCTCAAGAACCTGAGACTCGACAAGAAGACAGAAGCAGCCTTCAGCCCCGTCTTGATGCAGTACCTCAAAGACAAGAAAGAAGCCAACAAGAAGTACGACGACCTCAAGGACAAATACAAGGCCGCCGAAAAAGCAGGTACGCTCACCGACAGCCAGGCTACACAACTCCTCGAAGCGAAGTTCGAATGCGACGCCGCCGAGCAGGTTGTCAAGAAGCGCTACTACGAAGAATTCAAGAAAATCCTCAAGCCCAAGAAGATTTACTACGCCTTTGATCTTGCCAACGACAAGATGTCCAAGATCGACGGCAAGGATTAACCCTCATCCAGGGCGCGAGCCCGCCACAAAAGAGGAAATTAAAAAGGGAACTCATGCCCTCACGGGTGGGAGTTCCCTTTTTTGGCCGCTAGCAGAAAATAAGGAGTAGAAAAGAGAGAGGTTGCGGCCAGCTTTTTGGGTAAAAGTGATATATGAATATCTTATTTCGTACTGAAAAACACGTTAATCTTCGCGACGTCCAGTGAAGGTTTCGAAAGTTCCATCATCATAGAAAACGTGGATTTCTGTGATTCTCCTTTGAGGTTTGTCAATATATTTCACGATTTCTCGAAGTGCTACGACTTCCTGAGGTTTCGATTGAGCAGGCATTTCTTCGCTCTGCGCATCGTCGCTGTTTGTCATTGCAGGACTTTCTGTCTGGTGATCGCCATCACCTTTGAAGTCCTTATCCGAGGTAGTAGAGCTGGATGAGCCTGTGTTCATCATTTCGCCCTCGCCGAACATCAACCAGGCGATGCTTACCTCAGGGAACCGACGGTGTATAGCCTGAACCGTATTGTTGGTGGGTGATGTTCTGCCATTGATAATACTCGAGAGTGAGGGCGCAGAGATTCCTATTGCCTTGGCGAATTCACTTTGAATCATTCCGTAGTGCTTGCGAACCTGTTCTATGCGATCTTTCATCTTCGTATTTTTATCTTCATTTGGTAGCCCTAAACGGTGGCTGTGTCGGTTTTGACGGTGCAAAGTAAGTAATTTCCGTTTAAACTTCCAAATTTTATGAGCAAAATTTTCAAATTTTCTTTCTGTAAACGGTTTTGCTTTTTGAATTTACATTGTAGAATTTTACTTTTTAAATCTTTAGCTTTTAAAATGTGAATTATGCGGTTTTCATTCCTAAATCGCTAAAGTATTTAGTTTTACGAATTTCCGCAAACCACTGGTCTATACATCATTAAAATCGTAAGAAAACATCAGTTTTGCGTCCGAATGGTATAAAAACAAGGATTCTGACATTAAGTAGAAGCTATAGACTAAGTGTAATGAAGCTTATCTATTGAGAAATAGACAATTAAATATTGTTTTGTTTAGCGAATACGCAGTCATTTCGATATGCAAACACGGGAATTTAGAGTTTAAAACAATGGATTTATGAAAATCAAACCGTGTTTGCGGATTGTAAATTCACTTGAGCCTCGCTTTTCTAAATTCTAAAATGTAAACTGAACGGCTAAATTTATTTTAGATTGTAAATGCAAACATTTGTAATTGTAAATTGACATACTACACAATTCTCACCGTTTACGCCTACATCTATCCACGTTTTATTTACAATTTCTACGCGATTCTCAGCGCACCAAAAAAGCCCCTAAAGGACTTGAATCAAGTCATATAGGGGCCAAAAATCCTGTATAGGAGATGATCTAAAAGAGCGAGATTTTAGTGCAGAATCTGGAAAACGAGTTCTTTTAAGAGGTCACCATCGGAGGTCTTTTGCCCTCCTACTCCTTTCGAGGCAGCATCTGTTCGACGTATCTCACCAATTATTTCATACACTTTCATTGCGGAATACATCCGCATTGCTGGCAGAACATTCCTCTTCACCTGCCATGTACTCTGCCCTAACCAGTCGGCAATCCCCTGCTCGCTTTTCACAGGCGAGTAGTATGCCAGCATCAGATCTGTATAAAATTTGAACAAGGTAGAGAGCGTAGGCTGAAGCGCGAAGTTCTTGGGATTGGAGTCAAAATATTTCACGATACGATTTGACTTCACCACATCTCTCATTGAGAGTGCTGCCACCAGTTCGAAGGAATTGTACTCTTTGCTGATGCCGATGTTGTCCTGTATGGCCTGAGCATCGATACGCTTACCCTCGCCCACAGCCACGATGAGTTTGTCAAGCTCTCCTGCAAGTCGGTTGAGATCCGCGCCTACGTGCTCACATAGGATCATGCACGCGTCTGGCGCAATCTCAGAACCCTTACGGCGCACGTAACTTGTTGCGAATGTGGGTAGTTCCCTATCATAAAGTTTGTTGGATTCAAATATGATTCCAGTCTTCTGTATCTCCTTTGCCAAGTTCGTACGGCGGTCGAGTGTGCCATTCTTATGACAGATGATGAGCACTGTGGAAGCAAGGGGTTTCTGGACATAGTAGCTGAGCATCTCCCTGTGTTCAAGGCTCTGTGCTTCGCGCACCACCACGACCTGCCTGTCTGCCATCATGGGATAGCGCTTAGCCGCATTCACAACCTCCTCGCCCGTTGTCTGCGGGCCATAGAGAATGGTTAGGTTGAAGTCCCGTTCCTCCTCCTTGAGGGCCTGCTCCACGATGTAATCAGACACCCGGTCGATATAATATGGCTCATCGCCCATCAGGTAATAGATGGGTTTGAAGTCGCCTGCGCGCACTTGGCGCACAATCTCCTCGTAACTGATGCCTCCTGCTTTCTTTGCCATAGATTCAAACTAAACGCTATGCGATAAATGCTATGCAACAAACAATAAACGACAAGGCTACCACTTCAGGTGTTTGACGGTCTTATCCTTGCTCATGATCTTCTGCAGCGACAGGATGCCGATGTGCACGTGGTCATGAACGAAGTTCGTGGTGACCTTACGGTCGCTCTCCGCCGTCTTCACGCCCTCAGGTGTCATCGGGTTATCCGACACCAGCAGCAGGGCTCCTGTGGGGATATGGTTCGCAAAGCCGGTAGTGAATAGTGTCGCTGTCTCCATATCCACCGCCATGGCGCGCGTTCTCAGGAGATATTCCTTGAATGTCTCATCGTGCTCCCAGATGCGGCGGTTGGTGGTATAGACCGTTCCCGTCCAGTAGTCATGGCCCGCATCGCGGATTGAAGAGCTGACGGCACGCTGCAGCATGAAGGCAGGCAGCGCAGGCACCTCGGGCGGGTAGTAGTCGTTCGACGTACCCTCGCCTCGGATAGCAGCCAGCGGCAGGATGAGATCCCCCATCTGCACCTTGGCAGGTATCGCGCCACACTTGCCCAGGAACAGGCAGGCACGCGGTTTGACAGCACTCAGCAAGTCCATGATGATGGCCGCGTTGGGTGAACCCATACCGAAGTTGATGATGGTGATTCCACCAGCGATGGCCACACGCATGTTGGCATCATAGGGCGGAGCCTCGATGCCGAAATGCTCACAGAACAAATCGACATAGTTGTTGAAGTTGGTCAGCAACACCAAATCCGTGAAGTCCTCGAGGGGGTGTTTGGTATAGCGTGGCAACCAATTCTCAACGATTTCCTGCTTCGTTTTCATATTTCTTTTTGGTTATTGCGATGCAAAGATAGGGATTTGTTTTGAATCAGCATACAAAAACACCTGCTTTCTTCAATATGAAGCACTAAAAAAGAGGATGTGCCTGCTTGAAGTGAACCCCGAAAGTTAGACAAAAAACTTTCGGGGTTTATTATGAATACGAGAAAGGATTTAAAAAGAAAGAAGCATACATTTGAAGATAGGCTCAAATATATGCACATGATTGAGGATGGTCATTCCATCCACA
>SUYG01000036.1:0-41035 GCA_015060555.1 Prevotella sp.
AGAGATGAATGCAATCGAGACCCGCAAAGCGTCTCGCTCTAAATCTGCGCAATATGTAAAACAATTCATGATAACAAGTAGCTTTGAATCTGTTTAATCTGTTAAATCTGTGGTCTCTTATACTTCCGAAAGTTGAGTAAGGTAAATAAAAGGGGTTGAATGTCAGGGTATCAGGCCTGGAAGCGCGCAGCCTGCTCGGCGGTGAAGGTGGCGTCGTCGAAGTAGTCGAGACGCATGGCGCGGCGCACCTCGGACATGGTCTGGGCGCCGGCCTCGCGGGCCACCTCGGTGCCCTTGCGGAGGATGTCGATGACGGCGGGGATGTCCTTCTCCAGCTCGGCACGGCGCTGACGGATGGGCTCCAGCGTCTCCTGCAGCACGGCAGCGAGGAACTTCTTGCATTTCATGTCGCCGAGGCCGCCGCGACGGTAGTGGTCCTTGAGGGCGTCGAGGTTCTCGTACTCGGGCAGGTAGCGTCCGAAATGCTCGGGGCGGCAGAAGGCATCGAGATAGGTGAAGACGGTGTTGCCCTCCACCTGACCCGGGTCGCTGACCTGCAGGTGGTTGGGGTCGGTGAACATACTCTTGACCTTCTTCTGCACCTCGTCGGCGCTGTCCTTGAGGTAGATGCAGTTGCCGAGGGACTTGCTCATCTTGGCCTTGCCGTCGGTGCCGGGCAGACGCAGGCAGGCGGCGTTCTCGGGCAGCAGGATGTTGGGCTCTACGAGGGTCTCGCCGTAGATGTTGTTGAAGCGGCGCACAATCTCGCGGCACTGCTCCAGCATGGGTTCCTGGTCCTCACCCACGGGCACGGTGGTAGCCTTGAAGAGGGTGATGTCGGCGGCCTGGGAAATGGGATAGGTGAAGAAGCCTACGGGGATGCTCTCGCCGGAGAAGCCGCGCATCTGAATCTCGGTCTTCACCGTGGGGTTGCGCTGCAGACGGCTGACGCTGACGAGGTCCATGAAGTAGAAGGTGAGCTCGCAGAGTTCGGGAATCTGGCTCTGGATGAAGAGGGTGCTCTTGGCGGGGTCGAGGCCCACGGCGAGGTAGTCGAGGGCGACCTCGATGACGTTCTGGCGCACCTTCTCGGGGTTGTCGATATTGTCGGTGAGGGCCTGTGCGTCGGCCTCGAAGATGAAGATCTTGTCGTAGAGGCCTGAGTTCTGCAGCTCTACACGACGGCGCAGGGAACCGACATAATGTCCGATGTGAAGGGGACCTGTGGGGCGGTCGCCGGTGAGAATGATAGACTCTCCCCGCGCCCTCCCTATCAGGGAGGAAGTAGGATGATTTGACTGATTGTTTTCTAACATATTCATATATATTTATTATTTGTATTATAGACTGACTATCATTTGTAATTACTCCCTCCCTGATAGGGAGGGCGGGGGGAGAGTCCCTTATTTGAATAGTTTCTCAATCGTGTCTTGCGGGAGGATGGAGACGATGAGGTGACCATCGGGGGTGTAGTTGGGCGAGGTGGTGGCGAAGAGCTGCTCCACGAGGTCGTGCATCTCGGTCTGCGAGAGCACCTGCCCCACTGGGATGGCGGCAGCGCGCGCCAGCGTGAGGGCCAACTTCCCGAAGAGCTGCTCGGCGGTGAGCGTGCCACGGTCGGCGACAGCCGCCAGGAGCTCGACCAGCAGGCGTTGGATGTCAACGCCGTCCAAACCGGCAGGGTAACCTATGATGGAGATGGCACCGCCACCGAGGTCGTTGACATCGAAACCTAAGTGCTGCAGCTGAGGCTCTATCTCCGCGAAGGTAGCGGCATCAGCGGGAGAGAGCTCCATGACCTCGGGGAAGAGGTAGTGCTGCGAGGGCAGCGGCGTGCTCCCCATCTGGCTGATGTAGCGGTCGTAGAGGATGCGGATGTGCGCCCGATGCTGGTCGATGAACATCAGCCCGTTCTCCACGGCGGTGAGCAGGTAAGTGCCGAGATACTGGAAGAAAGTGGAGGACCCAAAAGACCCACCCCCAAAAGACCCACCCCCAACCCCTCCCGTTAGGGAGGGGAGCTGGTCCTCGGGTTGGGAAAGGTCTTGATAGAGAGTCTCCCAGTTCTCAGGCGCTTTATTATTAGGAGTATAACCGTCTGCGCGCCAGCTCTCCCCTCCCTGACGGGAGGGGGCGGGGGTGGGTCTTTCGGGTTGGGAAAGGTCTTGATAGAGAGTCTCCCAGTTTTGGGGAGGCTTATTGGAGTTTGGGAAGCCGTCTGCGCGCCAGCTCTCCCCTCCCTGACGGGAGGGGTCGGGGGTGGGTCTGCTGGGTCTGTCGGGACTTTTAAAGGGATTGAACGTGGGATCAACCTTGACGGTGGGCGGCTGCAGGGGTGCCTGACGGCTGGTGTCAAGGGGGTTGAAGACGGGGATGTCGGCAGGGCGCCCTTCGGTGTCGAAGTCGATGGTGGGGACGGCATTGAAGCGCCCCAGCGCCTCGCGGACGGCAGCAAGGAGAATCTGCCAGATGGCCTGCTCGTTCTCGAACTTGATCTCGGTCTTGGTGGGGTGTATGTTGACGTCGATGTCGGCAGGCGGCACGTCGAAGTAGATGAAATAGGGCACCTGCTCGTCGGAGGGTATCAGTCGCGCGAAGGCCTCCTGCACGGCACGGTGGAAATAGGGATGCCGCATATAGCGGTTGTTGACGAAGAAGTACTGCTGCAGGCCGCGCTTGCGCGATGCCTCGGGCTTGCCCACGAAGCCGCAGATGCTCACCATGGGGGTCTCAACTTCCACGGGAAGGAGGCTGTCGGCAAGACGGTTGCCGAAGACGCTGGCGATGCGCTGCTTCAGGCCCGAAGGGGTGAGGCTGAGCAGCGTGGAGCCGTTGTGTGTCAGCGTGAAGGCGATGTCGGGGTGCACGAGCACGATGCGCTCCAGCTCGGTGGTGATGTTGGAGAGTTCCGTCTGGTTGGTCTTCAGGAACTTACGGCGTGCAGGGACATTGAAGAAGAGGTTCTTGACGATGAAGTTGGCGCCTACGGCACAGGCCGTGGGCTCCTGCGACACCACCCGCGAGCCCTCGAGGACGAGGTGTGTTCCCAGCTCGCTGTCGGCCATGCGCGTAGTCAGTTCCACCTGCGCCACAGAGGCGATGGAGGGCAGCGCCTCACCGCGGAAGCCCATGGTGGTGAGGGTGAAGAGGTCGGCGGCCTGCTGGATCTTGCTGGTGGCATGACGCTCGAAGGCCATGCGCGCATCGGTCTCACTCATCCCCTTGCCGTCATCGATGACCTGCAGGCTGGTGCGACCGGCATCCACGGCAACGATATCGATGCGATGGGCCCCGGCATCCACAGCGTTCTCCACCAGCTCTTTGACAACGGAGGCGGGGCGCTGGATGACTTCGCCAGCTGCTATCTGGTTGGCGACGGAATCAGGAAGGAGATGAATGGTATCCATTAGAAGACCCACCCCCAACCTGCCCCGTCCTCAGCAGAGGAGTTCTGCTTCGGTCGCTCAGGACGGCTTGACATTCAGTCAACCCGTTGATTCCTTCGCTACCCGTCAGGGAGGGGAGAGGCTGGCACTTAGAGGGTTATTGGGTTATATTTTGGAATTGTAAATATTGCATATATAGAATGACGTGTCGGAGCCCCATCACTAATGGGAGGGGAGAGGCCCCCCTCCCTAACGGGAGGGGTTGGGGGTGGGTCTTTAAAAGCTGAAACTCCCCGTGAGGAGGTAGTGCCAGAGGATGAGGAGGACGACGATGATGGCGATGGCTACACCGGGGTGCAGGCGACGGCGGTCGGGGTCGGCCTTCTTGAGGTTCTTGGCAAACTTGCCGCGATAGGACTCGATGTCCGGGCGGTATTCAGGTGTCTCGCCACGTTCAATCTGCTCCTCGCGCTTCGCCTCAGCAACGAGGCGGTCGAGCTTTTCCTGGCGCTCGGAGGTGTAGATGTGAACGCCGCGAAAGCGACGGGGTGAACGGGTGGAGAAGAGGGACATAGTGGGAGGGTTGAGGGTTAAGGGTTGAGGGTTGAAGGCCCCTCTTCCCGTTCCCCCCGTGGGGGGGAAGGCCTCGCAAGCGAGGGTTGAGGGTGCTTTATATTTTATATCTTATATTTTATATTTCATATTTCCGCCAGGGCTAAGGTGCGGCTTCAGGTGCCGTAGGCCGTTTCTTGCCTGTGGGCTTCTCAAGCTTTACCTTGTCGCGGTTCTTCTTAGGCCCTGCGTGCTTGATGGCAGGTTTAAGCTCGGAGCCGGCTTTCTTGGGTCGCCAGTTGAAGATGTCGTCTTTATTCACGGGCCTCACATAGTCGAACCACTGGAAATTAGGCAGGAAGCGTTCGTTGGGGGGGATGAGCGCCAGGGGATGCAGGCGGCCGTCGGCAGCGCCGTCGAACATGATCTTCTTGACCTGACGGTTGTCCATGTAGAGGTATAGGATGGCCCCCTCGGCGTGGAGCATCCCGATCATCAGGCTGTCGGAGTCGAAGGGATGGTAGTTGGTGAGGACATTGCCCTCGGTGATGGTGGTGTGCATCTCGCCGTCCCGGAAATAGGACCGCATGATGGAACCCGTGACTTGATTGTAGTACATCGAGTCAATGCGCTCCACCGAGAGGGCCTGGCGGATGACGTGGGTGGAGTCGATGGTGGAGTCGTTGAGCCACGCCTTGATCTCCTCGCCCAGCAGTTGCTGGCCGCTCTGCCAGATGATGGGGTCGCGGTACATCGTCAGACACGAGTCACGCGAGATATACTCCATGGAGTCGCACACGGCCTGCACATCTGTGCGGTAGGCCCGCACATGGCGGTAGCCGCGCATGACACGCCACACGCTGTCGGTGTTGATGTCGTAGGTGAAGAGCTTGAAGGTGTCAGCGTGGCAGTAGAAGCTGTCGCGCTGCGAGAAATCGATGAGCACGGCGCTGTCGGCAGCCTCGGCATAGCCGATGGAGTCGGCATAGAGGAGGTAGTTGCCGGTGATCATGTTGCGGTTGACATTATCCACGCAGACCACATGACCGAAAGCCCTGGAGATGGCACCCTCGCCGACGTAGTCAAGGCTGTCGCCCGTGACGGTGCGGCCTTTGTTGCTCACGATGGAGCGGTCCAGGAGGATGGCGTGGTCGTGGCGGGTGTCATAGCTGCCGCGCTCGCTGTAGATGTGATTGTCGCCGTTGTCGATATTCGAGGGACCTACGATGCGTGCAATCTCCGTACCGGTGTTGTAGTGCAGCGTGTCGCTGATGAGCGTGAACTTGGGGTTGCGCAGATCTACGTTGTAGTTGAAGATGGCCTCGCGCGTGGAAGGGCTGTACTGCCCCCATTCGCTGGTGAGCGTGTTCTCCTTATCCACCAGCTTGCCGCCCTGGAAGAAGTAGCCCAGGTTGTACAGGCGGTCATAGTCGAGGCTGTCGCAGTAGAGACGGCTGTCGAAGTGTGTCAGCACCACGTTGTAGCGCGCCATGGCCAGCTGGTCGAAGCCGTCGTAGTAGAGGACATCGGAGTTGAGGGTGAGCGTGTCAGCCTGGTTCATGACCACATGTCCGAAGGCATCGAAGGAGTTGCTGGCCTCGTAGTAGAGGGCGCTGTCGCAGGTGAGGATGACGTCGTCGTGGCGGAAGCGGACGTTGCCCACAAGGATCTGTGCCTCGCGGTTGATGCGCTGGTTGTGGAAGAGTTCGTCGGAGTGAACCAGGATGATGCGGCTGCCGCCTCCCCTACCCTTCTTGAGAGACCCACCCCCTGCGGACTCTCCCCCTGCAGACTCTCCCCCCTGCCCCTCCCTATAAGGGAGGGGAGTAGATACACTTGCCAATGAACAGATTACTGTCAGCAAGGCTATGAGGACTATGGGTAAACGTGCTTTCAATGAGCTCTAATCTTGTTCGGTAATTACTCCCCTCCCTATATAGGGAGGGGCAGGGGGGAGAGTCTTCCCCTCCCTAACGGGAGGGGTTGGGGGTGGGTCCTACTCCTTCACCCATCCCGGATACTGGAACTCGCAGTTCGACCAGTCGGGGTTGATGCGGATATAGGTGGAGCGCTGCTTGTCGCTGATCCACTTGTTGATGTAGTCCTCGGACAGTTTGCCGCGGACGATGTGGCTGAGCACCTGGAAGTCCTCGGTGATGGTGGCAGCGTGCGCCGGGATGCGGTTCTTGAGCTTGACGATGCAGCACTGCTGCTTGCCTTTCTTGTCGATCATCGTGAAGGGTTTCGAGATTTCCCCGACTTCCATTCCTTCCACGGCACGGGCCACTTCCACGGGCAGCTCGCTCATCTTGAAGCGGGAGGTGCGGATGCGCTCGCCGGTGGTCGGGTCCTGTGTGACATTGAACATCAGGCCGCGGTTGGCACGGGAGTCCACATCATCGGACAGGCGCGAGGCGGCAATCTCGAAGGAGAAGTGGCCAGCGCGGATGTCGGCAGCGATGGAGTCGAGACGTGCGAGGGCGGCATCGATGTCGGCCTGTTCCACACGCGGTTTCTTGAGGATATGGCGTAGCTTCAGCTTGTCGCCGCGCTTATCTACGAGCTGGATGATATGATAGCCGAACTGCGACTCCACAATCTTCGACACCTTCTTGGGGTCGGTGAGGCTCCACGCCACATTGGCAAAGGCGGGGTCGAGTTCCATCTTGCTCATATAGTCCATCTCGCCGCCCTGTCGCGCCGACACGGGGTCTTCGCTGTAGAGGATGGCCAGGGTGGAGAAGCTGGAAGAGCCGCTTTGGATGCGCTCGGTGTAGTCACGCAGCTCGGACTTCACGCGCTCCACCTCGCCGGGTTGGATGCGGGGATGCTCGGCCAGGAGTTCCACCTCAACCTGCGAGGGAATCAGGGGCAGCGAGTCCTCGGGGATGTCCTTGAAGTAGTGACGCACCTCGGCAGGGCTCACCTTGATGTCCTTCGTGAGGTGGTCGCGCACGAGTTCCATGATCTGGTTGTCGCGCACGAGCTCATAGGTCTCCTCGCGGATCTGCGACAAGGTCATCCCGCGGTATTCCTCGAGTTTCTCCTTGGAGCCCGCAGCCTGCACCCATTGGTTGAGCTGTGCCTCCACGTAGCGGTTGATGTTATCATCGTTGGCCTCGATGCTGTCGATTTGTGCCTGATGCAGAAAGAGTTTCTGAATGGCCAGACGCTCGGGGATGGCGCAGTAGGGGTTGCCCGGCACACGCTGCATCTGCACACGTGCCTTCTCCACATCGCTGAGCAGGATGGCCTCGTCGCCGACGACCCAGATGACCTCATCGACGACATTGGTGTTACCTTGGGCAAAAGACGACAATTGTGCCCCCATAGTCAGGAGCACAAATGCCATAAGACGTTGTATTCGGTTCACCATCAGTGTTTGTTAACGGTTTGTAATGCTTCTTGATAGACCTCGAACTGGTAGCGGCGGCGCAGTTCCTCCACGAACTCCTGTTCCTTGACGGCCTGATAGTCGGCAACGACCTGCGCGCTGACATCGGTCCACAGCTGCGGACCCTTCTTCAGCTTGCGCCCTACAAGGCCCACGGCGGGATACTTGGCGCTGACATGCGCCTTGCCGGCCTTGACGCCGAAGGCCAGAGAATCCACCAGGTGGTTCTCGCCCTGGACGAAGATGCGGCGGTCGAAGCGCACCTGCACGCTGTCCTTGTTGAACTGTGTCTTCACAATGCTGGCCCACTGGTCCTCGGGCTGTCCCTTGAGGGTCTTCTGTACCTGCTTGAGGACGACAGGGTTGATGGCCTGCAAGAGGGCACCGGCGTAGTGGGGCTTATCGTAGGCGTAGGCTTTCTTGTTCTGCTTGAAGTAGTTCTCCAGTCCGAGGGTGTCCTTCGATGCGGGCTCCCAAACCTGGCGCTGGCAGATCTCATAGAAGAGGAGACCGTCGTGGTACTCCTGGATGAGGTATTTGAGCTCGCTGTCCTGTGCCGACAGGCGTGCGGCCTCCTCGTCCATCACCTCCTCAACGGTCTTGCCGGCACCTTTGGCCAGACTATCGACGAGCGTGTTGGCAAGGCGGTCCTTCAGGCCGCGGGCCTCCAGGAACTGGCGGATGCGGGGAGCCAGCGTGTCATAGGGCTCCAGTTGCTTCTTGTCCATCAGCTTCAGGATATGCCAGCCCACGGTGGAGAGCAGCGGGGCCTTGACCTCGCCGACTTCCATGGTGTAGAGGGCGTCTTCGAGTTCCTTGAGCAGCTGCTTGGGACCGATCCAACCGATGACACCGCCACGCTGGGCTGTGCCCTGGTCGTCGGAGCTCTTGGCAGCCAGCTTGGCGAAGTCCTCGCCGGCCTGCAGACAGGCGTAGATGGAGTCGATGCGGGCCTTGGCTGCGGCCTGCTGCTCGGGGGTGGATTGCTGCACGAGGTGAACGAAGATGTGTGCGGGCTGCAGCAGGTCCTTGCCCTCGAGCTGCGCCAGCATCTGGTCGTAGTAGTTGCGGGCCTCCTGCTCCTCGGCAGTGGCCGACACCAGGAGCGGACGAATCTGCTGGTCGCGGTATGTGCGGAACTCCTGCTGGTAGCTGGAGAGCGTGTCGAGACGAGCGTCCAAGGCGGCCTCCACCTTCAGCTTGTAGTTGATGAAGAGATCGACGTACTCCTCGACGGTCTTCTTGTCGATGACGCCATCGGTGTTGTTCTTATTGTAGTTGTACTCAAACTCGGAGCGCAGCACATCCTTGCCGTTGATGCGCATCACAACGGGGTCAAGACTCTCCCCCAGCCCCTCCCTATCAGCAGGGAGGGGAGTAGTTACTTGTGCCATGAGGGTTGCTGCAATCAGAAATGTAGATACTATTACAGAAATTTTTTTCATCGTTATTACTAATGTATTCTATTCTTGAATGGTGACCACTCCCTCCCTATAGGGAGGGCGGGGGGAGGGTCCTCTATTGCGGCCTGCTATAGTTAGGTGCTTCGCTGGTGATGGTGATGTCGTGAGGATGACTTTCGAGGACACCGGCATTGGTGATGCGCACGAACTTGGCGTGGTGCAGCGCCTCGATGGTGGCAGCACCGCAGTAGCCCATGCCCGAGCGCAGGCCGCCCACGAGCTGATAGATGACTTCCTGCACCGTTCCCTTGTAGGGCACACGTCCGGCGATGCCTTCGGGCACGAGCTTCTTCACGTCCTTCTCGCCAGCCTGGAAGTAGCGGTCCTTGCTGCCGTTCTCCATGGCTTCGAGAGAGCCCATGCCGCGGTAGCTCTTGAACTTACGGCCGTTGAAGATGATGGTGTCGCCCGGCGACTCCTCGGTGCCGGCCACCAAAGAACCGATCATCACACAGTTGCCGCCGGCAGCGATGGCCTTCACCACATCGCCCGAATAGCGCAGACCGCCATCAGCGATGAGGGGCACACCCGTGCCTGCCAGCGCGCTGGCAACATCATAGACAGCAGAGAGCTGCGGAACACCCACACCTGCCACCACGCGCGTGGTGCAGATGCTGCCCGGACCGATGCCCACCTTGATGCCGTCGGCGCCTGCCTCCACCAACATCTTGGCAGCCTCGCCCGTGGCGACATTGCCCACCACGATATCTACGTTGGGATAGAGAGCCTTGGCCTCGCGCAGTTTCTCGATGACACCCTTGCTGTGACCGTGAGCCGTGTCGATGACGATGGCGTCAGCACCAGCCTCTACGAGCGCCTTGATGCGGTCGAGTGTGTCGTTGGTGACGCCCACGCCGGCAGCTACACGCAGACGGCCCTTCTCGTCCTTGCAGGCCATCGGCTTGTCCTTGGCTTTCGTGATATCCTTATAGGTAATCAGACCGATGAGGTGGTTCTCGTCGTCCACCACAGGCAACTTCTCAATCTTGTTCTCCTGCAGGATCTGCGCTGCCGCAGAGAGGTCAGTCTGCTGATGCGTCGTCACGAGGTGCTCCTTCGTCATCACCTCGGCGATGGGACGCTCCACGCGACGCTCAAAGCGGAGGTCGCGGTTGGTGACGATGCCAACGAGATGATTGCCGGCGTCCACCACGGGGATACCGCCGATATGATACTCCGCCATCAGGTCGAGGGCATCAGCGACCGTGGCATCGCTCTGAATGGTGACGGGATGATAGATCATACCGTTCTCAGCGCGCTTGACGATAGCCACCTGGCGCGCCTGCTCTTCGATACTCATATTCTTGTGAATCACGCCGATGCCGCCTTCACGGGCAATGGCAATTGCCATCGTGGCCTCGGTCACGGTGTCCATCGCGGCAGTGACAAACGGCACCTTCAGCGCGATGTTTCGCGAGAAGCGAGTGGAAAGATCTACGCTGCGGGGCAGCACCTCAGAATAAGCGGGTACGAGGAGGACGTCGTCAAACGTGAGTCCGTCCATCACAATACGGTCTGCAATAAAATTGGCCATAAGAAAAACGTTTTGCTTTTATTGCGTGCAAAAGTACTGCTTTTCCGCGATACAACCAAAACTTTTGCTCTTTTTTAACACCCCACTGCCAGCTTGCCTCCACAGCCCACGCCGTCGCCCCCGCAAGCTCGTCACCCAAGCCCACGCCGTCAACCCCAGAAGGCCTCACTCCCCCACCCTCTGAAGTCTCCACCCCTTCAGCCTGAAGACCATGCTCCTCCGCCCTTAAGAGCAAGGCCTTCCGCACATAAGACCAAGGTCCTCCGCACATAAGACCATGCTCTTCGCCCCATAAGACCATGCTCTTCCGGCTTTTGCCACCAGTGGCAAAACGACAGACACTACTACTCCCTCGCCTTACCCTCTATAGAGGGTGCGCGCAGGGACTGTAGAGGGTGCGCGCAGGGACTGTAGAGGGTGCGCGCAGGGACTGTAGAGGGTAGGCTTAGAGACCATAGAGGGTTACGCAGCGCGATGCATCGACTAACGCAACAGGCTGCGTCGCGTGATGCAGCCTGCTGGATGAATCATTTCCTAATAATCATATCTTTTAAAGTTAAAAAATTGTTTCTTATTCTTATACCACAATAGAACAAGTGCGATAGCCACTATCACATCCACGATATTCCACATAGTTCTACCAAGAGCTATCTTGAAGAGAGGCTGAAATAGCATAGCAAGTGAACCAGCTATAATACAGAGAGGTATTTCCTCATTCTTGTAAAAGTTGAATGCCATACACCCAAAGATTATCATTGCCACAAACCTTACCAAAGTGTAGTATCCGTAAGGCATCGGAAATAAGCATACTATTAGCGCTGTTGCCAACCCAAGTCCAATTTTATAAAGCAGATTATCCATATTATCTCCTGTTGTATCTTTCTGCTGCATATTCAGATTCCATTTCTTCTACCCATTCCCTGCAAGATTCACAAAAGGTATAATTATAATCCTCTAATTCATACCCTTTCATTTCGGTGGTATATTCCACATCTTCATCATCATTACCATCTTCCAAATGGTATATACCCCTATTTTCATCCACTAAGAATGTTTGACATTCAAAAGCATAATTTTTCTATACTTGTTACTGTAGTATATAGCGGCAATACCAAGGATGAGTAAGGTATATGCCCATATTATAGTATTCTTGAAATTGGAAGGCATTATTTCGGGCAAAGAAAGCCTTCCGTTCCAATCTTCTTTCATTTCAACATCTACTCCAAAATCCAGAAGAAGAATCACGCCAAGTACATAAGCAATAAATAATAAGGATGTACCTAATGCCAGATTGAGCAACCAGCTTACTATTCCCCAATGTACAAATTGTGATAACACAAGCAATACTACAAGTATGATGGTTGCAATAGGAATAAACTTTTTGGCATACCCTCTGAATTCTTCATAGTTTTGGCTACCTATAAGTTTCTTGATGTACGAATAACGTCTTGTCGCCATATAAATCTGTGCATTTATATTTTACTTATCTTTCTTTGGTAGATTTCCTTTTAACAAATAAGCACCCGCTATTGCCATTAATCCCATATACAGAGGAATTGCAGGAGTCACTGCAAAAGTATAAATGTTTTGCGAATCAGCCAAAAGAATCAAAGTATTTTTAGTCATTAGGGCACAAAAAAGCCCTCACGATAATGCGGGAGGGTGGTTCTTCTAAGCGGACGCTTCAGTCTGTATGTCTAATCTATTGGTTTATTGCATAAACGGTTTAAGGGTTTAAGAGTTTGCTTCGCTGACTTTTGTCGCGACTCAGCCATTCAAGAGCAAGCTCTTATGGCGTTCGCTGCTCCAAAAGTTCAAGGGTTCAAGGGGTTATCTATAGGCTATTAGAATATAGACTCGATGATCTTGTCAACGATTTCGTTGAAATATTCCTGTTTGATAGAACCTAAGCGACGAACCACATCACGTTCAATGTAACCAGCAATAATCTGACATTTCACAAGACTTGGCTTTGCAAAGGTGTGACCTATAATCATCTCGTCTTTCAATGGGTAAGAATACTGGGGATTAAGCCTATCGTTGGATGTAATGAGCACAAGATAGAACATACCATCTTCATCCTCTTGCAGCTGATCATTAGATACAATGATGGCAGGATGGGGTTTGAAAGTCCCATCAGGAAAGAGGAAACTGACTTCAACAATGTCTCTCTGATGATACTTCATAGGTAGCGAGCAATAACGTTTGACATCGTCTTCTTGGAATGAGCTAAGAAGGCTTCTTTTTCGATACGATGCTCTTCGGCCTCTTGGGACATTAGCTGTTGACCAATCTGCATTTCTTTCTGCTGGAAAAGCCCTGTTGCTAACAACGCAGCAAGCTTTTTACGAGCTAAGGCGTTGTGCTGATTATATTCTAATGTTATTGTACACATATTGATGAATGATAGGTTTCTTTAGGTTTCTCGCCGCAAAAGTAGCGATTAATCTGATTCGGGCAAAAGGATTTGCACGGAAAAACGCGGAAAGGAACGGAAAAACACGGAAAAAACACAAAAAAGCCGGGATGTTAGGACTCTTCTTTATTGGGAATGCCGAATCCGATGATAGGGCGGCGAGGCTGCTTACGAATTTTTCTCACTGTCCTTCACCCTGCAGCTCCTGTCGTAGCCGCTGGAGTTCCTCCTGCTGACCGTTGTACGCCTTCAACGCACGCTGCTTCAAGTCCTCGTAAGCCGCTCGCCACTTGTCCACTTCTGCTCTGGTCGCAGCCAACTGCCTTTCCAACTCTGGTTTCAAGCGCTCCAGTTCTGCCAGGCGTTCGTCCTGCTGACGGCGATAGTTGGTGCGTGCTTTGTGCATGCGTTCCTTCACCCCACCCTCCTTGATGAAGACCTCTTCTACACCTTTCAGATACTTGTTCATCATCACATCCACCTGATAGCACAGGGTCAGGCCCACGTTTGCCATCTCCTCCGCCGTCCACACTTGGAAGTAGGGTTCATAGTCGCTGAGGGTGTTATGTGCCTTGGTGAAATCCTGCATGGGTTGGAAACGGTCGTCAGCAGGAGTCCATATCTTCAGATGGCGGGCTTTCAAGAAATCCTCGTAGTCCTGGCGCAGTTCACCGATGCTGGAACGGGCCACATTCAGCAGGTTAACCTCCATGGCCGTGGATGTCTTGCCATCCTCAGACCCTTCGACGATGTTCTGCTTGCCAGAGCGTGCTGCCTGCACCATTTGGTCAACGGTGCGGTCGCCATGTTTGGGAAGGAAACGGTCGCAGAAGACATAAGTCATCTGGTAAAGCACCTCGGACTTCTGGTAGAAGCGCAAGTCCTGCCACTTGGGTACAGCCCGGAAGATGCTCTGCAATTCAGGCTTCGCGTTGGGATCAGTAGGGGACTTGGGCGAGTTGCTTGACATGAGACGGGAGGTAGCTAGGGGGAGGAATTGGTTGCTATAGGGGCTATAGGAGCTATAGGGGCTATAGGAGCTATAGTTGCTATAGATACTATAGAGACTATAGAGACTATAGGGACTATAGGGACTATAGTTTTTTATCAGTTACCCATTTCGGAGATGAACTTGATGCGGACGAGGCGGATTTGTTCTTCGTCATAGTCCTCGCCGAGTTCATCGAGGGCGTCGTCGATATCGTCGGTCTCGCTCTCGCGGAAGTACTCGAAGATGTCCTCCACCTGGTCGGCGTCGAGGATGGTGTTGATGTAGTAGGAGATGTCCAGCTTGGTGCCGCTATCGACGATGGCATCGAGCTCGTCGAGGAGTTCGTCGAAGTCCAGACCCTTGGAGCGCGCGATGTCGCGCAAGTCCACCTTGCGATCTACCGCCTGGATGATGCTCACCTTGTTCTTGCTCTTGTTGGCAACGGTGCGCACGCGCAGGTCCTCGGGACGCTCGATCTCGTTCTCCTCGCAGTGGCGGTAGATGACCTCGCAGAACGCCTTGCCGTAGCGCTTGGCCTTGCCCTCTCCCACCCCGGGGATGTTCTTGAGTTCCTCGATGGTGACGGGATAGACGGTGGCCATGGCTTCGAGGCTGGCATCCTGGAAGATGACATAGGGCGGGATTTTCTTCTCGTGGGCCACTTGCTTGCGCAGGTCGCGCAGGATGGCAAGCAGCTCCTCGTCCATCGCACTCGTGCCGCCGGAGGGTTCGCCGCCGTCGTACTCGAAGTCGTTGTCCTCGGAGATCATGAACGAGGTGGGACGCTTGATGAAGGCGCGGCCCTCGGGGGTAAGCTTCAGCAGGCCGTAGTTCTCCACTTCCTTGTAGATGTAGCCGCCCAGCAGCGCCTGGCGCAGGATGGTGTTCCAGTAGCGCGGCTCCTTGCTGTCGCCGACGCCGAAGCAGTCCAGGTCATCATGTTTGTGAGCCATGACTTCCTCGGTGGGGTTGCCCACGAGGATATCGATGATATGGTTGACCTTGAAGTTCTCCTTCACGGCCACGATGACCTCCAGCGCTTTCTTCAAGTCCTCCATCGCCTCGACGCGCGTCTTGGGATGCAGGCAGTTGTCGCAGTTGTGGCAGTTCTCCTCGGTGTATTCCTCGCCGAAGTAATGAAGCAGCACGCGGCGCCGGCATACGCTGGTCTCAGCATAGGCTGCCGTCTCCTGCAGCAGCTGGCGCCCGATGTCCTGTTCGGCCACGGGTTTGCCCTCCATGAACTTCTCCAACTTCACGAGGTCTTTGTAAGCGTAGAAGGTGATGCACTTGCCTTCGCCGCCGTCGCGCCCGGCACGTCCTGTCTCCTGATAGTAGCCCTCCAGGCTCTTGGGGATGTCGTAATGGATGACGTAGCGCACATCCGGCTTGTCGATACCCATTCCGAAGGCGATGGTGGCCACGATGACATCAATCTCATCCATGACGAAATCGTCCTGCGTCTGCGTTCGCGTGGGCGTGTCCATGCCGGCGTGATAGGCACGGGCATTGATGTCGTTGGCGCGCAACACCTCGGCCAGTTCCTCCACCTTCTTGCGCGAGAGGCAGTAGATGATACCACTCTTGCCGGAGTTCTGACGGATGAATTTGATGATTTCCTTGTCGATATCCTTGGTCTTCGGCCGCACCTCATAGTAGAGGTTCGGACGGTTGAAGGAGCTGACGAACTCCTTGGCATTCATCATACCAAGGTTTTTCTTGATGTCGCCCCGCACCTTGTCCGTGGCGGTGGCCGTGAGGGCGATGACGGGCGAGACGCCTATCTCGTTGATAATAGGACGGATTCTGCGGTACTCGGGGCGGAAGTCGTGACCCCATTCCGAGATACAGTGAGCTTCATCGACAGCATAGAAGGAGATCTTCACCTGACGCAGGAAATCGATGTTCTCATCCTTCGTAAGCGACTCGGGAGCCACATAAAGCAGTTTCGTGCGACCGGAAAGGACATCACTCTTGACCTGGTCCAGCGCAGAGCGGTTGAGCGAAGAATTCATGAAATGAGCAATACCGTCGTCGGAGCTCACCTGGCGAATGGCATCGACCTGATTCTTCATCAGCGCTATCAGGGGGGAAATGACAATGGCCGTGCCATCCATGATCAGCGCCGGCAACTGGTAGCAGAGCGACTTGCCGCCGCCCGTAGGCATCAGCACAAACGTGTCGTTGCCAGCCAGCACATTACGGATAATGGCTTCCTGATCGCCCTTGAATGTGTCAAAGCCGAAATAATGCTTCAGTTGTTCTATCAGATCGATGTTTTGCTTCATGATGTTTCCTTTGCGTTACAAAGTTATACACAAAAGCTCCAATTATCCAAGTTTTTTTGCGCTTTTCTCTACAAAAGTGCACATTTTTTCAAAAAAAAGACTCCAAAAGCTGTTTTGTGCAACTTTTGGAGTCGTTTTTGCTATGACTGCATCGCGTTAAGCGTGGACTGCTCTAATTGTTCCCGGGCGTAGTCGAGCGTCACCCTGAACGCCTTCTTCCCCGAGGACGGGAGCTCGAACTGAGGCGTCATCATGATAGCCTCAACGATGCTGCGTAGGCCGCGTGCGCCAAGCTTGTACTCGACAGCCTTATCGACCATGTATTCCAGCGCGTCCTCGTCGAAGGTCAACTTGATGCCGTCCATCTCGAACAGCTTCTCCTGCTGGCGGATGAGCGAGTTCTTGGGTTCTGTGAGGATGGCACGCAGGGCTTTGCGGTCGAGTTGGTTCAGATAAGTGAGCACAGGCAGACGGCCTATGATCTCGGGTATCAGGCCAAAGCTCTTGAGGTCCTGCGGCACGATATACTTCATCAGGTCGCTGCGATCGATACGCGCCACGTTCTGCACGGAGTTGTAGCCCACCACATGGGTGTTCAGTCGCTGGGCAATCTTGCGCTCAATGCCATCGAAGGCACCGCCGCAGATGAACAGGATGTTGCGCGTATCGACGTGGACATAGTCCTGTTCGGGGTGCTTGCGACCGCCCTTGGGCGGCACATTCACGATGGAACCTTCGAGCAGCTTGAGCAGGCCCTGCTGTACACCCTCGCCGCTCACGTCGCGCGTGATGCTGGGGTTGTCAGCCTTGCGGGCAATCTTGTCGATTTCATCGATGAAGACGATGCCGCGCTGCGTGGCTTCGACATCGAAGTCCGCAACCTGCAGCAGTCGCGAGAGGATGCTCTCGACATCCTCACCCACATAGCCGGCCTCGGTGAAAATAGTAGCATCAACAATGGTGAACGGCACCTTCAGCAACTTGGCGATAGTGCGGGCCATCAGCGTCTTGCCCGTTCCGGTGGGGCCGACCATAATCACATTGCTCTTCTCGATCTCCACGCCGTCTTCGCCCACTTTCTGGCAGAGCCGCTTGTAGTGGTTATAGACAGCCACGGAGAGGTAGCGCTTGGCATCGTCCTGCCCGATGACATACTGATCCAGATAGGCCTTGATGTCAGCAGGTCGCGGCAGCGACTTCCAGTTGATTGAAGCGGCCCACTTGTCCTTGGACACCACTTCGTGGACACCGTTGGCTTCCTGCACAATCTGATAGGCCTGCTGGATGCAGTCGTTGCAGATGAAGCCGTTGATACCGCTCACCAGCAACGACACTTCGTCGTCAGCACGTCCGCAGAAGGAACAGCGATTTTTATTCTTTGGCATTCAGAATCTTTTATTATATAAATAATGTTCGCGCGTGAGCCAGCTTACTGCTTACGGCTCAGCACCTGGTCAATCATCCCATAGTCACGCGCTTCCTCGGCCGTCATCCAGTAGTTGCGGTCGCTGTCAGCCCACACCTTGTCGTAGGGTGTGTGGCTGTGGTCGGCGATGATCTGATAGAGTTCCTTCTTGAGTTTCTGGATCTCGCGGGCCTCGATTTCGATGTCGCTGGCCTGACCCTGGACACCGCCCAGCGGCTGGTGGATCATCACACGGCTGTGGGGCAGCGCGCTGCGCTTGCCCTCCTTGCCAGCCACCAGCAGGACAGCAGCCATCGAGGCAGCCATACCTGTGCAGATCGTGGCCACGTCGGAGGTGATGAACTGCATGGTGTCATAGATGCCCAGACCAGCGCTCACGCTGCCGCCGGGGGAATTCAAATAGACATTGATGTCCTTGCCGGGATCTACGCTGTCCAGGTACAGAAGCTGTGCCTGCAGCGTGTTGGCCGTGTAGTCGTCAATGGCGGTACCAAGGAAGATGATGCGGTCCATCATCAGGCGCGAGAACACGTCCATCTGCGTCACATTCAGCTGACGCTCCTCCAGGATGTAGGGGTTCAGATATTGGTTCTGCACGCTGACATAGTCGTCCAGGACCTGTCCGTTCAGGCCCAGGTGACCTGTGGCGAACTTGCGGAAATCTGATTGCTGCATGGCGACTTATTTCTTTTCGTAGAGTTTGTTGAACTGATCCAAGGTGACGCTCTTCTTGGTGAGCTTCACGATGTCCTTGATGGCAACGCCCAGCTTCTCCTCCACGCAACGGGCTACCAAGCCTTCCACCTGCTCCTTCTTCTTGAGCATCTCGTTGGCGTAGTTGGTGATGACCTCGTCGGGGATGTTACCCATTCCGTACTGGGCGAACTGCATGCGTGTCTGGCGCTTGGCCACTTCGAGGACATCCTCCTGCTCCACCTTGATACCCGTCTGGTCGGCCAGCTGCTCCTTGATGAGGTGCCACTCCAGTTCCTTGATGCTGCCGGCGAAGTTGTCTTCTACGTACTTCTCGTCCTTGTCAGGGTTGTTCGCACGCATAATGCGCTTCAGCAGTTCCTCAGGCCATTCCAGCTGACCAATGCGCCCTTCGAGATACTCGCGGACGTCAACCATGAAACGCACCTGCGCATTGAAAGCGAACTGTTCCTCGAGCTGTGCCTTGATGGCAGCACGGAACTCTTCCTCGCTCTTCACCTTGCCCTCACCGAAGATCTGGTCGTAGAGTTCCTGCGACGGCTCGGCAGCCACATAGCGCGTGATCTCCGTAATCTGGTAGCTGAAGTTACCCTGGATGCCCTCAGCCTTTTCCTTGGTGATGCCCAGGAGGCTGCTCAGCTCGATGGCACTGTTCTCATAGGCCACGGCGGGATTCCAAGTGATGACGGTGTTCACCTGCACGCCGTCGAACTTCTTCTTCTCATCGGCATTCTTGAAGTAACCGGGCAGGATCACAGCATCTTCCTTCTGCACGCCGCCTTCCTTGACGTTACCGTCGGCATCGAGCTCAGCCAGATGACCCTTGATCATGTCACCTTCCTGGTAGCTGTCAACCTTATCATAGTGGCCTGCACGCTGGCAGTATGCCGACACCTGACCATCGACCATGGCGTCGTCCACCTTGATGGTATAGTAAGGAATCTTGTCGGCATCAGTCAGCTTGGCATCGAACTGGGGAGCCAGAGCGATGTCAAAGATGAAGGTGAGCTGTTCGGCCTCGAAATCGATGGGCTGCTGTTTCTCGCTGGCGAGGGGATCGCCCAGCATATCAACCTTATTCTCACGCAGGTAGCCATAGAGTTTCTCGCTCAGCAGCTTCTGCACTTCCTCAGCGGTGATCTCGCCGCCAAAGCGCTTCTTCATCAGGCTCATGGGAACCTGACCGGGACGGAAGCCCGGCATAGCGGCTTTCTTGCGATAGTTCTTGAGCGCCTTTTCCACGCGCTCCTGATAGTCGGCTTTGTCAAAGGTGATGGTCAACTCTGCGGCCACACCTGAAGTCTTCTCGAATTGAATGTTCATAATGTTATTTTACGATTTTACGATTTTACAATCCTTTTAATTGGACAATTTGACGATTTACAATTTTACAATTTATTTAGGAGTTCAAGTAACTATTATTTTTCACTTTTCATTTCCCACGCTCCCCTTTAGGGGGCTCGGGGGCTTTTTCACTTTTCATTTGTCATTATTCATTCTTCTGCAAATCCCGTGCCAGAGGCGACATCTGCCATCTGTCGTTCGCGGTCCATCCCTTCAAAGTCCTTCAGACGCAGTTCAAAACTGTTTGTCAGGTACTTGGCACGTACCACCTCGTTGCCTGCCAATTCTTCAGGTGTTCCCTTGAAATAGATACGGCCCTCGAAGAGCATATAGGCCCGGTCGGTGATACAGAGCGTCTCTTCCACATTGTGGTCCGTGATGAGTACGCCGATGTTCATCTTCTTCAGTTTCCACACGATGAGCTGGATATCTTCCACCGCAATGGGGTCAACGCCAGCGAAGGGCTCGTCGAGCATCACGAATTTGGGGTCGATGGCCAGGCAGCGCGCTATCTCTGTGCGGCGGCGCTCGCCACCCGAGAGGCGGTCGCCCAGGTTCTTGCGGACTTTCTGCAGGCGGAACTCATGGATCAGGCTCTCCAGCTTCTCGCGCTTGTATTCCTCGGTGCAGTCGGTGCGCAGCTCCAGTACGCTGGCGATATTGTCCTCCACCGACATCTTGCGAAACACGCTGGCTTCCTGTGCCAGGTAGCCGATGCCCTTGTGTGCTCGCTTGTACACGGGCAGGCCGGTGATTTCCTCATGGCCGATGAACACCTTGCCCTCGTTCGGTATCACCAGCCCGGTGGTCATATAGAACGACGTGGTCTTGCCGGCACCGTTGGGACCCAGCAGACCCACAATCTCGCCCTGATCGACATGGAAGTTCACGTCGTCAACCACCGTGCGCTTGCCGTAGATCTTTTTCAGATGCTCGGCACACAGGCGCAGCGGCTCGTCTTGATGCGGTGCAACATAAGCCGTGCTCAGCGGGTCAGAGATGGTCGAATTTTCGGTCATAAGTGTGTATTGAGGGTGCAAAAGTACATAAATATTACCACATTCTACCATTTCATGTAAAAAAACTGCCTTTTCATGTCGCTCTTTTAGCCTTTTTTGACTACTTTTGCCCCCGAAATACAAGAATTACATGCATTTTATCACTACACCAATCGCCACATTCGGCCGTTATATGGTCCTTATGGGCAAAGTTTTCAGCCGCCCCGAACGTTTCCGTATGTACTGGAAGCAGTACATCAAGGAGATGCAGCAACTGGGCCTCGACAGCATTGGCATCGTGCTGATGATCTCCTTCTTCATCGGCGCCGTCATCTGCATCCAGATGAAGATGAACATCCAGAGTCCTTGGATGCCGCGTTTCTCCACCGGCTACACCACCCGTGAGATCCTCCTTCTGGAGTTCTCCTCCAGCATCATGTGTCTCATCCTCGCCGGCAAAGTGGGCTCCAACATCGCCTCTGAGATTGGGACCATGCGCGTGACACAGCAGATCGACGCATTGGACATCATGGGCGTCAACTCCGCCTCGTTCCTTATCTTGCCCAAGATCATGGGGTTGGTGACGATGATTCCCCTGCTGGTCACCTTCTCGATGGTGGCGGGCTTCGGCGGTGCCTACGCCATCTGCCTCTCCGGCATCCTCACCACCGAAGACCTCACCTACGGTCTGCAACACTCTTTCAACCAATGGTTCGTGTGGATGGGCTACATCAAGTCCTTCTTCTTCGCCTTCATCATCGCCTCCGTCTCAGCCTTCTACGGCTACACCGTCGAGGGCGGCAGCGTAGAGGTGGGCAAGGCCAGCACCGACAGCGTCGTGCACTGCTCCATGCTGATTCTTTTCGCAGACATCTTCCTGACAAACATCCTCTCATGATTG
This sequence comes from Prevotella sp., assembly GCA_015060555.1. Taxonomy (GTDB): domain Bacteria; phylum Bacteroidota; class Bacteroidia; order Bacteroidales; family Bacteroidaceae; genus Physcousia. Next base: position 21,408 of record SUYG01000036.1, read on the forward strand.
AAGTTCGCTCCCTCTATAAATCCTTTGAGGACAGGGAAGTCCTCCAGGGTATCACCCACACCTTCCCCGCCGGACAGACGAACCTCATTATCGGGCAGTCCGGATCTGGCAAGACCGTGCTGATGAAGTGTATCGTAGGCCTGTTGGAACCCACGAAGGGCGAAATCCTCTATGACGGGCGCAATTTCGTCACCATGAACAAGCGCGAGAAAGCCGTCCTGCGCCGCGAGATTGGGATGATTTTCCAGTCCGCCGCCCTCTTCGACAGCATGAGCGTGCTGGAGAACGTCATGTTCCCCCTTGACATGTTCTCTTCCATGACGCTGCGCGACCGCACCAAACGCGCGCAGCAATGTCTGGACCGCGTCAACCTCATCGATGCCCAGCAGAAGTACCCCGATGAGATCTCCGGTGGTATGCAAAAGCGCGTGGCCATTGCACGTGCCATCGCCCTCAACCCCAAGTACCTGTTCTGCGATGAGCCCAACAGCGGCCTCGACCCCAAGACCAGCCTCGTCATCGATGCCCTCATTCATGACATCACCGTGGAGTACCAGATGACCACCATCATGAACACCCATGACATGAACTCCGTCATGGGCATCGGCGACAGCATTATCTTCATCAAGGAAGGTCGTCAGGAATGGACGGGCGACAAGACACAGGTAGCCACCTCCGACAATCACGCCCTCACCGACTTCATCTTTGCCTCGGACCTCCTCAAGAAAGCTCGCCAATCCTTCGCTTAACGATACCTACTTTTGGTGATTTTGCGAGTTCAGGCGGCGCTTTCGTGTACGGATTTTTGGTCGTTTGAGTAAATGTACGTATTTTTGCGAACAAAAATGAAGACAACGCATGAAACTCTCTGAACTCAAGACCGGTGAACGAGCTTACATCGTGAAGGTGAGCGGCCACGGAGGATTCCGCAAACGCATCATTGAGATGGGCTTCATCAAGGGGCAACCCGTGGAGGCGCTCCTCAACGCGCCACTCCAAGACCCTGTAAAATACAAGCTGATGGGCTACGAGGTGAGCCTACGTCATGACGAAGCAAAATTGATTGAGGTAGCGGACACACCCCCCAGCAGACCCACCCCCAACCTTGCCCGTCCTCAGCAGAGGAGTTCTGCTTCGGTCACTCAGGACGGCTTGACATTCAGTCAACCCGTTGACACCTTCGCTACCCGTCAGGGAGGGGAGATGGCTGGCGCAGAGACCGCTATTGAACAAGAAAGTCTCCCCTTACGGGGTAGCGAAGGAAATAGCGGATTGACTGAATGTCAATCAGCCCAGAGCGACCGAAGCATATCTCCTATGCTGAGGACGGACAATTTAGAGGGGTCCTCCTCCACCATCTCCGTCGCCCTCATCGGCAATCCCAACTGCGGCAAGACCTCGTTGTTCAACTATGCCAGCGGTGCTCATGCCCACGTGGGTAACTATTCGGGGGTCACGGTGGATGCGACGACGGCGACGGCAGAACAGGAGGGCTACACCTTCGACCTCACGGACTTGCCCGGCACCTACTCGCTGTCCTGCTACTCGCCCGAGGAACTCTTTGTGAGACAGCATCTGCAGGAGGAGCACCCCGATGTTGTCATCAACGTCATTGATGCCTCGAACATCGAACGCAACCTGTACCTGACCACGCAGCTGGTAGATATGAACCTGCGTGTGGTGTGCGCCCTGAATATGTTCGATGAGTTCGAGCTACGCGGCGACTACGTGAACCTCGACACACTCTCCACGCTGTTCGGTGTCCCGATGGTGCCGACATCGTTCAAGAGCGGACGCGGCGTAAAGGAACTCTTCCACACTGTCATTGAGGTCTATGAGGGCGTGAACAAGCAGTCGCGACACATCCACATCAACTATGGCCACGAGATAGAAGACGGCATCACGCATATCCAAGAGTTCCTGAAGGCCGATGAGCACCTGAGCACACAGTACTCCACGCGCTATATGGCACTGAAGTTGCTGGAGCACGACGCGGAGATGATCCACTACGTGGAGAGTCACGTGGAGAGCGAACACCGCAGCGAAGACCGCAAACGCCTGATGGCCGCACGCGACTATGCCGCTGCACGTGTGCTGGAGGAGACGGGCGTAGATTCCGAGACGGCCATCATGGATGCCAAATACGGCTTCATCCACGGTGCTCTCACCGAAGCAGAGTTCAGGACGGGCACGAAGGCGGATACCTACCACACCACACACCGCATCGACAACCTGCTGTCGAACCGTTTTCTGGGCTTCCCCATCTTCTTCCTGATTCTTTACGTGATGTTCCAGACGACCTTCGCGCTCGGCCAGTACCCTATGGACTGGATAGAGGCCGGTGTGGCATGGCTGGGCGAATGGATAGGCTCCACGATGAGCGAGGGACCCCTGCGGTCGATGCTCGTGGACGGTGTCATCGGCGGTGTGGGAAGCGTCATCGTGTTCCTGCCGCAGATCCTGATTCTCTACTTCTTCATCTCCTTCATGGAGGACTCGGGCTACATGTCGCGCGCCGCCTTCATCATGGACAAGCTGATGCACCGCATGGGCTTGCACGGCAAGTCGTTCATCCCGCTGGTGATGGGCTTCGGCTGTAATGTCCCCGCCGTGATGGCCACACGCACCATTGAGAGCCGCCGCTCGCGACTGATCACGATGATGATCCTGCCTTTCATGTCGTGCTCCGCGCGCCTACCTATATATATAATGATCGTGGGGACGTTCTTTGCACCCCAGTGGCGCAGTACGGTGCTGGTGTCGCTTTACGCCATCGGCATCCTGGTAGCCGTGGTGGTGTCACGTATTTTCTCGCGCTTCATCATCAAGGGTGAGGACACGCCCTTCGTGATGGAGCTTCCGCCCTACCGTTGGCCGACCGCCAAAGCCATCGGGCGCCACACGTGGGAGAAAGGCAAGGAGTACCTGAAGAAGATGGGCGGCATCATCCTCGTTGCCAGCATCATCGTGTGGGCGTTGAGTTACTTCGGCCCCACCCCCTCCCCTTCCCCTGTCAGAGAGGGTGGCGAGAATACTTCTGTTGCCAGCAATTCACCCCTCCCTAACAGGGAAGGGGTCGGGGAAGAGACTAAAGGGATCTCCATGGAGACCTCGTACCTCGGTCGAGCCGGAAAAGCCATTGAACCCATCTTCGCACCGCAGGGCTTCAACTGGAAGCTGGACGTGAGTCTCATCGCCGGCGTAGGTGCCAAGGAGATAGTAGCCAGCACGATGGGCGTGCTCTACTCGGGCGATGACAGCTTCGGCGACGACGACACCTTCAGCGAGGACAAGGACAAATACACACTCCTGCGCCAGCGTATGAGCGCCGACGGCGTGACTCCGCTCACGGCTTATGCCTACCTGCTCTTCATCCTTCTCTATTTCCCCTGTCTGGCCACCATCGTAGCCATCAAGAACGAGACCTCGTCGTGGGGATGGGCGCTCTGTGCAGCCCTCTACACAACGGCCCTCGCGTGGCTCGTCTCCGCAGCAGTCGTGCAAATAGGACAGCTGTTTTAAGTGAAAATCGTATTTTTCACTTTTCACTCTTTCATTTTTCACTTCAATTTGTGCAACAAATTCTAGTCCTCATCATCCTTGCGGCTTGCGTGGCTTACACTGCCCGCCGCCTGTGGAAGCGCTTCACGGCGAAGCGCGGCGAGGATGATGTGCGGTGTGCCGGCTGCCCACTGGCCGACAGCTGCCAGCACAAGATGACCGCCTCCGACTGTTGTTGCGGAAGCGGTCATGAATGCTGTCAGCACTAAGGGGGTGTCCCCGCCACGTGAGCGGAACAGCCGCCCTGCATAAAAGGGCTATTTCTCGAAGCTGTCGAGTTTCTTGAGGTAATAGGCCCGCAGGTCAGCCCAACGGTAGTAAGGATGCTGTGTGGTGGGCACGGGGAGTGTCACCTCGCGTTCGTTGAGGAGCGCCTTGACAAGGATGTCAGCGTTGGGGTCGTTCATGTTCACAGGCCCGCGGCTCTTCGCCGGGCGGTAGTAGATGAGCTGGATGTTGCAGGCCATGGGGAAGATGTTGTAGTTGCGCCACACGGTGTCGAGTTCATCAAGATTCTCCACACGCGCACCGCAGGTGCCGAGCTCCAACAGACAAGCCAGAGGCAGCACACACACCTCATGACCGAAGCGCAGGGCTGCCTGCGTGCAGGTGACGGTGTCGGCGGTGGCAATCATGTTGCGCAGCAGCGCCGTCTGGGTGAAGGGCATCAGCCCATCGGTCTGTGGCGCATGAGCATGGTCCAAATACCACTCAATATTCTTAATGCGCCATAGGTCGTAGAGTTCATCGGCGGTGAAGAGCGAGAGGAGTTCGATGTCGGTGTCATGGCTCTGCATGTTGTTGGCGATGGCAAAGAACTGACGCATGAAACCGCCGGCATCGATGCTGTCCTGCACCCACTGCTGGTCGTTGAAGAGCACGCTCATGAGGCGCTCGGGGTGTGTCAGTCGGTTGCGGTAGCGCCGTGCGATGTCGCCCTGCTTGCGGTTGCTCTCGCGGATGTTCTCCGGGCGCGGGGCGTTGAGATAGTACTGGAAGGCTTCGCTGACATCATTGTGGAAGCGGGCGCTGGGATTGGCGGCAGCGAGCTCCTCGCACTCGGCTTCCATAGACAGGATGCAGCGGATGACGACGGTGCTCTTGGCATCAATGGGCACATTCTTCGACTTGAAGATTTCAGGGAAGTGCTCCGCCATACGGCGACCGATGCCGTGGTGCTGGCGCTCGCCGACGGTGGTGAGGTCGCCCAGACGCTTGATGGTGCAGGGGTAGAAGCGCTCCAGCTTCGCCAGGGTCTCGGTGCCGGTGGCTGTCAGCTTGCCCTGCTCTGCTGCACGCTTGAGAATTTTGATGGAACGGGAATACTCGTTGTCATTGAGCAGCCAGCGCGAGCCATGACGACCATAGTGGTTCATGAAGAAAGGCACATAGCCCTTGGGCGCCGGCGTCAGCGGAGCCGTGGCAGGGTAGTTGTCATAGTCCAAGTGGTTGCTGCCACAGAGGAAGGGGTTGGCAGCAATCTCCTCGCGTGCCGTAGGCTGGGCGAAGAGGGAGAAAGGAAAGAGTTGTGCGGCGAGCGCAACAAGCAGAAACGTCAAAATCTTTTTCATTGAACTATTGTTTTTTGATATTAAGGAGCTGAGGTGTTGTACAGCAGTGTGCCATCCGCAGCCATCCCCTCGGCTTCGACGATAATGGAAGCGGGACGGGAGCCGGTGAAGAGCTGGATGCGTGCGTGACCGGTGGCATCGAGCTGCAGGGCAGGATTCCAGTAGAGCGTGCGGCGGTAGTCGCGGGTGCTCTGCGTAGGGGGACTCAGACGGTAGTTGGGGCTATAGAAGTCCTCGGCGATGGAGAAGCCCTGGAGGATGTAGCGGCGGTCGCGATAGGTGTAGCGCTGTGTGTTGCCCGCAGCCTTGCGCAAGTCAATGGTCACGCGCGGCATATTCTCCTCCGTGAAGCGCTCGTCGGGCAGACGCGGGGCATAATCGGAGTAGATATACACGCTGTCAAGGTTATAGAGGTAGTTGTAGTCGTTGCGGCGTGCCGGGGACATATTGAACGCGAAGGTGTGTCCGTTGAAACGAGGCTCCATGAGATAGGGATTGTTGCAACGCATATCACCCATGTACAGACGTGCGAGGGCATTGGTGAACGACGTTCGTCCGGTGAAACAGCCAGCCATGAGTCCGGCATCGGCTACTTCGTTGAAGGCTTCGTAGGCATCGAGTTTCAGCACGGGATGTGAGGCATCAAAGCGGCGAAGGCCACCGTGTCTGGCACGGACGGTGATCTGCGCGAGGTCGGTGGTGAGGCCACTCCCCTGCCCTGCCGTCGAGTCAGCAGCAAGGTGGCGTGCAGGAGCCAGTTGCTGCTGGTAGTGGCTGAAGGGCTTCACGAAACGGGGGTACGGCCAGTGGATGCGTACGTAGGCTTCAGGATAGCTGGTCTCGTCATTATAGACCCATTCATGGCGGTGGCTACGCTTCCAGCGGGTCGTGTCGGCAGCGGCGAGGAAGAAATAGCAGGAACCATGGATCTCAGGCGTGGACATACGGAACTGCCCGCCGCGGGTCGTGATCTCGCCGAAGAGCGGTTCGTAGCCCGGCGCCGCATATTCAGCGTGAACGCGCATCTCATGCTTGAGGGCACCCGGCTGGCGAAGGAAATGATGATTGCCGATGTTCTTGGTGAGGCGGTAGTTACCGGAAGGGTATTTGCTGCCGCGACCCCGCATCTGCTCATAGAGTACCGTAAATTCCTCGTTAAGCTCAACACTCTCATAGGCATCGCGAGCATATTCCTGAAGGTATTTCCTCAGCGGTACCACAGCGCCCAAGTCTTCTCCTTCCTGAGGTTTCTGTCCGTTGAGCCACTCGCCGACAGTGCGCTCCTCCTCGGGCCCTTCGGCCTCGTTCACATAGCGTTCCAGGGACGCCGGCACGAAGGTGTGTTGTTCGGGCGGCTCTACATGATAGTCGTTGTAAGTGAGATGCGCCATGTCGTCCTGTCGCAGACGCTCGTAGAGCGGCATCACCTGTCCTGTGATGATCTGCGTGTATTCCGACGGATGTGTCAGTCGGAAGGCTCTGGGGACAGCCATCTCATGCCATTCGAAGCGCCGCCAGCCCTGTGTCATCATCAGCAGGTCGAGCGCTGCGCGGTGCTGCTCGTCGGCCGCCTCGAAGTAGTAGTCCGGATGGGGGATGAAGCCCTTGAGTTCGGATGCCAGCAGCATCTCGCTGAAAATAGAGGCGTTGTCGTAGAGGGCGTCCTGGGTGGCCGCATCGCGCACGGCAACGGAGAGCAACGAGGCCTTCTGCCCTGAACTCTGCAGGGCGATTTCCACTTGTGCATAGGGTTCGTAGCTCTCCTCAAGGCCCTCGACGGTCACGGTGGGACGCTGCAGCGTGTCGGGCTGCACAAAGAAGAGACGGTCAGCCCAGACACAGCCATGGGCATCAAAGACCGTGAGCTGGTTCACGCCCATGCGCAGGGAATCCGCTGGAATCACAAGGGGAGCTCCGGCTGTCACGGGCGAGAAAAATTCAAGGGTTCCCTCGTGCATCACGGTGGCTCCCAGTGGCTCGGAGGCGGCAGTGCCATGGGCATCGATAGCCGCTGTCCAGCCCTCGGCAGCGCGTTGCAGACGCAGCGCCACGCCGTCTGCCTCCACCTGCGGCAACGGGGCTTCCACACTCCTGCCCTGCTGCGCAGTGCCTGTCACCTGGAAGATGCCGCGATAAGCGTGTCCGCCCTGCGGCACCCACTCCAGCACGCCGCGTCCGCGGTGCAGGGTATTGGTGGCAACGACGGTGTCGCCCTCATCCACGATAGCCAGACGTCCCACAAGCCATTCGCCCGCTTCCGTGGCGGCCTCGAAGGCCACGCGGCATGGCACGCCCTCCACCAGCGAGCCTCCCTCGGGGAAGAACGTGAGGCGGAGGTCGGGCTGTTTCTCCTTATCTTTATAGTAGCGGCGCAGCGGACGCGAGGTCATGTCGCGTTGGTAGTCGCCCGCTTCCTTGGGCTTATCATAAACAGGGAACACGCGCGAGTAGAGCTTGTCGTAGTCGCGGTAGTAGTCGCGCGCCAACTCAGGGGTGTAGAACCAGTCCTCGGCAGCCGCCGTGTGAGGAAATTCCGTGATGCCCCAGTTGAGCTGCCAGCGCGTGTAGGCGCGTAGCTCGTAGTAGCCGCCGTAGAGCGTGTCGGGCAGCACGAAACTGCCGCTTCCTCGGCCTTTGTCCATCTGAATCAGCTGGCGTTCTAACAGGTAGCCGTCGGGCGTCCACAGCTCTGCATAGAACACACGGCTGATGGTGGAAGGCCTGCCGGAATCGGTGCGGCGTGTGTAGGCCGCGAAGAATAGGGTGTCACCCGCGAAGTAGCAGGTGTTGTCCATGTGGACATAGACCTTCTCCTGCGGGATGGCGCGTCCGAACTGCTGCAAGCGGGCGGCATAGTCCTGAAGCGTGGAGGGCGTAGCCGTCACGGCACCCAAGGGCAGCCGCGGACGCTCGGGGAGCGTCATCGTGTCTGTGGTTTGTGTCAGCATCTCCTCGCTGACAGATTTGGGTGCCGAGAATTGCTGTGCCAGCATGGCCTCTTCGGCGGTGCGCCGCAGCACCTGGTTTTTCTCCCATATCGTCTCGTCGAAGCCAGCACGGTCAATGGCATCAAGGAGATTGGGATAGCGGCGGACATCGCGGCGGTTGGGAATATCCAAACCCTCGACGCGGCAGGCTGTAATCCTTGAGTAGCCAAGACGGCTGCGGAACTCACCCTGCAGCACCGACACTTCGGGGAAGCCACGCCGCATGGTGTAATCCGCCACGACATGAATCCGCACAGACTCGGGGGCTTCACGCCGCCACTTATTGCGTTGCCCCACGGCCAGCGGGAAATGTTCCAGATAGCCATCCATGCGCAGCGGGTCGAGCGTGGTGGCATCAACATAGAGTGTGCCGGTGTAGATGAAGTCGGTGTTGGCCGGTTTGGCTGCGAGCGTGATGACATAGATGCCATTGCCATCTTCGCCCGCAATCAGGTCGTAGGTGATGTTGTAATTGCGACGATAAAAGCCCTCTGTGGCGCCATCCTTCAGCGGCACCGTGACATCGTCCCACTTGGCATCGTGTATCATGGGAGCAATCTCCAGCAGGTACTGCAGGTTGACATCCATGAGGCGGCCGTCTGTCAGTTTGCCGTCGTCGGAGAGCTGCCCCTGTCGCCCTGCCAGGAAGTTGATGTCACGCAAGTTCAAGGATGACTGCGCCTCGAAGAAGGCTTCAGCCATGTGGCGGTAGGAGCCGCTGATTTGAGTGAAACGCATGAAATAGTCCGCACACTCGTCCTTGTGTTGCCGGTAGGCCTCGGAGGCCCTATGCGAGATTTGCACCAGGAGGGGTTCGGTGCGATGCACCTCCACCTCATGCAGCTGACTGGCAGCCTCGCTGAGCTCCACCGTCTTGCCGAGAGCCGAGGCTTTGATGGTCAGCTTCTCGTAGCCCATGCAGGAGATGACCAAGGCTGTAGCAGGCGGACATTCGATGCTGAAGCGCCCTTCCAGATCGGACTGTGTGCCCTCGGTGGCCGACGCACGAACTGTGGCATAGGGGATGCCCTCACCCGTCTTGGCATCCACGACGCGCGAGGAATAGGAGTGCTGAGCGAATGCCAGCCATGGCATCAGGCACAACAGCAGCAATAGCAGGAGACCTCTTTTATTCTTCATTCGTCATTTTACGCACCTTGCTGCATTGGCGTTTACAGCTTGCTGCAAATGCCAATGCAGCAAGGTGCGTTTATTTTTTCACTTTTCATTTTTCACTTTTCACTTTTCATTTTTCACTTTTCATTTTTCACTTTTCATTTTTCAACGTACATATTGCATCAACACGTTCCACACACAGACGATATGGCAGATGGAGCCCGCGAGGACGAAGCCGTGGAACACCGTGTGCATATAAGGGCGGTTCTGGGAGAAAGCGTAGATGACGGCACCCGTGATATACATCACGCCCTCGGCGATGAGCCACCCTACGGCCGCAGGCTCCACGCAGTTCACCAAGGGCTTGAAGGCCACCAGCACCGAGAGTCCCATGAGCACGAAGCAGGCCGTCTCGACATAGCTGTGTTCGCTCAGGCGCAGGAAGCTGACGATGGTGCCGGCGATGGCGCAGAGCCACACAAAGCAGAACAGCCCCCAGCCCCAGAACCCCATGTCGCGCATGGCGATCAGGGTGATGGGCGAGTAGCTGCCGGCGATGTGCCAGTAGATGGCAGCGTGGTCAAAGCGCCGCCACACCTCGCGCGACGGCCACGAGGCAGGGATGGCGTGATAGACGGTGGAGGTGATGTAGCTGGCCAGCATCCCGACCAGGTAGAGGATGACAGCGGTGCTGGCCCACTGGTCGTCGGCACGGAAGCACCAGTAGAGGAACAACGCCCCCACGGCCACGCCCATCACGATGCCGGCGGCGTGAGACCATGAGTTTGCCTTGTCCTCGCTGCGCGTATAATATATCATAAGGTGTCTTCAGATTACATTTCAGCCGCAAAACTACAACTTTTTTATAAAAAAGCACATGACTGATTATCTTTTTTTCTATCTTTGCGCAGAAAATCATCTATTTCAAGCAAAAAAACTATGCGAAGCTACCGTTTCTTCCTCACACTGCTCATGGGGCTCATGAGCGTGCTGGCCATGCAGGCCAACCCCATCACTCAGCAGCAGGCGCTACAGAAAGCCGAACGCTATCTCAAAGGGCGCAAGGGCAGCCTCAAGCTAAGCCCCATCAGCAACGCCCGCAAGCTGGCACCGCGTAAACCGGGTGTCACCTCCTCGCAGCCCGCCTACTACGCCTTCAACCGCGGCAACCAGGAGGGCTTCGTCCTCGTGGCAGCCGACGACCGCATCGAGCCCGTGCTGGGCTACACCGATGAGGGCGAATTCGACTACACAGAGATCCCCGACAACATGCGCTCATGGCTGAATGCCCAGGAGAGCTACGTCCGCTATCTCCAGGAGCATCCTGACTATGCACCTGCCAAAGCGCCCGTGCATCCGGCCATCCCCGAGATGCTCACCACACGCTGGAACCAGGGAGCGCCCTACAACAACCTCTCGCCCCGAAAGAGCGATGGCTCAGCTACCGTGACGGGTTGCGTCGCCACTGCGATGGCACAGGTGCTCTACTACCAGCGTTCCAAGTCGGTCACTGAGCTGCAGGCCACCATCCCTGCCTACACGACTTGGACACAGCAGCTTCCGGTGGCCGAGATTCCCGCGGGCTCGCCTATCGACTGGGACAATATGCTCGACAGCTACAACGGTTCCTCCACAGATCGGCAGAAGCAGGCCGTGGCACAGCTGATGAAGTACTGCGGCGCGGCTGTCAAGATGGACTACGACGATTCCTCCGGCGCACAGCCGGGCGAGGTCCCGGGAGCCTTCAACACCTACTTTGGCTACACCAACGCACGCATCGTGTGGCAGTCGGATTACGACGAGACGGGCTGGGACAACATCCTCTACACCGAGCTGGCTAACGGCCGTGTTGCCTACCTGGGCGGCTACAACGAGGACTACTCGACGGGGCACGCCTTCGTGTGCGACGGCTACGACGGCAACCACTGCTTCCACATCAACTGGGGTTGGGGCGGCGCCTCCAACGGCTTCTTCCTGCTCACGGCACTGAATCCCTCACAGCAGGGCATCGGCGGCTCAGAGGACGGCAGCGGCTTCACCTTCGGCCAGAATGCGGTCATCGGCTGCGAGCCCACGGACTACCGCAACAAGGCTCTCCCCATCTCCAACACCATGGTCAAGAACCTGTGCATTGAGAACTTCGACACGAATAAGGACGGCATCTTCACCTATGGCGAGGCTGCCGACGTGACAGACCTCGGCACTGTGTTCCAGGGGAAAACCACCATCACCACCTTCAACGAGCTTTACTACTTCACATCGCTCAAGGCCATCTCTGACAATGCCTTCTCAGGTTGCACCAAGCTCACGTCCGTGAAGCTGCCCAAGAAGCTGACCGTCATCGGCAAAGCAGCGTTCAGCGGCTGCCGTGTCCTCAAGACACTGACCCTGCCCAACGGCGTCACCAGCATCGGCGACGAAGCCTTCAAGGACTGCCGTGTGCTGCCTACGATGACCTTCCCCGAAGGTCTCGCCGCCATCGGCAACAGCGCCTTCAGCGGCTGTGCCGCCTTCACCGAAATTGAACTTCCCACGAGCACCAGCACGATTGGCGACAATGCCTTCGGAGGCTGCACCAAGGTTGTCACTGTCATCGTGAAGAGCCCGACGCCGCAAGACCTGAACGTCGGCACAGAGATTTTCCGCAACGCCGATGGCGCCGGCCTCGACTATGAGAAAGCCACGCTCTACGTCCCGCAAGGCACGCTTGCGAGCTACTCGACGGCAGAACCCTGGAAGAACTTCACCACCATCCGCGAGCAGCGCGACATCGCCCACGGGCGCTTCGGCACACTGGCCACCGGCAAACAGTTCTTCATCTACAACGTCGCCACCGGCCGCTACCTCTCGAGGGGCGAAGCCTATGGCACGCAGTCCGTGGTGAACATGGAGCCCATGCGCTACGTCTTCAGCCGCACGGCCTCAATGCCTGCCGACACCTACTACCTCACCTCGCCCGACACGGGCAAGTCGGGGACACTGCTCTTCCGCACATGGAGCGACAACAACGTCGGCAAGGGCATCGCAGCCTGCTTCGTCGATGGCACCCTCGAGAACAATCGCAACAACGCCTACTGGCTCGTCAAGGAAGTGAAGGACGGCATCTACACCATCCAGATTGCGGCCACACAGGCCAACTACAACGAGCAGCTGTTCCTGGGCATCGACCCCAACCACGACAGCGGAGCTGCCGCCCCCACCTACGGCACCTACAGCGACATCAGCTATGCCGAGAACGAGCGCGGCTGCCAGTGGCGTCTGGTGCCCTACGATGCCGACGACTACGCCCTCTATCTGGAAAGCCAAACGCTTGCCAACCTCATCGCACTGGGCGTGAAGGCCAAGGTGAGCACCACGGCCGAGCAAGCCGTCTATGACAACGGCGCCAGCACGATGGCCGAAATCACCGAGGCACAGTACAAGCTGCGCCAGAAACTGAACCTCATCAACTTCGCCGATGCCACCTTCAGGTCCATCGCCCTCAGGCTGTGGGACACCGACAGCGATGGCGAGCTGTCGCAGAGCGAAGCCGCCCGCGTCAAGGATGTCGGCGTCACCTTCCAGAAGAACACCGCCATCACCACCCTCGAGGATCTGCAGTACTTCACGGGCCTCACCACCATCAGTGCCAACAGCTTCCAGCTGTGCACCAAGGTGACCGCCGTCAAGCTGCCGCAGACCATCACCACCATCGACAACTACGCCTTCAACGGCTGCAGCAAGCTCGCCAGCATCGAGCTGCCGCTGGGTGTTCGCAAGATTGGCACGGGAGCCTTCACGGGTTGCACTGCGCTGAAGAACGTCAGCGTCTCCGCCGCCATCCCGGCTGACATCCGCCTCGTAGGCAGCATCTTCACCGCCAACTACATCTCCAACGCCACGCTGCATGTGCCCTTCGGCACCAAGGAACTTTACGCCGAGGCCGCGACCTGGAAGAACTTCGGAACGATTCAGGAGACACGCACACACGTCAATGCCCCCTTCTCGCCCATCGAACCCAACGTGAGCGGCTACATCTATAATGTCGGGCAGCAACGCTACATCTGCGGCGGCGAAGCCTATGGCACACAAGCCGTCGTGGGCGACGAGGCTCTGCTCTACACCCTCCAGCCCGTGTCCGCCTCGCGGCCCGATGTCTATACATTGGCTGTCGTCGGCAGCTCCAAGCCCTATCTCTTCCGCACAAGCACCGACGCCAAGATTGGCGAAGGCACCAAGGGCTGCTTCATGGATGGCTCCAGCATGACCAATACAGCCTACTGGAAGCTGGCGGCCGTGGAGGGCAGCGACCTCTTCTTCACGCTGCAGGTGCCGGCGACAGACAACACCTATGTCGAGGGTGAATACCTGGGCGTGCAGACCAACCACAGGAGCGACTACACATCGCCCACCTACGGGCTCTACTGGGACGTCAACCTGGCACAAGAGGGCGAGAACTGCCACTGGGCTTTCATCCGCAAGGCCGACGTGGACTCCGTCACCACGCTGAACGAACTGGGCGACGAGCTGAAGATGCTGCTGCTGCGCGCCGAGGCAAAGGAGCTCGACGTGACTGCCGAGCGCGCCGTCTATGACAACGCTGCCGCCACCGCCGAAGACCTGACCGCCGCCATCTACAATACGAAGCGTAAGCTGGGCTACATCTTCTTTGCCGATGCACGCGCCGAGAAGCTCTGCATCAACGAATGGGACACGGATCACGACGGCTACCTCACCACCGACGAGGCTGCCGCCGTCAGCGACATCAGCACCCTCTTCTACAATGCCGGCATCAAGAGCCTCGATGAGCTGCGCTACTTCACCAGCCTGCAGGAGATTCCCGAGAACGCCTTCCGCGGCAATGCTGCCCTCGTGTCGCTGTACATCCCCGAGGGCGTCAAGAAAATCGGTGCCAACGCCTTCACCAGCTGCTCTGCACTCAAGTACATCGCCGTCCTCACGCCGTCCGTGCCCGACGCATCAGCCATCAACCTCAACAGGACGCTGACGGTGTTCGTGCCGCAGGCCCTGATGGCCGACTACAAGGCCAATGAGCACTGGAGTCTGCCCGAGTACCTGGAATATACGGGTATTCCCACGGTGACCGCCGAAGATGCCAGCCGCCTCTACGGCCGCACCAACGCCGCCTTCAAATACACCGTCACGGGAGCCCCCATCAACGGCATCCCCGTACTCACCAGCGACGCTACAGCCACCACGCCCGTGGGCGAATATCCCATTCAGGTGATGGCCGGAAGCATCACCACCATCGGCCTGCTCTGCGTGCCCGGCACCCTCACCATCGACAAAGCCGCCATCACCGTGAAGGCCAAGTCCTACAGCCGCATGATGGGTGAGGCGAATCCCGAGTTCGAGGTCACCTACAGCGGATTCCGCAACCGCGAGACGGCCGAGGTGCTCACGAAGCTGGCCACTGCCACCTGCGAAGCCACGCCCGACAGCCCCGCAGGCGAATACGACATCGTGCCCTACGGCGCTGAAGCCGAGAACTACGAGTTCACCTACGTCCCCGGCGTTCTCACCGTGCAGGCGCCCGTCGGCGTGCGTGACATCAAGGACGACACCGCCGCCCCACGCGACATCTACAACATCGCGGGACAGCGTCTCACGAAGCCCGTGCGCGGCGTGAACATCATCGACAAGAAAAAGGTGATTATCAAATAGCCTACGCAAACAGCGTATGCGGAATGGCGTATCCACTGCGGATGCGCCATTCTTTTGGATACAGGTTATTGGCGCGTGTGCCCAGATTCTTCATCAGCCCCAGGCGCTGGCCACGGAAGCAGACCTGCACGATGCCTCGCGGCGTCTCAGCCGGCAACACCAGCGCCTCGCGCTGCAGGTAGCGGATGGCCTCCTCCAGGGAGAGCTCCACGCGTGGCGCGCCGGCTTCGTCCAGCACGTCCGTGGGAAGGACGGTGAGGGCGGGCGCAGCATCACCGTTGCCTTTGCGCCGCTCTTTCTTCTTGCGCTTCAGCGCTTTCGGCGACTCGGCATAGTCCTCGCTGTCGCTCTCCTCCGCGCCGTGCTTGCGCAGCACAGCCATGAAGAAGCCCTCGCCGCGCACCTGCCCGGGGAGGAAGTGGCAGAACGGATGATTGATGATTGATGATTGATGCGCCCGAATATCTTGTATTTTATATTTTATATCTTGTATTTCACGTTCCTTTCTCATATCCCCCCGAATCCCCCATGAAGGCTCCACAGGTATGGGAATAATCTCCGCCCCCAGCTCGCGCGCTATCCACTCCACATTCTCCTCGTCCTCCTCGGGGTTGAAGGTGCAAGTGCTGTAGATGAGGATGCCGCCGGCGCGCAAGGCAGGCCAGATATCGCTGACAATGCTGCGTTGCAGCGCAGCACACTCGGCCACGAACGATGGCGACCACTGCGCCACCGCCTCCGCCTCCTTGCGCATCATCCCCTCGCCCGAGCAGGGCACGTCGGCCAGGATGAGGTCGAAGGGCCGCTGTGCGAAACCCGTCTTCCCGATGGCATGCGCGATGTCCGCAGCATAAGCCTGCGTCACCACCACATTCGGGTGGCCCCATTTCGCCATGTTCTCGGCCAGCACCTGAGCGCGCACGCGGTTCGGTTCGTTGCTCACCAGCCGACAGTCGTCAGGCAGCAGCGAACGCAGCAGAGTGCTCTTGCCGCCGGGTGCAGCACAGAGGTCAAGCACAGCTTGACAGCGAAGAGTGAAGAATGAAGAATGAAGAATGGTGCGCACCACGTGGGCCAAGAACATCGAACTGGCCTCCTGCACATAGTAAGCACCTGCATGCAGGAGCGGGTCGGATGTGAACACCGGCCGCGGCTTCAGATAGAAGCCCTCGGGACACCAGGGCACGCGGCCGTCGGCACCCTCCGGCTCCGCCTCTGACGGCAGGCGCTTCGGGTTCACACGGATGCTCACCGACGGTTCCCCGTCGAGCCCCGCCATCAGTGCCGCCACGTCCTCGTCGCGCCACCGTTCACGGAAATAGCTATCGAAATCCTTGGGCTGTTGCATGGGGGTGGTATCGCGGATTACGCCTACTGGATGAGCGCTGTCGCCTCTATCGTGATGACAGCCACCAGAATCACCAGCAGACCCGGACGGGCCAACTGCCTGATATTGCTTTTCTTGGCGCGTAAACTCATGATGAATAACCTTTTTCGCAGTGCCTACGATGGCCTCCACGGCGCAAAAATACACAAAAATACGCAAAGAGAGAAAGAAAACCCTAAAAAAATCACACACACGTCCCAGCATTGGACAGTATGCGTTCTCTGCCTGCAGCGGCCTTCGGCATGTTTATTGCCACGCTGTGAATCCGCCTTCGGGAGGCTACACACCGTTTTACGATACCCCCATTTCCTCTGCCACGCTCCATGTGCCAGCCGAGTCACTTGACGCATACAAGGCGGCAAGACCTTGGAGCAGGTTTGGCACCATTGTGGCGCTGTAAGGACAGATGGCGGGGCGGCCCATTCGGAATAACGGAATAACGAAAAAGGCGGCCGCCGCAATCGAAATTAAGCCGCCGCAATCGAAACAAGGCGGCAAAAATCTCGGATGTGCTTCATTATGAGGCACATCTTTTTTTGCCCACTTTTTTAACAAATACAAATAATAATAGGCGGATGATGGTGGGAGTTTTGGAAAAAGTTTGTAACTTTGCAGACGGAAAATCCATTTACCACACATGGCAAAGAAGATAAAGGAAACTGAAGAGAAGGCTGAACCGATAACAAATTGTAACCGGTTGCTGGAACCGGTCGCAAATTGCGGCCACCTTGTAGTTAACGAGGAAACATTCAGCCAGTCTGATATTGAGAGGATGATTGTCACTGTAAGGGGCGTGCAGGTGTTGATAGACCGTGACTTAGCTGCGCTTTATCAAGTAGAGGTCAAGCAGATGAACAGACAGGTAAAACGTAATAAGGAGCGTTTCCCTGAAGACTTCATGTTTCAACTGACGAAGGAAGAACTTGCTAGTTTGAAGTGCCATTTTGGCACTTCAAACAGTCGCGGCGGCGATCGTCGTGCTTTGCCATATGCCTTTACCCAACAAGGCATTGGTATGCTTAGTGGTCTGCTCCGAAGTGAGATTGCCATTAAAACCAATGTTAAGATTATGCGTGCCTTTGTTGGGATGCAACGTTTTATCGCAGCCAATGCTCAGATATTCCAGCGTTTAGACCATGTGGAAATGCAACAGTTGGAAAATAAACAGTGGATGCAGCAGACGGACGATAAGATAGCCACGATTCTTCATAAGATAGAAGAAAAGGCCCCCAAATTGTTGCCCGAGCAGATATTCCAGACGGGATGTGTGTGGGATGCGTGGGCGTATGTGTCGGACTTGGTAAGGAGTGCCAAGGACAGAATTGTGTTGATAGACAACTTCGTGCAGCTGCCGCATCGCAACCACGACCGCTTCCTCATCATTGATGACAAGGTGTATTTCATGGGTGCCAGCCTAAAGGATATGGGAGCGGGCCTGTGTGCGGTGAAGGAAATGCTGGTGGCGCCGGAGGTGATATTGGGGTTGGTGAAGTAGAAAAGTTTCATTATGAGGCACATCTTTTTTTGCGTGCATTTTTAACATATAATAATGGGCGGATGATGGTGGGAGTTCGGGAAAAAGTTTGTACCTTTGTAGCCGGTTTGACCTAACTAACGGACCTCGAAAGAGGTGAAAAAAAGGAAGCTTTATGCCTATTATTCAATTGCATATACAGGGTTTGACGCACCACGACATCGCGGCGCGCAGGGAGGAGTTTGTCAGCACGGCTGTGGGGCGGCGCATAGCGCTGCGCGCGGCCAGACTGTGCGAGGACGGCAGGACGGTGGAGGCGTATGTCGGCGGCGAGTGCGTGGGCGTGGTGGCGAGGCTGGACAGGGATCTGGCCGTGGGTGCGCTGCGCACAGAGGAGAAGGGTGTGCTGCGCGGGCGCATCGTGGAGGCGCGGGATTATGTGCTGCTGGCGGAGATAAAGGTGGCGGAGCTGCCGCAGGTGGAGGCGCCGGCGAGCGTGCTACGGGACTGGAAGTATTCGGGCCCGCTGCTGGCGGAGCGTGCCGAGGAGCGCAAACTGGCGTTCCTGGAAGCGGAGCTGACGGCGCTGCTGACGGAGGACGCGGAGGTGGACGTGGAGGAGGTGATGGAGCTGCTGCAGGTGTTCTGCCGCACGGCACCATATGATATCTCGGCCGAGGGACTGGAACTGCGGCGGCAGCTGGTGCAGTGGCTGAGCGCAGCCGAGGATGCCCATCTGCGCGAGGCGGCGGAGCTGGTGCGCGAGATGTCGCAGCGCATGGGCGGCGACACGTGGATGGCGCAGCTGGGCGAGTGGATGAAGGCGGAACTGCCGACATCGCGAGAGGCGCTGATGCTGACGGTGGAGGCTGCGGCGCTCGCGGAGGTGCGGGCTGAGGCTGAACGGTTGCCGCAAGGGCTGATGGCGCTGTGGCGCAGCGATATGGCGCAGTTCGTGCGCGTGCTCTATGGCATGCTGCTCACACGCGAGAAGCTGCGGCGCGTGCTGTCGTGTCTGGTGATGCTGGAGCTGACAGATGGCGCGCCTGCATGCGAGGTGCAGGGCACGGAAGAGGAATTCCTGAAGGAATTCGTCAGAGAGACGAAGGACTACTACCGCCACGACCGCAAGCGGGCGGATGACGTGCGCCGCATCCTGGGCAACCTGGGCAAGCGGGAGGCCAAGGCGGAGCTGGATGCATGGATTAATGACAAGGAGCGCACGCGCACGGGACTCTCCGACGCGCAGGTGGCGCAGGCCTTGGAGGCCATCTGCGGTGAGGGTCGCGCGCTGGACACGAAGCAGAAGTGGGCGGGCGCGTACTGGTGTCTGCGCTGGTACTGCAACTTCCCCGTGAAGGGCTCGGACTTCTGCGAGAAGATAGCCACGCTGCCCTTCACGAAGCCGCTGAATCCGGAATGCAGCTACAACAATATTCGCAGGATCGTGACGCTGTCGTTCATGAATCAGGATGCGCGGCAGCTGAACGCCGTGAAGCCGAGCAGGCAGGATGAGAAGGTCTTCGCGGAATGCAGGACAATCGTCACGGCCTTGGCGCAGGAATTAGGTAAAATTGCCAATCCGCAGACATAGCCATTACCAAAACGTTACCAATCTATTACCAAAACGTTACCAAAACGTTCCAGAGCTTCTGGAGCGTTTTTTTGTGCCCTACCTTTGCAGCGTCAAACAAAAATGACGGTGCTCTGTGACTTATTGGGTAAAAGAACCACGCGGTAGGCCGCGTGAATACATCTTTCACACGAATGACCACGCGCTCGGCGCTTGCGACGCTTGACACTTCAAGAATGGGTACATATAATGGTCAAAAATATTAATGGGCATTACATGGAACTAATTCGTGGGC
>SUYG01000037.1:0-217784 GCA_015060555.1 Prevotella sp.
GAACGGTGTTTTTCCGATGGTGTTGGCTGTGTTGCGGGACGCAACAGGGCGGTGCTTAGGAGTGGGCGTTGAAAGCTTGCTTTCATAAGAACACTCATGAGCACTGACCGTAGGCCGAAGGTCAATGACGAATGAAGAATGAAGAATGAAGAATGAAGAATAAGGATTACCTTAAACTCTTAAACTCTTAAACATCTTAAACTTGAATCCTGAATCTTGAATCCTGAATCTTGAATCCATTCTAACCACAGAGACACTCTAAGATACAGAGTTCCACAAAGACTCCCACGCCTACGCAAGATTTAAGTTGAGATTTGATCAGATTTAAGTTCAGCTTTACGTAAGATTTAAGTTCAGTACTTTGAGCTCTTGATTCTTGAATGTAAGTACCGGAAAGTTGCTGGAAAACCTTAAATATACTTAAAAACATGGGTGAAGAGGGGGCATCCATTGCGTATCTTGCTGAAATACTGTATATTTACCCCCGAAAATAGTTAAGAAATTCGTGACCATACTCCCGATTTTCTTATAAAATTAGGGAGTACACTCCCCAATTTCATGATTTATGTATCAGAGAATATTCGACATTGAGCACAAGTTGGACGAGGCCATGTTCCTGTTTGGAGCACGCCAGACCGGCAAATCTACCCTCCTGAAAGAACGGTTCAGAGATGCCATTTACTACGATTTGCTGAATCCAAGTGTGAGAAAGGCTCTCAAGCTGAATCCTAATACCCTTTGGGAGGCGCTTCAAGACAAACCTGCCGGTACACTGGTCATAGTAGATGAAATACAGAAGGTGCCGGAACTGCTGGATGTGGTGCATTCCCTGATGGTGGACAGGGGACTGTTCTTCATCCTCAGCGGCTCCAGCGCCAGAAAGCTCAAACGTTCGGGGGCCAATACGCTTGGAGGTCGTGCGATACCCGAAACGCTCTATCCACTGGTATGGCCGGGCAATCATATCTCATATTTAGAGTTATATGCGTGTATTTTGCTTCCAATTTCGATAAAAATGCGAATTTGGAGATAAAAATCTATAAAATAGTGTGATTTTAGACGAAAACAGTACAAAGCTAATATTTTTTTTATTATATTTGCACCAAAATTACTTAGTATGACATTACAAAAGTGGATTGAAGATAGAGCTATTCATGGCTTTCCTACGTTTTCTGTTGAGGATGTAAGGGCTGCTGACTTGTGTTCTTCTGAACAGATTCTTCAGAACGAACTTTCCAGACTTAGTTCAAACAAGACCATAGCCAGTGTATATAGAGGGTATTACGTTATTATTCCCGTTCAATATGTGTTGCGTGGATCTGTGCCAGCAACCTATTATATTGATCAGTTAATGTCGTATCTGCAAAAGCCTTACTATGTATGTATGCTTAGTGCAGCAGAGCTACTTGGCGCTGCTCATCAACGTCCCCAGCAATTCTCTGTAATGACGACTTTTCCTAAGCGTAGGACAGTCTCTACTCGTAATGTAACCATTGATTGGTATTATCGGGATGGACTGCCAGAGGAAGCCCTGATTACAAAGAATACTGAAACGGGAACTATCCGCATATCTAATCCTCTTCTAACCGCCGCTGACTTAGTGCAATATCAGCAACATGTAGGCGGATTGTCACGAGTCGCCACCATACTTGAAGAACTTTCAGAGCAGATTGACATTAATAATCAGTTTGCGCCACTTGCAACTTATGTGAAAAAGGTTGTATGGCAACGACTTGGCTATATACTTGAAAATGTCGTTGGTGAAAAGAACTTGGCAGATGACTTGTATGAACAACTTCGTGCATCATCTGGTTATTTCAAATATCAACCTTTGTGTACATCGGCAGAAGATAATCCTTCATCCAGAGACAATCGATGGAAGATAAACATAAACGTGGAAATAGAAACAGACGATATATGATAAACAGAATAGCGATACAACAGTGGAGCGAGTATGCTCCATGGATAGATAATGCACAGATAGAGCAAGACCTGATTATCTGCCGTGCCTTGGTTTCCATCTTTAGCGATGAGTTCCTTGCATCGCAGTTAGCATTCCGAGGAGGAACAGCTTTGCATAAGCTCTATCTCTCGCCTCAGCCACGCTATAGTGAGGACATTGATTTGGTTCAGATTACTCCTGGACCAATCAAGCCAATCATGTATCGATTAGGAGAAGTTCTAAACTGGTTGCCAGACAGGGTAACTAAGCAGAAACGATACAATAATACGATGTTGTTCCGTGTGGAGTCTGAAATACCGCCAACTGTACAGATACGTCTGAAAGTTGAAATCAATTGCTTTGAACATTTCAACGTACTTGGACTGACAAAGATTCCGTTCAAAGTGGAGAACTCATGGTTCACTGGCGAAGCCGAACTGACGACCTATCATTTCGAGGAATTGTTGGGCACCAAACTTCGTGCCCTTTATCAGCGCAAGAAAGGACGTGACCTCTTTGACCTTTATATCGCTTTACAGCGCAAGGAAGTGGATGTTGATAAAGTCCTTCAATGCTACAAGAAATATATGGAGTTTGTCGTTGACAAGGCTCCGTCTTACAAGCAGTTTGTCAACAATATGCAGGAGAAAATGGAAGATCCAGAATTTACCAACGACATGCAATCCCTTCTGCGTCCAGGCATAACATTCAATGCAAGCGATGCTTATACTTTGATTTATAAGACCTTTATAGATAAGATGGAGGGAAAGAGAGATTGAACTATCTAGCTAAGCAGAATCCACAGAGGTTAAGGGATATAGCAGATATATTATGTAAGACAATTCTAAAAAATATGGATATTTTGCAAGAACTTTAAATGTGTTTCTCACCACAGATTGCACGGATGACGCAGATATTCACCCACTCGGAGAAATGAATGATGCCCCAGCGGGGCTGGAAGGCTCTTGGGCTGGCCATCTTGAAAGCTCGCTTTCAGAGTGGCAGACCACAGATCCTTCTACGGCTAACGGCCACAGCCGTAAGCCAATTCATTTCCCCGCCTACGCAAGATTTAAGTTGAGATTTGATCAGATTTAGGTTCAGATTTGATCAGATTTAAGTTCTATCCCTTTCGCCGCCCACGCAAAGAAATCCGCGAAATCTGTGCAATCTGTGTGAGTATTTTTGCCCAGAGAATCCATCACACTATCACCAGTGTCTATTAACTTGCAGAATAGAAGGCGAGTAGATGGGTGATGGTTCGGGTGAAGGATGGCTGAAAAAGTGATAGATTTAACAATTTATTAACAATTCACACGAATTGCATCCGGGAAAAATGAGTTGTATGTTTGGTGGGAGAGCAAGACCTTCCAGCTGAAAGAACAAGACCTTCTAGCTGAAAGAACAAGGCCTTCCAGCTGAAAGGATATGATGTTATGGCTTTTGCCACCTATGGCAAAACGTTTTGCCATCAGTGGCAAAATGTTTTCTCACAGGTGAGAAAAATCAATCCTTTATATCGAGTGCGAGGAACTTCCTTGTCATCTGCGCCTCTGTGGTTATTCAGCGCTGTCGCGCGGTTTAAGAGTTTAAGGGGTTTAAGGAGTTCAAGGAGTTTAAGGAGTTTAAGGAGTTCAAGGAGTTTAAGAAGTTTAAAAAGTTCCAAGTTCAAAGTTCAATGTTCAAAGTTCAATGTTCAATGTTCAAAGTTCAATGTTCAAAGTTCAAATTTTCCGGAAAAAGTTTGGTGGTTTCTGTGAAACAGCGTACTTTTGCAGTCAGAAACAACCAGATATCGAGTTATGACGCAGATGGTATTGAACATAGAGGATGCAAGTCTCGTTCCGAGCCTGAAACATATTCTCGGGGCCATTAAGGGAGTGACTATAGACAAATTGTTCATGGCAACCCCCACGGCTGAGGCTGAAAAAGCCTTTATCACGGAGACAATCACTCGTGGATTCCAAGAGGCAAAAGAAGGGCGTTTTGCAGGTAAGAATCTGACGTCTCTCGACGCTTTGATTGACGAAATCAGAGCAGAGGCATAACCGACGATGGTGACATTCAACTACACTGAGGAGTTTCTCAGGCAGGTGAAACGCTTGGCTTAACGATTCATTTTCCCAGATGCAATTCGTGTGAATTGTTAATAAACAGTTAAATCTATCACTTTTTCAGCCATCCTTCACCCGAACTATCACACATCTACTCACCTTATATTCTGTAAGTTAATAGCCACCGGTGATAGCGTGATGGATTCTCCGTGCAATAATACTCACACAGATTGCACAGATTTCGCGGATTTCTTTGCGTGGGCGGCGAAAGAGATAGAACTTAAATCTGATCAAATCTCAACTTAAATCTTACGTAAAGCTGAACTTAAATCTGATCAAATCTGAACTTAAATCATTGCGTAGGCGGGGGAGTCTTTGTGGAACTCTGTATCTTAGTGTCTCTGTGGTTATTCAGCGCTGTCGCGCGGTTTAAGAGTTTAAGGGGTTTAAGAGGTTTAAGAGTTTAAGGGGTTTAAGAGGTTTAAGGGTTCAAGATTCAGGATTCAGGATTCAAGATTCAGGATTCAAGTTTAAGAGTTTAAGGTAATCCTTATTCTTCATTCTTCACTCTCCTCGTCCTCGTCCCCGAGTCTTTTCTAACCACAGAGGCACAGAGGTACAGAGGCTTTTTCCTTTAGTATTCGTTTGTACAGAGAGCCAGCCAAAACGCTACGCAAGTTTTGTCTTAGGCGGAGGACACAGAGTTTCTGTCCACTCGTCATTCGTCATTCACAAGGTTGCCTCGCGCAGCCCTTTGTGTCCTTTGCCTAGCATGAATGCTTGCGCTTGCGCCATTCATGCGGCTCCCCGTACTTCCAGTTCATGACTACGAGAGGACATGTCTTTGTTTCTCTGTGCCTCTGTGGTTAGAATGGATGCAAGATTCAGCGTTGTCGCGCAGTTTAAGAGTTTAAGGGGTTTAAGAAGTTTAAGATTCAGGATTCAGGATTACGAGAGGACGTGAATAATTCGTGAAATTTGTGAAATTCGTTGTCCAAAAAAAATCTGTGTCATCCGTGCAATCTGTGGTGAGAAACACATTTAAGTTCAGATTTTTGTCAGATTTATGTTCCATTCATCATGCTGTCGAGTGCGATGAACATCTGTGTAATCCGTGCAATCTGTGTGAGAAATACATTTCGGTCTGATTTACGTTCCCTCTTTGACCATTATGTCATGTTTTTTGTGCGTTTCACAGTGCGATTTATGTGCTTTCAGCAAGGAAATGAGGTGAAAGTGCAAAGTTTTTTGAAAAATCCTTGGCCTGCTCAAAATAAATCCCTATTTTTGCCTTGATTTTAACCTCGGGCACCCCCGCACCCCTCTTTTGCATTACATAATTAACTATAAAACCTTAATAAAATGAAACAAAAATTACTCAATTCAATTAGGCTACGAGTGTGGATGCTCGTAGCTGTTCTATGCACCGCGTTTGCCGGGCAGGCGTGGGCGGATACGACGGTTTCCATCAGCTCTTTCTCAACAACCTCTGGCAGCATTGACACCAACATATCCTATGCTTCAGATAAAGGGGATGGTACTACAGCGCCAGTTGTGTCTTCAAAGGCTTTACGTATTTATAAGCCCTCGAGTGGAAAAACAACCGGAGGCTATATAACAGTTACAGCTGCAACCGGTTATAAAATTAGTTCAATAACCATTTCAAACTCTAGCGATAAGGCAGGAACTATAAAATATAGTGTTGATGGTGGAAGTTTATCTGCCAATGTTAGCCTCGCAGCTAGCGCCGAATATACTGTAAACAGTTTAACAGCTACATCTATTTCATTTTACAATTGCGGTAGCGACAGATTGTCAATAGCTGGATTTTCTGTTACCTATGCAAGTACAGCCTCTGGTGAAGAAACAACAACGACAATCTCTGTTGCTGGCATCACGAACACCAATAAATACGTTAGCACAGTAGCTGGTTCTTTAACAGCTTCTGTCACTTATGGTACTCCAGCATCTGCAGTTCCTGATGCTTCTGTTACTTGGAGCGGCGATAATAACGAGGTCGCTACCATTAATGCAAGCACTGGTGCTGTGACCCTTGTAGGTGCCGGTACCGTTACATTTACAGCTACTTATGCAGGCTCCACAGGCACTTATCTTTCCAGTTCTGACACCTACGAGATGACCGTTACGAATGAAGATCCCTCTCTTGTTAAAATCTGGAGTGAAGACTTCTCGTCTTATAAAGCTGATGATGTTCCCAGTGGTGGAACTTACAGTTATGTATGTACAAACGGGACAAAGACGTCAGGATCGACGAATGGAGGAACGACTGCTGTGAAAAATGAAAATTTAGCAGGAGGTGCAGCAGCATTGGAACTTTTGGTCGGGAAAAAGGGAAGTGGTGATGGTGCTCTCGGTGGTTCTTTCACCGCTACAATTCCACTTCTATCATCTACCTATGGTTATTCTGGCGACTTAACCCTTAAATACAAGACAAATGGCAATTCTCTTAATGTAAAAACGACGACTGATGGTATTACAGTCTATGGTGAAGCAAGCACAGGAGCTGGTATTACTTACAATACAGAAGGAGAACACTCAATAACATTTAAGGGCGTTACTACCTCAACAGAGGACATTACTATCGTATTTACAGCAACTACCACTAATAACGTTCGTATTGATGACATAGTATTGAAAGGCAAGCAGGCCGCGCTGACAGTAGTGGCAACGCCCACGATCTCTCCGGCCGAAGGCGCTGTGGTCTCGGGGACAGAGGTGACCATGACCTGTCTTACAGATGGCGCTACCATCTACTATACCACCGATGGCACAACGCCCACGTCTGAAAGCACAGCCTACAACCCTGCCAGTAAGCCGACTATTACAGTTGCTACCACCATAAATGCCATTGGTATCAAAGCAGGACTGACAAACAGCGCAGTGGTAAGTGCCAGCTACACGATTGCAGCTCCCTGTGCTACGCCTACCTTCTCCGTCGCAGAAGGAGTTGTTGACAAAGGTACAAAAGTAACTCTTAGCTGTGAGACAGATGACGCAACCATCTATTATACTACTGATGGCTCTACCCCCACAACCAGCAGTTCTGTTTATAGCAGTGCTATCACTATCAATGCAACTCAGACAATACAAGCGATTGCTGCAAAGGAGGGACTGGCCAACAGTGTTGTGGTTTCTGCAACTTATACAGTTCGCGACTTTGTGAACCTGCCATTCACCTATAATACTGGAAGGAGCGGTATTGAAACTACAACAGGTATGACCCAAAGCGGGCTGGGCTCTGATTATGATGCTACATATACGAAACTGAAGTTCGATGGTACTGGAGACTATCTCGTCCTGAAGTTTAATTCTGCTCCTGTAGTATTATCATATAGCATTACGGGTAACGGTTTCTCTAATAGTAGTATTTTTAAGGTTCAGTATTCTGCCGATGGCTCGTCTTATACTGACTTAAAGAGTTATACTTCTTTAGGTGGTAGTACGACGGATGAGGCTTTCTATAACATTCCCACAACCGCTCGCTATATCAAGTGGGTCTATACTTCTAAGAGCAGTGGTAATGTCGGCTTGGGCAATATCAAATTGGTCGAAGCAGAACAAGTGACTATTGGGGCTACCGGCTACACTACTCACGTTACAACCCACAAACTGTCCTTCCCCACAGATATGAAGGCTTATATTGTAACAGCCACAGAATCCAGTTATGTGACATTGTCAGAGGTCGCAAAGGTACCTGCTGACGAAGCGATTATTCTGAATGCAACGGCTGGAACATATAACTTACCTGTAACGGAATCTGCCGACAATGTCTTCGGCAACCTCCTTCTGGCTTCCGACGGCTCCGTCATCGGCAACGGCTCCACCATCTTCGCCCTCGGCGTAGGCAAGGTAGATCCCTATGTAGGTCAGGTGGGCTTCTATCTTGTTAAGGAAGAGGTCGCAGTGCCCGCAGGCAAGGCTTACCTTGAAGTAGCTGCCCCGGGGGTCAAGGGCTTCACCTTCAACTTCGATATCGTGACTGGCGTGAACGCAATTGCTAAGAGCCAAGAGCCAAGAGTTAACGGCCAGATCTTCAACCTCGCTGGCCAGAAGATGAGCAAGCTCCAGAAGGGCGTGAACATCGTGAACGGCAAAAAGGTGCTGGTGAAGTAAAAGAGAATAAGAGAAAAGAGAAAAGTGAAGGTAAAGATTAAAGTTATCTATCACTAGGACAAGAGACATTTTCAATTGGCATCTCATTTTTCTCTTTTCTCTTCCTAACCTTTAATTGAATACATCGTATGAAAAAGGAATATATAGCACCGCACGCAGCGGTATATCAGATAGAGCCGGCAGCGCTCATCGCCGAGAGTTTTGTCCTGGACGGCACCAGCGGAAACAAACTGGACTCGGGCGACATCCTCTCCAAGGAGTCGGGTGACTGGGACATCTGGGGCACCGACAACGGCGAGGACGACTACGACTATTAAATCCCAGTGCGCTATGAAAAGGAACTATATGCCACCCTCATGTGTGGCCTATCACATTGCGCCCTCTGCGCTCATCGCTGATAGCACGAAGGTGCTGGACCGCTCTGATGGCAACAAGCTCGAAGAGGGCGAAATCCTCACCAAGAAGTCCGACAGCTGGAACCTCTGGGGCGATGACGACGATGAGTAGTCGATGACCCCACAGCAATATGCATCACCCCGCCACGTAATCAGTGGTGGGGTGATGTGGTTTATGGAACATAAATCTGATGGACATGAATGGACACATCAATGATCATGAATATTTCAGGTCATTACATGGAACTACAAAATAGCAGTCAAGAGTACATGTGTTTGTCCCACTTTTTATTCTTTTCTCAAGATTTTTTCATCCTTTCCTTTCCACTTTTCACTTTATTCCCTACCTTTGCAGCGTGAAACCCGATAAAATGGATGAATATTCATTCGTCATTTAACACTCTTCCTTATGAAACAACGATCCCTCCATCAATATTTCTTACTTTGCATTCTCTCACTGTTCGTTCTGCTGCTGAGCAGCTGCGATAAAGTGCCCATCAACGGTGACCTCGACGGGTTGTGGCAGCTCACCACCATTCAGACCCCCGAGGCAACGCGCGATGTCAAGTCCACACGCGCCTACCTCTCCATACAGCTCCACCTGAGCCAGTGGGAGCAAGACGGCACCACCTTCTATGCACATTTCAAACACGAGGGCGACAGCATCCGTTTCTACGACTTCGCCCATGCTTCGCTGCATCGCGACAAGAATGATGACGACGAATGGATTACCGAGGAGGAGATGCGTGGTGGCATCATGGATGCCTGGGGCATCCATAGCCTCGACGCCCGCTATCGCACACGCCAGCTGGACAGCGATGCTCTGGTGCTGGAGCGCGCTGACACGGTCCTCTACTTCAGAAAACTATAATTTACTTTAGACAACAATAAAGATGAAACGCCTTCTCCTTCTAAGCCTGCTGACAGCAGCTGTCGGCTTGCAAGCCCAACGCACCGAGACTCTCCTGAGCCACGACTGGCAGTTCCAGCGCGACGGCGATGCCCAATGGCACGCTGTCAGCGTGCCGCATGACTGGGCCATCAGCGGCCCCTTCGACAAGAAATGGGACCTGCAGCGCGTGGCCATCGTGCAGAACGGCGAGAAGGAAGCTACAGAGAAGAGCGGCCGCTCGGGTGCTCTGCCGTGGATTGGTGAGGGTCGCTACAAGCGCATGTTCACCATTCCCGAAGGCTTCAACGGTCACGCAGAGCTGCTCTTCGACGGCGCCATGGCACAACCCACGGTCAGCGTCAACGGTCAGAAAGCGGGCTACTGGGCCTACGGCTACAACACGTTCCGCGTGGATATCACGCCCTTTATCCATCCGGGCGAGAACCTGTTAGAGGTGCATCTGAAGAATATGGAGGAGAGCTCGCGCTGGTACCCGGGTGCCGGCATCTTCCGCCCTGTGACGCTGGTGCTGACAGACAAGACTCACCTTGACGACTGGAGCCTTGTGGTGCGCGCTACAAATATCAATGATAAAGGCATTCTGAGGGTCGAAGTAGATGGCAAGGTGATGAAGACCCACCCCCAGCCCCTCCCATTAGGGAGGGGAGCGGCTGGCGCAGTGATGGCCAAGGTGGTCATGACGACGCCCGATGGCGAAACCGTCAACAGCGATGACCTGCGCTTGGCCGATGATGGTTCGTTCCACACGAATTTCTTCTTCAAGAATGCCAAACTCTGGTCGCCGGAGACACCTTATTTATATACGGTCACGGCCATGGTGAATCGTGTGGGCAGGAACACCTCCCAAGAAGTCTATGACGGTCAGTCGTATGAACTCCTCGACAGCAAAACCATCAAGACGGGCCTGCGCACCGTCCGCGTCTCGCGCGAACACGGCTTCCAGCTCAACGGCCAGACACGCAAGCTGAAAGGCGTCTGCCTGCACCACGACCTCGGCCCCTTGGGGGCTGCCGTGAACAAAGCGGCCCTCATCCGACAAATCAAGATCATGAAGGCGATGGGCTGTGATGCCATCCGCACAGCGCATAATATGCCCTCGCAGTGGCAGATGGAGATCTGCGACTCGTTGGGCATGATGGTGATGGCCGAGTCGTTCGACATGTGGCTCTATCCCAAGTGCAAGAACGGCTACGCCCGCTTCTTCCGCGAGTGGGCAGACAAGGACATCACCAACCTGGTGCTGGCCAACCGCAATCACCCCTCTATCGTGATGTGGTCTATCGGCAACGAGATCCCTGAGCAGTGGAGTGAGGAAGGGCGCCAGATAGCTATCCGCCTGCAGGGCCTCTGCCACAGCCTCGACCCCACACGCCCCGTCACACAGGGCTGCGACCGCGTGGACAACGCCCTCAGCAGCGGCTTCATGCAGGCTATGGATGTGCCGGGCCTCAACTATCGCCTGAACAAATACCAGAAGGCCTACGAGACCCTGACGCACGGCTTCCTGCTGGGCAGCGAGACGGCATCTACCGTCAGCTCGCGCGGCTGCTACTACTTTCCCGTCACCCCCACCGACCGAGGACAGCACCCCGACGGCCAGTGCTCGGGCTACGACGTGGAATGGTGCCCGTGGAGCAACCTGCCCGACGACGACTGGCGCTGGCAGGACGACAAGCCGTGGGTCATTGGCGAGTTCGTGTGGACGGGCTTCGACTATCTGGGCGAACCCACGCCCTACGATGAATACTGGCCCTCGCGCAGCAGCTACTTCGGCATCTGTGACCTGGCAGGTCTGCCCAAGGACCGCTACTTCCTCTATCGCTCACATTGGAACACACAGGAGCACACCATCCACCTCCTACCCCATTGGACATGGGGCAAGGACCGCATCGGTGAGGTCACACCCGTCTATTGCTACACCGACTACCCCACGGCTGAGCTGTTCGTGAATGGAAAGAGCCAGGGGAAGAAAGTGAAAAGTGAAAGAATGAAAAGTGAAAAATTAAGTGAGGGCCGCCTTGACCGCTACCGCCTGCGCTGGAACGAGGTGAAGTATGAGCCGGGTGAACTGAAAGTCGTCGTGTACGATGCCGACGGCAAGGCGGCAGGTTCCCAGATCCTGCGCACGGCAGGCAAGGCAGCCCGCCTGCAGCTGGATGTCTGGACACAGCACGACGGCACCCCCCTCCTCCACGCCGATGGCGACGACCTCGCCTTCATCACCGTCAGCCTCACCGACAAGAACGGCACACTCATTCCTGATGCCGCCGATGCCCTGACCTTCAGCGTAGAGGGTGCCGGTCAGTTCCGTGCTGTCTGCAACGGCGACGCCACCTCCCTGGAACCCTTCACGCAGCCCACCATGAAGCTCTTTGCAGGGCAGCTGGTGGTAGTGGTGCAGGCTGGCAAGCAAGCAGGCAATCTGACGCTGAAGGTCAACGACCCACAGCGCAAGCTATCCGGTAAGGTGGTGATACCTGTGCAGTAGGGCTGACTTATGGGCCTTATGAGGCTTCGAGTCCTATTGAGGCTGTGTCAAAATTCATAACACAGCCTCTTTATTGTTTTCTACAACGAACTTTTGGAGCAGCGAGAGCAATCAAGCTTGCTTGAATTGCCGAGTCGTGACAAAAGTCAACAAAGTTAATTATACGCGCTCGGCATCCCGAAGGGTGACGCTTGACACTTCAAGAATTACACGAATTATTCACGTCCTCTCGTAATCCTGAATCTGAACTTAAATGTGTTTCTCACCACAGATTGCACGGATGACGCAGATTTTTTTTGGACAACTAATTTCACAAATTACACGAATTATTCACGTCCTCTCATAATCCTGAATCCTGAATCTTAAACTTCTTAAACCCCTTAAACTCTTAAACTGCGCGACAACGCTGAATCTTGCATCCATTCTAACCACAGAGGCGCTAAGGAACAAAGACAAGTCCTATTGTCATCATAAGCGGGAAGTACGGGGAGCCAGCCAAAACGCTACGCAGGTTTAGGCTTAGGCGGAGGACACAGAGGAAGCCCCTCTCCAGCTCCCCCCGTGGGGGGGAGGGTCTTGCAAGCGAGAGGGGGAGAGTTCAAGAGTTTAAGGAGTTAAGACGATACTGCCTCGCGCAGCCCTTTGTGTCCTTCGCCCAGCATGAATGCTTGCGCAGCCATTCATGCGGCTCTCCGTACTAATGATTGCAAGCGGAAAGGCCTTTGTTCCTCCGTGTCTCTGTGGTTAGAAAAGACTCGAGGACAGGCGAGTGGCGAGTGATGAATGAAGAATGAAGAATAAGGATTAGTAATGACGAGTGACGAATGACGAATGACGAATAAAAATTACTTAAACTTCTTAAACTTCTTAAACTCTTGAGTCTCTTAAACTTGAATCCTGAATCTTGAATCTTGAACCCTTGCGCTCGGCATCCCGAAGGGTGACGCTTGACACTTCAAGAATTATACGAATTGTTGAGGGGCCTCTTAGACAGCCATTTAAGGAATTCGTCTAATTTGTCCAATTCGTTGTGAAAATGTTGAAACTGTATTTTGACACACCCTCCCTCAGTTGTTCACTGTCATGTTGTTTCCTGAGGGGTAGTACTGTATGCGATAGCGGTAGAGGCTTGTGCCCTGTTCGCCGTCAGTGATGATGCCTTGGTTATTGAGGTCATAGAGGCGTCCACAGCGCCCACACTTAGCGCGTTGGTTCTCCAGGAGCGTCAGGTCGCGTGTGATGCTGGCTTCCTCGTAGCAGTTGGGACAGGCCAGATCGAAGCAGACCACAGAGGACTGCGCACTCAGCTGGTCGGCCATGATGGGGATGCCCACGATGAAGCCGCTCAACCCCAGCACATACTTCGATTTCCGGTCCAGTTCCGTGAGCGTGTATTTGTAGTCCTCACGGATGCCAGGACTATGGAAGACATACTGGCTGTTGCGCGCTGCGATGGTGCAGAACTGCCCTGGGTTGTTCAGCGCTGCGTTCAGCTGCGGCACAGTGTTGGTGGGCGAGAAGCTGAAGCGTGCCACGTGATTGCTATACGCCTGCTCCGCTTTCTCACAAGAAACCAATAGAGTGAATAGCGAAAGAGTGAAAAGTGAAAAATAAAACAGAAGATGATGAGCCCCATGAGCCCCTTTGGTCCCATAAGCTCCATTTCCCCAAAAAATAAATTTTACCCTTTTCATTTTTAAATGTTCAAAGTTCAAAGTTCCAAGTTCAATGTTCAATGTTCAATGTTCAATGTTAGCTTCGCTGACCATTCGTCATTCGTCATTCGTCACTCGTCATTAGTAACTCTTATTCTTCACTCTTCATTCTTCACTCTTCATTCTTCATTGACCTTCGGTCGAGCCTGCTCACGCTCGGGATAGTTCAAGCGAGCTTGACTCTCCTCTCGCTTAATCGCAGCCTTCCTCACTCCTCTCCGCTCAGCGCCTTCTCCGCTGCCTCCACCTTCTCAAAGCCGAAGTTGGAGAGGAGATTGTTCATGAGGGCAGCTATCTCGGCAGTACACAGGTTGCCGATGGAGCCTTCGTGCGTGTGGTGGACATCCTTGACGGGCTGGAACTTCCCTGCCTCGATGTCCAGTCCCACCTTCTTATAGGCATCGCGGAACGGCATCCCGTTGGCTGCCAATCGGTTGACCTCCTCGACAGAGAACATCAGGTCGTAGCGCGGATCGTCCAGGATGTGGTCGTTCACCTGCATCTTGTTGATGATGTAAGCCGTCATCTGCAAGCAGTCCTTCAGCTCACCGAAGGCCGGCAGGAACACCTCCTTGATAATCTGCAGGTCGCGGAAGTATCCGCTGGGCAGGTTGTTCATGATGAGCATCACCTGCTGTGGCAGCGCCTGCAGCTTGTTGCATTTGGCGCGTGTGAGTTCAAAGACATCCGGGTTCTTCTTGTGCGGCATAATACTGGAGCCCGTGGTGCACTCGTTAGGGAGCTTCACGAAGGCGAAGTTCTGCGAGTTGAAAAGGCAGGCGTCGAAGGCCAGTTTGGCGATGGTGCCTGCCACGGTGGCGATGGCGAAGGCCACGTTGCGCTCCATCTTGCCGCGTCCCATCTGCGCATAGACGACATTATAGTCCATGGAGTCGAAGCCCAGCAGGTCTGTTGTCATCTGCCGCTTCAGGGGGAAGCTGCTGCCGTAGCCGGCTGCCGAGCCCAGCGGGTTGCGGTTGACCATCTTGTAGGCCGCCTGCAGGAAGAGCATGTCGTCGGTGAGGCTCTCGGCATAGGCGCCAAACCAGAGTCCGAAGCTGCTGGGCATGGCCACCTGCAGGTGTGTGTAGCCCGGCATGAGCACGTTCTTGTACTTCTCGCTTTGTGCCTGCAGCTCGTCAAAGAGCACTTTCACGAGCTCCACCACCTCGCGCAGCTGACGTCGTGTCCATAGTTTCAGGTCCACCAGCACCTGGTCGTTGCGCGAGCGTCCGCTGTGTATCTTCTTGCCAATGTCGCCCAGGCGCTGTGTCAGCAGCAACTCCACCTCAGAGTGTACGTCCTCCACACCCTCTTCGATGGTGAACTTACCCGCACGTATCTCGCCCAGGATGTGGCGTAGCTCAGCCAGCAACACCTTGAGTTCATCGGCTGTCAGCAGCCCTATGCTCTCCAGCATGGTGATATGTGCCATAGAACCCAGCACATCGCTCTCTGCCAGGTACGCATCCAGCTCGCGGTCACGCCCTACCGTGAAGCGCTCAATCTCCGCTGTCGGAGTAAAATTCTTCTCCCAGAGTTTTGTTGCCATTATGATTTGTTTTTATGAACCACAGATTCAAGATTCAAGATTCCAAGCCCCTCTCCAACTCCCCCCGTGGGGGGGAGGGCTTTGCAAGCGAGGTGGAGGGCTAAGAGTAACTTTCATTCGTCACTCGTCATTGACCTTCGGTCGAGCCTGCTCACGCTCGGGAAAGTTCAAGCGAGCTTGACTCTCCTCTCGCTTAATCGCAGCCTTCGGCATTCGGCACCCGCGTAGCGTGCCGTCCTAATTTGTGTAATTTGTTATAAATCATTGCTACGCGCCAGCCAAAAATTAGTGTAATTCGTTTAATTGGTGGTTAAAAAAATCCGTGTCATCTGTGCAATCTGTGGTTTATCTTTCAATCTACTAGTAGCCGTAGGGTATCATGGCCAACATGTCGGCCAGTTTCTCTACGCCCTCCTGCAGCGGCTTCTTGGCCATCTGCTTGATGAAGAAATTCAGTTCGGCGCCTACCGTACACTTCAGTTTGCTCTCGTAGGCCGATGTGGGCAGCAGCTGAATCCACAGGTTGGCGGCGATGGGAGCGCCCTGCACCTCGAACTTCACGCACTTCGGCTCATCGCGCTCCACGATATGCAGCGCCACGTCGCCGATGGGCGAACCCGTGATGGTGACGGTGTCAGCCGTGAACACCAGCTTCTGTGCCAGATCCTGTATCTGCGCAATTTTATCTTCAGGCACCTGCCCTGAAGCCTTCAGCTGTTCGATGAAGGCGGGGTCGTTGGCCCGTTCCTTGATGGACTCCAGATTCCGCAAGTCGGACAGCTTCGCGAAGATGCTGGCCTGCGGAAACGGAACCTGCTTTACACTACTTTCGTATTTTGTCATATTTGTCAATATCCAAGATTTAAGAGGCTCAAGAGTTTAAGAGACTCAAGAGTTTAAGAAGTTTAAGAAGTTTAAGAAGTTTAAGAGTTTAAGAAGTTTAAGAAGTTTAAGTAATTTTTATTCGTCATTCGTCATTCGTCATTCGTCACTCGTCATTACTAACCCTTATTCTTCATTCTTCATTCTTCATTGACCTTCGGTCGAGCCTGCTCACGCTGATTTTATCGACCTCGAACGCGACTCGGCCATCAGAGAACAAGTTCTCATGGCTCTCGCTGCTTACTCGGTTCGGGATAGTTCAAGCGAGCTTGACTCTCCTCTCGCTTAATCGCAGCCTTCTTCATTCTAATTGCCCCAGTTTGCCGGATCGCGGCGCCATTCGTTCAGCAGCTTCACATCGCTCTCCTTGATGTAGCCCGTGGCGAGCGCTTCTGCAACGACAGCCTCGTAGTTCGTGAGCGTCACCAGCGTCACCTTAGCCTCCTTGAATGCCTGTTCGGCGACGGCGAAGCCGTAGGTGTAAGCTGCTACCATGCCAATGACGTTGCAGCCATTCATACGTATGGCTTCCACAGCCTTCAGGCTGCTGCCGCCCGTGGAGATGAGGTCTTCGACAACCACCACTTTCATGCCAGGTTTCAGCTCACCCTCGATGAGGTTCTCCAGACCGTGATCCTTTGGTTTCGAGCGCACATATACGAAAGGCTTAGCCAGTGCATCAGCCACCAGTGCGCCCTGCGGGATAGCTCCCGTGGCCACGCCGGCGATGGCGTCCACCTCAGGGAAGCGTTCGAGGATGATGCGCGCCGTCTCCAGCTTCACGAAGGAGCGCAGTTCGGGGTATGACAGCGTCTTGCGGTTGTCGCAGTAGAACGGCGACTTCCAGCCGCTGGCCCAAGTAAAGGGATTCGTAGGTTGCAACTTGATGGCCTTGACCTTCAGGAGTTTACCTGCAAAAATCTGTTCTAACGTTTTCATATATACTCTCTTTATTTGTTTCGCGCCGCAAAGATACGTACTTTTTCAGGAATGTCAGGCACAAATCGCCAAATAATTGCGCGATGCCCATGTAATTCTCTAAGTTTGCAGCGCCTTTGCGGTTAGAAAGAGATGCAAGGGGGATGCGTTGTCGCGTGGTTAAGGCTGTTTCGCCTTCATTTTTCTGGGTTTTGCCCTCTTTTTAATCCTTTTAATGATATTTTTTCCTCTTTCTTTTTTCTTTTTCATTTAAAAGCCTTACCTTTGCGCGGTTTTTTAGATAAACTGCCGTTATTCCGCCAATTATCAGACGCAAGAAGAAGATAAATTGTAAATCGTAAATCGTAAATTGTCAAATCGTAAATTATCAAGATGAACGTAATCACAAAGACAGTCCAGCTGCCCGATGGTCGCGAGATCTCCATCGAGACTGGTAAGCTTGCCAAGCAAGCTGACGGCGCCGTGATGCTGCGCATGGGCAACACCATGCTGCTGGCTACCGTGTGTGCCGCAAAAGACGCTGTGCCCGGCACAGATTTCATGCCCCTTCAAGTAGAATATCGCGAGAAATATGCCGCTGCCGGCCGTTTCCCCGGTGGCTTCACGAAGCGCGAAGGTAAGGCTAACGATGACGAAATCCTCACCTGTCGCCTTGTCGATCGTGCGCTTCGTCCCCTCTTCCCCAGCAACTACCACGCTGAGGTGTATGTGAATGTCAACCTCTACAGCGCCGACGGCGTGGATATGCCCGATGCCCTCGCTGGCTTCGCCGCCAGTGCAGCCCTCAGCTGCTCTGACATCCCCTTCGAAGGTCCTATCTCCGAGGTGCGCGTCATCCGTCTGAACGGCGAGTACATCGTGGATCCCACCTTCGACCAGATGAAGGATGCCGACATGGACATCATGGTCGGCGCCACCGAAGAGAACATCATGATGGTCGAAGGCGAGATGAAGGAGGTCAGCGAGCAGGATCTGCTCCAGGCCCTGAAGGTAGCCCACGAAGCCATCAAGCCCATGTGCCGCCTGCAAAAGGAACTCTCCAAGGAGCTCGGCAAGGACGTCAAGCGCGAATACTGCCACGAGGTCAACGACGAGGAGCTGCGCGAGCAGGTCAACAAGGAGTGCTACCAGCCCGCCTACGACATCACCAAGCAGGCGCTCGAGAAGCACGCCCGCGCAGAGGCCTTCGAGAAGATCCGCGAGGACTTCAAGGAGCGCTACGCTGCTGCTCACGCCGACATGGACGCCGCTGAGCTGGAGGAGAAGAACGCCCTCGTGGACCGCTACTACCACGACGTAGAGCGCGACGCCATGCGCCGTTGCATCCTCGATGAAGGCATCCGCCTCGACGGTCGCGGCACCACCGACATCCGCCCCATCTGGTGCGAGGTTAGCCCTCTGCCCGGCCCTCACGGAAGCAGCATCTTCACGCGTGGCGAGACACAGTCTCTGTCCACCGTCACCCTCGGCACGAAGCTCGACGAGAAGCTCGTGGACGATGTCCTCGACCGCAGCTACATGCGCTTCCTGCTCCACTACAACTTCCCCCCCTTCTCCACGGGTGAGGCCAAGGCACAGCGCGGCGTAGGCCGTCGCGAGATCGGCCACGGCCATCTCGCATGGCGCGCTCTGAAGGGTCAGATTCCTGCAGACTATCCCTACACCGTGCGTGTAGTAAGTGATATCCTTGAGTCAAACGGTTCCAGCTCCATGGCTACCGTCTGCGCAGGCACCCTCGCACTGATGGATGCCGGTGTGCCCATCAAGAAGCCCGTAAGCGGTATCGCCATGGGCCTCATCAAGAACCCCGGTGAAGAGAAGTACGCTGTCCTGAGCGACATCCTCGGCGACGAGGACCACCTCGGCGACATGGACTTCAAGACCACCGGTACGAAGGACGGTCTGACCGCCACACAGATGGATATCAAGTGCGACGGCCTGAGCTACGAGATCCTCGAGAAGGCCCTCATGCAGGCCAAGCAGGCCCGCGAGCACATCCTCGGCAAGATCCTGGAGTGCATGCCCGAGCCGCGTCCCGAGTTGAAGCCCCATGTGCCCCGCATCGAGCAGATTATCATCCCGAAGGAGTTCATCGGCGCTGTCATTGGCCCGGGCGGAAAGATCATCCAGGGCATGCAGGAGGACACCGGTGCCACCATCACCATCGACGAAGAGGATGGCGTGGGCAAGGTGCAGGTCAGCGGTCCCAACGCCGACTGCATCAACGCCGCACTGGCTAAGATCCGCGCCATCGTGGCTGTGCCCGAGGTGGGCGAGATCTACGAAGGCACCGTACGCTCGATCATGCCTTACGGCTGCTTCGTAGAGTTCATGCCGGGCAAGGACGGCCTGCTGCACATCTCCGAGATCGACTGGAAGCGCCTCGAGACTGTCGAGGAGGCTGGCATCAAGGAGGGCGACAAGATGACCGTGAAGCTGCTGGACATCGACCCCAAGACGGGTAAGTTCAAGCTCTCACGCCGCGCCCTGCTGCCGAAGCCCGAAGGCTACGTGGAGCGTCCGCCCCGTCCCCGTCGCGAGCGCCCCGAGCGTGGCGAGCGTGGCGAACGCGGTGAGCGTCCCCGTCGTGAAGAATAATTAAACAAACCTTATAACACTATGGAACGGCGTAGCTTCATGACAGCTACGCCGTTCTTGTGTGCTTTGTCAACAGAAGATCCGCCCCGGACTCATTCGTAATGTCTGATGCGGACATCAATGCCGCTATCCTGGAGCAGCGATGCGATGCCGCTGACATCCGTCTGACCGTAATGATAGGGAAACAGCACCTTCGGCTGAATGATCTTAGCGGCCTTGACCAGCTGCTCTGTCGTCATCGTATAGGGCTGGTTGCAAGGCAGGAAGGCGATGTCTATGTCCTTGATTTCCTGCATCTCAGGGATGTCCTCCGTGTCACCGGCAATGTAGATACGCAGGCCGTCGATAGTCAGGATGTAGCCGTTGTCGCGGCCTTTCGGGTGGAACTGTGTGCGACCCTCCGTAGTGTTATAAGCAGGCACAGCCTCAACTTCCATGTCGCCGAGGGTAGCACGCTGACCATTGAGCATCACCTCACCATAGCCCAACATGTCCGCACAACGCTTGTTGGTGACCAGCTGCGTCCCGTCGCCAGACAGCAGCCGGATGGCCTCCTTGTCGAAGTGATCACCATGTTCGTGCGTCACAAAGAGATAGTCCGCCTTGGGCATCTCACTGTAGTCTATCGACTTGTTGCCCAGCTTCGTCACGGGGTCAATCTCTATCTCCTTGCCGTCATACTCCATGCGAATGCTTGCATGTGCCAAGGCATGGAACCTCACCGGCTTGCCGCTCTTGGTCTTGAAGACGTCCACCTCATAGGTGTCGGTGGTCACAGGCATCCCTGCTTTTTTCCAAGCGATGATACCTCCCTTCAGATTCACCACCTTATAACCCTCCGCTGCCAGTTTTCCTGCTGCAATGGCCGAGCGGTGGCCGCTGCGGCAGTACACGGCAATGGTCTTGTCAGCAGACAACATCCCCCTTGCCTTCCCGAGGAAATCGCGCTGAAATTGATCGATATTCACGGCTCCAACAAGGTGCTCCTTCCCATACTCGCTGGCCGTGCGCACGTCCAGCACCACGACATTCGGGTCTTCCGTTAGCTCCGCAAAACCCTTCACGTCGGCATCGTCATAATTCTGTTGTCCACAGGCTGTGCTGAGCCCCAACAGAGCCATCAGGCAAGTAACAATTTTCTTCATCTTTGTGTTTAGTTTTATGTTGATTAAAAAGCTTTTTTCCGAATATTTTCTGCCACAAAGGTACGGATTATAATTAAAAGAGAAAAAGAAAGGAGAAAAAATGAAGAGTGAAAAGTGAAAAGTGAAAAATGAAAAGTGAAAAGTGAAAAATGAAGGAGCAAGGACTTCAATGCGAAGGAGCAAGGTCTTACGGGCGTAAGACCTTGCTCTTATGATGTTTCTCAATGGTGAGAAAATGTGCGGGGTCGATGAAGACGGGATTAGAGGGGGTAGTCCTCGAAGGCGTAGAGCTGGGTGGAGAGGTAGCGCTCGCCGGTGTCGGGAAGGAGGACGACGATGGTCTTGCCCTGGTTCTCAGGACGCTTGGCAATCTCAGCGGCAGCGAAGGCGGCAGCACCGCTGCTGATGCCCACGAGGAGGCCTTCCTGCTGCGCCAGCTGACGGCCGGTGCGGATGGCGTCGTCGTTCTCTACGTCGAAGACTTCATCGACGATGGCGGCGTTGTAGGTCTTGGGCACAAAGCCTGCGCCGATGCCCTGGATCTTATGAGGGCCGCTGGGTTGGCCGTTGAGGACGGCGGAGGACTTGGGTTCTACGGCGATGACCTTCACATTGGGGTTCTGCTCCTTCAGGTACTTACCAGTGCCGGAGACGGTGCCACCGGTGCCTACGCCAGCCACGAAGATATCGACCTTGCCGTCGGTAGCACGCCAGATCTCGGGACCTGTGGTGGCGTAGTGGATGGCGGGGTTGGCAGCGTTCTCGAACTGCTGAAGGATGATGCTGCCAGGGATGCTGTCGCGTAAGGCTTCGGCGGCGGCGATGGCGCCCTTCATTCCATCCTTACCGGGTGTGAGACGTACCTCGGCGCCATAGGCTTTCACGAGGTTGCGCCGCTCTACGCTCATGGTCTCGGGCATAGTGAGGATGAGGTGGTAGCCCTTGACGGCGCTGACGAGGGCGAGGCCTACGCCGGTGTTGCCGCTGGTGGGCTCGATGATGGTGGCACCAGGCTTGAGGATGCCGTTAGCCTCAGCATTCTCGATCATGGCCAGCGCGATGCGGTCTTTGACGCTGCCGCCGGGGTTGAAGAACTCCACCTTAGCGATGACGGGGGTGGCGAGGCCCTTAGCCTCGGAATATTTGTTGAGCTCCAGCAGAGGAGTGTTGCCCACGAGGGCTGTGAGCTGTTTTGCAATCTTGGACATAGTTTTATTTGACAAATTGACAATTTACAATTTTACAATTTAAAGTTTAAGAGGGTTAAGAGTCAAGTTCAATGTTCAATGTTCAATGTTAGCTTCGCTGACTTTTTGTCGCGACTCGGCCATTTAAGAGCGAGCTCTTATGGCTCTCGCTGCTCCAAAAGTTCAATGTTCAATGTTCAATGTTCAAAGTTCAATGTTCAAAGTTCAATGTTTCTCTTTTTGCGCTGCAAAAGTACAAAGAAAATCTTATTTTTCACTTTTCACTCTTTCACTTTTCACTCTATTTAAATCTTCTCCAACGCCTGTGAGAGGTCTTCGAGGATGTCGTCGATGTGCTCGGTGCCGATGCTGAGGCGGATGGTGGAGGGAGTGATGTGCTGTTCGGCCAGCTCCTCGGGCGAGAGCTGTGAATGCGTGGTGGTGTAGGGGTGAATGACCAGGCTCTTCACATCGGCGACATTGGCCAGCAGCGAGAAGACCTGCAGGGCATCGATGAACTTCCAGGCCTCTTCCTGACCGCCCTTGATCTCGAAAGTGAAGATGGAGCCGGCACCGTCAGGGAAGTATTTCCGGTAGAGCTTGTGGTCGTGGTGGCTCTCCAGTGCAGGGTGGTTGACCTTGGCCACCTTCGGATGCTTGCTCAGGAAGTCAACGACCTTGAGGGCGTTAGCGACATGACGCTCCACACGCAGGCTCAGCGTCTCTACACCTTGCAGCAGGATGAAGGCGTTGAAGGGGGAGAGGGTAGCACCGGTGTCACGCAGGAGCACGGCACGGATGCGGGTGACGTAGGCCGCAGCGCCGACAGCGTCGGCGAAGACGATGCCGTGGTAGCTGGGATCTGGCTTGGCCAGCGTCGGGAACTTGTCGGGGTTGGCCTTCCAGTTGAACTTGCCGCCATCGACAATGACACCACCCAGCGAGGTGCCGTGACCGCCGAGGAACTTGGTGGCAGAGTGTACGACGATGTCTGCACCATGTTCCAGCGGACGAATCAGATAGGGTGTGCCGAAGGTGTTATCGACGATGAAGGGGATTCCATGCTTATGAGCCACGGTGGCAACGCCTTCCAGGTCAAGGACGTCGGAGTTGGGGTTGCCGAAGGTTTCAGCATATATGACTTTTGTGTTTGGTTGTATAGCGGCCTCCAGAGCTGCGAGGTCGTTGACATTGATGATGGTGTTAGTGATGCCCTGCGTGGCCAGGGTGTGGGTGATGAGGTTGTAGGAACCGCCATAGAGGTTGTCGGCTGCCACGATGTGATCGCCAGCCTGCACGATGTTCTGCAGGGCATAGGTGATGGCAGCGGCACCGCTGGCTACAGCCAGACCTGCCACACCGCCCTCGAGGGCTGCCACACGGTCCTCGAACACGCCTTGCGTGGAGTTGGTGAGACGACCGTAGATGTTGCCCGCATCACGCAGGCCGAAGCGGTCGGCAGCGTGTTGGGAGTTGCGGAACACATAGGACGTGGTTTGATAGATAGGCACTGCGCGTGCATCGGTAGCGGGGTCTGCCTGTTCCTGGCCTACATGGAGCTGGAGGGTCTCGAAGCGATAGTTTTTCTGTGACATAATGTTGTATTTTTAATGAATAATGTATTATTTTCGTTAGTACGTTATTTCGTTATTGCGAAGTGTCGTTATTACGAAGTGCCG
This sequence comes from Prevotella sp., assembly GCA_015060555.1. Taxonomy (GTDB): domain Bacteria; phylum Bacteroidota; class Bacteroidia; order Bacteroidales; family Bacteroidaceae; genus Physcousia. Next base: position 23,624 of record SUYG01000037.1, read on the forward strand.
TTGTTTTGACGCTGCAAAGGTACGGCAAAAAAGAAATATCCTCCAAATAATTTGCGTGATTCGGAAGAAACACCTACTTTTGCGCCGTGAGAAGAATAAACCGCTAAACAAGGTACTAAAACCACACGCTAACAGAATAATTTTCCAAGACATGGCTGAAACACTGGATTCCACAGACCTGCAGATCCTGAAAACACTGCAAAAAAATGCGAAATTGACCACCAAAGAGCTGGCCGATGCCGTGCATCTCACCCCTACACCCGTCTTCGAACGCCAGAAACGACTGGAACGGAAGGGGTACATCAAGAAATACGTCGCAGTCCTTGACCCCGACAAACTGAATCAAGGCTTGCTCGTGTTCTGCAAAGTGAAACTGAAACAAATCAACCACGAAATCGCCGACGCCTTCACGCGGCGCATTATGCGCATTCCCGAAGTCACGGAATGCTACAACACCTCGGGGGCCTATGATTATCTTTTAAAAGTACGCGCGCAAGATATGAAGCAGTACCAGGAGTTTGTGCTCACTAAACTCGGCGACATCGAGTCCGTAGGTTCCATCGAGAGCACTTTCGTCATGAGCGAGGTGAAACAGGTCTATGGCATCAACCTATAAAGTTCCTGTAATCAAGCGAAAAGACGTAGCAAGTGACCAACGCCTTTGCGGATGCTGAGGAGCCCGAAGTCCTCGGGACGGATAGCCTCGGGGCGCAGCCACAATAACTCACTGGCATCGTCGGCAGCATGTGCGCCCTCGCAGCTGTTGACACGACAGCGATAGAACATGTCCATCGTGTGTACCGTGAAGCCGGAATAGACGTACTGATTGGGGATGGAGAACAGGTACTCCACGGCAGCGACGTCCAACCCCGTCTCCTCCTTCACCTCGCGGATGACGCCTTCCTCGCTGGTCTCATAGAGGTCTGAGAAGCCGCCCGGCAAATCCAAGGTCCCCTTCGCAGGCTCCTTGGCGCGACGCACACACAACCACTCGCCTTGATCGTTAACAATCAAGGCAACAGTGGCTGCGGAAGGATTGATATAATAGGTGAAGCCACACGCCTCGCAGTGCTTGGACTTGTCGTTGTGCTCAACAAAGCGCGGCGACCCGCATTTGGGGCAGAAGCGGAAGAGATGGAGAGGATGAAGACCCCCTCCCCGCTCCCCCTGAGGAAGAGTAGAATCCTGATGACTACAGAACGGTTGCTTACTCATTAGATGGCAATAGGGAAAAGAATTAACTCTCCCCCTTGAGGGGGAGCGGAGAGGGGGTCTCTATTTCATTCACCAGGTTGTAGGCCCCTCCCCACTTCTCCATCAGCCACAGCACGAAGCGGATATCGACACCGATGCAGCGCTGCAGGTTGCTGTCGAAGCTGATGTCGGAGCTGAGGGCATCCCAGTTGCCGTCGAAAGCCAGGCCGATGAGCTCGCCACGACCGTTGAACATAGGGCTGCCGCTGTTGCCTCCAGTGATGTCATTGGTGGTCAGGAAGCACAGGGGGAGCTGGCGTGTCTTGGCATCAGCATAGCGGCCATAGTCGCCACGCTTGAACAAATCCAGAATCTCTTTCTGCACACGATAGTCGGGGTTGTCGGCACCCTTTTCAATCTTCTCGATGAGCGACGGCATAGTAGTCATATAGTCCTGATGAACGCCAGAATTGGTGTAGTCGCTGACGATGCCATAGCTCATGCGCTGCGTGAAGTTGGCATCGCTGTAGTGGGGCTTGTCCTGTTCCATCTCCAACACCGCCTGCGTCAGCAGGTTCTCGTTGTAGGCAACGATGGGCGTGGTCGTGGCGATGGTTTTTCCCATCACATGCTTCGCCATGTCAATGATTGCCTGGTTCATGGACATCACGGGGTCGGCAGCCACGTAAGCGGCATAGGCCTGTTTGTCGGCCAACGCCTGCTCCTCCTCGGAATCATAGGTCACAGAGGACTTCACGGTGGCGTGGGTAAGCGCGTACCATCCTTCATAGCTGGTGAGCTTGCTCTTGGCAAAGACATCACGAGCATAGGCGCGATAGTCGTTCTTATATTTCTTACGAATCTCGCTGTAGAAGCTGGGGAGATAGCGGCTTCCAACCTGCGTGGCATAGTTCTCCAGCAACGTAGCCATCACCTCCTCATCTACGCGTGCATCGTAATCCTTATAACTATTGCGGACATACTCCTCGATGGTCTCACCAGAATAGGATTCATGGTAAACCTGTGACAGGCGTGCAAAAGTGATGATCTCGATGCCACGATAGAAGGTCTCGTTCATGAAGCCATAGGCATAACGCGCGTCATGGCGCTGCGTATAGGCCTGCTTCAGCGCTGGGAACATCGTGCTGAAACGCTTATGCAACTGTGCATCAGCACTGTACCAACGGCGGATGTCCTGCTCGCGCTGCTCCTTCTGGCTGATGATTCCCAGACGCTTGACAGCCTCGTTCATACCCATAGAATTCTTCCAATAGTTCGATGAACTGGCATATTTCGAAGCGTATTTGATGCCCACAGAACGGTCCTCAGTCATCCAACGCTTCCACACCTCCTGCTTCACGCCACGTACCTGAATGAGAGGGATATTCGACACATTCACGCGCTCGCCGATGCCATAGCTGCTCAAGTAGCGGCTGGTGCTGCCAGGGTAACCGATGGTCATGCAGTAGGAGCCCTGCTCGTAGCCGTCGAGGCTCACGCGTGCCCAACGCTTCGGATGCAGCGGCACATTTGTATCGCTGTACTCAGCAGGCTGACCGAGCGAGTCGGCATAAACGCGAAAGACGCTGAAATCAGCCGTCTGACGCGGCCACATCCAGTTGTCGGTGTCGCCGCCGAACTTGCCTACAGCCTGCGGGACAGTGAACACCAGACGGATGTCGGAGTACTGGCGGTAGTAGTTCAGGTAGTAAACCGAACCGCCATAGAACGCCTTGCAGTCGCAGGCTACGCCCTTCTCGCCATCCTGTGTGGCCTTCGTCTCGGCCTTCGCAGAGATGCTGTTGAGGATGCCATTGATATAGTCATCATATATCTCTGCTTTCTCCTTATCCTTCAAGGTCTTACCCTTGGCCTTGGCGGCATAGATGCTGTCCAGTTCGTGGTTCACCTGTGCCGTGACATCCACTGTACGCTGCCAGATTCTCACGAAGAGATCCTTGGCGGGACGCTCCTCCTCGCGTGAACGAGCCACAAAGCCATTCCCCAGGATGTCATCCTCGGGGGTCGAGAGCTGTTGGATGGCACGGAAGCCACAGTGGTGGTTGGTGAACAGGAGGCCGTCGGCACTCACAATGACACCCGAACAGTAGCCCGAAAAGTTAACAACACAATCCTTCAGCGATATACCATCCTCGCCATAAAGCTCTGCATCAGTGAGTTGTAGGCCCAGTCCCCTGGCCAAAGCCATCGCCTTGGGATCGGTCTTTCCCAACAACCACATCCCCTCATCGGCATGGGCAGTGCTGCCTGTCGTTATCCAAGAAGTAAAAGGTGCTGCCATCAAGGCGGCACAAACCAATAAGAACCTGCTGAACAGTTGAAATTCTTTAATCATAAGAGCTGATGTTTTTGTTTACGATGCAAAGGTAGAGATAATCTTCGAAACGAAACAAGTTTTTTACCTACTTTTAGCTCCCGCTGTCTACTTTCACCCGAAAAACATTCTTTTGGGCAGTAAAAAAGCGACGATACCAAAAAAGTAAGACGAAAGTTTTGTCACCCGACAAATTTTGCTTATTTTTGCACGCAAAATGTAATCACTCAAACAAAAGACGTCTTTATAAATGGAAAAAATTCAAGAACTCACTGACAAAATCCGACGCGAAGGTGTTGAGAAAGGTCAGGAAGAAGCTGCACAGATTATTGCGCAGGCAAAAGAGCAGGCCGCCAAGATTGTGGCGCAGGCAAAAGAGCAGGCCGAGGCTATCGCCGCACAAGCGAAGAAAGCGGCTGCAGAACTGGATCAGAACACGAAGAGCGAGTTGAAGCTGTACATGGGACAGGCCATCAACGCGCTGAAAAGCGAGATCACCAATATCATCTCTGACAAGGTCGTAGCAGAAAGTGTGAAGAAGCTGACCGATGACAAGGATTTCCTGGGCAAGTTCACGGTGGCATTGGCCACGGAATGGGCTAAGCAGGGCGACATCGTCATCAGCTCCGCCGATGCCGAAGGGCTGAAGACCTACTTCGCCCGCGAGGCTAAGGCTCTGCTGGACAAGGGCGTGAAGATCGAAAAGGTGAACGGCCGTCAGACACTCTTCACCGTAGAACCCGCCGACGGCAGCTACCGCGTGGATTTCGGCAAAGAGGAACTGGAAAACTACTTCAAGAACTTCCTCCGTCCACAACTCATCGAAATGCTCTTCTAATGTAGTTGATAAGTAATCAACTAAAAATATATGGCAAATTACTATTGTCTAATGGCCAGCCTGCCAGACATCCAGCTCAGCGATGCCAAGCCCCAACTCAACATCCTCCAGCTGAAGGAGGAGATGGCGCCTGTCATCGACCCGAAGGATGAGCAGTTGCTTTACTACTACTTCCTGCGCTTCGACTGCGAGAACCTGGTGCGCCTACTGGCAAACCCCGAGGCAGACATTGACGAGCGCGGCAACTTCAGCCGTGAGCAGTACGAGGACCTGATGCGTAGCGCCCGCGAGTTGAACTTCAACGTACACCGCTTTCCGGCTTTCATGTCCATCTTTGCACGTGAGTACCCCTACAACAGTGGAAAGGAAGGATGGTTCGCCCGCGACGCCATGATGTTGGCATACTATGAATATGCCTGCACAGTGCCAAACAAGATGATGGCCAAGTGGTACCAGCTGAACCTGGACATCCAGAACATCCTCACGGCACTCATCGCACGCAAGCAGGGATGGCAGATTTCCAACTATGTGCAGGGCGGTGGCCCCGTGGTGGAAGCCATTCTGGAACACGCGAACCAACACGACTTCGACCTCGCTGGGGATTTTGAATATGTGAAGGAGCTGATGCACTGCGCCGACACCGAAGACCCGGTGGAGAAAGAGCGCCAGATCGATGCCCTCCGCTGGAACTGGCTGGAGGAGCAGACCTTCCTGGAGCCCTTTGACATCAACGCACTCTTCAGCTATCTCGCTCGCACGGAGATGCTGGAACGCTGGTCGCTGTTAGATGTCGAACAAGGAAAGAACCGTTTCACGGAGATTATAGAAAACCTCAGAGGCTCTGCTAAGGTGCCTGAGGAATTCGTAAGAAAATAAAGACCCACCCCCGACCTCCCTATAAGAGAGGGGACAGGCACTTTCAAGGAATGAAATATAACAATAAATAGCAAGGGCTTCTACCCCCTCCCTTATAGGGAGGGCGGGGGGAGAGTCCGATTATTACTATGACAAAAGGAACAGTAAGTGGCGTTATCGCCAACATGGTAACGCTCCGCGTAGATGGCCCGGTGAAGCAGGGTGAAATCTGCTACATCGAGACAGGCGGCGACCGCCTCATGAGTGAGGTCATCAAGGTCGTCGGTCAGGATGTCTATGTGCAGGTATTCGAGAGCACCCGCGGCCTGAAGGTGGGTGCTGTGGCTGAGTTCACAGGCCACATGCTCGAGGTGCAGCTCGCACCGGGCATGCTCAGCAAGAACTATGATGGTCTGCAGAATGACCTTGATAAGATGGAGGGTGTCTTCCTTAAGCGCGGTCAATATACCGACCCGCTCGACCGCGAACGCCTCTGGGACTTCGAACCCATCGTGAAAGTCGGCGACAAAGTCATTGCCAGCGACTGGCTCGGAAAGGTCGAGGAGAACCATCAGCCGCTGAAAATCATGGCTCCCTTCCAGATGGAGGGCACCGCTACGGTGAAGAAAATTGCCCCCGCAGGACAGTACAAGGTTGATGACACCATCGCCACCCTCACCCTTGAGGACGGCACGGACTTAGACGTCAACATGATTCAGCACTGGCCCGTAAAGTTCGCCATGACGAACTACAAGGAGAAGCCGCGTCCCTTCAAGCTCTTGGAGACCAGCGTCCGCACCATCGATACCTTTAACCCCATCGTAGAGGGTGGCACGGGCTTCATCCCCGGTCCCTTCGGTACGGGTAAGACAGTGCTGCAGCACGCCATCTCCAAGCAGGCCGAAGCCGACATCGTGATTATCGCTGCCTGCGGTGAGCGTGCCAATGAGGTGGTGGAAATCTTCACCGAGTTCCCCGAACTCGAAGACCCACACACAGGCCGCAAGCTGATGGAGCGCACCATTATCATCGCCAACACATCGAACATGCCTGTAGCCGCCCGTGAGGCTTCCGTATATACTGCCATGACGATGGCCGAGTACTACCGCTCGATGGGTCTGCGCGTGCTGCTGATGGCCGACTCCACCAGCCGTTGGGCGCAGGCGCTGCGCGAGATGTCCAACCGCATGGAGGAACTCCCTGGCCCCGATGCCTTCCCCATGGACCTCTCAGCCCTGATCTCCAACTTCTACGGTCGTGCAGGTTATGTCTATCTGAACAATGGCGAGGTGGGCAGCATCACCTTCATCGGTACGGTGTCACCGGCTGGTGGTAACCTCAAGGAGCCCGTCACCGAGAGCACGAAGAAGGTGGCTCGTTGCTTCTACGCCCTTGAGCAGGAGCGTGCTGACAAGAAGCGCTATCCCGCCGTGAACCCCATCGACTCCTATTCCAAGTATCTGGAATACCCCGAGTTCGAGGCTTATATCAAGGAGCACATCAACGACAAATGGATTCCTAAAGTTCTGGACCTGAAAACCAGGATGCAGCGCGGTAAGGAAATTGCCGAACAGATCAACATCCTCGGTGACGACGGCGTGCCCGTGGACTACCACGTCACATTCTGGAAGTCTGAGATCATCGACTACGTCTTGTTGCAACAGGACGCTTTTGACGAGGTCGATGCCGTCACACCGCTGGAGCGTCAGGAGGAGATTCTGAACCTTGTGACTGAAATCTGCGAACGCAATTTCAAGTTCGACAACTTCCTCGAGGTCACCGATTTCTTCCGCAAGCTCATCAACCTGTGCAAGCAGTGGAACTACAGCCCGTACAAGAGCGAACAGTACTACGATTTCAAGAAGCAAATTGAGGAATTCATCAAATAACAGTTATGGCACAAGCTTTTCAAAAAATCTATACAAAAATCAGCCAGATCACGAAGGCTACCTGCTCGCTGAAGGCAACAGGCGTAGGCTACGACGAACTGGCCACCATCAACGGCAAGCTTGCCCAGGTGGTGAAAATCATGGGCGACAATGTTACGCTGCAGGTATTTGAAGGCACGGGTGGCATCCCCACCAACGCCGAAGTCGTATTTCTCGGCCATTCGCCCTCACTGAAGGTCAGCGAGCAGCTCGCCGGTCGCTTCTTCAACGCTTACGGAGAGCCTATCGACGGCGGTCCTGCCATCGAAGGTAAAGAAGTACCTATTGGCGGTCCCAGCGTGAACCCTGTGCGCCGCAAACAACCCAGTGAACTCATCGCTACGGGTATCGCCGGTATCGACTTGAACAACACCCTCGTATCCGGTCAGAAGATTCCTTTCTTCGCTGACCCCGACCAGCCTTTCAACGAAGTCATGGCCATGGTGGCCCTGCGCGCTAAGGTTGATAAGATTATCCTGGGCGGAATGGGTATGACCAACGATGACTATTACTTCTTCAAGAACACGTTCAGCAACGCTGGCGCACTCGACCGCATTATCTCGTTCATGAATACCACCGAAGACCCCGCCGTGGAGCGTCTGCTGATTCCCGACATGGCGCTGACAGCTGCTGAGTACTTCGCTGTGGAGAAACACGAGACGGTGCTCGTGCTGCTCACCGATATGACCTCCTATGCGGACTCCCTCTCTATCGTGTCCAACCGTATGGATCAGATTCCTTCAAAGGACTCCATGCCCGGCTCCCTTTACTCCGATTTAGCAAAAATCTACGAGAAGGCTGTGCAGTTCCCCGAAGAAGCTGGCGGCGGCAGTATCACCATCATCGCCGTGACAACGCTCTCCGGCGGCGACATCACACACGCCGTGCCGGATAACACGGGTTACATCACCGAGGGTCAGCTCTATCTGCGTCGCGACTCCGATGTGGGCAAGGTCATCGTAGATCCGTTCCGCTCGCTGTCACGCCTGAAGCAGCTCGTGGCTGGTAAGAAGACCCGCAAGGACCACTCGCAGGTCATGAATGCCGCCATCCGTCTGTACTCCGACGCCGCCAACGCCAAAACGAAATTGGAGAACGGTTTCGACCTCACCGACTACGACAACCGCTGTCTGAAGTTTGCAAAGGAGTATGCCACATCGATCCTCGCCATTGACGTCAATGTGGATACAACCGAGATGCTTGATGTCACATGGAAGCTCTTCCATGATAACTTCAGCCTTGAAGAAGTCAACATCAAGAAGGAGTTCACAGATATTTACTGGAAATAAATGGCTATCAAATTTCAATACAACAAAACATCGCTCCAGCAGATTGAGAAACAGCTGAAGATGCGCCAGCGGACCTTGCCTATCATCAAGAACAAGGAAACCGCACTGCGTCTGGAGGTGAAGCGCTGCAAGGAAGAGGTGGCTGAGTTGGAAGTACGGCTGAAGCAACAAATCGCTGGCTACGAGAACATGTACGCACTCTGGGGCGAGTTTGATGCTACGCTGGTGGAACTGAAAGATGTCGAGATAGAACGCAAGAAGGTGGCGGGTGTCGTTGTACCCGTTCTCACCAACATCCGTCTTGAAGCCAAGCCCTTTGGTATCTTCAGTGCCCCCAAATGGTACTTCGACGGCATCAAACTACTGCACGGCCTCGCCAAGACAGCCGTGGAGCGTGAGTTCGCCGTTGCCAAGCAGGACCTGCTGGACCACGCACGTCGAAAGACCACGCAGAAGGTAAACCTCTTCGAGAAGGTGCAGATTCCCGGTTTCCAGGAAGCGGTGCGCAAGATTAAACGTTTCATGGAGGACGAGGAGAACCTCTCCAAGTCATCACAAAAGATTCTCAAGTCACTGCAGGAAAAACGTGCTGTAGCTGAAGAGGAAGAAGCAAGAAAGGAGGACGCAGCATGATTAAAGAAATGAAAAAGCTTACATTCCTCGTCACTGACAAGGAATACGAGCCGTTCATCGAACAGCTGCGCCAACTCGGCGTGGTGCATGTCGTGGAACTGCAAGCCGGTGCCACCAGCCCCGAGTTGCAAAACGCCATCTCCCTTGGTGAGCGCTATAAGGCAGCACTGAAGGCCATGTCGTATGCTGCGGCTGCCTACGAAAAGGCAAAGAAGGCGGGCGATGCTGAAGCAACAGCTTTCGTCGCAGACACCACTACGGCAACGCCTGCATCGGATGTGGCTGCTGAGGGGCTCTCCATCGTAGAGCACATCGAAAAGCTGGCGGCTGACGAGACTGCCACACGCCACGCCATCGATGCTGCCGAGAAAGCCATCGCACAATTGGAGCCCTTCGGCGAATTCTCATGGAACGAGCTCCATGCGCTGGAGCGTGACACCAACTGCCGAATTGACTTCTTCCGCTGTTCCACGAAGAGCTTCCGCCAACAGTGGGCCGACGACTTCTTCGCCATCCCCGTGGGAGAGGAGAACAAGAAGACATACTTCGTCACCTTCGCCGACCAGCAACCCTCAATCGCTGCAGAACACCTGGAACTGCCCGCTGAAAGCCTTTCCTATTACATAAAGGAAAAGGCCACGCAGCAACAACACCTGCATGACATCCACCAAGAGCAATTGCATCTGGCATTGGAAAAGCGCGAGATTGTGGAGGCTGCCAGACTCGTTAACGAAGACAGCATCTCACTGGCACGCGTTCAGCTCAGCCACGAGGACATCGTCGGTGGCGTCGTACGACTGATGGAAGCCTGGGTGAAGACGGAGAATGCAGACGATGTCACCACCGCCCTGGACCAGGCCGGTATCTACTACGAGATGGCAGACCCCGCAGAAGATGACAAAGTACCCATAGAGATCAAGAACGACAGCTACAGCAGCCTCTTCGAACCCATCCTAAAGATGTACTCGCTGCCCAACTACCGCGACCTCGACCCTACGGTTTTCTTCGCGCCGTTCTTCATGCTGTTCTTCGGCCTGTGCATGGGCGATGCCGGCTACGGCCTGCTCATCCTCGCCGGCAGCCTCTATCTGCTGAAGGCCAAGCCCGACTTCAAGGCTTATGCCAAGCTGGGCTGCTGGCTCGGCGCCACCACGATGGTGGTGGGCCTGCTGACAGGCTCCTTCTTCGGCATCGACCTCTCGCAGCAGGACTGGGCTTTCCTGGCACCTGTCAAACACCTGTTCATCAATGAGAACAACTACAAGCCCTTCGGCTATGCCCCGATGATGGTCTTCTCCGTATGCATTGGTTTTGTGCAAGTGCTGCTCGGAATGATTCTCGCCGGTGTCAAGGCTGCCAGAAATGGCGGCTGGAAATATGGCGTAGGCAAGTTCTCATGGGTGGTCTTCCTCGTGACGGCCGTCATCATGTTCGCTGCAGCACCCGAGTCCAAGGCCGCGCTGTACTTCCTGTACGGTGTCATAGGAATGAGTGCCTGTGGCATCATGTTCTACAACAACCCCGACAAGAACATCTTCGTCAACTTCGGCGGCGGCGTGTGGAGCGTCTATAACATGGCCACGGGTCTGTTGGGCGACCTGCTGAGCTACATCCGCCTCTTCGCCCTTGGCCTTACGGGCGGCGTCCTCGGCGGCGTATTCAACCAGTTGGCTACAGACCTGACGGAGACCCTACCCTGGTTCATCCGCTGGTTGCCGATGCTACTCATCCTGCTGCTGGGCCATGGCATCAACTTCGGCCTCTGTATGATATCATCCTTTGTGCACCCGATGCGTCTGACCTTCGTGGAGTTCTTCAAGAACGCCAACTTCGAGGGTGGTGGCAAAGCCTTCATACCGTTCCGTCGTAAGGCTGCATAAAAGAACTAAGAATTACGAAAAGCACCCCACACTCATTGATGAGTTGTGGGGTGCTTAAAATACATGTTTTTGTGGCGAAATGCGACCTTGTTTTCGGAAAATTTTAAAGATTCAGAAAACGGATGGCAGAAGTATTTTGATGTGGAATCTTTTGTATATCAAAATGAAGTGCAATCCATGAAACTATGGATACAAGAACGTTTTGAGTGGTTAAAACAACAATTTGATGCCATGAAATTGAGAACTTCTTAGTTGTTTTGTTTGCACTGTCTTACAGTAGCATTCATTAGTTATTTACATTTTAAAAAGGGTACAGAATACAATTGACGAGAATCTTTTTGGCATTTTTTTGCTCAAAACTTGCATGAGTCGCACTTTGTGCTTACTTTTGCACCCGAAAAATCAACTATTTAAACGATTATCGTACAACGAATCTATGGAATACAATTTCAGAGACATTGAGAAGAAATGGCACCAGAGATGGGTGGCCATGCAGACGTACAAGGTGACAGAGGACGAGACACGACAGAAATTCTACGTGCTGAACATGTTCCCTTACCCCAGCGGTGCGGGCTTGCATGTGGGTCACCCCTTAGGCTATATCGCCAGCGACATCTATGCCCGCTACAAGCGTCTGCAGGGCTTCAACGTGCTGAACCCCATGGGCTACGATGCCTACGGTCTTCCCGCAGAACAGTATGCCATCAAGACTGGTCAGCATCCTGAGAAGACAACCTTTGCCAACATCGACCGCTACCGCGAGCAGCTGGATAAGATCGGTTTCTCCTTTGACTGGAGCCGCGAGGTTCGCACCTGTGCACCGAACTACTATAAGTGGACACAATGGGCCTTCCAGAAGATGTATAACTCATATTTCGACGAACAGCTCCAGAAGGCACAACCCATTGAGAAACTCATCGAGAAGTTCAAGGCTGAAGGCACATGGCCTGCTGATGAGAAGGAACAGAGCGAACTGCTCATGCAGCATCGCATTGCCTACCTCGGCGAGACAATGGTGAACTGGTGCCCTGCACTGGGTACGGTGTTGGCCAATGATGAGGTGGTAAATGGCGTCAGCGAGCGCGGCGGCTACCCGGTGGAGCAGAAGAAGATGCGCCAGTGGTGTCTGCGCGTCAGCGCCTACAGCCAGCGTCTGCTGGACGGCCTGGAGACCATCGATTGGAGCGAGAGCATCAAGGAGACCCAAAAGAATTGGATTGGTCGCAGTGAAGGTGCCGAGGTGCTGATTAAGGTGGCCGACAGCGATGTGGATTTCACCATCTTCACCACACGTGCCGACACGATGTTCGGCGTGACCTTCTTCGTGCTGGCTCCTGAAAGCGAGTTGGTGGACAAGGTGACAACGCCTGACCAACGCGAGGTCGTAGATGCTTACATCAAATATGTGAAAGGCCGCACAGAGCGTGAACGCATGATCGACCACACTGTGACGGGTGTGTTCTCCGGAGCCTACGGCATCAACCCCATCACTGGCGACAAATGCCCCATCTACGTGGCAGAGTATGTGCTAGCCGGCTACGGCACAGGTGCCATCATGGCTGTTCCGGCTCATGACAGCCGCGACTACGCCTTCGCCAAGCACTTCGACCTTCCCATTATTCCATTGGTGGAAGGAGCCGACGTAAGCGAGGAGAGCTACGATGCCAAAGAGGGCATTGTGATGAACTCACCCGTGAGCCCTGACAAGAGCGTGATGTATGATGGCGAATGTCTAGTCTTGAACGGCAAGACCATCAAAGAGGCCATCGCCGAGACAAAGCGCTTCGTGAAGGCTCATCACCTGGGTCGCGTGAAGGTGAACTACCGTCTGCGCGATGCCATCTTCAGCCGTCAGCGCTACTGGGGCGAACCCTTCCCCGTCTATTACAAGCATGGGATTCCTCAGATGATACCTGAAGAATGCCTGCCCATTGAGTTGCCTCAAGTGGATAAGTTCCTGCCTACCGAGACTGGCGAACCTCCCTTGGGCAATGCCACCAAGTGGGCTTGGGATGAGAATAACAAGAAGATTGTGGAGAACAGCCTCATCGACGACGAGACGGTCTTCCCCATTGAGCTCTATACCATGCCTGGCTTCGCAGGCTCCTCTGCCTACTACCTCCGTTATATGGACCCCCTCAACGATGAGGCATTGGTAAGCGAGAAGGCAGCCAGCTACTGGCAGAACGTAGATCTCTACGTAGGTGGTAGCGAGCATGCAACGGGCCACTTAATCTACAGCCGTTTCTGGAATAAGTTCCTCTTCGACCTGGGTGTCAGCAAGAAGGAAGAGCCCTTCCAGAAGCTCATCAACCAAGGTATGATTCAGGGTTGGTCCAGCTTTGTCTATCGTCTGCGTGGCACCAACAAGTTCGTGAGCTTCGACCTCTTGGAGGAGCAGTATGACGATGCCAAGAAGAAGAATCTCTATTTCTATCAGGGCACTGAGGCGGATCCCGTATATGCTGACATCAGCATGGTCAGCGGCAATGTGCTGGATGTGGAGAAAATCCGTCAGTGGACAGCCGAGTTCCGCGATGCAGAGTTCATCCTGAACAAGAACGGGCAGTACATCGTCAGCCAAGCTATCGAGAAGATGTCCAAGTCAAAGTACAACGTGGTCAATCCCGATGACATCTGCGAGAACTACGGTGCTGACACACTGCGTCTCTACGAGATGTTCCTTGGCCCCATCGAGCAGTCGAAGCCTTGGGATGTTGCCGGCATCGATGGTTGCTTCCGCTTCCTGAAAAAGTTCTGGAATATATTCAGACCCACCCCCGACCCCTCCCGTGATGGAGGGGAGAGCCTGCGGGTAGCTGTCACCGATGAAGAGCCCATGCCCGCTGAACTGAAGACATTGCATAAGCTCATCAAGAAGGTGACGGAGGACATCGAGAACTTCTCCTACAACACCGCTATCCCTGCCTTCATGATCGCCACCAGCGAGCTCTCAAATCTCAAGTGCACCAAGCGTGCAGTGCTCGAGCCTATCGTGGTACTCATCGCTCCCTTTGCGCCTCACATCGCTGAGGAACTGTGGGAAGCACTCGGCCACACCACCAGCGTCTGCGATGCACAATGGCCTGAGTTCAACGAGAAGTTCCTCGTCGAAGATACGGTGAAGATGATGGTAGCCTTCAATGGCAAGACACGCTTCGGCATCGACTTCCCCGCTGATGCCGACAATGCCACCATCGAAGCAGCAGCACGTAACCATGAGTTGACTCCCAAATATTTGGAAGGTAAGCAGATTATGAAGGTCATCATTGTTCCCAAACGAATGATAAATCTTGTTCTAAAATGAAATCCGTCAATCCTGCAGACTTCATCAAGCAGGTGAATCCTGCCGAAGTCATCAAGCAGGTGAACCCTGCTGAAGTCATCCGGAAGATCCATCTCTGGGATGAGGTGAAGGACTATTTCTTCATCACATTGGGCTGTGCCATGTATTGTGTTGGTTTCACCTTTTTCATGCTGCCCTACAAGTTCATTCCCGGTGGCTGCACAGGCATCGCGGCCCTCATCTTCTATGGCACAGGCATTCCTACACAGTACAGCTACTTTGTCATCAATATCGTGCTTTTGGGCATCGGTTTGAAGGTCCTTGGTTTCAAATACTTCACCAAGACCATCTATGCCATTCTGTGCATCACCATCTTCTTGGGGATCCTGCAGAATGCTGTCATGCTTCCAGATGGTACCCTGCCACGCTTGGCCAACGATGAAGAGTTCATGGCAGCGGTGCTGGGCGGTACCATCGAAGGCAGCGGGCTGGCACTGGTATTCCTGAACAACGGCTCATCAGGTGGCACGGATATCATCGCCAGTATCGTCACGAAATACAAGAATTTCTCGATGGGTCGCATCCTGATGTGGTTGGACTTCATGATTGTAACCAGCGGTTTTCTCGTGCTTCATGACTGGCATAAGGTAGTCATCGGTTACTGTGTGCTCATCATCTCCATGGTGATGTTGGACTACACGATGAACTCTGCCACACAGAGCGTACAGTTCACCATCATCTCCGAGAAATATGAACTCATTGCCAAAGCCATCAACGAAGATGTGGGACGTGGCGTCACGGTGCTGAATGGACAGGGATGGTACTCCAAGCAACGCCGTCCTGTGCTGATTGTCATGGCACGCAGGCGTGAGAGTCCTCGAATATTCCGACTCATCAAATACATTGACAACAAAGCTTTCGTGTCGCAGACGAAGGTCGTAGGTGTCTATGGAGAAGGATTTGATCATATCAAGACATGAAGATTGTATTTGCCACTAATAACCAGCACAAGCTCGCCGAAGTGCGACAGATTCTGGGCGAACGCTTTGACGTCGTAGGCCTCAACGACATCGGCTGCCATGAGGACATCCCTGAGACAGCCGACACGCTGGAGGGCAATGCCCTGCAGAAAGTACGCTATGTCAAGGAACACTATCATCTGGATTGTTTTGCAGATGATACAGGTCTCGAAGTTGATGCACTCAACGGCGCACCAGGCGTTCACACAGCACGCTATGCTGAACTCTTCGGAAAAGGCGAAACGCATGACAGCGATGCCAACATGAATCTTTTGTTGCAGAATTTAGAAAATAAAACTGACCGCAGCGCAAGATTTCGCACCGTTATTGCGTTAATATATAAAGGAGAGGAATATCTCTTCGAAGGCATCTGCCCTGGCACCATCCTTCACGAACGTCGCGGAACAGAGGGTTTCGGCTATGACCCCATCTTCCAACCAAAAGGCTACGACCGTCCATTTGCCGAGATGAGCGCCACAGAGAAGAATGCCATCAGTCATCGGGGACGCGCCACCCAGAAGCTGGCTGACTTCATGAAAAGCGAAGAATGAAGAATGAAAAGTGAAAAATGAAAAATAATAAGTGAAAAATGAAAAATATAGGTTACCGTCACATATTGAAGGAGCGTAGTATTTATGCGCTGCGAAAGAGTATAATGTATTTTTCACTTTTCACTCTTTCATTCTTCACTCTTACTGCCTCTGCCCAGATAGGCTCCTGGAGCGTCTATCCTGCATACACCGTCAGCACCTATCATCAACATGTCGGAAAACGCGTCTATTCAATCATGGAAGGCAAATTGATGGCATACGATGTTGAGGACGGCAGCATCACCACCTTTGACTGGCTGCAACAGCTCTCTGACGTTAACGTGTCATTCATTCGCTATTGTGCCGATGCCAATCGCATCGTGATAGTGTATGACAACGGAAATATCGATTTACTGTCTGTCAATGATGACTATGATGTCATCAATCTGGCACAACTAAAGAACAGCCTGATACCCAACAAGAACGTTCATTATGTGCAGGTCAAGGGAACAAAGGCTTATCTGTGCACAGAGTTTGGCATGGTCGTCGTAGATGTTGCACAAGGTCTCATCAGTGAAAGCTACGAATTAGGGTTGAATGTGTCGTCCTGTGCGCTCACAGACAGTCATCTCTTCATCGGCACCACAACAGGACTATGGCGTGGCAATCTCAGCGACAACCTGAAGGACAAGAACAACTGGACACAGCTGGAAACCTATTTCAATGCACAGCACATGGAAACCTTCTCCAGCAATGTCTGGATTCATGTTGGTTCTTATCTCGTTGTCATGAATAACGATGAAGAGACGTGGACAACCTTACATGCCGGCACACTCAATCCGACACCTACATACATGACTGTCAACGATGGAAAGCTCATCATCGGAAATTCCAAAGACATCTATATCTACGAAAGCAAGAACAAGGTGACACATCTCAAAGGAAATTCCGCCTGGCAGTGTGTTACAACACGCGGTAGTGAATATTGGGTTAGTGAAGGTATCGAAGGACTACAATCCTATAAGTTGAACGGCAATAACTTTGAACTCACACGCTCCAAAATTCATCCCAACAGCCCAACACACAGCTATAGCTTCCATCTGCGCTGGGCTGGTGACAAGCTTATGGTGGCAGGCGGTAACCGCCATTTCGCCAATGTGGAACTCCAGGGTTTGGCCATGATGCTGCAACCCGATGGCCAATCATGGACCATCTTTGATGGCACATCAGCCAACGAAAAGTATCCTAAATACCGCTGGCTGGATGTCACGAACATCGCACAGGATCCGCGGGATGAGAATCATTACTACGTCGGAACCACGCGCAATGGCGTCTATGAATTCAGAAATACTCAGTGTGTTGGACACCTGGGATTGGAAAATGCTCCTCTGCATTCTATCCTGCCTAACCACGAACATAAGGAATGGTACACCGTGGCGGACGGTCTCATATATGATCCCGACGGCAACCTGTGGCTGCTGAATCCCATCATCGGAAAACAAGACACTACCATCCGCGTTATGAAACCCGATGGCACATGGACTGGAATTCCATGCCCTGAAATCAACAGCGCTTCCACTGTGGATAACATCTTCTTCGACAGTCGCGGATGGGCGTGGATCAATAGCCGACGCATGGATCAACGCGGTATCTTTATGCTCGACTACAACGGAACCGTTGACAATGCAAAGGACGACCGCAGATGGCTATCTTCGAAGATTGTCAATCAGGATGGTACAACGTATGCTCCCGATGAGTTCTATTACATCAATGAAGACCTTGACGGCAGCATCTGGGTCTGCACAAACATGGGACCTTTCCGTATAACAGAACCTGAGAACTTTGCTTCCAGTTCCTTCACTTACGAACAAGTCAAGGTAGCTCGCAACGATGGAAGCGGTCTTGCTGACTATCTGCTTTCTGGTCTGGTCACACAGTGTGTAACCTTCGACGGAGCCGGGCGTAAGTGGTTTGGAACTGCTAACAACGGCGTATATTTTATCAGCGAAGACTGCCAAGAGGAAATCGCACACTTCACTTCTGAGAACTCTCCACTTCCATCGGACAATGTCTTCGATATTGCCATAAATCCAACTACTGGTCGGGTGTTCTTCGCCACAGATAAAGGACTCTGCAGCTATGTCTCTGATGCTACTGAATCGGCTGACGGACTCGAGAAGGACAATATCTATGCCTTCCCGAATCCCGTAGAACCTGACTACAGCGGGCCCATCGGAATACGAGGTCTGGTCAAGGACAGCGAAGTGAAGATTGTATCTGCCACAGGACAACTCATCTACAGCGGCGTTTCAAATGGAGGCACCTTCACCTGGAACGGCTGCAACCGCTTTGGCAAACGCGTAGCTTCCGGCGTATATATCGTTATTGCAAATACACCTGATGGAGACAAAGCTGCCACGACCAAAATAACCTTTATCAAATGATGAACAGACTTTTCCTCTGCCGACAGCAAACCACTGTCCTACGAGGCATGGCTGCTATCCTTGCTTCTGCCTGTTTTCTTCAGGTTCCTGATGCAGTCCCGCATTCTCTATCTGGCAGGCATCAGTTCCCTTGAAATCTATCTCGTTCACTTACCGCTGGTGTCCTACGTTGAGAAAAATATGTTGCACTTCATCCTGTTCATGACAGCTACAGCACTCCTCACCTATGTCTACTATCAAATCAACCATAAAATCATTGCTAAATATTTATGAAAACCAATTGGCTGGCATTCTTTCTATATATTCTCATCAACAGTCTGTTTATCTTAAAATACGGACTGCGATTGCTGCCTTGGTATGCCGTCATAGCTGCTTGTTTACTTTATGGTAGCATCGTTGCATTAGGCAATAAATACAAATACCTGATTACTAAACTCTCCTATTTGAATATTCAACGAGGCACTACGTTCATCGCCATCATCATCTGCCTTTTATTTCTTCTTGCCTTCCAATATATTCCTGATCCAATGACCATTCAGGTGGATCGCTGGTCAGCCATTCACAATTTCCTTTTTAATCTCACTCATGGCATCTATCCCTATGCCGCCCAAACACATTTAGACGGCTACGGCTCTCCCTTTCCTGTGTGGCAGCTCTTTCATCTGCCTTTCTACCTGATGGGGAATGTGGGACTGTCTTTCATTGCCGGCATTCTACTTTTCGTTCATTCACTTTCCTTACATCTAAAAGATAAAGAAGAAAATATAGCCTTCGTCTTTCTCGCTTGCTCACCGGCTTTCATCTATGAAGTCTTTGTGCGCAGCGACCTGATGACAAATTTCATGGTGAGCATGAGCATCTTGCTCTATTGCATTCACTATCGCCTCACCATCCAAAAGAATCCTCAGCTCTTAGGAATCATCGTAGGACTGATGATGAGCACACGCTTCTCTGCCATCATCCCCTTCTGCATCTATTACTTCTATGACTTCTTTTATGCAAAGCTTCGCCAGCAAATCATTTTCCTTTCTCTCGTCATCTTCACCTTCTGCATCACCTTCCTTCCCTTCTTATTTTGGGACAGTCAGATGCTACTCTTCTTTGAATACAATCCTTTCATTCTGCAAACCAGACAAGGCCATCCACTGGACTTACTCTTATTGATTCCTGTTGGAATAGCACTTTCCTTTTGGCAGCAGAAACAATACAATCGCCACTTCATAGCCTCCGCTGTCATGCTCTTTTTGTTGGTGACCGTCACCTTCACGCACACGATGTTCATCAACAACAGTTGGACAGAACTCTTTGACTCCACCTTCGACATCACGTATTTTGGGATGGCTCTTCCTTTCTTATGTGCTGCCTTATCACAGTTACCTTGTTCACAACGTTGTTGAAAAGCATTTGTCAACTTTTCATAACTTCATCAGCAGTGAACAAAAAACACTACCTGTCAAGATAAGAATACATGCAAATAACTTAGCAGAAACTTTTAAAATACTTTTCAACCATTTTTTTTAAGTTATTGACAATCTATATCACTGAAAAAGTGTACCTTTGCAGAGTTATCGACAGTTTTAACAACCTATATACATCAACATTCACTTTTTTTTCGAAAAAAAAATAAACAAAGATATTTATACTATGTCAACAACTGAACTCAAAGAAGCCATTCGCAAGATGGCACGTGAAAAGAATGCTGTCATCATGGCGCATTACTATGTGGATGGTCAGGTACAGGACATCGCTGACTTCATCGGTGACAGCCTGGCTCTGGCGCAGCAGGCGGCAAAAACCTCTGCAGACATCATTGTGCTTTGTGGCGTGCATTTCATGGGGGAGACAGCTGCTATCCTCTGCCCTGACAAGAAAGTTCTCGTGCCAGATTCTTCGGCTACGTGTTCACTCGCAGAGAGCTGTCCGGCAGACGAGTTCGCGAAGTTCGTGGCACAACACCCTGGACATACTGTCATCAGCTATGTAAATACCACTGCTGCTACAAAAGCAGTCACTGACATTGTCGTCACCAGCAGCAATGCACGTCAAATCGTGGAGTCATTGCCTAAGGACACTCCTATTATCTTCGGGCCTGATCAGAATTTGGGTAATTACATCAATTCCATTACAGGACGCCAGATGGTGCTGTGGAACGGCGCTTGCCATGTTCACGCACGCTTCAGCGTAGAGAAAATTCTTGCCCTGAAAGCTGAACATCCGAATGCCAAGGTGCTTGTACATCCCGAGTGCAAGGGGGCTGTCGTAAAACTTGCTGATAAGGTGGGCAGTACGGCTGCATTGCTTAAATATGCCATAGAAGACGATGCCACAGAGTTCATCGTGGCCACCGAAAGCGGAATTCTTCATGAAATGCAGAAGAAGGCACCTCAGAAGACTTTCATACCCGCTCCACCAGACGAAGCGCTCGTGGAAACGCCCGAAGGAAAACGCTCTTGTGCCTGCAACGAATGTGAGTATATGAAGCTCGTAACCCTCGAAAAGGTATATCGCTGTCTGCGCGATGAGCAACCCGTCGTAACGGTGGATTCGGAGATAGCTGCTAAAGCTATCAAACCCATTGAAAGAATGTTGGAATTGAGTAAGTAATAGATAGCATGGAATTTCAATTCAATAAGGACTATTTGTCAGATGAAACTACTCCCCGCCCTGCAAGGGAGGGGCAAGGGGGAGGGTCCTTATATCGCAAACTGAAAATAACTGAGATGAACCGCATCAGCGTGCAGCAGTTTCATGATGCCGAGAAACTGCCGCTCGTCGTGGTACTTGATGGCGTGCGATCATTGTATAACGTAGGCAGTGTCTTTCGCACTGCTGATGCCTTTCGTCTTACTGGCGTTGTACTCTGTGGCATCACTGCTACACCCCCCAATGCAGAGATTCATAAGACTGCGTTGGGCGCTGAGGACAGCGTAGCATGGAAACACTTCAACGACACCATGGAAGCTGTCCGATGGCTCCGTGATGAAGGCTATACGCTGCTGGCCATCGAACAATGCGAAGGCAGCACCATGCTCAATGACTTTCATCCAAATATTTCAAAAGCACCAAAAAGTCTCCCCTCACGGGGAAATTTAGAGGGGTCCAAATATGCTGTCATCTTAGGCAATGAAGTCAAAGGTGTTCAGCAATGTGTGGTCGATGCGTGCGACGGATGCATAGAAATTCCTCAGTTTGGCACCAAACATTCCATGAATGTAAGCGTAACAGCTGGCATCATCATCTGGCATTTCGCACAACAGAGGCTGTAGTATGAGAACTTTTCTTTTACTTTTCATTCTTGCATTTTTTACGCTTCACTCCTTCGCACAATCTACACATTGGCGAATAGAAGCTGAATCGCCTCTGACACGCGTTCTTTTACGCTGTGATACACTCGACATCACTTCCCCTAAAGGTCTCTCCCTGTGGTGGAATAAACCCCTCACAGCGCCTTGTACAATCTCGTATAGTGCTTGCGTAGTCATGGAGAATGGTCCCTATGATCGCCTCTCAGACCTCAACTGCTTCTGGATGGCCTCCTCTCCTCTCCCTAATAATGAAGAGATATCTAATGTAACCACTCCCCTCTCCAAGGGGAGAGGGGTTGGGGGTGAGGTCTTCTCTGGCGCCTTCCTCGATTACTACCGTCTGCAATGCTATTATCTCGGCTATGGTGGAAATCACAACACCACAACACGCTTCCGTCGCTACAATGGCGACACTCTTGCCATTAAAGACCCTTCCCATCGTCCTCCTATCATTAAGGAATACACGGACTCAGCTCATCTTTTGAAACCGAACCACTGGTATTCGGTTCGCATAGAGGTTCTCGAAGATGGTCACACTCACTACTTCCTCGACGAAGAACTCTTGGTGGATTATCGGGATCCCTCTCCCCTACTCCACGGCTGGTTTGCGTTCCGAACTACATGGAGTCACACGCGTTTCACTGGTTTCCGAATAGAAGAATCAACACAGCATTAAACAATATTTTTTAAACCATGAAGGAAATATATTTCGCCGGCGGTTGCTTCTGGGGCACCGAACATTTCTTCAAACTGATACACGGTGTCACAAACACCGAAGTAGGCTTTGCCAATGGCAACACGGATCACCCTACCTATAAAGAGGTTTATACGGACACCACTGGTTATGCCGAAACGGTGCATGTCGTCTATGATGAACATATTGCCGACCTGGAGTTTCTGCTGAACATGTTCTTCAAAGCCATTGACCCCACCAGCCTGAACCGCCAGGGACATGACGAGGGAACACGTTACCGCACGGGGGTTTACTATACCGATGAATCTGACCTTCCCATCATCCGTAAGGTCTTTGCCCAGCAGCAGAAGCTCCTCTCCCACCCTATCGTCGTCGAGGTGGAACCGCTGCGTAATTTCTACGCTGCCGAGGACTACCACCAGGACTATCTCGATAAGAATCCTGATGGCTACTGCCACCTGCCACTCGAACTCTTCGCCTTCGCTCGTCAGGCACGGAAATAATCATCGAAAAGCTGACTCAGATGCGGTTCATCATCTATTATCTTCCGCAGCTGTTCCAGCCGTGCTGCATTCGGGGAATCCTCAAACCACAGCTTCAGATAGCCGCCTCTTCCGTATTTCTCTTTCAGGTGCGACACCATCCGCTCGTAGTGCTGCTCCCTGCTGAGTTCTGGATAATGGTCCATTCCATATTGAATGGTTCGCAGCACAATGGTGACAGGGTCTATGTAGCGGTCGGCCTCTGCAACAATACGTCCGTATATGCTCCTCGGAGCGTGCTCGGCTGAAGCACGGTGGTCTTCGGCAGCCTCTGCCATCGTCCTGATCTGTGCTTCCGTGAACCACTTCTTCAGATGGTCATCCGTCTGGATGATGTGGGCTGACACCTGATGATGAAGCTCGCGGCCTTCACACAATCCCGTATCGTGGTAGGCAGCGATGGCATACACCATATTGACATCTACATCCTGATGCTCCGCTATCTCCATACTCTGCCGGATTACCATCTCAACATGGTCGCGTTGATGTGCCTTGTCGAAATGGTCGTATCGCGGTATGATAGCCTCCTCAATGTATGCCTGCAGGTCCTTGCTGAGCGCTTTCATAATTTAATGATTCGCCATAAGCATCTTGGGATGAGACGCCAGAAGGCGGTGAGAATACGATAACGCCAGTCGATGATGCGGACACTACGTTTCTTATTGATAGAACGTACAATCTCACGCGCAACCTTCTCAGGGCGCATCAGCATGGGATAAGGGAAACTGTCGTTGAGGAGCGCTGTATCAACAAAACCGGGACGGATGTCCGTAATCTTGATCGACAGTCCGCGCTGGTGTGCCTGCTGCTCAAGGGCTTCGAGATATGTGGCCTGAAGCGCTTTGGTGGCTGAGTAGGAAGGTGCAGGACCCAGACCTTTCGTGCCGGCAATAGAACTGATGGCGGCGATATGCCCCTCCACCGATCCCTCACCTGTTAGGGAGGGGAGATTGGCAAAATAGCGGTACGCTGCTCCTATCATACGCGTAAAGCCTACAGCGTTAGTCTCTACGGTTTGGAGTTCTATGCCGGGCTCCAATGTGCGGTTTTGCTTGCCGATGCCCGAGACATGGACATAGAGATGCATCCCTCCGAGACGTTCTATAAGGGACATCAACCGTTCTTCAGAATCTGCCTTTGTGATGTCTATGGTCATCACTTCCACGCGCTCCGGTGCCTCGCTTTTTAATTCCATCAACAGCTCTTCACGTCGGGCTGCAATGCCTATCTTCCAGCCTTCTGACAGCAGCTGTCGTGCCACCTCAAAACCAATACCGGAACTGGCTCCTACAATTATTGCTTTCTTCATTGTTCGTTGATCATTATTCCTGTAAACATACGGCCGCTGTTGATGCCCAGACGGCGGGCAGAGAAGAAGCGGGCGTAGTGCGCGTAGGTGCAGAGGCCGCTGACTTGTATAGCCTTTTCTTGTACGCCGACTTGCGTGAGCTGCCAGGCGTTGGCGCGCCATAGGTCGATATGCCATTTCCGCGTCGCCGGATGGCGATAGGCGATGTCGTTCATGGGAAAGCCTGCTTCAGCAAAGGCTTCATAGACCTCCTCTCCCACCTCGAAGGCCTCCGGTCCGATACTGGGGCCTATCACGCAGGCCACATCTTCGGCCTTCGTGCCGTAGGTCTCCTGCATCGCCTTGAGCGTCAGCACGCCGATGAGCGCCACCGTGCCTCGCCAACCAGCGTGAGCCGCAGCTATGGTATCTGTGCGCTGGTCATGCATCAACAGCGGCACGCAGTCAGCCGTGGAAACCCCTATGCACACCCCTTTAAGCCGCGTGATGAGCGCATCCGTCTCCTCAAAAGCCCCTCCCAGATTCTGCTCCGTCACTTCTTCTATGCGCACGCTATGCACCTGTCTCGGCACAATCAGCCGGCTGGTCGGAATCCCCAGTTGCTCACATAGCTGTTCCCTACACCTCCGCACATGCTCCCCCTCATCCCCGCAGTAGTGCGTGATGTTGAATCCGTCGTAAGGCGCTGTCGCCTCCGTGCAGTGCCGCTCTGTGGAGAAGGCGGTGATATGTTCAGCAAGTGCGTAAGTCATACTTCTGTGCCGCAAAGATACAACTAATAATGGAAAGAGAAGAAGGAGAAGGGCGAAACCAATAGAAAATCTGTGCTTTTTGGTGTAAAAAGTGCAGGAAATGTTGGAAGAATGCGCCAGAATGCTTTCCTTTGCAGAGACGAAAGTCAACTATTCCAACGTTTGAATTACGCTTATGAGTTCATTGCGATATGCCGTCATCGGGATGGGGGCCATAGGAGGCTTCTATGGTGCCAAGCTGGCTCGCGCCGGGCGCGAGGTGCATTTCCTGTCACATAGTGATTATGAATATGTCCTGTCCCACGGACTGCACATCACCTCCTGCGATGGAGATTTCTCTTTGCTGCATATCAACGCTTACGGCAGTCCCGACGAGATGCCCGTGGCTGATGTGGTGATTGTGGGCTTGAAGACGACGAACGAACATCTGCTCCGCACGTTGCTGCCTCCCCTACTCCACCCCGGCACCCTCGTCATCCTCATTCAGAATGGCATCGGTGTTGAAGCCGATGTGCAGTCGTGGTTCCCCGACCTCGCCCTTGCGGCAGGCCTCGCTTTCATCTGCTCTGCCAAGACAGAGCCCGGGCACGTCCATCACCAGTGCTACGGCAGCATCAACCTGGGCAACTATTCCTGTCGGGACGAAGCCCTCTTCCAGACCGTTCTCGCAGACTTCTGCGATGCCGGCATCGATGCCCACGAAGTGGATTACTTAGAGGCACGTTGGCGGAAGGCCGTCTGGAATATGCCCTTCAATGGCATGACCGTGGCCCTGCAGACCCAGACCAACCAGCTCCTCGCCCACCCCGCCACGCGCCAGCTCATCTACGAGCAGATGATGGAAGTCATCGGTGCTGCCAACGCCCTCGGCGTCAGCGCCCTCGATGAGTCCTTTGCCCAGAAGATGATGCAGATGACTGATGAGATGGTCCCCTACTCACCCTCCATGCGTCTTGACTTCGACTTCCACCGCCCCATGGAGATCCACTATCTCTACACGCGCCCCATCGCCGAGGCCCGTGCCGCAGGCTTCGCCATGCCCCGCCTCGAGATGCTGGAGCGCGAACTCCTGTTCATCGATGCGCGCAACAGATAATGACCCGTTCTGCCCTCCAATGATGTGCAGGGTGAAGTCTCCCAAAATGTAGAAAATCTGAAGTGCCACTTCAGATTTTCACTGAATATTTGAAGTAGCACTTCAGTTTTTCTGCCTTTTTCTTGCGATAGTTAAGAAATCCCATTACCGAGTGTTCAGCAATGGGATTCTTTTGAGAATAAGTTGATTAGATTATTTTCAGAGGTGACAATCTATTTTTTATGAAACAATAAAAAGGGAGATGGCAATCCGCCTGTTATAATCTTGGTTACTCGATTATTTTCTATAAAGAAAGCCGTGGGTGTTGCTTCAACAAATGCAACGCTATCTCTAATAATTTCTTGACAATATATTTCAGGGTACGATTCCTTAAAAAACAATGAGAGTGAATCTGTCTCAGATTGTGTTGTAGTACATAAGGCATAGCAAAGCACGCTATCCACAAAGTTATTTTCAACATACGCCTTGTAGTTCTCTATCGAATTCCAACAATGCTGGCATTGATATGACATAAATAATACCAGCTTGCTCTTGTCATCAGTTCCGACAAATCTTTCTAAAGGAGTTTCCGAGACATTTTTCCCTTCAAAAGGATGAGTTACTTTATCATATTTCTTTATCCGAAATGTCATTCCAGCGGCAAAGATGGAAGGAATCATAACTGTCAACAGAATTACCACCTTCCATTGTGCAATAGAGTTAGATGCTGTTTGTTCAAAAAATATAATATACACCAACATGATTATCAAAGTGAAATTTCTTAAGTATGTTATCGTTGGCGTGGATTTAACCAGATTGGCAAAGCAACCGCAGTCCTCTACAGAGTTAACAAAATAGCCATAGGTATACACCCCGGTAAAAATCAAGAGCATACATAGGGAGAGTATCGCTGTAGTTCTTTGCATTATGTTCAATATAAAGGATAAACCAAGAAATATCTCTAACAAGATAATAAACGGAGCTAAATATTGGCAAAAAGACAGCCCGTATTGTATTATCAAATTCTGAAATGCTGCCACATCAAGCAGTTTGATAAATCCAGAAGATAAAAAGATGAGACCTACAAGGATGCTCAAGATCCTAGGAATACTGTTTATTTTCATTGACATCTATTGAAAAGCCATTGGGTGATATAAAGCACCCAATGGCTCGATTAAAGGTGGATATATAAAATGTGGACTATAGACTATTTCTCATAGCATGTCCAGTGGTATTTAGATGAATCTGTTTCATCTCCTCCGACATGGCTTACGATATCTCTAAAGGAGAGAGATCTACACTCTTTACTACCTTGACCCATAGATACTGTGAGAGTTTCTCCTGTCACATCCCATGTAACTAAACACTCACAGCTATATTTCTTTTCGTCGTCATCTTTGCTGCAGGCGGCAAAGACGGAGACAATAGTCATTCCCAATAAAATTCCAAAATAAATAGATAGATTTTTCATGTGATTTATTATTAAAATTTTGCCTCCACTTAACGGCTATCGGCATTCTCCAACTATGGTACCAATCATAATGAAATGCACACAAAAAGAACGTGGAACCATTTCGCCCTTTCCTTTCAACGATGTGCATACTAAACTATTTCGTATGTTTCATGCGCTTATCATTTTAGATGTTCATAATGGTTAAGCAGCGGCAATGAGGTAAGGACACAAAAATGGCGTGGCCACTCTTATGCACTTACCTAAGGGGCAGGTCTGGAATTGGAACCCCTACGACTTGATAAGAAATGCTCCACGCCAAAGCGTGTGCATAGCTGTATGCAAGTCGTTAGGGAGAGTCATCATAGACCTTTCCCTTTGCTTCTTAAATCGAACTATTCCTAATGAAGTTTTCCAGACCTTTTCGGTAAGTGCGAAATAATAAGCTAATGCATCTGCGGCTTGGGATTTCTCCCCCAAGTCGCTGCAAATGTACGCATTATTTTTCAATGCGCAAGAAAAAAGAAGAAAAAATAGGGCTCAAAGCTAAAAAAAAGCTAGAAAGCCCTACTCCTTTCTATATTTGCGTAACGCAGGATTGGTTAAGCATGAATAAATGTCAATGATAAGGACGTTGTCACCTATCTGTTCATATTCTATGCCATAATCGTCAACAAAGAGAATCCTAATGTGTGGATGGTCGGTTTGCCGGCCGATGTCGGGCACGGTGGCCAGCAGGTTTATCTGAAGGCACCATCCCTCCAAGCTGCACTCAGCGCCGCCATCACAGGTGCTGCCGCCCCCGTCAGCGTCTTCGGGCGTGCAGCCAGCCACCAGGCATGTATGCTATTGGTTTCCATTTTCAAATCAGTTGTTGTCTCGTACGTATGCAAAGGTACACATTATTTTTCCGATTACATCTTCAATCCGCTCCCTTTGAGTCGAGCACCCCCGAGGCCCTATTTCTTCTGATTGTTCTTCAGCTTGAGTTCAGTGCCCTCAATCACAAAGACTTTGTTGTTGGGATCTATGGTATATCGCTTGAGTTTCGGACATTTCCGAACAAGTTGGCTACTTGACAAACGAAGGCTGGCAGGAAGACTGACAGACAGTAGATTCTGACAATTGGAGAAGGCACTATTCTCAATTTTCCACACATGCTTTGGGATGACAAAATGGAAAACGCCGTCGCATTGATAAAAGGCACATTGTCCGATCGTTTCCAAAGAATCGGGCAACTGCGGGCTGATGAGGCTGACGCAGTTTCTGAAGGCATTTGAACAAATATATTTCAAGCCTTCTGGAAAGACAACACGATTCAGATTGATGCACCCTTCGAAGGCATTTTTCCCGATGCGTATGCAGCGGGAAGGCAGAATGAAATATGTAAGTAAAGTGCGTGAGAAGAATGCTGAATCCGGAATTGTCTCTATATCAGCATCTCGCAGATTCACGCTGCTGAGCACCCCCGTGCGGCTCATATTGGCCAGGATTCTAAGATCATCTCCATTGACAGGACCGCTCAGCTGAATATGCTGTATTTCAGACTGTTGTTGCGTTGTGAGAGAGTCTTTGAGTGTGCCTGCATGGTCAAGATGTATGGCTGTGATGGCGGGTACAAACGTGGAATCTGCCACACCAACCAGCATCCAATGTTGGTCAGTGTAGCCATTGAGGTCATCGAGCCGGTAGTAGTCGTCATCCTTGCCTGCCCAACCGAAATTCACGTGAACCTTATCTTTTTTGCAGCCGTCAATAATAAACAGATGTCCGTCGTTTTCGCCTTTCTTATAACCCCGGTATAGCACTGGGCGTCCGGCTTCTAACTCCTTGAACAGCATCATCCGAAAGATGCTGTCGCCCTTGGCGGTCGTGTATCTGTTGCGGTTGTAGATACCTATGTAGTCTGAATATCCATAGAGACGCTTCAGCCCGTTCATAAGATTTCTCAACGATGAACCACTCTCTTCCTTACCGTATTTCGTGAAGGCTGACACGCCACAGTCGCTGATCAATTTAGCCACAGACACAATCTGGTCATCTCGCAAATCATGGCTCGCACGATGGTACATCAAATCCCATTTGTATTCATACTCACCATCAGGACTGTAGCAGGGATACTTATGGAAGTTGACGATCTGTGCCATCGCCACAGCTCCGCAACCTGCTGCAGGCCTTACCTTCATACCATCATGTTCCACAGCAGGTGCTAACGCGTTGAATGGATACCACTGTCCCCATCGCGTCGCAATCAATGGCTTCACATCTTTCGGAAATGTAAAGGACTCTTGTGACAACGCACTACATGTACAGAAAAATCCAAGTATGACAAAGAGCTTTTTCATAACACGTCAACGCTGCAAAAGTATGAAACTTTCTTGAAGCAGCCAAAAAATAGGGCGTTTTTCTCCCCTACCCTGCCATTTTATGGGTTTTGCATGTCTCTGCAATGAGTTCCTCTTTGCCAAAATTCCACGAAATGATGAAAAAGCTTACACCTCGCGCAAAAGGCTTGTATCTTCTTGTGAAACAAAGTGTTATGGCGCGCGAACCCCTACGCAACCCCTACGCAAGCCTGCGCAACTTTGCGCATGTGCTATATACCTTAATGGTCGTCTTCGTTGTGATGTCTTGCAGGCTATAGTGTCTTCCACTTGTCACAGAGCTGTACCGTTGGCGTGTAGGCGTTGCGCGAGGTTGCGTAGGGGTTGCGTATGGGTTCGCGCGCTGTAATCGTTTTATTATGAGGGTGTTGTGATGGTTTTGCGCAGGGTGTAGGCTTTTTGTCTATTTCCTGTTTTTTATTCATCCCGTGGCGACATAGTGCTGCGTTGCCTTTTTGTCACTGGTGAGAAAAGTGAGAGGACCATGGTCCTACGGCCGAAAGACCATGGTCTTATGCGCTGAAGACCTTGGTCTTGATTGCGCAAGACCATGGTGCTCTAAGGTGTTCCATGCGTGGAACAGCAATTAAGGACTTGACCTTCACGCATTAATGACCTGTCCTTCGGGCTACAAGGACCTGTCCTTCGGCCTATAAGGACCTGTCCTTCTGGCTACAAGGACCTGTCCTTTTGGCTACAAGGATGCATCCTTCTGGCGTGAAAAATGCTAGTGTGTTAAAATGCACCGGAAGTGGAAAAATTCCCGCGAGATATTGCCAAAAAGTATTGCGTATTTCAAAAACTTTTTGTACCTTTGCAACCAGTTAGGCGATAGTGCCTGACATAACCTTTTACCTTATTATATCATGAAAGAGACATTTGAAAAGAATGTTGGTGAGGGCGTGGAGTTAAGCGACCTCACAGGTGTCCCCCAGTCGGGGAAGACCGTTGAAAACGAAGTTGTTAACGAAGCTGACAAAGCTAATGATGAAAAGAGCGCTGAGGCTGACAATAGTCCTCAGCAGGACGGCAATGCTGACGATTTGCTGGCGCTGAAGGAGTTCTTGGGTGACCGCTACGAGCTGCGCAATAATGTGGTGGCTGGTCGTCTGGAGTTTCGCTTGCGCGACGGCAGCGAGGCGGCATTCCGTCAGCTGACGTACAAAGCGGAGAATTCTATCATTCTCGATGCGCTTACGCAGCTGGGGAAGATGAAGGGGCTGAAGGGCATGCTCACGATGCTCCTGCACTCCGAGGAAGTGCCTGAGTATGACCCTGTTCGAGAGTACCTCACTACCCTACCCCGCTGGGATGGCCGCAATCGCGTGGCAGAGCTCTTCGGACGTCTGCCCGGCATCAGCAGCGAGAACATCTACCGCTGCACCATCTGGCTGCGCTCGGCGGTGGCGCATTGGCTGAAGAAGGATCTGCTGCACGGCAACGACAGCGTGCCCACGCTCATCGGCGACCAAGGGTGTGGCAAAACGGTCTTTTGCCGCCGCATGCTGCCTCCTGCGCTGCAGGAGTACTTCCTGGACCGCATCAACCTGTCGAACAAGTTCGACAAGGATATGGCGCTGACAAACAATATGATAGTGGTACTCGACGAGTTCGACCAGTACACCACCAGTCAGCAGGCATCGCTGAAGCAGTCCATCTCGCGCAGCACGGTGAATGCGCGTCCTATCCTCAAGGGAGCGCAGGTGCTGCGACACCGCTATGCCTCGTTCCTGGCGACAACCAACAATCCTCGTCCGCTGAACGACCCCACGGGCTCGCGCCGCTATCTCTGCATCCGTCTTACGCCTGGCAGCATCATCGACAACCTGTCGCCCATCGATTACGACCAGTTGTATGCGCAGGTCGTGGAGGAAGTCTGTGAGCGTGGGATGCGCTATTGGTTCGAACCGGAGGAGATACGGCAGATCCAGCTTGACAACGAGCAGTTCGAGCATGTCTTGGAGCTCGACGATATCGTGCAGGCGTGCTTCCGTAAGCCTAAGGCCAACGAGACAACTCGCGACTACACCATGAATGAGATCATAGAGCTCATCACCATGCGCTATCCTCACGTGGAGTGTGGTCCGTCGCTGAAGGTGAGGGTAGGGGTCGCGATGCGCAAGCGAGGTTTCGAACAGCATCGTCATCATCGCGGCACAGGCTACGTCCTCATCCCTCGACAGGTGGCATAGGTGACTCTGCTTTCATCGAAATGACAGTCTTGTGAGAATTTTCACAAAGTTTTACACATTGATTCTCGTTGCCTGTACTTTGCTTACAGAAATTTTGAAGCCCAAGATGCTTATATTAAGCACTTTGGGCTTCTTTTTATGCCTCTGAGAATCGCGTAGAATCTAAATCTCTGCCACGAGGGCACGAATTTTTGCCTCTCAGAAGGGAAAGGAACTTAAATTAGGGTCGATGTTCTGGAACTTAAATCTTACTAAAATCTGAACTTAAATATTTAGGTCACAATTTAAGTTGTATTTATGTTCTTTGTTCTGGAACCAAATCTTACTTAAATCTGAACTTAAATATTTAGGTCACAATTTAAGTTGTATTTATGTACTTTGTTCTGGAACTTAAGTCTTACTAAAATCTGAACTTAAATTTCTATTTGACGAAGACGAAGGTGTCGCTGGCGTCATTATATACGTAGCGCTCCGAGATGAGTCGGGTAGGGTTCCCAAAATTCAGGAGTACACCAGCTGTGCTTTGTGTGATGCGAAGGTAATTGAAAAGTTGTGCGCGATGCTCGTTGGTAATGTTAGCAACCGCTTTTAACTCCACAATAAGATCTCCGAAACAAACAAAGTCAGCTATATACTTCTTCTTTAATAGTTGACCGTGGAAATACATTTCCAAAGGTTTTTCCCGTTCCCACTGGATACCTTCTTCTGTACAGATGATAGACATACATTCTTGGTAGATGGGTTCAGCCAACCCATATCCCAATTCATTATAGACCTGCATGGCAATCCCTACAATGGCATACATCTTATCATAGTCCGTCATATTATTCTATATATTTAAGTCCCGATTTACGTAAGATTTAAGTCCCTTTATATTCTCTTTCTATGAAAGATTTAAGTTCCGATAAATGGAAGATTTAAGTTCCCTTTTAGTCCTTAAATCTTCCATTTTATCGTTATTTACGTTCCTCTTCAAAAGAATTTCGTTTCCTTGCCGACGACTTCCGAGAGGAGGAGGTTGGCGAGGCGGGAGGTGCCGAGACGGAGCCACTGGTTCGTGAGCCACTGTTCGCCGAGCACTTCCTTCACGATGGTGTAATAGACGAGGGCATCGTGGACGGTGTTCAGACCACCGGCAGGTTTGAAGCCAATCTGGATGCCGGTCTTCTCGTAGTACTCCTTGATGGCCTGACACATCACGTAAGCTGCCTCAGGTGTTGCGGCAGGCTTTTCCTTACCAGTCGAAGTCTTGATGTAATCGGCACCGGCGTACATGGCCAGGATGCTGGCGCGCTTGATGTCGGCAGGGGAGGGTAGGAGACCGCTCTCGAGAATCACCTTCATCTTCTTGTCGCCACAGACACACTTCAATTCGGCGATTTCATCGCAGACAGTCTCATAGTCACCGCTCAAGTACTTGCCCACGCTCATGACGATATCTATCTCTGTAGCACCGTCTTTAAGGGCCAGCGCTGTCTCGGCCACTTTAACCTCTAAAACGGCCTGTGAGCTCGGAAAACTACCGCTGACGCACGCTACCTCAACGCCATCTACTTCGAGGCTCTGAGAGACAATCTCGGCGAAACAGGGGTAAACGCAGATGGTGGCCACGTGTGGCAGATCAGGATAGGCGTGGTAGAACTTGTTCACTTTCTCTGTGAAGGCCAGCACGCTCTCCTCCGAGTCGGTGGTCTTCAGCGTCGTCAGCTCCACGCTGCCCATGAGGAATTTCTTCACTTCTAGGGTGTCGTTCTCAGGCACCTTTTCTTCGATAATCTTCTTTACGGCGGCGGCCACTTCGGCCTCGCTGATGTTCAGGTTGTACTGGCTTAAAGCCTGTTCATACTTGCTCTGTTCCATTGTTTTATGATTTTATGGTTTTATAATGTATGAGTTCTTTCACTTATCACTTTTCATTTTTCATTTTTCATTTTTCACTTATCATTTTTCACTTATCACTTTTCATTTTTCACTTATCACTCCCTACGCTCCCCTTTAGGGGGCTCGGGGGCTTTTTTACTCCTTATTATGTGTGTCCATCATAATTGTCACCGGCCCGTCGTTTGTCAGGCTTACCTTCATGTCCGCTCCAAATTCCCCGTGCCCTACGGGTCGGCCGATGGCCTCTGAAAGCTTGTGGATGAAGGCTTCGTAGAGGGGAATGGAGATATCATGTGTGGCAGCACGCAGCCAGGATGGCCGGTTGCCCTTCTTATAGCTGGCAAAGAGTGTGAACTGGCTGATTACCATGATATTACCGTCTGCTCCATCATGTTCTCCTGCAATGTCCAGGATGCTGCGGTTCATCACACCGTTTTCATCGTCGAAAACACGCAGTCCTGTCACCTTGCGTACAAGCCACTCCACGTCCTCGAGCGTGTCTGTACCCTCAATGCCGAGCAGAATGACGTACCCTAAACCGCCGAATTCAGCGGTTATGTTCCCATTAATCGTTACACTTGCGCCCTTGGCGCGCTGTACTACAATTCTCATTTTTATCTACAACGAATTACACTAATTTGACGTATTTTTTATGCTAATAGAATGGGTTTTCTTTCATACATAATTCGTATAAATTGAATAATTCGTTGTTATTATATAGTTATTGTTGTTGTTTAAAAGTATTCCTTGAGTGTCTTTGCTTTGGCTTCACCGATGATTTTTGTAAGGTCTTCGAGGCTCGCTTCTTTGATTCGCTTGACACTCTTGAATGCTTTAAGCAGGGCTTGTTTTGTCTTTGGCCCTACACCGGGTATGGTGTCGAGTTCCGAGCGTAGCTGGCTCTTACTGCGCTTATTGCGGTGGAAGGTGATGGCGAAGCGGTGTACCTCGTCCTGTATCTGTGTGAGCAGGCGGAAGAGTGCACTGTCCTGCTTCAGCGCTACTGTCATCGGAGGGTTACCATATAGCAGTTCGTGTGTGCGATGTTTATCATCTTTGGCCAATCCTGCGATGGGGATTTGCAACCCCAGTTCACTTTCAACTACTGCTCGAACCACGTTCATCTGCCCGATTCCACCGTCGGTGATGATGAGGTCGGGTAGGGGAGTGCCCTCGTCCACCATGCGGCTGTAGCGCCGTCTGACCACCTCCTGCATGGAGGCATAATCATCGGGTCCAACGACCGTCTTGATATTGTATTTTCGATAGTCGGCCTTGCTGGGTTTGCATTTCTTGAAGACTACACAACCTGCTACTGCATCCGAGCCGGAGATGTTGGAATTGTCGAAACATTCTATTTGATAGGGTAGAGTGGGTAGCTTCAGGTGATCCTGTATCTCCTTCATCAGTCGTACCGCTTTCTGCTCTGGATTCAACTTATCCTGCTGCTTCAATCGATCCACCTTATATTGCTTCACGTTCAACTCTGAGAGCGCTAGAAGCTGTCTTTTATCGCCTCGTACTGGAATCGTAATTTCAATATTCTCTAAGGGAAGTTCCACGTGGAACGGTAGAACTATTTCTTTAGCCTCAGAGCCCCATCGGTCGCGCATATCCATGATGCCACGCACGAGTAGTTCCTCCTTTGTCTCATTGAGCTTCTTCTTGTATTCGAAGGTGAAGGCCTGGTTGATGGCGCCTTCCACGACGTGCAGGTAGTTGATGTAGGCTACGCGCTCATCGTTCTCTATATTGAAGACATCGATGGTGTGACCGGAGGAGGTGATGACTTGGCTCTTTTCCTGGTGGGCGGTGATGAGGTCGTAGCGACGCTTGATAACTTGTGCCTCCTCGAATTTCATGTCTGCTGCCAGCTGTTGCATTTCTGCCAGCATCTCGCGACGGAGTGCTGCGGTGTCTCCTTTCAGAATGCGCACGGCGGCCTGTATATATGCCATGTATTCCTCATGGCTTTGATAGCCGACACACGGTCCCATACAGTTCTTTATGTGGTATTCCAGACACAGTTTGTATTTCCCCGCTTCTACGCCTTCTTTGGTCATAGGTTGGTGACAGCGGCGAATAGGATAGAGATTCTTAAAGAGTTCTAGCAGGCCGTTGATGGTGGGAATGTGGCTGTAGGGGCCGAAGTACATGGCTCCTCTGCGGTCAATGCGGCGTGTTTTGAAGATGCGAGGCAGGTATTCTTTTGTGACGGCTATTGAAGGATAGCTCTTCCCGTCTTTCAGGAGCACGTTGTAGCGCGGCTGGAATTGCTTGATGAGCTGGTTCTCGAGCAATAATGCTTCTGCTTCCGATTTCACCACGGTATAGGTGATATCGTGAATCTTGCTCACCAGTACCTTCGTCTTGTAGCGATCGACTTCTGTGTGGAAGTAGGTCGAACAGCGCGCCTTCAAGTTTTTGGCCTTGCCAACGTAGATAATCGTACCATGTTCGTCGTGGTACTGATAGCTACCTGGCTTCTCGGGCATGTTCAGCACGATAGCTTTGAGGCGTTCGATGCGCTGTTGATTCTCTTCCTTTGTCATCGTTCCACGTGGAACAAAACGCTTAGATGGTGACGAGTGTGGTGAGGTCTATACCCTTGAAAATATCACGGCCATGGAGACCTTCATCGGTTATTTCGATGATGAAGTTGATATATGTTTTCTTGGGGTGGAAGTGCTGCACGAGCTTGTATGTGGCCATTGCTGTGCCTCCTGTGGCGAGTAGATCGTCGTGGATAAGAACCACGTCGTTCTCGTTGATTGCATCGATATGCATCTCTACTGTGTCAACCCCGTATTCCTTCGAGAAGGACTCTTTAACAACGGTGGCGGGCAGTTTTCCCGGTTTACGGGCGAGTACTACACCAGCCCCCAGACGAACAGCCAGCGCGGATGCCAAGACAAAACCGCGACTTTCTATGCCTACAATCTTGGTGATTCCTTTGTCTTTGTACAACTCATACAATGCCTCGGTCATGGCTTGCATGCACTCGGCACTCTTATAGAGGGTTGTCACATCACGAAAATTGATGCCTTTCTTGGGGAAATCGGGGATACAACGGAGGTTGTCAAGGATGAGTTGTTGGTTCATATATCTGAAGTTTTATAAAGTTTAAAGTTTAAGGTTTAATGTGGGATCTTTCAATCTTTCATCGGCCCAGCAGTACCAGCAGGACGTTGATGTCGGAGGGCGATACGCCAGGGATACGGGAGGCTTGTGCGAGGGTCTCTGGGTCGTGCTTGACGAGCTTCTGGCGCCCTTCGGTGGAGATGGATTGGAGGGTGCTGTAGTCGAAGCGTCCGCGGATGCGGATGTCTTCGAGGCGGTGCATCTTCTCGGCCTGTTCCACTTCGCGCATGATGTAGCCTTTATATTTGATTTCTATCTCTGCCTCCTCAATAATCTCTGCCCTTCGTGAAGCTTCTATGGCGTCCATGAAGGCGGCAAGACGGGGTAGGGTAGGGGTGAGGTTCTCGAAGGTCAGTTGGGGGCGTCCAAGGAGCTCTATGAGCTTGCAGCCACGTGTGAGCGATGCTGTGCCGAGCTGCTCCAGGAGGCCGTTGACCTCGCTCATCTTCACGGATTCATTCTCGGCAAACTCAATGATTGCGCGCACGGCTTCTGCCTTCTGCTCGTAGTGCTGCAGGCGTTCTGTGGTGGCTACGCCCATGTCATATCCTATCTGCGTGAGGCGTGCATCGGCGTTATCCTGACGCAGCAGGATGCGGTATTCGGCACGCGAGGTGAACATTCGGTAGGGTTCATCGACACCCTTGCAGACAAGGTCGTCGATGAGCACACCGATGTAGGCTTCGTCGCGTTTCAGCACGAGGGGCTCCTGCCCTGCGCAGTGGCGGGCGGCGTTGATGCCTGCAAGGAGGCCCTGTCCGGCTGCTTCTTCGTAGCCTGTGGTGCCGTTGACCTGTCCTGCCAGATAGAGGCCGCTGATGACGCGCGACTCTAAGGAGTGGTGCAGTTGTGTGGGGTCGAAGAAGTCATATTCGATGGCATAACCTGGGCGGAAAATCTCCAGGTTGCGGAAAGCCGGGATGCGCTTCAAGGCCTCTATCTGCACGTCGATGGGCAGCGAGGAGGAGAAGCCGTTGAGGTAGTATTCATTGGTGGTGGTGCCCTCTGGTTCCAGGAACAGCTGGTGCTGATCCTTGTCGGGGAAGGTCATCAGTTTGGTCTCAATAGAAGGGCAGTAGCGGGGTCCTATGCTCTGTATCTGGCCGTTGTAGAGTGGCGAGTCAGGCAGCCCCTGGCGCAGGCGCTCGTGGACGGCTTCGTTGGTGTAGGTGATGAAGCAGGGCATATAAGACCCACCCCCCACCCCCCCCGTAAGGGAGGGGAGTCCTCCGGGTTGAGGAAGACGAGCATCGCGCAAGCCTCCCCCCTCCCTAACGGGAGGGGCTGGGGGTGGGTCTATGAAGGAAAACTTCCTACCTTCTGTGTCTCCTGGCTGCTCTGTCATGAGGGAGAAATCGACGCTGCGGGCATCGATGCGGACGGGGGTGCCCGTCTTCATGCGAGCCACACGGATGCCGTGCTGGGCGATGCTCTCGGCCAGCTCCAGCGAGGGTGGTTCGGCACAGCGACCGCCAGGCAGTTTCACACGCCCGATGTGCATCAGACCGTTCAGGAAAGTGCCTGCGGTGAGGATGATGCTCTTGGCATAGAAGGTCATGCCGAGGTAGGTCTCGACACCCGTGGCAACAGGAGCCCCCTCCCGACTTCCCTGAGGGGAGGAAATTCTATCCTCGGTGGGGCCTCTTTCCCCTCGGGAGGATTCAGAGGTGTCTGTGAGAAGGCGGCGGACCTGATCCTGCCAGATGTGCAGGTTGGGGGTGTTCTCCAACACCTCGCGCCATGCCCAGATGAACTTGCCGCGGTCGCATTGCGCACGCGGGCTCCACATGGCAGGTCCCTTGGAGCGGTTGAGCATACGGAACTGCAGGGTGCAGGCATCCGTGACGCGCCCCATGGCGCCGCCAATAGCATCTATTTCTCTGACAATCTGTCCTTTAGCAATACCGCCAACGGCAGGGTTGCAGGACATCTGTGCTATCTTGTTCATGTCCATCGTGATGAGGAGCGTTTGCACGCCGATGCGTGCGGCAGCGTGTGCTGCCTCACATCCGGCGTGTCCTGCGCCTATCACTATGACATCGAAATGCTGTTGCATTGAATTTAGGGATGAGGGTTTAGTGCCTGAAGTATTTACCGACGACGGGCAGGCCGCTCAATGGCAGGTCCTTTCTGATGATATACGCTAAGAAGAGGATGATGATGAGCGTGTTGACGATGAGCTGTGCCCACACGGGAGCCACCGTCGTCATATATTCCATCGCGGCATAAAGCACGACGGTGAGGACCACGTAGAGGGTGATATCCTTCATCGGGTAGTCGATGGGATTCTTCTGCTGGCCGACGATGTAGCTCAGCACCATGGCGGTGCCGTAGCCTGCCACGCCGCCCCATGCGCAGGCCCAATAGCCATAGCGGGGAATCAGGAGGACGTTGACGGCGATGAGGACGGCACAGCCGATAATTGAGAAGACGGCGCCGTAGATGGTTTTGTCAATGAGCTTATACCAGAAGGAGAGGTTGAAATAGACGCCCATCATAATCTCGGCAACCATCACGATGGGTACAACGCCCAATCCCTCGCGATAGCCGGAACCGAGGATGTATTGCAGCAAAGGCATATAAGCCACGACGGCGAGGAAGGCCAGGAGGGTGAAGATGAGGAAATACTTCATCGCAGCGGCGTAGTACTCCTTGCTGTCGGTGTCCTTGGCCTTGGCAAAGACAATGGGCTCGTAGGCATAGCGGAACGCCTGAGTAATCAAGGCCATAATCATCGCTATCTTCACACAGCTGCCATAGATGCCCAGTTGCACATTGGCCTCCGCAGCATCGGGATAGACAAAGGGGAAGATGATCTTATCGGCTACTTGGTTCAGTACACCAGCGATGCCGAGAATGAGGATTGGCCAAGAATAGGACAACATTCGGCGCCATAGATGTCCGTCGAAGTGCCAATGAATTTTGAAAATTCCAGGGATGAACAGCAGCGAGATAAAGCCCGTACACAGTAGGTTGATGAAGAAGACATAGAAAACAGATGTCTTGCCCAATGCCACGAAATACAGCACGTTAAGACCAATGTTCAGGAAGATGAATAGCAGCTTCAACGTAGCAAAGCGCATAGGACGCTTCAGGAAGCGAAGATAGCTGAAAGGTAATGCTTGCAGGGCATCCATCGCCACCACAACACCCATCATCAGAAGGTACTCGTGGTGCTCGCCGTAGCCCAGATTGCCGGCGATGGGCGTGATGAAGCCGAAGAGCAGCGCCAGAAAGAGAGCGGTCAGCGTGCCGATGGTGGCAAAAGCCGTCGTGAACACGGTGTCAGGCCAGTGCTCATCCTCGCGGGATGAGTTAGAGAGGGGGGTGTCGTTGGCAAAGCGGAAGAGTGTCGTCTCCATACCAAACGTCAGCACCACCATCAGCAGCGCCGTGTAGGCATAGATATTGGTGTTCACGCCGTAGTCGCCCGATTCCTTGGGCATGTAGTGCGTGTAGAGGGGTACGAGGAGATAGTTGAGGAAGCGCCCTATGATGCTGCTCAGCCCATAGATGGCGGTGTCCTTCATCAAAGAACCTAGTTTAGCCATACTCAATAACTTTTCGACCGCAAAAGTACGAATAATTGAGGATAAATACATGCAATGGACTTCATTTTTCACTTTTCACTTCGTACTTTTCACTTTTCTTCGTATCTTTGTCCCATCATTTACCTTTTAGTTGGCTTATGCGTTCTCTTTTTTCCGTTGTTCTGTATTTGTTTTTCTTAGGCTGTAGCAACATCATAGCCCAAAACACGCTCTCGCTCGCCGGCGCTTGGCGGATGGATTCGCGCCTTGAGGCCCAGGAAGTGACATTGCCTGGATCCTTGCTCACCAACGGCCTCGGCGATGATGTGACGGTCAACACGCGCTGGACAGGTTCGCTCTATGATTCCAGCTACTATCACAATCCTTTCATGGAGCCTTATCGCCACGCAGGACAGATGAAGTTTCCTTTCTTCCTGACGCCTTCCAAGCACTTCGTGGGCGAGGTCACCTATAGTCGAATGGTGCGTGTGCCCAAAACGTGGAAGAAGCAGCGTGTGACGCTCTTCCTGGAGCGTCCGCATATTGAGACAACGGTCATGGTCAACGGATACGAGGTAGGCCATCAGATGAGTCTCAGCGTGCCGCATCAGTACGATGTGACGGACTTCATCAGCGTTGGTAAGGATAACGAGATAGCCATCCGCGTCTATAACGGCATAGAGAACGTCTGCGTGGGGCAGGACAGCCACAGCGTGACAGACCAGACGCAAGGAAATTGGAACGGAATAGCCGGACGCATAGAGTTGCAGGCCACACCTGTTATTTATAGGCGCCGCGTCACCACAGACCTTGCCACGGGTACTGCACATATCACGCTCAACGACCGCACTTTCGATGTCCATGTAGCCAATGCAAAGCCCTGGAGCGAGCATTCGCCACAGCTCTACACCGCCACCGTCAATTTCGATGGTACACAGGTTCCTGTCACTTTCGGCTTTCGTGAGGTTAGCATCAGCGGTCCGGACATCCTGCTCAACGGCCGCCGTATCCATCTGCGTGGAACGGTCGGGAACTGCTGTTTCCCTGAGACGGGTTTTCCGCCTACTGACGTGGCTGCGTGGGAGCGTATCTTCCGTAAGTGCAAGGAATACGGCCTCAATCACATGCGTTTTCATAGCTACTGCCCGCCAGAGGCCGCCTTTGTCGCTGCCGACCGCCTGGGCTTCTACCTACAGCCTGAGGGCCCTTCATGGCCCAACCATGGCGTGAAGCTTGGCAACGGAATGCCCATTGACAAATACCTGACTGACGAATGTAAATCCATCCTGGACAACTACGGTCACCATCCTTCGTTCATCATGTTAGCGGCCGGTAATGAGCCCGCAGGCCGCTGGGTGGAGTGGGGCGTGCAGTTTGTCCAGGAGATGAAAGCCCACGACCCCTCGCGCATCTATACGACAGCCAGCGTAGGTGGCGGATGGGAGTGGGATTATGGTTCGGAATATCATGTAAAGGGCGGAGCACGGGGTCTGGAATGGATCCGCACTCAACCCAATAGCATGGACGACTTCACGGAGCAGATTACCCATCCAAGAAACTACAAACCTGCCCCAGGTCTCCCCTCACAGATAGGAATGGTAGGAGGCGGATCCCCTCTTATTTCCCACGAACAAGGCCAGTGGTGTGCATTCCCTGACTTCAAGGAGATTCCGCAATATACGGGAGCTTACAAAGCTGCCAACTTCGAGATCTTCCGCGACCTGCTTGCTGCCAATGGGATGGCCTGTCAGGCTGAGAACTTCCTGATGGCCAGCGGGCATCTGCAGGTGTTGGCCTATAAATACGAGATTGAGCGCCACCTGCGCACGCCGCATTATGCAGGCTTCCAACTCCTCGGACTCAACGACTACAGCGGGCAGGGTACAGCTCTCGTGGGGCCACTCAACGTGCATTGGGGGGAGAAGGGCTACTGCAGCGCCGACGACTGGCGTGAGTTCTGTTCAGACATCGTGCCGCTCGCATGCCTGCCTCGTTTCACGTATGAAACCACAGACACCATCCGCTTCCACACCTTATTATATAATACTACGGCCCAGAATATCCCTGCACTCACCTATTCTATCAGTAGTGAGAACCATGTGTGGGTAGAGGGACAAGCTGGTGTTGGGGAGGATATCCTGTTTCTGCCAGCGGCCATCAAGCAACCCACTAAGCTCACGCTCACACTCACGGCTGGAGGTCATAGCAACCATTGGAACTTATGGGTGTATCCAAACCAACCATCGAAGTCCCAAGGCCTCCATGTCCTCGTGACGCATTCGCTCGACTCTGCCCTCACAGCCCTTGCTGCAGGTCGTGATGTCCTGTTATGTGTTGCTGGCCAGATTCGTTATGGAGCCGATGTTGTCCACCGTTTCCTGCCTGTCTTCTGGAATACGTCATGGTTCAAGATGAAGCCGCCGCACACCACAGGAGCTTATGTCCAGGCTTCTCACCCCGTCTTCAACGACTTCCCCACGGATGACTGGCAGGATCTGCAGTGGTGGGAGTTGACGAATCGTGCCCAGTGTATGAACCTCGCTGAGTTTCCAAAGGATTATCAGCCCATCGTACAGCCCATTGACACGTGGCACCTTTCGCGGAAGCTGGGGATGTTGGTAGAAGCAAATGTCCAAGGCGGTCGGTTGATAGTGACCACCTTGGACATCGTGAATGACCTTGACCATCGCATCGTGGCCCGCCAGTTGCGCCATAGCATCCTGCGCTATATGGCCTCCGATGCTTTCCGTCCTACGCTGAACCTCGAACCAGACGTCCTGCGTCATCTTTTCGAACGCGATGCGCCTGCAGTGAATATGTTCACCAATGATTCGCCCGACGAGTTGAAGCCGAAGTTCAAGTAGGGTTTAGCTGAAGATGATGGTTTTGTTCTTGTAAGTGAGAATCTTGCGCTCGATGTGCTTGGTGACAGCACGTGAGAGCACTATCTTCTCCAAGTCTTTTCCCTTGAGAGCCAGACTCTCGGGGGTGTCCTTATGGCTGATGCGAGCCACATCCTGATCGATGATGGGGCCGGCATCAAGCTCGGCGGTGACATAGTGGCTGGTGGCACCGATAATCTTCACACCACGCTCCCAGGCCTGATGGTAGGGTTTGGCGCCTACGAAGGCGGGCAGGAAGGAGTGGTGAATGTTGATGATGTGGTGGGGGTAGGCAGCTATCATTTCGTCGCTGATGATTTGCATATAGCGAGCCAGTACGATGAAGGTGATGCGCTTTTCGCGCAGCAGCTCCATCTCGGCAGCTTCCACCTCGGCTTTATTGGAGTGGTCCTTGTTGATGCTCCACACGTAGTAGGGGATGTCGAACTGTTCAGCTACGTAGCGCAGGTCCTCGTGGTTGCTGACGATGCAGGGGATATCCACTGCCCACTCGCCGGCTTTGTAGCGCGCCAGCAGGTCGTAGAGGCAGTGGCTCATGCGGCTGACGAAGATGGCCATGCGTGGACGCTCATCGGAGAAATAGAGGTTGAAGGTCATCTCATAACGCTGGGCATAGAGCGTTGTGAGGTATTCCTTGATCTTGTCCTTGGGGATGAGGAAGCCGTCCAGCTCCCATTCGATACGCATGAAGAACATGCCGTCCTCACGATCGACATACTGATCCAGATAGACGATATTACCTTTGTTATCCGTGATGAACTTGGTGACTTCGGAGATGATGCCCGGCTGGTCGGGACAGTGCAGCAGTAAGATAGCAGTCCGCTTGTTCGCGTTTGTAGCGTTCATTTTCTTGAGTTTTTGCGAATATGGCTGCAAAGGTACGGAAAAAGTGAAAAATGAAAGAGTGAAAAGTGAAAAAACTAAGAAACAATGCCGTGAAAAGTGAAAAATAGCAAGAAAATGAAAAATAAATTGTACATCGTACATCGTACATCGTAAATATTTCCTACTTTTGCACCCGCTAAAGCCTTTTCGCGGGCTGAAGCGCTGGACTTGTAGCTCAGTTGGTTAGAGCAACAGACTCATAATCTGGAGGTCCTAGGTTCAAGCCCTAGCTGGTCCACAAACAAGAATCCCGGCCCTAAC
Source organism: Prevotella sp. (assembly GCA_015060555.1). GTDB lineage: Bacteria > Bacteroidota > Bacteroidia > Bacteroidales > Bacteroidaceae > Physcousia. The sequence goes on from SUYG01000037.1 coordinate 68,159, forward strand.
AGGTCGGGATTCTTGATGTTTGTTCGTTGAGGGATTAGTCTTCATCGCCACCTCCGAAGAAGCGGCGGCGGGCCTCCTGACGCGCAGCGCGGTCGCCACCTTTGGCGCGGAAGTCACCCCGCTTGAAGGAGCCGCCTTTTCCACCACGGCGCTCACCCCTTTTATCGCTATCATAGCGGCGCTCTCCACGTTTATCGCTGTCGAAGCGGTGTTCGCCTCGCTTGAAATCTCCGCGGTCTTCGTAGCGACGACGGCGGTCTCCATCCTCTTCACGGCTGTATTTGTTAAAGCGGTGGTGCATAGAGCGGTCGGTGCGGTCATCATCACGGGCGTTGTCACGACGGGGCTTGAAACGCTTCTTTTCTGCCATCTGACGGCGTTCGGCATCGGTCTTGATGCTGCCTCCTGCTGCGCGATGTTCGTTGAGGCGCCCGTCGAAGAGGACGTATTTGCGCAGTTGGCACTCCAGGGAACCATTATATAAAGGTGTCTTCAGCGAAGGCTTCAGTCCAATCTCCTCGAAGCACTCGTCGCGATTGCTGAGAATCCATGCCTCACCACCTGTGAATTCACGTTTCAGCTTCTGTCCGATGGTCCTGTAAAGTCCCAATAGGTCGGGCGAGCTGATGCGTTCGCCATAGGGCGGGTTGGTAATGATGAGGGCTTTGGTTTGTTCGTCTTCGGAGGGGAAAAGCGGGCATTTGGTGAAATCGGCCATCTCGATGCTGATGTCCTTGCTCAGTCCTGCGGCTTTGACGTTGCGCAGAGCGATGCCTACGGCTTTAGCGTCAATGTCACGACCATAGATGTGGTGTTCAAAGTCGCGCTCGTTGCTGTCGTCGTTATAGATGCGCTCCAGGAGCTCTCGGTCGAAGTCGGGCCATTTCTCGAAGGCGTAGCCTTGACGGAAGACACCAGGGGCGATGCCGCGAGCAATGAGGGCTGCCTCAATGCACAGCGTGCCACTGCCGCAGAAGGGGTCCAGGAAGTCGCTCTCACCACGCCATCCTGTCATGAGGATGATGCCAGCTGCCAGCACCTCGTTGAGGGGTGCTGCCACGGTTTCTTGGCGGTAGCCGCGGCGGTGCAGGCTCTCGCCACTGCTGTCAAGGGCGAGGGTGGCATCGTTGTCGGAGACGTGAATATGCAGTTGAATGTCAGGGTTCGAGACGCTGACATTCGGACGACTTCCAGTGCGCTCACGGAATTGGTCGGCGATAGCATCCTTCACCTTGTAAGCCACAAACTTAGAGTGGTGAAACTCATTGGAGAATACGACACTATCGACTGCGAAAGTGGTCTGAGGGGAGAGGTATTCCGACCAGTCGATATTCTTGACGGCGTTATACACGTCATCGGCGCTCTTGGCCTTAAACTGTTTGATGGGTTTGAGGATGCGGATGGCTGTGCGCAGACAGAAGTTGGCGCGATACATCATTTCTTTGTCGCCAGTAAAGGTAACCATGCGACGACCTATCTGTATGTCTGTGGCGCCCAGGTCTGTGAGTTCCTGTGCCAGCAGGGGTTCAAGACCTTGAAAGGTCTTGGCGATGAGCGTTGACTCGCCCCCTGTGCTCCCAATGGGGGAGGGAGCAGTATGTATTTGAGTAGTTGAAATATCTTCCATTGATATATGATTATTAACGATTTTTGTTAGGAGGGAGAGGCTGTACGGGCTTTGTTTTGAAGGATTCGCTTCCCGGGCTCCACATTTTCTGTTACCCAAATGTTACCGCCGATGACGGCATCATGGCCGATGGTGATGCGACCGAGTATGGTGCTGTTGGCATAGACGATGACGTTGTCTTCGAGAATAGGGTGACGTGGGATGCCCTTGATAGGGTTTCCTTCGGCATCTACCGGGAAACTTTTGGCGCCCAGCGTGACACCCTGATAGAGCTTCACGTTGTTGCCGATGATGCAAGTGGCGCCAATGACCACACCTGTGCCATGGTCGATGGTAAAGTGGTGGCCGATGGAGGCTGCTGGATGGATGTCGATACCCGTTTCCGAGTGTGCCATCTCTGTGACGATGCGTGGGATGAGTGGCACACCCAGCAACAGCAATTCATGGGCGATGCGGTAGTTGGTGATGGCTTTGATGACGGGATAGCATGAGATGACTTCGCCATAGCTCTCTGCAGCCGGGTCTCCGAGGTAGGCTGCTTCTACATCTGTGGCCAGTGTTTGGCGGATGGTGGGAAGTTTCTGAATGAATATGCGGGTGAACTCGGCGGCTTTGCGCTTACGGGTGTCCTGTGCTGAGGAATAAGTCTCGCCGTAAGCTTCTACCTCACCCCATCCTGTAGCGAAGCAAAGTCCTGCTTGAATCTGTTCACAAAGGATGCCGTAGAGCTTTTCCAACGCTACGCCGATGTGGAAAATGAGATTCTGGTTGTTGACATTGCTCTTCCCATAGAAGCCTGGGAAAAGAATGCTGCGGCACAAGTCCATGGCCTCGGCCAGTTCAGGCTGAGAAGGTAACGGATCGCCGTCCCTGTGTTCGTGGAACAGTCCGCAAAGTGACTGTGGGCTGGCCAGCTCCGTGGCCACCGTGGTCAGTAAAGATTGAGTAGAACGATTCATTTGCGGCGCAAAGGTAGTGATAATTTACGATTTACGTCAGCCAAACGGTGAAATCTTTCATGAAACATTAAAAAAGTTATTTTGGCATAAGTGTATCAATGCGGAAGAGTTTGTCGCTATGCCGAATTTTGTCTTCCACCTTGAAGCTGACGTTGCTGCCTTGACGTGCTACTGGCACGGCTGCGTTGCTGTCATCGTGCATCTCTTCAATGACACCGTAGAGGGCACCTGTTGTGGGCCCGGTGACCAGGAATTTGTCGCCCACGTGCAGTTCTGCTGCCTCGATGTGGAATTCGCCCAGTCCGAGTCGTGAATAGTATTTCGTGCCACGCCCCACATACACCTTGCGTTCAGTGGCCTGTGATCCGTAGCTTTCTGTCCACTCACCCAGACGCTGACCTTGGTAGTAGCCGTCCCAGAATCCACGATTGAAGACACTGGCCAGACGCGCATCAAGACGGTCTTTGAGGGCTTCGTTGAAGTTGTCGTCAAGGATGGCGTCCAGGGCTTTGCTGTAGCATTCCACTACGGTTTTTACATATTCTGGCCCTCGCGCGCGTCCTTCTATCTTGAATACACGTACGCCGGCTTCTACGAGCTGATCCAGGAAGCGCAGGGTCTTCAAGTCTTTGGGCGACATGATATATTTGTTGTCCACTTCCAGTTCGATGTCCGTCTCCCTGTCTTTGACAATATAGCTGCGCCGACAAATCTGCATGCACTCGCCACGGTTAGCGCTGCGCCCTGTGTTCTGGAGGCTGAGGTAGCACTTGCCCGACACCGCCATGCAGAGTGCTCCGTGGCAGAACATCTCGATGCGTATCAGCTGTCCACCAGGGCCACAGATCTGGTCGCGCACGATGGCTTCGTAAATCTCGCGTACCTGCTTGATATTCAATTCGCGTGCCAATACCACAACATCAGCGAACTGGGCGTAGAAGCGGAGAGCCTCGATATTGGAGATATTCAGCTGTGTGGAGAGGTGCACCTCCAAGCCAATCTTGTTGGCATAGGTCATCACGGCGATGTCGCTGGCGATGACGGCGCTGATGCCGGCTTCTTTGGCGGCATCCAAGATCTCACGCATGAGGGGCAAGTCCTCGCCGTAGATGATGGTGTTGACGGTCAGGTAGCTCTTCACGCCCTGCTGCCGACATGTGTCTGCCATCTCCTTCAAGTCATTAATGGTGAAGGTGGAGGCTGAATGGGCGCGCATATTCAGGTGTTCGATGCCAAAGTAAATGCTGTCGGCACCAGCCTGCAGAGCTGCTGCAAAGCTCTCTTGCGACCCTACGGGTGCCATGATTTCAAAGTCTTCTCGTTTCATGCTGTCTTGGGGGTTGCTGTCCTCATGGAGAATTCACAACCACAATAGAGTTGGTTGTAGAAGCCGTATTCCTTCAGGAGTTGGTTGCGCCGTTCCTGCAGACCGTCCTTGCGCCAGTTCTGTGCCCAGAAGTGGGAGCCTGGGGCAGCGGCTTCAGCGGCGAGGCCGGCTTGTTCTATTTGATTCAAGCGTTTCCATCGCGAGGATGCTAATGTGGTGGCAAACCAGTTTATGCCCATTTCAACGGCTTTTTGTGCTGTAGCTTCGAGGCGCATCGTGAAACACTGTAGGCACCGGCAGCCACGTTCCGGTTCCTCTTCCAGGCCCTGCACGCGGCAGCGCCAGGCTTCGTGGTTCCAGTCATCGTCGATCCATTCGATGCCGAGGCTCTCTGCGTGGCGTTTGCTCTCGGTCTTGCGCATCTCATACTCCTCAAGTGGAAAGATGTTGGGGTTGAAATAGTAGATGGTGGGTCGCACACCATGGGCCAGCATCCATTCCACGATGGCACTGGAGCACGGTGCACAGCAAGCATGAAGCATCACTCGTTGCACTCCCACGGGCACTTCAATCCCTTTTTTCTCTTTCATGGCGGCAAAGTTACGGCATTTTTTGCAAAAATGCTGATGAAAAAGGAGAAAATATGTAGGAAAAGGCGTACCTTTGCAGCCGCAAACTTCAAAAACAAAGGTTCATGGATTCCAACGACCGCTCAAAAGACAACAATCAGGGTAATGCCTATGTCCACAGTGTAGTGGAACAGGCTTATGCCTATGGCTTCACGACAGATGTGGAGACGGAGGTCATTGAGCGTGGTCTTACCGAGGAAACTGTGCGTCTGATTTCTGAGAAAAAAGGCGAACCAAAATGGTTACTGGAGTTCCGTTTGAAGGCTTTCCGCTACTGGCAGACACAGGAGCAGCCTACGTGGGGCCATCTGCAGATGCCGCCTATTGATTACCAGGCTATTTCATACTATGCTGACCCCACTGCAGCGAAGAAGAAGGAGGACCCCAAGAGTCTTGAGGATATTGATCCTGAATTGATGAAGACTTTCGACAAACTGGGCATCCCGCTCGAAGAGCGTCTGGCATTGAGTGGCACGGCTGTCGATGCTGTGATGGACTCAGTGAGCGTAAAGACCACATTCCGCGAGAAACTGGCAGAACAGGGCATCATCTTCTGTAGCATCAGCGAAGCGGTCAGGGAGCATCCGGATCTGGTGCGCAAGTACTTGGGTTCTGTTGTGCCTTATCGCGACAATTTCTTTGCAGCCCTGAACAGTGCCGTCTTCTCCGATGGCTCCTTTGTTTATATCCCCAAGGGCGTGCGCTGCCCGATGGAGCTCTCCACCTATTTCCGTATCAATGCTCAGGGAACGGGGCAGTTCGAGCGCACCCTCATCGTTGCCGACGAGGATGCTTATGTCAGCTATCTCGAAGGTTGTACGGCACCGATGCGCGATGAGAATCAGCTACATGCTGCCATCGTGGAGATTGTCGTAGAGAATCATGCTGAAGTGAAATATTCGACTGTGCAGAACTGGTATCCAGGCGATAAGGAGGGTCGTGGTGGTGTGTTAAATCTTGTCACCAAGCGTGGTTTGCTGCGAGGCGTCAACTCGAAACTGTCTTGGACGCAGGTGGAGACAGGTTCTGCCATTACGTGGAAATATCCTTCATGTGTGTTGGCTGGCGAAGGCTCGCAGGCTGAGTTCTACAGCGTTGCCGTAACCAATAATTACCAGCAGGCCGACACGGGCACGAAGATGGTTCATCTTGCGCCTCGCACGCGTTCTACTATTATTTCTAAGGGTATCAGTGCCGGTCGTTCGCAGAATAGTTATCGTGGTCTTGTGCGCATGGCTCCCAAGGCTGCCGACTCCCGCAACTACAGCTCCTGTGACAGCCTTCTTCTGTCCGACACCTGTGGTGCTCACACCTTCCCCTATATGGATGTGCAGAATCCCTCGTCGGTTGTGGAGCACGAAGCCACCACGTCGAAGATTTCCGAAGACCAGCTCTTCTATTGCCAGCAACGTGGCATTCCAGCAGAAGAGGCTGTTGGTCTGATAGTCAATGGCTATGCGAAAGACGTCCTGAATAAGTTGCCGATGGAGTTTGCCGTTGAGGCCCAGAAACTTCTCAGCGTTTCTCTTGAGAATACAGTGGGTTAAGCATGGCTTATCCCCTTTTTTATTTTCGTCCGAAGTCCGCTGGTATTTCGCCCCACAGCTCCGTTTCCCATTTGAGGAGAGGGTAGGGGATGCCGTTCTGCCGGAGCCACGCCTCGGCGCGTGCTACAAGCTGCAGCAGCGGCTGGTTCTCGGGGGTGGGGGCCAGTGTGGTCTTTGCCTTGCGCTTGTTGACCCAGATGATGGCTGTTCGGCTGTCACTATAGACAGGCATCGAGAGGCCCTTCTGCTTCATCAGCGCCATGGCGTGGACGATAGCCAGGAACTCGCCGATGTTGTTGGTGCCGTGGACGGGGCCGAAGTGAAACACTTCCTTGCCCGATGGCAGGTGAATACCCCGATACTCCATAGGACCGGGGTTGCCGGAGCAGGCGGCATCGACACAGAGGGCAGACCCACCCCCCTGCCCCTCCCTTGTAGGGAGGGGAGTAATTACCTGTGCCGTTGGTTTGTCAGCCATAATCTGTATATAATGGTTCTAAATCTTGAAAGTGACCACTCCCTCCCTAAAGGGAGGGCGGGGGGAGGGTCTTTACATCCGCTCCGGCACCTCGATGCCCAGCAGTCCCATGCCGGTCTTGATGACCTTGGCGACGGCTTCGCAAAGGGCGAGACGGGTGAGGCGCTTCTGCTCATCGGGCTCCTTCAGGATCTGATAGTCATGGTAGAAGCCGTTGAACTCCTTGGCCAGGTCGTAGCAGTAGTTGGCGATGACGCTGACATTATAGTCCGTGCCGGCCTGCTGCACAGCGGTGCCGAAGGCGGCGAGCTGCTGGATGAGGGAGATTTCCTTTTCGGAAAGTAGTGCAGACCCCTCTAAATTGTCCGTCCTCAGCATAGGAGATATGCTTCGGTCGCTCTGGGCTGATTGACATTCAGTCAATCCGCTATTTCCTTCGCTACCCCGTAAGGGGAGACTTGCGTTTCCGCTTGCCAACTCTGCGCTAGCCTCTTCCCCTCCATCACGGGAGGGGAGGAGGGTGGGTCTGTCTATAGCTTTTCTAAGAATAGAGCGGATTCTCGCATACGTATATTGGATGAAGGGGCCGGTATTGCCGTTGAAGTCGATACTTTCTTCGGGGTTGAATAGCATGTTCTTGCGGGCATCAACTTTGAGAATGAAGTACTTCAGGGCACCCATGCCTACGATGCGTGCTATCTCCTGGGCTTCGGCCTCTGTAAGGTCCTCGAGCTTGTTCACCTTATCCTTGCTCATCTCGCGGGCATCCTCAATCATCTTGGCGATGAGGTCATCGGCATCCACGACAGTCCCTTCGCGCGACTTCATCTTGCCGTTGGGGAGTTCCACCATGCCGTAGGAGAAATGCACGAGGTCCTTGCCCCACTTGAAGCCCAGCTTGTCCAAGAGGATGCTGAGCACCTGGAAGTGGTAGTTCTGCTCGTTGCCCACGACATAGATCATCTTGTCGATGGGGAAGTCTTGGAAGCGCAGCTTGGCCGTGCCGATGTCCTGCGTCATGTAAACACTGGTACCATCGGCGCGCAGCAGCAGCTTCTCGTCGAGGCCTTCCTTCGTGAGGTCTGCCCACACGCTGCCGTCCTCGCGGCGGTAGAAGAAGCCCTTTTCGAGCCCTTCCATCACCTTTTCCTTGCCTTCGAGATAGGTCTGGCTCTCGTAGTAGATCTTGTCGAAGCCCACGCCGAGTGCCTTGTAGGTCTCATCGAAGCCGGCATATACCCAGTCGTTCATCTTCTTCCATAGCGCGCGCACCTCGGGGTCGTTCTGTTCCCACTTGACGAGCATGGCACGAGCCTCCTGCATCAGCGGGCTCTCCTTCTCAGCACGCTCCTTGGCGGCTTCCTCGTCCATGCCTTCAGCCATGAACTTATCCATCAGTTCCTGGCGCTCGGCACGGAAATGCTTGTCGAAGGCCACGTAGTAGTCGCCGATGAGGTGGTCGCCCTTCTTGCCTGTGCTCTCGGGTGTGGCGCCATTTCCCCACTTCAGCCATGCCAGCATCGACTTGCAGATGTGGATGCCGCGGTCGTTGACGATGTTTGTCTTCACGACGCGGTTGCCGTTGGCCTCCATGACTTTTGCCAGCGCCCATCCGAGAAGGTTGTTGCGCACGTGACCGAGGTGCAGGGGCTTGTTGGTATTGGGAGATGAGTACTCAATCATCACGAGCGGCGACTGATCGGTCACGGGCTTCAAGCCGTAGCTGGCATCCTGTTGGATGTCAGCCAGCAGACTCAGCCAGCAGGCATCGGCGATGACCATGTTGAGGAAGCCTTTGATGACATTGAAGCGTGCCACCACATCGGGCAGGTTCGCCGTGAGATATTCGCCTATCTCTTGTGCCGTGACCTCAGGTGCCTTGCGGCTCATCTTCAGGAAGGGGAACACGATGAGTGTCAGGTGACCCTCGAACTCTTTCTTTGTGGCACTCAGTTGCACCATTTTCTCAGGCACGTCCTGTCCATAAAGGGACTTGATGGCCGCCTGTATCGCCGCTGTGAGCGTTGTCTCTATCTGCATACTCTTATATTGAATTTCGTTGATTTCGAGTGAATAGCCTTGTATTCGGGGTGCAAAGGTACGCATTTTTTTTGAGTTATCAGAATCGAACCTGTTTTTTTCGCAACCCCACCTCGTTTTTCATCACTTTCCAGCCCTCATATATGTTTGTTGTGCGCCTGCCGTCAGGCCCTGCGTTACGAAGACCTTGGTCTTCACGCCTAAAGAGCAAGGTCTTAAGGCCGTAAGACCATACTCTTCAAATCATCACCCTTGCACCTACGCCACCACGTGATGTGGTCATGATGTGGCATAGCCCTACTCTTACAAACATAAAAAAACTGCCCCGAAAGACAGTTTTTTAGATGGAATTGATATAAAACCGAAATTTACTGGATAGCAGCGTCGAGTTCAGCACCAGCCTTAAACTTAGCCTGCTTCTTAGCGGCAATCTTGATGACCTGCTTGGTCTGGGGGTTGATACCCTGGCGGGCGTCACGCTTTGCAACGGCGAATGTGCCGAAGCCGATGAGTGCTACCTTGTTACCAGCCTTGAGAGCCTCGGTGATAGCTTCGATGGTTGCATCAAGAGCCTTCTTGGCATCCACTTTTGTCAGGCCAGCCTTAGCGGCGATGGCGCTTGTCAATTCAGTCTTGTTCATTGATAAATGATTTTAGAGGGTTAATAAACTATATTTCTTTGTGTAGAAAATGCACTTCAACGCCGATTTACAGTGGCAAAAATAGAGAAAGTTGAGATTCGCACCAAGAAAAAATGGAAAAAAGATATCTTTTTTTATATTTTTATCATGAAATTCCCCCAAATGCGCATAAAAATGCCTACTTTTGCGGCCTCAAACGTCAAAACTACGCATTTTATGAACTTTAATATGCCTCCTGTCACCAAGAACCTCATCATCATCAATCTGTTGATGTACCTTGCAAAGGTGGTGGCAGTGCGTTATGGTATCGATTTCGACGATTTGCTGGGCTTGCATTTCTTCCTGGCATCGGACTTCCGGCTTTATCAGTTGTTCACCTATATGTTTGTGCACGGCGGCTTGGAACATATCTTCTTCAACATGTTTGCCGTGTGGATGTTTGGTCGCTTGATGGAGCAGGTGATGGGTTCACAGCGCTTTCTGTTTTACTATGTAGTCTGTGGCGTGGGAGCTGGCCTCTTGCAGGAAGTGGCGCAGTACGGAGAGTACTTCTATACGGGTATGAACGTTTATGACAGCGTGAATATTGAGGGCATGGTGGTTCCCATGAGTACTTACCTGAATCGGTGGACCACGGTGGGTGCCTCGGGTGCTGTCTATGGTATCCTGTTGAGCTACGGCATGACTTTTCCTGAGAACCGTCTGTTCATCATTCCTATCCCAGTGCCTATCAAAGCCAAGTGGCTCGTCACTGGTTATGCCGTCATTGAATTGTTAAGTGCGTTAGGCAACCCAGGTGACGGCGTGGCTCATGTGGCGCATCTCGGTGGTATGCTCTTTGGTCTGGCACTGATTATGTATTGGCGCAAACACCCCAACGACCACAATCGCTTTTTTGGTGGAGGCGGCGGTGGCTATGGCAGCTACGGCGGTTATAACGACTATTACACCAGCTATGAAGACGTCACAGAGGGTTCCAAGAAGCGAAACAGTATATGGAAGCGTATGCAAACATGGTTCGAGCGCAAGCGTAAGCCGCGCATGAAGGTGCATGTGGGTAGCGCGAAACACGCTGACGACATAGAATGGAATGCGCGCAAGCAGGCGCGCGAGGAAGAGATAGACCGCATTCTGGCAAAAGTCAAGCAAGGGGGCTATGACAGCCTCTCGGACGATGAGAAGCGCAAACTCTTTGAAGCCAGTGAACGATGAAGGTTATCAAAACCATTTTGGTGCAACTCTTCACTGGTGCCAATGTTGCCACAATCCTGCTTCTGTGGGCGTGCTGCGGTGTCACCTATCTGCATCCTGAGTTGCATCCCCGTCTGACGCTGATGAGCCTACTCTTCCCCGCCTTCGTGGTTGGCAATCTGTTATTCGTCTTTTTCTGGTTGGTATTCAAGGTGAAGCGCGTGTGGATACCTATCGTCGGCTTTGTGGCCTGTGGCAGTTTCCTGCGCGACTATCTGCCTGTGAATCTGCCGTCCAAAGGAACTGCGGATTCCACCATTACCGTCCTCAGCTTCAATAGCCATAATTATGGCATGCCAGAGTCTGTAGAGGATGGCACCAATCGTGTTTTTACATACCTTGCTGCCTCCGATGTCGATATCATCTGTCTTCAGGAGTCTTCCAATAAGCCCGAATTAGGCGATGAAATGGAGAAAAAGGGCTACTCGTGTGTCAGCAAGAAGGAGTTCACGCTCTACTCCCGACTTCCCATCCTCGATAGCGATACGCTGGCACTGGAGGGGGAACCATGCCATGCGCTAAGAGCTTATCTCCAAGACGGCAAGGACACACTCTTATTACTGAGTGTGCACCTGCAGAGTAATAAACTTTCGCCTGAAATGAAACAGGCCTATCGCGAGGCTCTCGAGCGGCATGAGCGTGATTCGATGCGCAAGGATCTCTCACCCATCGTGCAACTCCTCACCAAAGCCTCGCCTCTGCGCGCTGCGCAAGCCGACAGTTTAGCGGCTATCGTGGAGGCATGGTTGCCGCGTCCTGTCATTGTCTGTGGCGACTTCAACGATACGCCCGTCTCCTACACACATCGTCTGCTGACACGCCACTTGACCTGTGCCTTCCGCGAGAGTGGCAATGGTCTGGGTTTCACTTACCACGAAAAGGGCTTTCCAGTGCGCATTGATCACATCCTTTTCAATGGCGAGAAATGGAAAAGCTGCCGCACGAGTGTCGAAAGTCATATAATATGGTCTGATCACTTCCCAATTCGCACCAGATTGATCAGAAAAACACCCTAAAAGCCACAAAAAATACGCCAAAAGCCAAATATTTGGTATTTTAGAGCCGCTTTTCCATAAAAAAGGTGTACATTTGCGCGCTATTTTGGGCGCAACGCCCCGATTGGCTCCAAAAAAGAAGAGAAAATCAATAAATAACAACAAAACAATTCATTCAAAATGCAAAACAAAGGATTCGTAAAAGTTTTCGCTGTCCTGCTTGCACTTGTCTGCATCTTCTACCTCAGCTTCTCGTTCGTGACCAACCACTTCGAGAGCAAAGCTAAGGAGATTGCTGCCGTTGAAGGCGAAGCTGCTGGTCAGCATTACTTGGACTCCCTCGCGAACGAACCCGTGTATTTCGGGGTCTGGACACTCAAGGAGTGCCGCGAGATGGGTATCGGTTTGGGTCTGGACTTGAAGGGTGGTATGAACGTCATCCTCGAGGTGTCTGTGCCCGATGTGGTTAAGGCGCTCGCCGATCACAAAGAAGATGCCAACTTCAATCAAGCCGTGGAACAGGCTAAGGCAGAAGCCAAGGCCGGTCAGGGCGATTTCATTACACTCTTCGTTAAAGACTACAAGGCGCTGGCGCCCAACAGCTCGCTTGCTGAGCTCTTCGCTACGCAGCAGCTGCGTGGCAAGGTGAACACCAAGAGCACCGACCGCGAGGTGGAGGCTGTGCTGCGTGAAGAGGTAAAGGCCGCCATTGATAACTCTTTCAACGTCATCCGTACACGTATCGACCGCTTCGGTGTCGTGCAGCCCAACATCCAGGCCCTTGAGGGTCAGGAGGGTCGCATCATGGTGGAGCTCCCTGGTATCAAGGAGCCCGACCGCGTGCGTAAGCTCCTTCAGGGTTCCGCTAATCTGGAGTTCTGGGAGACCTACACCACTTCCGAGGCAGTTCCCTACCTCATCCAGCTCGACAGCAAGCTCGCTGCCGCTGGCGTAGAGACCTCTGACAGCACCAAAGCTACGGCTCCCGAGGCAACAGCCGAAGTCGCCGAGGCCCCTGCTGACAGCGCTGCTGCTGCCACCGCCGAGGCCCCTGCTGACAGCGCTGCTGCCACCGACGGTGCCCTCGCCGCTATCGCCAAGGGCGACAAGGCTGAGGCTTCCGCATCCAATGCCGCTGCCAGCGAGGAGGCCCTTAAGGCTCACCCGCTGCTGGCACGCCTGCAGGTGCTGAACCAGGAGAACGGCTGCGTCGTGGGTTATGCCGGCAAGCGCGACTTGGAAGCCATCAACGCCCTCTTCGAGAGCCCCGAGGCTAAGGCTGTCCTGCCTGCCGACCTGAAGCTCCTCTGGGGCGTCAAGGGTGTCGATAAGAACGATGAGGTCTATGAGCTCTATGCCATCAAGGTCACTGAGCGCAACGGCCGTGCTCCCCTGGAGGGCGACGTCGTCACCGATGCCAAGGATGAGTTCGACCAGCAGGGTCGTCCCTGCGTCAGCATGCAGATGAATGTCGAGGGTGCCCGTCGCTGGGCAGCGCTGACGAAGGCCAACGTACACCGTCCCATCGCCATCGTCCTCGATGGCTATGTCTATAGCGCACCTAACGTGCAGAACGAGATCACGGGTGGTAACAGCCAGATCACCGGCCACTTCACCCCCGAGGACACCCGTGACTTGGCCAATGTGCTGAAGTCCGGTAAGATGCCCGCTCCCGCTAATATTGTCAGCGACGAAATCGTTGGTCCTTCGCTCGGTCAGGAGTCCATCCGCCAGGGCCTCTGGAGCATGGTGCTCGCCTTCATCGCCCTGATGCTCTACATGGTCAGTATGTACGGCTTCCGCCCGGGTATGGTTGCCAACTGCGCCCTGCTCTTCAACCTCTTCTTCACGCTCGGTATTCTCACCAGCTTCCAGGCTGCGCTCACCATGAGTGGTATCGCCGGTATGGTGCTGACGCTGGGTATGGCAGTGGATGCCAACGTGCTCATCTTCGAGCGTACGAAGGAGGAGATGCGCGCCGGCAAGGCTGTGCGTCAGGCTATGCAGGCCGGCTACAGCAACGCCTTCAGCGCCATCATCGACTCCAACGTCACCAGCATCCTGACGGGTATCATCCTCTACTACTTCGGTACAGGTCCTATCCGCGGCTTCGCCACCACTTACATCATCGGTATCATCATCTCATTCTTCACCGCTGTATATCTTACGCGCGTAGTCTTCGACGGCATGATGTCCAAGGACAAGTGGCTCGACCTCACCTTCACAACAGGTCTCAGCCGCAAGTTCCTCTCCGATACCAACTTCAACTTCATGGGTAGCTACAAGAAGTCCTTCTCTATCTTCGGCGCCATAGTAGTACTTGCCATCGGTTGCTGGATAGGTCGCGGCTTCTCTCAGAGTATCGACTTCACCGGAGGTCGTAACTTCGTTGTCCTCTTCGAGAACGAGGTGCAGCCCGAGACCGTTCGCGGCCTCCTCGCTGATGCCTTCCCCGAGAGTAACACCAGCGCCATCGCACTGGGCACCGAGGGCAAGACCATCCGTATCTCCACCAACTACCGCATCGACGAGGATGGCAGCGAAGTAGATAGCGAAATCGAGAGCAAGCTCTTCACCGTCCTCAAGGATGGCGGCCTTCTGAGCGCCGACCTCGACGAGCAGACCTTCATCAACCGCGACGAGCGCGCCGGTGGTTCTATCATCAGCTCTCAGAAGGTGGGTCCGTCCATTGCAGCCGACATCACGCGTGGTGCCGTCATCAGTGTCATCCTGGCTATGATCGTCATCTTCGTGTATATCCTCGTTCGTTTCCGCAACGTGGCCTTCTCCGTAGGTGCTATCACAGCTCTTGCCATCGACACCATCTTCATCCTTGGTATGTTCTCCGCATGCTGGGGTTGGATGCCCTTCTCGCTGGAGATTGACCAGACGTTCATCGGTGCTCTGCTGACCTGTATCGGTTACTCCATCAACGATAAGGTGGTTGTCTTCGACCGTATCCGCGAGAACCTCGGTCTCTATCCCAAGCGCGACAAGCAGCTCCTCTTCAACCAGTCGCTGAACGCCACCCTGACGCGTACCATCAACACGTCCGTCTCCACGTTCATCGTCCTGCTCTTCATCTTCGTCTTCGGTGGTGCCAGCATCAAGAGCTTCGCATTCGCCATGATGCTCGGTGTCATCATCGGCACCCTGACCTCCATGTTCATTGCCGCTCCCACGGCATACCTGATCATGGGTCGCAAGATCAAGGAAGAAGAGTACGACAAGTAAGAAAACACTTTTCACTATATTTCTTTCGGGCGGAATCCATGAATGCATGGGTTTCGCCCGAACTTCAAAACACCACCACTATGTCCACAGTCATCTATCCTTCGCCTATCTTTGGTCCTATCCACAGCCGTCGTCTCGGCGTGTCATTAGGCATCAATCTCTTGCCGGCCGATGGCAAGGTATGTTCCTTTGATTGTATCTACTGCGAATGTGGATTAAATGCAGAACGCAGGCCGACAGCCAAGATGCCGACGCGTGAAGAGGTGAGCAGGGCGCTGGAGGAACGTCTGCAGCAGATGGCTAAAGAGGGTCCCAAGCCGGATGTACTGACATTTGCCGGCAACGGAGAACCGACACTCCACCCCGACTTCCCTCATATAATAGAAGATACGCGCGCGTTGCGCGACCGTTACTGCCCAGAGGCACGTATCAGCGTGCTTAGTAATGCTACCCGCATCCTGCGGCCCGATGTCTTCGCAGCCCTCTGTCGCGTCGATAATAACATCTTGAAGTTGGATACCATAGATGAGGCTTTCATCAAGACGGTGGATCGCCCCACGGGACCTTATTTCGTGGAAGCCATCGTCGATGGGCTCATCCATTTCCGTGGGCATGTCATCATCCAGACGATGTTCCTGACAGGCACCGATGCAGCGGGCACCGATGTGGACAATACATCAGCGCGCTTTGTGGAGCCGTGGTTGGAGGCGTTGAAGAGGATAGGGCCTATGCAGGTGATGATTTACACCATCGACCGCGAGACGCCAGTCAGCACGCTGCGAAAGGCGGCACCTGATGTGCTGGACAGCATTGCAGAGCAGGTGAGAGCGCTGGGTATTCCCTGTTCTGTGGCTTATTAAGCAGTTATTTGTCTCTCCAAAAACTGCGGGTGAAGAGGACGAGGACGGAAAGGATTTCAAGACGTCCCATGAGCATCAACAGCGAGAGCAACCATTTGACAACGTCAGGGAGATGACTCCATGACATGGTAGGACCTATCTCCAAACCGAGTGTGGGACCTACGTTACTGGCACAGCTGAAAGCTATTGTGAAGGCATTCGTGCTGTCGATGCCCAGAATCATCATGATGAAATAAACGAAGAGGCAGAGCAGGACATAAGCGGTGAAGAAGGCGAAGAGGGCCAGCTGGCGGTTGACAGATACCACATAGCCGTTCACGCGTACAGGCAGCACGGCACTGGGATGGAGGGTGGAGCGGAGCTCGTTGCGCAGCATTTTCCAGAGCATCACCACACGGACACATTTGAAGCCACCACTCGTGGAGCCGGAACAACCTCCAATGAACATACATACGGTAAGGATGACCCATGTGATATGTGGCCATTGGCCAGCGTCATCGTTGAAGACGCCTGTGGTGGTGAGGAAGGAGACAACCTGGAAGAGGCTGGAGCGGAAAGCATCTGCAACGGGATAGTGGCAACCACGCATGACTATGAACATGATAAGCACTGTGCATACGACGATTACGGAGACGTAAAGGCGGAACTCGCTATTCTTGAAGAACTCCTTAATCTTGTGCTTGAAGATGGCCAGATACAGCAGCGTGAAGCTGGTGCCACACAGGAACATAAAGAAGATGGCCGTGTAGTCGATGGCGGCATTCTTGAAGTAGCCTGTGCTGGCATTGTGCGTGGCAAAGCCTCCCGTGGCCGTGACGGTCATCGCGTAGTTGAAACAATCGAAGCCACTCATGCCCTCAAGATAGAAGCATAGAGCGCAGACCAGCGTCATCAGCGAGTAGATGCCCCAAATCCAGTGTCCTGTGGTGCTGAGGCGAGGGTGCATCTTCGTGCGCATAGGACCTGTGGCTTCGGCAGAGAAGACCTTTACGCTACCACCTACCATCGACGGGATGATGGCGATGGTGAAGAAGACGATGCCCAGACCGCCCACCCACTGCGTGAGGCTGCGCCAGAAGAGCAGTGCATGCGGCAGGCGTTCTACATCATCGATGAGCGATGCGCCTGTAGTGGTGAAACCCGAAATGGTTTCGAAGTAGGAATCAGTTATAGAGGGGACATAGCCGCTGAGATAGAAGGGGAATGAGCCGAAAAGGCTGAAGACAAGCCACACCAGCGTCACCAGGAGGAAGGAATCACGCCGAGACATGGTGTTTGATGAGTTGTGACCGATGTAGTGCAGGGCTCCACCTGTGAGGGCGGTGGTGACGACGGAGACAGCGAAGGCGTGGGCGTCATCTTCGCCATAGGCTAATGACATTACCAGACAGCCCAGCATCAGCGTGGCCTCAAGGCCCAGCAGCTGCCCGATAATCTTCCATATAATCTTCCAGTTTATCAATAGAGTTTTCGTTTAGTGTTTAGCGTATATATCTTATTGAACGCTCTCACAATTCTTCTGCACAGTTGGGGCATACACCTTTGACAAGGTAGTTGAGGCCCTCCATAGTGAAACCCTCTGGCAACTGAATCGTGGGGATGTGGATGGTGTGAAAGCAGAACGTGCGCTGGCAGACACGGCAGTAGAAATGGATGTGCTGGTCGTCTGGCGAGCAGTGGTCGTGCCCTTCGCACAGCTCATACTTCGCAACCCCTGTACCATCCTCGATGGCGTGAATCAAATGGTGCTCCAGCAAGAGGGTCAGGGTGCGAAAGATGGTGGATCGATCGACGGTGTCCAACTCATCGTCCAGCTCACGCAACGAACGAGCATGGCGGTGTTCTGCTAACGCCCGGTAAACGAGGATGCGCGTGGAGGTGGGTTTCACGCCACGAGCCGTGAGATGTTTTTCTATATCTATATGATTGGACATCTTATGAGGTTAGTGGGGCCTATGAGATCCGGTCTTAATATTTAAAACTACTGCCGCCCAGGAATTCGCGAAGCAGTGACATGGGTGGAATCTGTTTATCCCCGATGGGCTCGAAAAAGCCCACCAGTCCTCGCAGTCGCAGGGCTTCCTCGTATTCGGGAGCATCCACTGGCACCTCTTCGAGAATGGGCATCACATAGTTACGCAGCACTGCGAGCTCATAGAGTAGGGCGCTGTTGATCATTCGGTCGCAGTTCTCCTGATAGGGGAAGATCCATTTCTCTTCGCCGGCTCTCACGCTGGGCCATCGATGGATGGTTTCCTGAGCCGAGTAGTTGCGGAACTTCTTGTCGCGGATGATGCGTCGCAGCAGACGGTTGTCAGAGGTTGAGATACGACGTTTCTCATCAAGTTGAATCGTGGTGAGCGCCGAGACATAGAGCTGGTATTTGTCCTCGCGGGGGATGTCTGGTGTCAGCTGGGGATTCAGGGCGTGGATACCTTCGATGATGAGCACCCCGTTCTCTTTAAGCTGTCGCGGGGTGCCTGTCATCTCGCGTTGTCCCGTATGGAAGTTGAACTTCGGGCACGTCACAGATTCACCTTTCAGCAGACGCTGCAGCTGATCATTGAAGAACGGTACATCCAGTGCCTCCAGACACTCGAAGTCGTATTCGCCATTTTCATCACGTGGTGTATATTCGCGGTTGAGGAAATAGTCATCCAGCGAGAGCATGTTGGGGCGTAGCCCCACAGCTCCTAACTGCACGGCCAGACGCTTGCACGTCGTGGTCTTTCCGCTGCTGCTGGGTCCAGCGAGCATGACAATGCGGCAGCCCGACTTCTTTACTTGGTCGGCGACA
Source organism: Prevotella sp. (assembly GCA_015060555.1). GTDB lineage: Bacteria > Bacteroidota > Bacteroidia > Bacteroidales > Bacteroidaceae > Physcousia. The sequence goes on from SUYG01000037.1 coordinate 86,544, forward strand.
GCCGCAATCTTGCGTTCCTGCAGAGCTTCCGACACGTAGATAATCTCAGCGGCATGGCCTTCTCGTAAGGCATGGTTGAGTTCGGCGACGGTGCTCAGTCCTACTATTTCTTGCCAGTGGCGCTGTTCGGCCATGACGGCATCCAGCTTTTTCATAGGCGCTCTTTTTGTAACAATTGGGTCAGTTCTTCCATACCTTCTGAGGCTCCCTTTTTGATGTGATGGAACCGGTGCCCTGATGTCCAATGCACATCCTTCGGGTCGATGAGGTAGATGGGAGCATTTTCCGGCACATATTGGATGAGGCCAGCGGCTGGATAGACGTTGAGGCTGGTGCCGATGACGACAAAGATGTCGGCTTTCGACGAAATCATGGCGGCACGCTCTATTTCGGGCACGGGCTCGCCGAACCATACGATGAAGGGACGCAGCTGGCTGCCGTCAGCGGCTGTGTCGCCGATGTGGATATCGGGATGGTCGGGTGAGAGGGTGACAATCTGCTTGGGGTCGTTGGGGCTCCACGTTGACGTAGCCTTGTCCAGCTCTCCGTGCAGATGGATGACCTTCGTGGAGCCGGCTCTCTCGTGCAGGTTATCGACATTCTGCGTGATGACCGTCACATCAAAGTCCTTTTCCAGCTCTGCCACCAGTTCATGACCATGGCAGGGTCTCACCAGCGGTAACTGACGACGACGTTCATTGTAGAAGTTGAGCACTAGTTCGGGGTTGCGTTGGTAGCCCTCGATGGTGGCTACATCCTCAACACGATACTCTTCCCAGAGTCCGCCGGAATCGCGGAAGGTGCTGATGCCGCTCTCGGCAGACATGCCAGCACCCGTAAGAATTACTACTTTTTTCATTGCATGCATGTTTTTGCAAGGGCAAAAGTAATCATTATTTGCGATTTGGCGATTTGCGATGTGTGATTTCTTTGAATTTTTGATTCTTTTTTATGTTTTTTGTTGCTCCAAAATCAAATAAATCATAAATCAAGGCCGATTCTCAAAATAATTTATGCTTTGTAAATGGTTGAATCGTAAATTATCTGTACCTTTGCGGCCGATTTTAAAAACGAACGACAAAAACATGAACAAAATCAGTTATGCATTGGGTCTTGGTATCGGCCAACAGTTGAAGAATATGGGTATCGAAGACTTCAATGTACAGGACTTTACGCAGAGTATCTGCGACGTTCTGACAGATGCCGAGCCCGCCATCTCTCACCGCGAGGCACAGGCCCTGCTCAATGAATATTTCGACAAACAAGCTCGCAAGCAGGCTGAGGGTGCCATCGCTGAAGGGAAGGCATTCCTCGAGGCTAACGGCAAGAAGGACGGCGTTGTCACCACTAAGAGCGGCTTGCAGTATATGGTGCTCACAGAGGGTACGGGCCGCAGCCCGAAGGCCACGGACAAGGTGCGCTGTCATTATGAAGGCACGCTCATCAACGGAACTGTCTTCGACAGCAGCTACCAGCGTGGCGAGCCCGCTGACTTCCCCCTTAATGGTGTCATCCCCGGCTGGACTGAGGGCGTGCAGCTGATGAAGGAAGGCAGCAAGTTCCGCTTCTTCATCCCTTATCTGCTCGGCTACGGCGAGCGTGGCGCTGGCAGCAGCATCCCGCCCTATTCCACACTCATCTTTGATGTTGAACTCATCAAGGTCTTATAGGTTTTATGATTCTCATGAGTCCTATAGGCCCCATTTATAAAACTATTAACCCCTAAATAAAAAAGCAAAAATGAAAAAGATTTCATTCGTTCTCGCAGTGGCTTTGGCAGCTGTCATGGCCTCTTGCAACCAGGGTCCCAGCGCAACACTGAAGACCGACATCGACACACTTAGCTATGCTATCGGTATGAGCCAGACTCAGGGTCTGAAGGAGTATCTGAGCATGCGCATGGGTGTTGACACCACCTATGTTGAGGATTTCATCAAGGGCTTCCGCGAGGGTATTAAGGCCGGTGATGACAAGAGCAAGGCTGCTTTCTATGCAGGCATTCAGATTGGCCAGCAGGTGAGCCAGGGCATGCTCCAGAACATCAATCACATGATCTTCGGTGAGGACTCCACCCAGACCGTCAATGAATCCAACGTATATGCCGGTTTCATCGCTGCCGTTGCAGGCAACGAGAAGGTGATGAGCCTGGATTCTGCCAACACCTTCGTGCAGACCCGCATGGATGCCATCCGTGAGGCTGCTCGTGCTAAGGCTTATGCCGACAACAAGAAGGCTGGTGAGGACTACCTCGCTGAAATCGCCAAGAAGGAAGGCGTGAAGGAACTCGGCAACGGTGTCCTCTACGAGGTTATCACCGAGGGCAACGGCGAGGTTGCTGCTGACACTGCTCGCGTGAAGGTTCACTATGAAGGTAAGCTCATCGACGGCACCGTCTTCGACAGCAACCTGGAGAGCGAGCCCACCACCTTCCGCGCCAACCAGGTGATTCCCGGCTTCAAGGCAGCACTGACTTCTATGCCTGTTGGTTCCAAGTGGATTGTCTATATCCCCCAGGACCAGGCTTATGGCACGCAGGACATGGGCAACATCAAGCCCTTCAGCGCTCTGACCTTCACCATCGAACTGCTTGACATCGAGAAGTAAATCCGCTTCAATACGATGAAAACATCAAGATACGCTATTATCGTCTTGGCACTGCTGGTGTGCATGAGCGCCAGCGCCGCCAAGAAGGTGAAGAAATCCAAGAAGCAGGAGGTGGCCGAGAAGGTTGACACCATCCCCATGAGGGATTTCAGCTATGCTTTTGGTATGTCCCAGACCAATGGTCTTATGTCCTACCTGGTACAGCGCATGGGTGTAGATACCGCTTATATTGCCCATTTCCTCAGTGGCTTCGATACTCCTGAGATGGATGAGGAGGCCAAGCAGATGAAGGCTTACATCGTTGGCAAAGAAATCCGCCAGCAGGTGGAACGCCAGATTGTCCCCCAGGTGAACAAGCAGATCAACGACAGCGTGGATCTCCTGGACAAGAGCCGCTTCATCGAAGGCTTCCGTGCTGCTATCGCAGGCAACGCCACCATCTCGCTGGACAGCGCACAGGCTGTGTCCAACAAGCAGATGGAATATTATAATAAGGTGAAGATGGAGGCTAAGTATGGCAAGAACCGTGCCGATGGCGAAGCCTTCCTGAAAGCCAATGCCAAGAAGGACAGCGTGCAGACCACGCCCAGCGGCCTGCAATACAAGGTTCTCGTTGCCGGCACCGGCGAAAAGCCGAAGGCCACCGATCGCGTGAAGGTGAACTACGAAGGTCATCTCATCGACGGCACGGAATTCGACAGCAGCTACAAGCGCAACCAACCTGCCACCTTCGCCTGCAATCAGGTCATCAAGGGTTGGACAGAGGCACTCACGATGATGCCCGTAGGTTCCAAGTGGGAAGTCTATATTCCCCAGGAGCTTGGCTATGGCGCACGTGAGGCCGGCAAGATTCCTCCCCTCTCCACGCTCATCTTTACTGTGGAATTGCTGGAAATAGTGAAGTAATTACACTTATTTACACTCAAAATGACACCAAAGTAGCCCCTTGGTGTCATTTTTTTCGTAAATATCATGGCTGTTGTGCAGAAAATACCTACCTTTGCGTAACAAAATGATAACCAATCACACTCATCATGGAAAAAATTGATAGTCTCGACAAGAAGATTCTTGAAATTATCACACATAACGCGCGCATTCCTTTTAAGGATGTAGCTACGGAATGTGGCGTGTCGCGTGCTGCCATTCACCAGCGTGTACAGCGTCTGGTAGATATCGGTGTCATCACGGGATCGGGTTACGACGTGAACCCTGCTTCGCTGGGCTATAACACATGCACCTACGTGGGTATCACGCTGGAGCGCGGTTCGATGTACAAGCACGTTGTCAACGAGTTTGAGAAGATTCCGGAGATTGTGGAATGTCATTTCACCACAGGCCCCTACACTATGCTCATCAAGCTCTATGCTCGCGACAATGCCCACTTGATGGAACTCCTCAACAATCGCTTGCAGGAGATTCCGGGAGTGATGGCCACGGAGACGCTGATCTCCCTCAAGCAGAGCATCAAGAAGGAAGTGCCCATAGGTCTCTCTGATGCCGACTTGGCAACCATCAAGGCCCTCATGGCCAAGAAAGCAGCCCTCCTTGCTGACACGGCTGAAGATTAAGAATTGAATATTGAGAGTTGAACTCATAATCCTTGAACAATTTAAACTTCTTAAACCCTTGAACTCCTGTTCTGCTTTTGATTGGAAGGCGCGCTACGAGGCCCTGCACGCCTCCTTCCCTGGCACGCAACACACGCCTGTGATAGGTATCACGGGCAACTTCGGCGACAAGGGATGTGAGCTGGCCGAGGGCTACTACGAGAGTGTGCTGCGTGCTGGTGCCACGCCTGTCGTGTTGCCGCCTACCGAGGACGGCGCTGCGCTGGCCACAATGCTCGACCGCCTCGATGGCCTCATTCTGTCGGGTGGCGGGGATATGAATCCGCTTTTCATGGGTGAGGAACCTGTCCCCAATCTCCACAGCATCAATCCTAAGCGTGACCTTGCTGAGCTCTTGCTCATTCGCTTGGCTTACAATCGTCAATTGCCGATGCTGGGCATCTGTCGTGGCATTCAGCTGCTGGCCGCAGCCCTCGACGGGACCGTGTGGCAGGATTTGGACCTTTTTATCAAGTCCCCCGACTATACGGGGAGCACCGGCCTCTTTCCCCTGCTCAAGCACAGTCAGGATCTCGACCGCGCCTATGCCTCGCACACGGTGAAGATAGAGAAGGATTCTCTTCTCCATCGTGTGATGCAGTGCGATGTGCTGCCGGTCAACAGCTTCCACCATCAGGCCGTCCGTGAGGCAGGTCCTCACCTGCGCGTCTGTGCTACGTCTTCCGACGGTGTCATCGAAGCTGTTGAATCCTCAGAGCATAAGAGCATCCTTGGGGTGCAATGGCATCCCGAGTGCTTCTGCCTGCGTGGCGACGAGACGATGATGCCGCTGTTCCGTTGGTTGAAGGACGAGGCTGCCAACTATCATGCAGCACGCCGCATCCACAGCCGCATCCTCACGCTGGACAGCCATTGCGATACACCGATGTTCTTCGACCAGGACATCCATTTCGACCATCGCGACCCAAAGATTCTCGTGGATCTGCATAAGATGACTGAGGGAGGTCTGGATGCCAGCACCATGGTGGCTTACATCCCGCAGGGACCACTCACGGATGAAGGCCGTGCCGCAGCCACCGACTATGCCAAGAGCCAGCTCATTCGTGTCGAAGAGATGGTGCAGCAGAACGCTGCTGCCGTAGGCATTGCCTACAGTGCCCAAGAGCTCTATCAGCTCAAGAGTGAGGGCCGCAAGGCCATCATGCTTGGCATTGAGAATGGTTATGCCATCGGCAAGGACCTGCATCTGCTGGAAGATTTCTTTAAGAAGTTCGGCATCGTCTATATGACCCTTTGCCACAATGGCAACAATGACATCTGCGGCTCGGCCCGACCGCGTGAGGGGGAACCGCTCATGGGTGTCACAGCCTTTGGTGCCGACGTGATTCGCGAGATGAACCGCCTTGGCATCATGGTGGATCTCTCCCACGCCAGCGAACGCAGTTTCTATGACGCTTTGGAGATGAGCACGGAGCCTATCGTGTGTTCCCACTCCTCGTGTCGTGCACTTTGCGACCATCCCCGCAACCTCACCGACGACCAGATGCGTAAGCTGGCAGACAAGGGTGGTGTCATGCAGATTACCTTCTACAACGGCTTCCTTCGCACCGATGGGCAGGCTTCCATCCTGGATGCCGTTGCACACCTGAACCATGCCGTTCAGGTGATGGGTATCGAGCATGTAGGCATCGGCACGGACTTCGACGGCGACGGTGGCGTGTCAGGCCTGGCTTCTGCCTCGGAACTCATCAACCTCACCCGTCGTCTCCTGCGCGAGCGCTACAGCGAAGCAGACCTACGCCTCATCTGGGGCGGCAACTGGCTGCGCTGCATGGGACAGCAGCCCTAACCCCTTCCATCAGAGTGGAGAAAAATGGGGTGAGGGCTGCCAAGAGGTCATCGTAATAACGAAATAACGAGACAACGTAATAACGTGATAACGAAATAACGAGACAACGTAATAACGTGATAACGAAATAACGAAAAAATAATGTCTTATAGTCATACAACTTCATTGCGCCAGCCCCTCCCTTCCCTAACAGGCAAGGTTTTGGGATGGGTCCTCTCTCTTCTCCTCATTTTCTTTGCCTCTTGCACCGGCAAGACGAAGCAAGGCGGCGGGGCTGACACCATTGCGCTGTCCCCAGCGCCGACTTTCGTGGCCGACTCCGCGATGGCCTATGTCCAGGCACAGTGTGCTTTCGGACCGCGTGTGCCGGGCACTGCTGCCCATCAGGCCTGTGGCGACTGGATGGTGAAGAAGTTCCAGGAGATAGGCGCCGAGGTGAGCGAAGAACGCACCACGCTCAACGGCTACGACGGCCAACCCATGCCCTGCCGCAACATTCAGGCCCGCCTGAACCCCGAAGCCGCTGACCGCATCCTCATCACAGCCCATTGGGACAGCCGTGCATGGGCAGACAACGACCCCCAGGCAGAGAACCACCACACGCCCGTGATGGCGGCCAACGACGGTGCCTCGGGCATCGCTGTGATGCTGGAGATGGCGCGCGTCATCGCAGAGACAGGGCTCAGCTATGGCATCGACTTCGTGTGCTTCGACCTCGAAGACCAGGGGACGCCGCAGTGGGCTGAGGACACCGAAGAGAGCTACTGGTGCCTGGGCTCGCGCTATTGGGCACAGGAGGCCTTGGCACTCGGCTATCATGCTCGCTTTGGTGTTAATCTGGACATGGTAGGCGGTCGTGGGGCCCGTTTCGCTATGGAAGGGTTCTCCAAGCAGTATGCCAAGCCCATCGTGGATATGATCTGGCATCTGGCTGTGCAGCTGGGCTTTGGCGACTATTTCGTGCTCCGTGACGGTGGCTTCGTCACTGATGACCATCTGTCCGTGAACCGCATCCTCCACACGCCTTGCGTGGATATCATCCCCTGTGTGGAGGGAGCCTCCTCGTCCTTTGGCCCCACTTGGCACACCGTCAACGATACGCCGGAGAACATCGACTCCGGAGCCTTGAAGGCCGTGGGACAGACTTTGTTACAACTGATATATAATGATAATTAAATATGAATATCAACGAAATACAAGACGAAATCATCGAGGAGTTCAACGACTTCGATGACTGGATGGACAAATATCAGATGCTCATCGACCTGGGCAACGAGCAACAGCCGCTGCCTGAGAGCGCCAAGACAGAGCAGAACCTCATCGACGGCTGCCAGAGCCGCGTGTGGCTCACGGCCGAGCTCACGCCCGAGGGCCTCGTGCATTTCGAGGCCGAGAGCGATGCACTCATCGTGAAGGGCATCGTGACGCTCCTCATCCGTGTCCTCAGCGACCACACGCCGCAGGAGATCCTCGATGCCGACCTCTACTTCATCGAGCGCATCGGCCTGCGCGAGCACCTCTCACCCACCCGCAGCAACGGCCTCCTCGCCATGCTGAAGCAGATGAAAGCTTATGCATTGGCTTACAGCCTGATGAATGAAAAGTGAATGAATGAAAAATGAAAAATAATCATTTCATTTGCCTCTCGTTCACTTTCTAATAGATAAAGGTAGCTTGTATTTTTCACTCTTTCATTTTTCACTTTTCACGTTAAAATGGAGACAACCCGACAAAATAAAATCGCCCGCTTGATTCAGAAGGAGTTGAGCGACATCTTCCAGCGACAGACCCAGGCCACACGCGGTGTCCTCGTGACCGTCACAGCCTGCCGCATCAGTCCCGACATGAGTGTGTGCCGCGGCTATCTGAGCATCTTCCCCAGCGAGCGTGCCCAGGAAATCTGCGACAACATCAATGCCAACGTGAAGCAGATCCGCTACGAGCTCGGACAGCGCACCCGCTTCCAGCTTCGCATCATCCCTGAGCTCAAGTTCTTCGTGGACGACAGCCTGGACTATGCGGAGAACATAGATAAGCTTCTTAATCAATAACAGACCCACCCCCTGCCCCTCCCATGATGGAGGGGAGTAAATACCATTCTAGATATGGATTCCAATGTTAGCCAGCACTCAAAAGTAACTACTCCCCTCCATACAAGGGAGGGGCAGGGGGGTGGGTCCGCCTTTTTCTTTACTTTTTTCATCGCCCGCCGCTACCTCTTCTCGCGCAAGAGCCGCAACACCATCAACATCATCTCGATTATCTCCGTGTGTGGCGTGGCGCTGGCCACCATGGCATTGGTGGTCACGCTCTCCGTCTTCAACGGCTTCCGCGATATGGTGGCCTCCTTCTTCACGGCCTTCGACCCCGAGTTGAAGGTCACGCTGGTCGAAGGGAAGACCCTTCCCGCCGACGATCCGGCGTTGACGAAGCTGCGCCAGTATGAGGGCATTGAGGTCTATACCGAGGTGCTGGAAGACCAGGCCCTCATCGTGGGCAACGAGCGCCAGTGGGTCATCAACATCAAGGGCGTGGAAGACAACTTCCAGAGGCAGGCTGACATCGACGGCATCCTCTATGGCGACGGTGAGTTCATTCTCCACGCCGATGTCCTCGACTACGGCATCATGGGCATTCGTCTGGCACAGCAGCTGGGCCTCGGCACCACCTACGACGGCGGTCTGCCCATCTATGCGCCCCGTCGTGGCGAGCGTGTGAACATGGCCAACCCCATGGCCAGCTTCAACAAGGACGAGCTCTACTCCCCAGGCGTTGTCTTCGCTGTCAACCAGAGTCAGTACGATGCCAGCTACATCCTCACCTCCATCTCCTTTGCCCGCAGGCTCTTCGACCGTCAGGGAATGGTCAGCGCCATTGAGCTGCGCCTGAAACCGGGCGTCAAGTTGAGCCGTGCCAAGTCCGAGATCCGTGAGCTGTTGGGCGACCGCTTCCTGGTGCAGGACCGCTACGAGCAGCAGGAGGACACCTTCCGCATCATGCAGGTGGAGAAGCTCATCGCCTACCTCTTCCTCTCCTTTATACTTCTCGTGGCTTGCTTCAACATCATCGGCTCCCTGTCGATGCTGATGATCGACAAGAAAGCCGATGTCCAGACGCTGCGGGCCTTGGGCGCCAACGACCGTCAGACCTCGCAGATCTTCCTCCTCGAGGGCTGGCTCATCTCCGGCTTCGGGGCTGCCGTGGGAATTATTCTCGGTCTGCTGCTCTGCTGGCTGCAGATAGAGTTCGGCTTCATCAAGCTGGGCAACAGCGAGGGCGCTTTCATCATCGACACCTACCCCGTCAGCGTCCACGCCACCGACATCCTCCTCATCTTCGCCACCGTCCTCGCCGCCGGCTTCCTTGCCGTCTGGCTCCCCGTCCGTCGCATGACGCGTAACCTCTAATCCCTGTCACCCAGAAGACTAAGGTCTTCAGGCGATAAGAGTAAGCTCCTCACGCCGAAGGACCATGGTCTTACCCCTTTTGCCACCTGTGGCAAAACATTTTCTCATAAGTGAGAAAATGTTTTCTCACTTATGAGAAAAATCATAAGGTCAAGCCCTTCTGGGTGGATCACCATGGTAATCCGCCCAACACACCATGGTGCATCGCCCGAAACCCTATACCCTTTTGGCCGAAACCCTATAGGCTTTCGCCATTTTCCTTATAGGCTTCACACACACCCATCCTTTTCTCAAAAAAACTTTTGCGAGAAACCCTACGAACCCTACGCAATGAACGAGTATTTTTCGTAGGGTGCGTAGGGTTTCTCGCAAAAATTTTTCTCAATTTAGTTAGCACATATCACGAATCAGTAGTTGAAGGTCCTCCAAAGTAGGACATCACCACGGTGATATGTGCTAACTATTTTAAAAAAAATTTTTTTTCTTATCCAAAGTGTGTTTTAAGGTGAGGAGGGTAAAAAAAAGGGGATTCTTTTGGCAGCTTCAATAAAGTTTCATACTTTTGCGGCAGAAAAAACTGCGTATCATGACCACAACCATCAACATTTCTCTGAATATGCCTTCTACCTATGGTGTAGAACGGATTACGCGCCAGCTTACAGAGTATGCCCAACTTCTCATTGCTCAGGACGCCCAAGAATCCGTGATAGGGGAACATATAGCTCTTACGACAGAGATGCTGATGGCTGCACAAAAGGCCGAAGAAGAATTCAAGGCCGGACAATGCACTGATATGCAAACTTTTGAGAAGAGGTTCCAGAAATGGCTATGAACATTCTGTTTAGCCTTCACTTCCGGCCATTCTACGCTTTTTAGACCTTTAGATTCAATTTTTTCATCGTTTTTCTTGCGCATTGGAAAATAATGCGTACATTTGCAGCGGCTTGGGGGAGAAATCCCGAGCCGCAGATGCATTAGCTTATTATTTCGCACTTACCGAAAAGACCTCGGAAATCTTCTTCTGGAATAGTTCGATTTAAGAAGCAGGGGGAAAGGCCAAAGACAGGCATCTCCCAGACTACACGTAGCTATGCACACGCTTTGGCGTGGAGCATTCTTATATGTAGTCAGGGGTTCCAATCCGAGGTCTGCCCCTCAGGTAAGTGCATAAGAGTGGCCACGCCAATTTTATGTCCTTTCCGTTTTGCTCTCTGCTTGAACATTATTACTAACCTAAAATGTAAGCGACATGAAAAAATTATTTTATATTTTGATGATTGTCTATTCTATACAAACATATGCTGATGGACTTGAAGGCCAATATCAAGGTTGGGAAGAGGCTATTTCTGAAATTCGAGTAAATATAAAGAAAACTAATACATATATATTAGAAATATACTTTTTAGACCAGAATGGGATAAATATTTATGAAGCATCTAGTTTGATGATTAAACCAAATTCCCCCAATGCAATAAAGATTTCATTAGTTAATAAGGTTCGAATTAAGGGAGAAAGTCCTGATCTTCCAGATAGTGGATGCTTGTGTTTCAGCGCAGTTAATGGAATGGTTGACAATATTGAATTAATAATGGGTGTGGAACATTATTATCTTGAACGAAGCAAATCTATCCATCAGAAAAACACTTCAACTAAAAAGGAGCCGTATGTAACAATACATAAAGTGTGGATTGATCATGGGGTGTCCAAAAATGATTTAGACGGAATCGTAATTCATGCAGAACTTACTGCTCATGGAATAAAAGGACATAGTTTGAAAGGAATAGCCTATTTCTATGATGACAAAAAAAATAAACTCATGCAGAGAGAGAATAGTTACAGAACATTTGATGGACAAGTATGTTCACATGCTATCTCGTCACATGTAGATTATGATGATTCACATTATAGTGATTTTCAAATTTTTATGCCATATTCGCATTTACCATTAAAAACAGGGAATCAAACATATTATGTTTTAGTTGATTTTATCGATTGTGTAACTGATAGATTTTTGTCCCATAATAGAAATTATGTGTCTTTCGTAGGAAATGGTATATACAATTATCAAAATAGTAATTCGAAAAAGCCAGAAGAAGAAAGAATTCCAAATATTTCAGCCACTTTTGGACGAAAAGGAGGATGGACCTATAGATTGAATTTAAACGGAACTTTCCATTATCATAATTATACAACAGACAATTACGGGCGTAAGATAAAAGATGTCTCTATAACGCATGGTACATATTTCATAACAAAAGGGTATAGATCTGGCACATATGAATATGGAGGATATACGGTACATCTAAGATTTGAAAATGGAAAGCAGGAGATTGCTCATCTTCGATATGAAGGGAATCGAGCTGTTCTTATCAGTAATTTTTATGGTGGTGTAGGAAAACGTAATGAAGAAATGGTTGGTGAATAATAACTCAATAGTATCATATAAACAACGGTTCTCTCTGTTTAAATATGTTCATTATGAAATATAAGGAGAGTAGATCCTCTTAAAACTGGGCAAAAACTGAGAAGTCTAAAGAGCAGTATTAGTATTAAAACCGACGGGCCGATGGGATATAACTGGTAAAAGTAGAATGAAACGATTTATGTTGTCTTTTTGTATTATGTTTTTATCATGTGTAACATATGCACACTCTGTAATCTTAGTCCCTAATACAGGCTGCGAAAAAGTTGTTCCTTTATCTGGCGTGACTAAAGTGTCTGAAGGAATTTTCGGGTTAGCAGTTAGATCAGGGGCTAAAGATAGGATTGTAGATAGTAATGCATGCAAACTGAAAAGATGTATGATATTTAGTTGTGATTATGAATTAGAACGAGGTAAAATTCTTAATATTACAGATGATGTAATTGTTGTTCGTGTAACATATTACTATTATGATGGTCATAGCAGAAAGGATGAAATAGAAGTTCTACCGCGTACTTTTAGCCGTTTAATGGGTAAAGAAGGTGTTCAAAAAATTGTATGTACATTTGATTATTGATTTTAAATAGTCCTTTCCAAAAATACGAAGCGTATGTTTATTATAATCTTAGATTTTGGTGAATAATATCCAATAGATAGAATACTATCATTTTTTTATCAACTTCAAAATTTAATTCATGAACCGACGGGCCGATGGGATATAACTGGCAACAATTAAGATGAAAAAGTTATTATTATTTGCTTTAATGGTCACAGCTATTGCAACTATTTCACAAGTTGCTAATGGAAAAAAGAATGCTGAACCCAAAAATACTTCAATTAATATATCAGATGAATGGACACATAAAGTTACTCGGGGTTATGATGAATATGGCAATTATATCCATCAAATAGAAGCTATGATAAAATCAACACCTAGTGGTTTGATAATCAAAGCGAGAATGACGGGTTTTCGATACGACAATGATGAATGGTTTTCTGTAACAAAAGGTAACTATAAATGTGGAGAAAACACATATAAATATCGCGTTTATCAATGGGAGTCATATCTTTACTTTAATTTGTAATTTATAACAACAGCAGAACTTAAAAAGAGTTTATGAAACGATTAATGTTATTTTTTTGCACCGTATGTATCGCATGTGTAGCATTTGCTCACTCAGTAACTTTAGTTCCGAATACGGGTTATGAGAAATTAGTTTCATTGCCTGGCGTGACTAAGGTTTCTGATGGAATTTTCGGGTTAGCAGTTAGATCAGGGGCTAAAGATAGGATTGTAGATAGTAATGCATGCAAACTGAAAAGATGTATGATATTTAGTTGTGACAATGAGTTGACAAGAGGTAAAGTTCTTAATATAACAGATAATCTCATTATTGTTCATGCAACATATTACTATTTTGACGGAACTACCAGAACTGAAAGAATTGAAGTGCTACCGCGTACTTTTAGTCGCTTAATGGGTAAAGAAGGTGTACAAAAAATTGTATGTACATTTGATTACTAAGTACACACATATAAAGTAGTATTAATTTGATATGATTGTCCATAAGCATTCGATATACTACAGGTAGAGTAACTTAATAATACAGCAACAGCAGCTATATCATTTTCGATTTGTAGCTGCTGTTGCTATAACATCAGGTACTTCCTGTTATTGACTCTCTAACTCTTGACTGAGTGTAGAGGTGTTAAAGTGTTTACTTTCTTCTTGCGGAAACAATAAGACTTGCCCATAAGGAAATGGGTATAGTCGAGGGCATCCTGACGGAAGAACTCGTCCATGTCCCCATCTGTCCCGCATGTAAAGGGATGGCATGACTCTATGACCTCCCTGGTGAGTAGCGAGAGGTCGCAGTTAGTAAGGAGCCAAGAATAATCCATAGGATGTTAAAAGCCTGAACGTTTCAACATCTCGCGCATAGCGACGTATTCCGGCTCTTTCGTGATGTCGCGCTTGGGGCGCTGGGCATACCTGCGCTCGGCCTCGTCTGCCAAGTCACGGAAACGGCGAGCTTCTTTACCATAAAGCGTCGGTATTGCTTTTATTGCTGTTGCCATAGTTATATATACTCTATTTGTTAATCTTATGTTAAACCGATATTGCAATAGGAGAACAGCGCTTGTTCCATGCCTCCTGTCTTATCGCTTTAGCGGCCTTCACGCCGCACAATTGCGGTTAAGCGAGAGCAATGATGCTTGCATCAATTGCCGAGCGTGAGCAGTTTCGCAGCCTCTCGGCTGCAAAGGTACAACTTTTATTTCAATTAACTGAACTTTCGGATGTGTTTTTTATTGATCAAGAATTAGAGAATTAGAGAATTTACTAGCTTTTGCAAAGCAAAAGACATTCTATTCATTCTCATCAATTCATAAGACAGCGTATTGCATATTGAGAAAAATTCTCCAATTCTCTAATTCTTGATAGAAATAAAATACTTGACTGACAACAAGTTGTTCACATCCGAAACTTGAATAATATATTATAAATGCGGGCAACAAAACAGTAAAGCTTAGCATTTGAGTTTAACAACCACTAACAACAGCGGCTACAATCTCCTTTGACTGTAGCCGCTGTTGTCTTTGCCCTTGCGTAGGGTGCGTAGGGTTTCTCGCAAAAGTTTTTTTGAGGGACAAATTACTTTGTCAGCAAAACTGATAAGCACATTGCGACAATATACATACCTTTGCAGCGATTTCAAAACCACCAAACACGTTTGCGTATGAAAACTATTTATGAATGTTCGCAAAGTAAGGGAATTAAATGGATGACTGCCATTTTCTTCTTTATGATTATTATCGCTATTTTGATAGAGGTCTATGAGGTCTCTAAGGGTGTGAACCTCACCGCGGCCCTCATCGTGACGGCAATCCTGCTCCTCGTCCCATTATCGTGTGTCCTCGTTTTCCCCATGTATATCATTGCGGACGATGAGGGGATCGGCATCCGCACGCTCGCCTGCACCAAGCTGATACCGTATGAGAACATCGACCACATTGAACGCTTTGATGACCAGCATCCATTGTTTATTAACAAGGGGAAGGTTGGTAAGGTTACATTGGGCCCGTCCTTCCAAATGGGCTTGTTCAGTGTTGGCAACACCATTCGTCTGATGGGGGTAGGCGGTGTGTTTGGGTATATCGGCTGGTTCCGCACCAAGGGCATTGGCACTTTCCTCTCGTATGTAACAGATGCAAAGAAGGTGTTCCTGATTTACCGCGTGAAGGGCAAGCCCATAGCCATCAGCGTCAGCGAGCCGGATGAGTTTATACCTTATTATATGAAAGGAGGGGCCAAATGAATCTTCTCTATGACTTCTCTTCCGCCCTCCTGCAGGCACGGCAGCGCAAGGGCGTGACGCAAGAGCAGATAGCTTTTGCGCTGGACATCTCCCACGCCACATACAATGCCTGGGAATGTGGACATCGCATTTGTCCTTACAAGCACATCATTGCCCTCATCTCTTATTTCGACGACGAGCAGTTCACCCGCCAGATGCTTCGCATCCTGCTGACGCTGCAACATAACATGGCAGGACTGAATCGGAAATCAGCCGGCGAGCTAACTACTTACTACATGAAACTGATTGCCTTGTTGGCCGACGAGTGTGCTGAGTGGCTCAAGACATTAGGACGTTGAGGCTTCCATTGATTGTAGAAAAAAGGTGAAAAAAGATGAAAGTTCCGCGAATCTTTTGTGGATTGCGGGACTTTCACTATTTTCGCACCGAAAATACAAACTAATCGCACTTTTGAAGCTACTATGAAACACTTTTTCTTGCTTTCTGCATCTATGCTTTGCGCCACGTTGATGTGCGCACAATCGCTGGCTCCCGCAGCTCTCGAAGGCTTTGCCTATGACACTCAGGTCACGGCCCCTACGGGCGATGAATGGCAGTCGCCCGAGGCGCTGGCGCTGAACAAGGAACAACCGCGGGCTTGGGGATTCCATTTCCCCACAGAACAAGCAGCACGTGGTGTGCTGCCTGAACGCGGCGCCTACTGGCTCTCGCTCGACGGCACATGGAAGTTTCATTGGTGCAAGACGCCGGAAGAGCGGGCCAAGGGTTTCGAGGCTCCTGCATTCGATGTAACGGCTTGGGATGATATAGAGGTGCCGGGGTGCTGGAATGTGCAGGGGTTGCGGCCCCTCTCTAACTCCCCCCGTGGGGGGGAGGACTTCAGTTCCTCTGGAAACCTAACGAGCAATCCTTCTTCAACGCCATCAAGCGGAAACGCAACCCTCCCCCCCACGGGGAGAGCTGGAGAGGGGCTTTTCCGCTACGGCGTGCCCATCTACGTGAACCAGAAGGTCATCTTCGAGCATCAGGTGGCTGTGGATGACTGGAAGGGGGGCGTGATGCGAAAGCCCCGTAACCCGAAGTGGACGGTCAACGAATACCCCAACGAGGTGGGGTCCTATCGCCGCACCTTCACTGTTCCGGCCTCGTGGAAGGGGCGTGTGGTGTATATCAACTTCGACGGTGTTGACAGCTTCTTCTACTTGTGGATAAACGGCCACTATGTTGGCTTTAGCAAGAACTCACGCAACACAGCTTCTTTCAACATCACACCTTATTTAAATAAGGAGGGCGAGAACGTGGTGGCCGTAGAAGTCTATCGCAACAGCGACGGCAGCTTCCTGGAGGCGCAGGATATGTTCCGCCTGCCCGGCATTATCCGTTCAACGTATTTGACGAGTGTGCCGGAGGTGGAGTTGAGCGATTTGATTGTAAGGACCTCCCAACTCAGTGGAAATGGAATCACAGAGGAAGCCGATGCAGAGATTGTTGTTGAGGCCAATGTAAGAAACCTCAGCAAGAAAGCAGCCAAGGACCTTTTCGTAGAGTACAAGGTCTTCCCCCTGAAACTTTACACCGATGAGCTGGCTCCTGGTTCTCTTTATCTCGATGAAGAATCAGCTGTAGGCCAGCCCAATGCACAGGCACAGGTCAACGTAGGTGCAGACTTGAGTGTTGCGGCAACCTCCATCAACTTACATGGCGCACAGACCTGGAGTGCCGAAGCTCCCTACCGCTATGTCCTCACAGCAACCTTGAAGGATAAGAAGGGGAAGGTGCTGGATGTGCGCTCAACCTATTTCGGCGTCCGCACCGTGGAGATTCGCGACACGAAGGCGGAGGATGATGAGTTCGGGTTGGCAGGTCGCTACTTCTATGTCAACAACAAACCTGTGAAGCTGAAGGGCGTCAACCGCCACGAGACGAATCCCTGGCGCGGCCATGCCATCACTAAGGAGCAGATGCAGCAGGAGGTGTTCCTGATGAAGCAGGGCAACATCAACCATGTCCGCAACTCACACTACGCTAACGACCCCTACTGGTATTATCTCTGCGATAAATACGGCATCTATCTCGAGGATGAGGCCAACATAGAGAGTCACGAATACTACTACGGCGATGCCTCGCTCTCTCATCCGGCAGAGTGGCGCAAGGCACACATCGCACGTAATATGGAGATGGTACGCGCACACGTGAACGCTCCCTCCATCGTCATCTGGAGCTTGGGCAACGAGGCTGGTCCCGGCAAGAACTTCGTGGCGGCCTACGAAGCCATCAAGGCCTTCGACACCTCACGCCCTGTGCAGTATGAGCGCAACAATGACATCGTGGATATGGGCTCCAATCAGTATCCTTCGGTTGGCTGGGTGCAGTTCGCAGCCAAGGGCGGCAAAGGCCCCAAGTATCCCTTCCACATCAGCGAGTATGCTCACTCCATGGGTAATGCCGGCGGCAACCTCATCGACTTCTGGAAGGCCATCGAGACCAGTAACTACATCTGCGGCGGTGCCATCTGGGACTGGGTGGATCAGGCCATTTGGTGGCCCCTCTCTAACTCCCCCCGTGGGGGGGAGAACCTCAGTTCCCCTGGAAACAAGGCAAGCAATTCTTCTCAAAACCTATCAAGCGGAAACGCAACCCTCCCCCCCACGGGGGGAGCCGGAGAGGGGCTTTTTGCTTATGGCGGTGATTTCGGCGACCTGCCCAACGACGGGATGTTCTGCATGAACGGTGTCATGTTGCCCGACCTCTCGCCCAAGCCTGAATACTATGATGTGAAACACGTCTATCAGAATGTGGGCGTGGAGTTGGATAAGATTTGGAACCGTGAGCTGTCCTCTGGCAAGAAGATGACTTTCGCGGGCTTGAAGGTGACCAATAAGAACTATTTCGTTGCCTTGGAGGATGTGGACATCAGCGTCGTCGTTGTCCGCGACGGCTTCGATGTCAGCCGCACCACTATTCCCCATGAGCCTCCTCATGGGATGCCGGCCATCAAGCCTCGCAAGACAGAGCCCATTACTGTGCCCCTGCAAATCTCCGATGAAGAGGCCGCTTGGCATTGCTACGACCTCCGCGTGGAGTTCCTCTTGAACAAGGATATGCCGTGGGCCAAGAAGGGTTATGTGCAGATGGCCGAGCAGGTGCATCTGTGGGATGCCAAAGAATCGGATCCTATTTGGTCATGGGGAAAAGAAATTCCCACCATCACCAAGACAGGTGGCAGCGGTATCATCACCCTTGACGGTAAAGGCTGGAGCGTAACCTTCGACAACCTGCGTGGAACCATCAAGAGCATGAAGGCTGGCGCACAAACCATCATCGAGGAGGATTGTGGCCCCGTCCTTGACGCCCTCCGTGCTCCCGTGGATAACGACAATTGGTACTACCAATCGTGGTATCAGAACGGCTTGCACAGCCTGCAGCACAAAGTACTTGACTATAACATCTATACTCGCAAGGAAGATGGCGCCGTCGTACTCAACTACACCGTTGAGAGCCGAGGCCCCAAAGCCCAGATTCAAGGTGGCAGCAGCGGCCGCTACCAGATAACAGAAACCCTCCCCCCCACGGGGGGAGATGGAGAGGGGCTTTCTGACTTCGCCTTCACCTCCAACATCGTATGGACTGTCTATCCCGACGGCACCATCGAGAACGAGAGCGCCATCACGAGCAACAAGCCCAAAGCCATCCTGCCGCGCTTAGGCTTCCTGATGAAACTGCCCACGCGCTTTGAGACGGATGGCAGCAAGCTCAGCTACTTCGGCTGCGGCCCCCAGAACAACTATGCCGACCGCAAGAGCGGTATGTTCCGTGCTGTCTATGAGAGCACCGTGAAGGATCAGTTCGTGCCCTTCCCCAAACCCCAGTCCATGGGCAACCGCGAGGGTGTGCAGTGGTTGGCGCTCACCGATGCCACAGGCAGCGGCCTCGTCTTCGGTGCCCTGACAGGATCCATGTGTACGAGCGCGCTGCCTTGGAGCGACCTGCAGCTGACGTACGCTCCTCACCCCTCTGACCTGCCCGAGAGCGACGGCGTCTATGTCCACCTCGACACGAAGGTCACAGGTCTCGGCGGCAGCAGCTGTGGACAAGGCGGTCCGCTGGAGCCCGACCGCGTCTATGCCGACGCCCACACCTTTGGCTTCTTCATGCGACCCATCACCACCTCTGACACGCGCCAGATCAGCGAGCAGAACTTCGCCGTTCACGGCACTGGCGACCTGCCCATCGCCATCACCCGCGATGCCAAGGGCGAGGTTACCATTATCAAAAGCAAGCTCGATGTGTCAGGGGTTTGGTATAGCCTTGACCCCAAGGACAAGAAAGGTCAGCCTTACGCCAACGCACCCATCGATATGCGCAACGGCGGCACCATCACCGTGTGGCACAAGGAGACTCCCAAAGTGCGCATCAGCCGCACCTTCGACAAGGTGGAGTTCGTGCCCGTCACCGTGCTGGCAGCCAGCAGCGAGGAGCCCGGCGAGAATGCCGCCAACCTCGTTGATGGTAAGCCCGAGACCATCTGGCACACTGCTTACGGCGTCACCGTCACCAAGTATCCGCACAGCGTAGATTTCGACTGTTCCGAGCTGAAGACCATCAAGGGCTTCACCTACCTGCCCCGTCAGGATGGCGGCAACAACGGCAACATTAAAGCCTACCGCATCCAGCTCTCCGAGGACGGCAAGACTTGGAGCGAGCCCGTGGCTGAAGGCGAGTTTGAACGCGGCGCAGCCCTCAAGCGTGTTATCTTCCAGAAGCCCCAGCGCGCCCGCTACCTCCGCTTCACCGCCCTCTCTTCGCAGAACGGCCTCGACTTCGCCTCCGGCGCAGAATTAACAGTTCTCGCCGAGTAAAGATTGTAGTTTCGTATAATACTATACTTCCACATTGAGGGTGTGTCAATTGTGAAGTGAACCCCGAAAGTTAGACAAAAAACTTTCGGGGTTCACTTCATTTTGACACACCATCATAACATATTGTGCTTTTAATTAAGTGCTATTTCCAATACTCCTCCAGTCGTTGCGACTCTGCCTCAGTAATCTGAGTGACAGCACCGGTGGTAGCGGGAATGCTGCGGATGCGCCCTTCGGCGTCGTAGCTCATAGGCTCGGCAATAATGCTACGACTATAGCTGGTGCCATCAGGCAGACCGCCGTTGTGGGAGAAGAAGAGCCATCTATCACGGAATTTGATGATGGCAGGATGGGTGGTGTTGGAGTTGCCGGCAATCTCGCTGATGATGCCCATGGGGGTATATGGGCCGCCGATGTGGTCGGCTACGGCGTATGCAATCTTTTCGGGCCACTCACTGGCGTAGGTCAGATAATACTTGCCATTATATTTATGCATCCACGGAGCCTCGGTGAAGTTTGGTACATCGATGCGGTGAATCTCGCCGTCAATTTCTGTCATATTGTCCTTCAGCTTGGCGTAGTAGCACTCTTTATTACCCCAAATGATATACGGTGTGCCGTCATCGTCGATGAGGATAGCGGGATCGATGCACGCCCAACTGTGTTTCGAGGCGAAGCAATCCTTGTTGGTGAGCAAGGGTTTTCCGAGTGCGTCCTTGTAGGGACCGGTAATCTTGTCGCTCACGGCTACACCGATGCCGCACCAATTAGTGGAGACGTACCAGTAATACCTGCCGTCCTTGCCTTTGGCTACATGTCCGGCGTATGCCTGATGGCTGTCGGCCCACTTGAAGTCGTCGACGCGCAGGGGCGAGGGATATTCTGTCCAGTGCTTCATGTCGGTGGTGGAGTAGAGCAGCCAGTCCTTCATCACATAGCCCGACTGGTTGCCGGCGGCATCGTGTCCGGCAAAGAGCCACAGCGTGTCGTTTTCCACGAGTGCGGCCGGGTCGGCAGTATGTTTGTCGCGGATAATGGGATTGCCCGTGCTCTCGAACTCATGCTTCAACACATAGCCCCATTTCTGTTGCAGGACCTCCAGTTCATCGGCAGTCACCGACATCACCGTGCCGTGACGGGGAAAGAAGTCCTTGCGGAAGGACTCTGGTTCTTTTGTAAACGTCTTCAGGTCCTTCGACCGCTGGAATTCATAGCGACCAGAACTGTAGAGGTCGTACATCAAAATCCAATCCTCGCTGTTGTTCAGCTGGAACATTCCGCTGCCCTCCACATGTGTCCTCGTGCCAGCGTATGCATCCAAATACTCAAAATCCTCCTTATACGGTCCCGTCAATTTTTTCGACGTTGCCTGTTGGATGCCGTTCTTTATTTCCTTGCCGTTCTCGTCCTTCGTGTTGCCCTTGTAGAAGAGGTGAAACTCGCCGTTGCGGTAGATGATGTCGTTGTCTATCGAACCGTACTTGGCGGAGAATAGCACCTTTGGTTCGCTCTCGAAAGCCGTGAAGTCCTTGTTTGCGTAGGCGTAGTAGGTGATGAGTGTCTTGCGGTCGTTACGCTGCAGCGTGAAGTAGATCATGTACTTCCGGGCCTTGCGGTCGTAGATGGTCTGCGGCGCCCATACCCAGTAGGCATCACCAAAGTTCTTGCTCCAGTCCTTTGCGAGGTTGATTTTCGCATGCGTCCAGTTCACCAGATCCTTCGACTTCAGCAGCACGATGCCCGGGTTTGCACCCCATCCCTGCTTCGGGTCATAGGTATGCATGTCTGTCGCCACGATGTAGTAGCACCCGTCCTCGCCGCGCAGGATGTGCGGGTCGCGTATGCCGCCGCTCTCGCTAATGCTGTCAGAAGCGATTATGGGCCTGTTCCCGTTCAGCGCATACCAGTTCTGTGCGTCCTCGCTCACCGCGAAGCGCAACTGCTCCATCAGGTTTTGGTCGCCACCGCCCTCGAAGTAGGCGAAGAGGTAGCCGGCGAACTTTTGTTTGTTTTGGGCCTGCGCTGTGAGCGCCAGCATCATAAGCAATAGTAAGAATAGTCGTCTCATGTTATTTCTCTACAAATGTGTTGAACGAATGGGCGGCTGCGCCGTCATTTGACAAGCAGTTTGCGGCCTTTCTTGACGACGATGGAACGATAGGATTTATCGACGCGTTGTCCGGCAAGATTATACAAAGGTCCTTCTTCAGCACCCGTCTCAAGGGCGACTTCAGGCACGGACGTCAGTTGTTCGAGAGGGTAGAAGTCCTGAGGCGTCGTCTGGCTTTGAGAGACGAAGTAAGCATGGTGCGCGGGATTGACAAAAGTGGCACCGTCTGCCGCGTTCCATTTCCATCCTGTTTCCTGCACGTCCTCGCACAGCATGTAGTAGAAGTTGCCTCCGTACGTCAGCTGATCCTCGTCGGAACCTCGCAACTGATTGAACGAGTCAACCGCCTTCTTCCGCGTCGTGGGGATCATGACGTATGTACCAGGTTCGGCTTTCAGAAGCACCCCCTGGCCTGCAGGGAGAACAGTTCCGGCTTCGGTGAACTCTCGGCTAACTGCGATAGTGCCGTTTTTCTCTTTTAAGGTGAATGCCTGCACACCTTCGGGGAGCAGGAAGCTCTGGTCGCTGTAATAGAAGGTAGTATAGCCGGATGCGGGAACTTGAACGGTGACGAGAGGCTCCTTGTAGGTGAGGGAGAAGCCTTGGAAGTTCAGCCACTGGCTGCTGTTGGTGACGTTGGCAGACAAGGTCATCTGATGGTCAGTGACGATGATGTCGCTGAGTGTCGTCTGCGCCTGGTCGCTTGTCAGCGTCTGTGCAGCACCGGCCATCGTCTCTTCGGTATTCAGCAAGACTTCATTCTTCTTAATATCCTGCAAGGCGTTCAGATTCCCATTGACGGTATTTCCCGCCGCAGCCGTGGCAACAGGCGGCCGCCCTGAGCCGTCGTTTCGGTAGAATGCGTGGAACACAGCCTCATAGACGCCATTGGGAAGGTCGGTCTGAGTCTGCTGGAGGTTGAAAGTCTGGTGCAGCACTTCGATGTCACCGTTGCCGAGGGTGGTTGGGACGTCCGTCCAGTCGGCCGTCGTCGCATTGCCCAGCATGTCGGCATTCGTAAACAAAGAAGTCGCGTCGACAGGCACGGTGAGGTCGCCGGCAGTGGCCAGCAGCAGTTGTCGCGTAGCCGCGCGCAATTCCGTCACTGATGCGCTCGCGTCACTATAGACCGAATACGCTTGCTGCAGCTCCGATGCATGATCCGTCTCCTTTCCTGATTCAAGAATGGCTTGCTGCAGCTTGAACAGCTGTTTCCGTTCTTTGTATTTGGCATAATTCCCATTGGTGATGTCACGCGTGGGAATGAAGGCCCAGTGGACATAGCCACGTCCATGGCTCGTCGTCAGCGGTCCGCCGTAGGCGTAGGCAAGGTCGAGACACGCCTTCTGACTCTCGGACTTGAGCGTATAAACGGTGCCCGAGGGAGAGTTCAGAGGTTGATAGATGAATGCGCCTTCGGCCATCGAACGGTCGCTCCAGACATTGCAGGCATCGGCCAGGCAACCCACATAGACATTCGGCTTATCGTACATGGAGACATACAACTTGTTGCCCGCCTGTCGCTGCACCTTGACGCGGTATTTCGAACTGAAAGTCGTGTCGCCTTTGGGCAGACGCTGAGCCAGCGATTGCGCGTTCCAGTCCATTCCATAAGTGACAAAAGCGTCGGCTTCGACATTGTACAGGAGAACCGACTCGGACGAAGTGATTTTTGTCACATCCTTGCCAGGCAAGGCCGGAGGGTTCCATCCGTCGGTCTGTCGCGGCTGAGCGATGGTCTGGCCGATGATGTCGTTGATTTCATCGGCAGACAGCGCATAGTTGTAGATCCGCAGGTCGTCGATGAAACCATCCATCAGTGGCACGTCTTCCAGTAGGTTGGCACCTACGCTGTTGACCACAGGACAGACATCCGACAGACGCACCGCCACAGGAGCGCTGGCCGCTTTCACGCCGTCCACGTAGATGGCCACACTTTCTTCGCCGATGGTCAGCGCCACGTGGTGCCATCCTTCGGCCATGCTGCCGGCCTGCAACGTTTGCTCCGTCTCGCCGTTCTTCATCTGGAACACGATGCTTCCGCCAGCATTCAAGGACAGACTGGTATAATGGTCGGCATCCGAGACGAAGTCAAACAGACAACTGTTCTTGGCGAACGCACCGGAAGCAGCGCACACCCATACCGCATACGTAGCATCAGGAAGGCTGCAGGCCGCGACGGGCAGGCACAGATAGTTCGACACTCCGTCCAGCAGCAGCGCATTCTTGCCGGAACGATACTCCGTGGTCTGGGTGGCCAGGCTCGACGGGTCGCAGACCACGCCGTGCAGCTGGTTCTCGGTCATGTCACATGCCGACGACTCAAATTCGTAGCGCGCTACCAGTCCTTTCTCGTCGGTAAGGGAAGCGCTGACGGGAACAGACCGTGCAGAACGGTTTTGCGAATAGTCAACGCTTTGCACAGCATAATAATAAGTATGACGGGGACGCGCCGTGTTGTCCAGGAAACGGTTGGTCTGAATGCCCCTTCCTATGACGTCATACGCGATTTCCCCCCTCTCGTTCTTCTCGCCGCGAAGCACGACATACCCGTTGAAATCCTTGTCCTGGACATTGGCATCCCAGGAAAGAAGCACAGAATGGCTGCGCGGTGTGGCGACGAGGTTGACGGGTGCCTGCGGGGCATTCGTCTCGCAGGGGGCGTCAACGGGCAGGAATTTCCACAACTGATGATCCTCCGTTGCGCCGGCACACAGCGTCACGGCAGCATTGTTCGCCGTGCTTCCGCCGGTTGCTTCGAGATACAAGCCCGACTGGTAGTTCCGGATTCTATAGTACCCGTCCCCTGCATATTCGAACGTCCAGCGCTGGTTCTCTGCTTTCGTCACAGGATAGACGCTGACCGTGCCGCCCACCTTGACCTGGAAGCCTCCCGTCTCCATGTTCATTTCGGCATTCCGGACGCTGTGGACATAGTAGCCCGTAAGGTCGCCCGCATTGTCCGACAGGTGCTCCAGCGTCCACTGCTGAAAGGCATAGCGCCTGTTGTCAAACAGCACGACGGCGGCCGAGTTGTTCGTTGATCCGCTTTGTATCGTCAGCAACTTCTGACTCTTCTTGTTGACGATGATGTAGTTGCCGTTGGTCAGCGGACACAGCGGCACGTCGGCACCCTCGCAGACCTGAACACTCCGCTCAGCGCTCTTCTGGAACGCATCGCCATACCGATAGCCACCCGGCAACGAAATGGCAAAAGAATATGCGGGGCCGTAACCGTCAAAATAGACAGGTTTGTCTCTGCACACATATTCATAACTACAGGGAGAGGCCTGACGCTCGCTGACACCGGCAAAAGCCTTTATTCTGCCGTCTGGCAGACGGTAAACCGCCGCACCCGACCAGGCTGCGCGGTTCTCGCCATAGCCCAGACGCGCACCACCCTCGCTCGTGGCCAGGCAGAAATCGCCACGGCTCGGGCCTACGGTTCCCCACCAGATACCGTTCTCCATCCCATAGTTGGCACCGACGATACCCTCCATCACATTGTGCAGCTCATCGTTGGTCGCCACGTTGCCATCGGCCTTTACGTGTGTGTAGAAGTCGGCATAATGGTTGAAGTCGCCCGCCAACTGGTGCGTATTTCCTTCGTCCACGTAAGGCTTCATGTAGTCATACCACTCCGTCGCCCCGTCGTTGTTACAGGTATTGCCGGCGCAGATGCGGATCCCCTCAAAGAACGGGTCTTCCTTCAGCAGTTTGGCCACAGCCTTGAAGTCGGCTTTTGTTCCCTGGTTGCTGGCTGTCACGTCCGGCTCGTTGAAGGGAGCGATGGAGACCACTTTCAGACCATAGTCCTGCACATATTTCAGTGTTGCCTTGATGACCTTGTACCAAGCCTCGGGGTGATGGGTATAAACATCGGTATTGATGTCAACAGGGTCGGAATTGAGAAGAAGCCCATCGGGATGAGTGAGCGAGATATGGCGCAGGCGTGCGTCCAGGAATTTTTTCTGCCGGTCGGACAGCGAGCCGTCGTCGTTGACCGCATCCATCACCTGAAACGAGATACGTCCATACGTCAGACGGTCGCGCCCGATGAAGTTGATGCCGCGCAGCACGTTGCCCTCGTCGTCCCAAGCCGTGTCCATGCCCCAGTGGATAAGGGTGGGCGTACCAGGGTCGGCAGCAGCGAAAGGAACTTTCACAGCCTGTCTGTTCCACGCATGAAGATACATGGAAGCATGAGGAACATCGGCAGTTCCTGAAGGATTCTGTGCAAAGGCAAATGGGGCACACAAGAAGGCCCCCATCGTCAGGAGGCAAGTCAGACTTGTTTTCATCAGTATTTGTTTCATAATACCATGGAAGTTTGTTAAGGTGGGGTCTATCAATTAGTTTTGCATTGCTTTTAGACTATTTTCGAACAGATTTATTAAATAATAGAACACACCTTTAAGATAATTTGCTGCAAAGTTAGCACGTATTTCGGAAAGTCGCAAAAAGGCATACGATTGTTAGAGATTTTTAACGCTACACGAGGGTCAGGCGATGGAGTAGTAGTGTCTATTTATTAATCCATCATGATGGCTCAATCAATCCATCATGATGGATTCATCATTCCATCACGATGGATTCATCTATGCACTCTACTCTTTTGGGCATCTGATGCTTATGATTCAGGCTACATGACCAAGAAGGAGCTGGAGGCCCGCAACGAGGTGAAATGGGAGACCTACACCAAGAAGATTCAGATCGAGGCTCGCGTCCTCGGCGACCTCTCAATGAACCACATCATCCCCGTGGCCACCAGCTATCAGAGCTCCCTGCTGAAGAATGTGGAGCGCATGACTGCCGCCTTCCCCGCTGAGAAAGCCGCCGCGCTCAACGCCCGTAACCTGAAGCTCATCGAAGAGATTGCCCAGCGCACTGCCACCATCGAGACAAAGGTAGAGGAACTCGTCAGCGCCCGCAAGGTGGCCAACAAGATTGCGTATTTTGCTTGTCAACAACAAAAAATAATGCTTTTCGCTCTTCGTTTTGAAAAATAAGTTGTAACTTTGCACACGCAAAACGAACGTCCGGCGTAAAAAATAAAAGTTTGCGTCAACCGTTGAGACGAAGGACTCAGATCCGATAAAACGACGGCAGCCGACTTGTGTTCCTCACCAGAGGATGCAACTCGGCTGCCGTCGTTTTCGCGTGTGTGATACAACCTATAAAAAACAATAAACAAGAAAATGACAAAGCAAAGATTTTCATTACTTCTGCTAAGCCTGCCTCTTGTCCTCAACAGTTGGGGACAGACAGCAGGCCCATCACCCGAGGCGGCACAGGCCGGCGCCGCTCCTCCGGGATGTCCGATGACACTCGACTCCCTTTTTGCCATTGCCGACCGCAACAGCCAGCAGTTGCGCATCAGCATGACGGGCGCAGCGTCATCGGGCGAGGCGCTGAAAGCCGCCAAAAGCAATATGTTGCCAGATGTCAACCTTAGCCTCAGCGGGAGCTACATTGGCACGGCCACTGTGCTGAGCCGTGGTTTCAGCAGCAGCGGCCAGACGACAGTGCCATACGCCATCGGGGTGGGACAGGTGCAGAATGGCCCACAACCTACGCCGCATTGGGGCAATGACTTTGTGGCACAGGTGTCGCAGGTGATCTATGCCGGTGGCGGCATAAAGGCGGGTATCCGCATGGCAGAGCTGGGCGAGCAGATGGCGCTGTTGGATGTGGAGAAGAATCGGCAGGAGGTACGTTTCCTGATAGTGGGGCACTACCTGGAACTCTGTAAACTCAGCAACGAGCGTGAAGTGGTGGCCGGGAACATCGAACTCACGGAACAGCTGCTCACCACCATGCGTGCCCGTCAGGAGCAAGGTATGATGCTCAAGACCGACATCACGCGCTATGAGCTGCAACTCCAGAGCCTTCGTCTCAGCGAGATACAGCTTCGCGACGCCATGAGCATCATGAACCATCGGATTGTCACATTGCTGCATCTGCCTGAAGCTACGGAGATTGTGCCGGCGCAGACACTTTCGGTCGTAGATGGTATGGAGCATCAGCAGTGGCAGGACATAGCCTCCAGCCAGAACATTGCCATCCAGCAGGCGCGGCTTGCTTCGGAAATCAGCGAGGCAGAGGTGAAAGCCGTGCGCGCTAAGCAGCTGCCGAGCGTAGCGCTGATAGCCGAAGACCATCTGGGAGGCCCCTATGTCAACGACCTCATCCCTGTCAACGCCAATATCAATGCCTGGTTCATTGGCATAGGCATCAAGTATGACCTTGGCAGTCTCTGGCGCGGGAACCACGATGTGCGTAGGGCACATCTCAATGCCCGCCAGAGCATCGAAAAGGTGGCCCTTGCCCGGGAAGGCATCAATCAGGCCGTTCAGGCTGATTACACCAATTGGCGGACATCCTACGTGGAGGTAGAGACGCAGCGCAAGCAGGTGGAACTGGCCACACAGCACTACGATGTGACGCAGAACCGCTACAACAACGGCCTTGCCCTGCTCACCGACATGCTCGATGCCAGCAATATGAAGCTCTCTGCTGACATGCACCTTGTCAACGCGCAGATCAACCTTATCTACAATTATTACAAACTAAAATTCGATACCAGTTCGTTATGAAAAAGTACATTTACAATACCGTCGTCATCATCTTGCTCATCATTGGTGCCACCATCGTTGTTATGAATTTCTGGCACTTCGGCAATGTGGAGTTCACGGACAACGCCCGTGTCCGTCAGCATATCACACCTCAGAACACGCGTGTCCAGGGCTTCATTAAAGAGGTGCGCTTCGAGGAATTCCAGCACGTCAGGAAGGGCGACACCCTCGTCGTCATCGAAGATGCAGAGTTCCGCCTGCGCCTTGCTCAGGCTGAGGCCGACCTTGCCCGTGCCATGGAGGGCACGAAAGCCACAGGCAGCAGCATCGCTACGACCGAAGCCGGAATGCACGTTACCGAAGCCGGCATCGAAGAGGCGCGCGTGAATATGGAGAATGCCCAACGCGAGGACGCCCGTTTCGAGGCCCTCCTGAAGCAGGATGCCGTCACGCGTCAGCAATATGACAATGTGCATACCGCTTATCTCGCTGCCAAGGCCCGCTACGAGCAGGTAGCCCGTTCGCGCACCACACAGACGGCTGTCAAGGCCGAGCAGGGCTACCATCTCTCGGCAGCCCAACAATCCCTCGAGTTGGCCCGTGCCGCCGTTGATCTCGCCCGTCTCAACCTCTCGTATTGCTACATCATTGCCACCTGCGACGGTGTGGTGGGCACTAAGGATATCCAGGAGGGAATGCTCGTAGGACCGGGTCAGACGATGGTGAATATTGTAGATGAGAGCAGCCTTTGGGTAGAAGCTAACTACAAGGAGAGCCAATTGCCGAACATCCACGAGGGCAGCGAGGTGAGCATGACAGCCGATGCTGTCCCGGGTGTTGAGTATAAGGGTCGGGTGGAGCGTCTGAGCGATGCCACCGGCAGCGCCTTCTCGCTCATCCCGATAGACAATGCCACCGGCAACTTCGTAAAGGTGGAGCAGCGTGTCACCGTACGTATCAGGCTCGAGGACAACAAACCCGAAGATCTGGCCAAACTGCGTGCAGGATATAACATGGAATGTGAGGTAAAATACTAAAAAGACCTATGCTGCCCCTTCCTCCTCCCCCTCCTGCGGGCATGGGTTTCTGTATGCCCATGTTCCGCGACTGGGTGCCAAAGCGCATCCAGCCGTGGATATACGTGGTGTGTGTGATGTGCATCCAGTTCTCCGGCGGTATGTATCTTGGCGCTTTAGCCGACATACAAGGCACCACCAACTTCATGCTCGAAGACCTCCTGATGCTGCTTTATGCCAACCTCGCGGGCATGGCCATCTATTTCCCCATGCTCTTCCGCATGAAGTTCCGCTTCACCAATCAGCAGCTGCTCATAGGATCAGCCATCGTCATTGCCGTGTGCAACCTCATCACCATCCACTCCACCTTCCTTCCCCTGCTCATGGTCGTGTGTTTCATCGAGGGCATGGCTAAACTCCAGGGCACCTTTGAGCACATGAGCAATATCCAGCTGTGGATCACTCCGAGGCGCGACTTTGCCGTCTTCTTCCCCGTGCTCCATATTGTCCTGCTGTCAGCCATCGAGGGCAGCGCCTTTCTCGCTGCATGGTTCGGCTACCACTTCTCGTGGCAGATGATGCATGTGTTCATCGTTGGTGCGATGTGCCTTGTCGTGGCTGTGCAGCTCTTCCTCTGCCGTCCCTTCTGTCCTATGCCCCAGCGCCTGAGCCTCAAGGGCATCGATGTAGGTAGCGGCTTACTCATCAGCCTATTGATGCTTGTGTTGTCGTATATCATGGTCTATGGCGACTACCTGATGTGGATGGACAGCCGCCCGCTGCGCATCCTCGTGGGCGTGGCCATCTTCCTCACGGGTGTGGTGGTGCATCGCCT
Organism: Prevotella sp.; assembly: GCA_015060555.1. Lineage (GTDB taxonomy): Bacteria > Bacteroidota > Bacteroidia > Bacteroidales > Bacteroidaceae > Physcousia. Next base: position 117,109 of record SUYG01000037.1, read on the forward strand.
GTTACGCGTACGTAATCCATACGTTAATCTCCGCATCTTCCGTGCTCGCAATGTCATCCCTATCATGATTGTCGTGACCGTGTCGGAGTTCCTGCTGGGTGCAGAACACACCATGGAGGAGATACTCTGTGCCGAAGTGCTTCGGCTGGAGGAACACACCAAGGAGGAGCTCTTTCTCTGGGCCCTGCCCGGTGTCTATGTGGGCGTAGCCATCGACCTCCTATGGCTGAAGGTGCTGAAATGGAAAGTCTGGAAACTCTTCGCCATCGGCTTTGCCTTCATCCTCGCTTATGCCCTGCAGATGTATTTCACACTTGATATGCAGGTGAACATAGAGCAGTTCCGCCTGCCCATCGTCTGCCGCGGAGCCGCCTATGCCATCCTTGCCGCCACGCTGATGTGGTCACTCGATGAATCGCTCCACGATCTCGAACAGTTCTTCATGGGCCTCTTCGTCTTCAACATCTTCCACATGTATCTCGCCGGAGCAGCAGGCTATGGCATCTACACGACCCTGTTCTCACACTTCATGAACTACGATATCATGCGTTATTCCCAGCAGCTGACCCTCACACACATCAATCCCTCGCAGCTGGATTTCGGGGCATTCATGGCGGCCTATGTGAAGAGCATGATGAACGTAGCCATCAAACAAGTCTATGGCATCATCATCTGGATCAGCGGCCTGATGGCTGCCGTCTTCTTCCTCCTCGACATCCCCGCCGTACGCACCAATGTTCGCAAAGTACCCCTTTGGGCAGTTTATGGCATCGAATACCTCAGCCGCCATGTGCGAAACAGATAGTGGCTATAGTGTCTAAGTGTACCCTCTATAGTCCCTCGCCTGACCCTCTATAGTGTCTGCGCGTACCCTCTATAGAGGGTCAGGCGAGGGGTCAGGTTGTATGTCGGCTTATCTTGCGATTTTGGTTGAGTGGCCCTCCCAGATACAGAATTATACCATCTTAGCGCAATTATTTCGAAAAAAAGTGAGCGTTTCTTGAAAAAGTGTGTATCTTTGCAGCGGAATTTGAAGATTCATCATTAAAAGAGCATAAAATTCAACATTAAACTCATTATTATTTATGGAATTACTCCTTGCTTATCTGGGCGTTGCCCTCTGTGTAGGTCTCTCTGGTGTGGGAAGCGCCTACGGTGTGACTATCTGCGGTAATGCCGCCATCGGTGCTTTCAAGAAGAACCCTGAGTCCAGCGGTTCCTATCTTGGTCTTTCAGCACTGCCTTCTTCACAGGGCCTGTATGGCTTCGTCGGTTACTTCATGCTGATGCCCCACATCGGTGAAGGTATGTCGATGGCCGCAGCAGCTGCTGTCCTCGGTGCCGGTTTTGCTTGTGGCCTCGTAGCCCTCTTCTCTGCTATCCGCCAGGCTAAGGTTTGCGCTAACGGTATCTCTGCCATCGGTGCAGGTCACAATGCTTTCGGTACCACCATGGTGCTTGCCGTGTTCCCCGAGCTCTATGCCATCCTTGGTCTGCTCGTGCTGATTCTTATCGCCGGAACCCTGCCCACTTTCTAAGGTAACTCCTATCCAATGATTTTACGGAGCACGGTTCGTTGTGGACCGTGCTCCGCTTGGTATCATGAGACCACAGCAACTTCTTCAGTATGCTCCGGCAGGTCTGCTGCCGTTGTTAGTGATGCCGGCGTTGGCACAACAGCGTCCCAATATCCTGTATATCATGTGCGACGACATGGGCTACGGCGATTTGTCGTGCTACGGACAGCAGCATTTCCGCACACCCAACATCGACCGCCTGGCTGCGCAGGGGATGCGGATGACATCGGCGTATGCCGGAAGCCCTGTGTCGGCACCTTCGCGAGCCTGCTTCATGACAGGGCAGCACTCGGGACACACGCATGTGCGGGGTAATAAGGAATACTGGCGCGGACGCGTAGCGTACGGCGAGAATACGGATTTCGCCGTGGTAGGTCAGGAACCTTATGACACGGCTCATGTCATCCTGCCGGAGATCTTCAAGGCTGCGGGCTATCACACTGGAATGTTCGGCAAATGGGCTGGCGGCTATGAAGGCAGTGTCTCGACACCCGATAAGCGGGGCGTGGATGAGTTCTACGGATATATCTGTCAGTTCCAGGCGCACCTCTACTTCCCCAACTTCCTGAACCGTTACAGCCGTGCGCTGGGTGACACAGGAGTGGTGCGCGAGGTGCTGGAACAAAACATTCAACACGCCATGTACGGCGATGACTACAACAATCGTCGTCAGTACAGCGCCGACCTCATTCATCAGCGGGCCCTCGACTGGCTGCGGAAGCAGGACAAGGAGACCCCCTTCTTCGGTATCTTCACCTACACGCTTCCCCATGCTGAGTTGCGTCAGCCTGACGACTCACTGCTGCAGGCTTTTCGAGGTAAGTTGCTGCCTGAGCGTTCGTTCAAGGGCGACAATCCCTCCCGCTATAATCCTACCCCCGAGGCGCATGCTCAGTTTGCGGCAATGATTACCCGCCTGGATGCTCAGGTGGGTGAAATCATGGCATTGCTGGAGGAGCGCGGGCTGGCAGAGAACACGGTGCTCATCTTCACCAGCGACAACGGCCCTCATGAAGAGGGAGGTGCTGACCCCGACTATTTCAATCACGACGGCAAGTTCCGGGGGTTGAAGCGTAGCACCCATGAGGGTGGCATTCGCATCCCCTTCATCGTGCGGTGGCCGGGGCATGTGAAAGCGGCCAGTGTCAGCGACCAGCCCTTTGCCTTCTATGACCTGATGCCCACCTTCTGCGAGATGGCCGACATCCACGATTGGGAACAACGTCCCTGGGACTGCGATGGCATCAGTATCCTGCCCACGCTGACGGGCAAGGGACACCAGCGCCAGCATGACCACCTCTACTGGGAGTTCCATGAGACGGACATGCTGGGCGTGCGACAGGGAGACTGGAAACTGGTGGTTCGGCATGGCCGCTGCGCCTTGTATAACCTGGCCCGCGACCCGCATGAGGATCATGATGAGGCAGTCAAGCATCCCGGCATTGTACGCCGGCTTATACAGAAGATCTACGAAGACCACACAGACAGCCCTTTATTCCCCATCACACTGCCACCCATGCCATAGAAATAAGAAAATTAGGCAGCAAGGGTGATTTTAACATATTTTTTGCATGAATATTCCCATTTTATGCTTAATTTTGCAGGCGATATATGCGATTACTAACTAATTCAAACACTAATTAACTACAAACTTATGAAGAAAATCATTACTCTTTTACTTCTGAGTGGAGGTCTGTTCGCAGCCCCCGTAGTGGCACAGGAAGAGGAGGATGTCACCTACCTCATCCATAATGCCGGCTTCGATGAGGACCTGACCTTCCAGGCCGATGGCTCAATGAAGCCTGCCATCGTCACAGATCATTCACTCAGCGATCGCAGCTGGGCTTACATCACTGAGGACAGCACAGTTTATGCTAAGCCAAAGGAAACCAGCTCCCAGAAACGTTCCGATGGTCGTAAGTTGGAAGCCACCAATGGCTTCATCGGTCGCATCCAAGGATGGACTGTAGAGACCAATCAGGATTTCCCCAAGTGCGAGTGGGTGTATTTCGGTTCTGTGCCTTACGACCTTCAGAATCAGGCTATTCCCATTGCTGATGATGGCTCCACGTATTTGGAGGTTCCCGCACGTCCCGAAGTAGCCAGTGGCGAAGACAACGTGGGTTTTGCCTACCTCCGTGCCGGTTGGGGTGGACGTGCAGTTTACAAGCAGGTGGTCAATTTGCCCTGCGCTGTGTACCGCCTGGACTACTATGCCATCAACATCAACCCCAGCGCTTCGAAAGGTAAGAACCTTAGTAGAATCGTTTGCCGCAAGGATGAATGGAAGGATGAGACGGGCTTCAACGACCAAGAGTGGACTTTGCACTCCATTGAATTTACGCCTACTTCCGAGTTCACCATGGAGTTTGGTTTCGAATCCGAGGGTGGCTCTGGCAGCAACCCCTTCCTTTGCATTGATGGTATCAAACTGTACAAAATCGGGGAAGCAGATGAGTTCGAAGTGCTGCAATCCGAAGCTTACGATTATTATGACGAAGCGAATGCACTCGCTGCCGACAGTCTGGCAGAATTCACGCAAGTCTATGCTGATGTTCAAGATTCGCTTTACGTCCTGCTGAACACTGTCGATGAGATTGTTTCTGAAGGCACAGATGTAAAGGCTCTCGACGAGGCCTGCGCTCAGCTGAAGGCCTCGGTGGCATACGTGAAAGAGTTGATTGCTGCTGCCAAGGTTGCCCAATTGCAACTGGCCTATGTAGAGCGCGTCATCAATGCTTCGCTTGGACTGCCGGGCGATAATGATTTGAACGCCTTCTTCATGGAGCATGATATTGAAAGCATCACGGCTGCTGACTTAACAGATTTTGCGACCCTCGTGGCTGCTGCTATGGAAGCCTACTGGCTGTCTCAGGAGCCGAGCCGTGAAGAACCGGCCAACTATGCTTATCTGATTCAGAACTCTTGGTTCTGCGACAATCTGCTGGCTCCTGTAACTAACAGCGCTGATGACGTGGCTGATGCTGGGCTCACGGATGCTCAGCTTGACGCTACGGGCTGGACAGATGGCAGCAACGCCTCCAACCGCCAGACCTTTACTTACTGGGCTGCCGATCGTACTGCCTATCAGCTTTGGGCTAACAGCGCGTTCACAGGCACCCTGGATGTTCATCAGGAACTGACAGGTATTCCCAATGGTATCTATAGCCTGGAAGCTGACCTCGTCTGCAATGAACAAGCTGTAGGCGACCAGCACATCTACATCTCCTCCTCGCTGCAGGATGCCGAAGGCTACATGACTGAGGCCGGTTCCGTTATCGGTTGGATGTCTGGCACAATGCCTGCTGAAGTAGAATGGGAAACTGTTAAGACTGCAGGTACTGTTATCGTCGTTGACGGTAAGCTCACCATCGGTGCCGCCTCCACTTCACGTTGGCGTGATCCCGAGACGGGCGAATACAATGATGAGATGCCTGACATGAGTTCCGGTGAGCGTCGTGGCAGCTTCTGGATGACGAACTTCGTGCTCCGCTACCACGGTGAAGCTACAGCTGACGAGATTGCTGATGCCAAGCAGGCTCGCTGGATGAAGGCGAATACAATGATGGATGCGATGCACTTCGCTGCCGATAAGGCCGCTGTGGCAGACTCCATCGCAAAGTATAGTCGCGGCGAGGATCTCGATGTGCTCAACGCCGGTATTGCGTTGGCAAAGAAGTCTGAGGACAAGTATGTAGAGATCATGGGCGAAGGCAAGACGATTCCCACCATCGCTGACGAAATAGAAACCAGTGGCGAAGATGCCTTTGGTGCCGCTCATGACATCGTGCTTCACGCCTACAGAAAGACGCTGTCCTGGATGGATGGCGAAACAGCCACTTATGCACAGGTTGACAGCACCCTCAACGTCCTGAAGGGCTATTCCAACACCTACGCTACAGCCTACAACGAAGCCTATGATGTGTTGAACGAACTCTCCTCTGTCAAGGCTAAGGAGGTTATCAATGCGAAGATGGCCGATCAGAAGACTCTGCTGCTGGTTGACGTGCTGCTGTCAACGGAGGAAGTTGACAAATTGGTGGCTGACCTGAACGACGCGCTCGCTGTTGCTGAGGCTCAGGACACCTATGAGAAGAATAAGGATGCTACCGACTATACCGCCTATATCAAGAATGCTGACTCTGCTGATACCGCTGGCTGGAATGTCATTGAGAAGGGTGACGGTCCTATTAAGGAAGGTCAGTATCTGGATGATGGCGCACACAAGTACTTCGACTCTTATAAGTCTGGCGGTAACTTGCTCTTCACCATGGAGCAGCGTATCAACAACCTGCCCAACGGTACCTACACCGTAACGGCTCTTGTGCGTACTCCGACTGAGGGCTTCTGCCTCTTCACAGCCAATGGCGGTGCAGAGAAGACCGACACGACCTACACAGAGGTTCCGCTCGACTACTACACAGTGACGGATTCGTTAGGCCATGATAGCCTCGTTGTGGCCAGTGATAGCCATGGCCCCATCTGGGCAGCTATCGATGCCAAGGAGAAAGCAGAGGGCTACACCGCTCTGGACACTGAAGAACTGGCCATCTGGAATGCCAACAGTGGCAAGGGCCGCGGCTGGAAGAAGGTGGAGATCTCTGGTGTCAATGTTGACAACCACATGCTTGTCATTGGCTTCACCACCAACAGCCAGCGTACCGGCAAGGAATGCAAGGCTGCATGGGTTTCCGCTACGGACTTCACGCTGACGCTCACAGAGCAGGGTGACAACACCGGTTGGGATGGTCCTATCACGGGCATCAGTGCCGTACCTAATGAAAAGCGTGCTAACGCTATCGATGGTATCTACACACTCTCTGGAGCCCGTGTGGCAGCACCGCAGCGTGGTCTTTACATCATCGTACAGGACGGCAAGAGCCGCAAGGTTATCATCCGCTAATCACCTTTGAGCGTTAGCTCATACAACAAGCCCCTCGTTGCATCAACGAGGGGCTTTCTTTATGCAGTACTTACGAAAAGGTTGGATGTCGTTACAGCAGATCTTGAAGTTGTCGTAATGAGGTGACTTCGAAGGTGACAGGTTGGGGAGCAGGGTATTCGGGGAAGCGGTTGAAGAAGGCGGTGTCGAGGCCTGCGCGCTGTGCGCCGAGGATGTCCGTGTCGAAGTTGTCGCCAATCATGAGTGTGGTGTCACGCTGTGCTCCTGAGATGCGGAAAGCATAGTCGAAATAGCGCAAGTCGGGTTTATTGAAACCTGCATCCTCACTCAGGATAATCGTTTGGAAGTAGTCGTAGAGGCCGCAAGCCTGTAGCTTCTTGTACTGTACCTCATGGAATCCGTTGCTGCACATGTGCATTCTGTACCCCTTGGCGCGCAGGTAGTCCATGAGTTCCTTAGCTCCCTCCACCAAGCCGGGCTTCGAAGCGCAGTTGTCAAGGAACTGGTTGCTGGCTTCAAGGCAGTAGGCTTCTGTAGGTTCCAGCCCATGGCCAAAGCTCAAGGGCCTGCGGAAACGCTCTACAATCAGATAGTCCCGTGTGATCTCTCCTTGGGCGTAACGCCGCCATAGGTCGATGTTGGTCTTCCAGTATTCATCGTGGAAGACTTCGGGATCCGGGAAATAACGGTCTAAGTGAAGCTGATCAAAGAGTTCGTGGAGCGCGATGACAGCGTTGCCATGGGTGTCGTAGAGCGTGTCATCGAAGTCAAGGAAGAGGTCTGTATATCTTTTCAACATGAAATGACGAATGACGAATGATGAATGACGAATGTTATAGTTGCGCTACTACAAAGATGAGGAGGGCGTAGCGGACTGTTTTGCCAATGGTAATCGTGAGCAGGGAGAGCCAGGGATTGGTGCGTGTGAAGCCGAGGGTGACGGCAATAACGCTGCCGATGAACGGGAGCGAGCAAAAGAATCCCATCCAAACGCCATAGCGCTGAATCCATTGTTGGGCTTTCTGCATCTTCTCGCGCTCTACGTGGAGATACTTCTCAATCCATTCCATCTTGCCGAGAGTGCCGATGCCATAGTTGAACATGGAACCGCCTATATTACCTATGCTGGCGGAAATGAATAAGTACAAGGGGTTGAGGCCAGCCAGCATGAGCGCCGTCAGCACCACTTCGCTGCTGAGGGGGAAGACGCTACCGGCGATGAAGGCTGCGATGAGCATGCCTAAATAGCCCCAAGATTCAAGTAAAACTAGGAAGGAGGCCAAGGGTGATAAGAAGAATAGAAAGGATGATAAACCATGCATTGGAGAGCCATGTGCGGGAGAGGGCAATGAAATGTCCTGCCGCTGGCACGACACAGAGGAGCCATAGGGGATAGAGATCCATGAAATGTGCGGGCTGAACCACTAACCATGCCAGAAGAATGACCTGCAAGGTGAGAAAAGTGTAGTGGCACATGCGCACGCGAATCTTGTCATCGTAGCTCTTGCGGAGATAGTGGATGAACCCTGTCAGATTCAGCAGCAGTGTGAACCCGAAAGCCGCCGTCTCAATGCGATGGCTCTCCATGTTCCATTGCCAGTCGAAGGGCTCGTAGAATGGAGCGATGACTGCTGTTGCGTGTCGCAGGAGCGGTGCAAAGGCTGCGGACGAGAACAGGGCAGCCTCAGAGCATGGCTCCGAGAAGAATGAGAAGATCGACAATCCAGCCAAGACCGTAGCCCAAAGGAAGTAAGGTGTGAGTAATCCGATGAGTGCTGCACCAAGTCCCTTCCAGCTGAGGGAGCGCAGGAAGATGCCTTGGTTCCATAGTATGACGGGTGACAGCAACAGCATAGGCGCCCAGAACAGGCTGCCCAAGGCGATGAACAGGTAGGTGTGTAGGGTATGAACTTCCGGCTTCGGATGCTCATAAGTGCGCAGGACATAGGAGATACTGATGATCAGGCACAGTTGGCAGATAGAGCTTGTGCTGAAGGGGTGCAGGAAGACACTGACAGCCATCAATAGCAGGAAGAGCGACGAGATGATGCGGGAGCGTACGCGTAGCAGTGCCTGCTTGGCGGAAGTCTCGATGATGATATAGGTGGTAATGCCACATATTACCCACCCCTTCAGATATTCCAATGAATAGGTTGCCTGTGGCAGAAACCACAATATGGTTGTCAGGACACATGCCGTGGGCAGTGTCGACGAGCTCTCAGCAACCTTATTTTGCAAGCGCCTTTTCAATCTTTCAATCTTTCAATTTTTAGAGATCCTGGCCGATGTCGCGGCGGAAGTACTTGCCTTCAAATTGTATCTCTTGGGCACCGGCGAAGCTTCTGGCCAGTGCCTCTGCCTTATCCTTGCCGTAGCTGGAGACGGCGATGACGCGTCCGCCGGCTGTCACCACCTGACCATCTTTCATGGCTGTGCCGGCGTGGAAGATAATGGAGTCTTCGCTGAGCGAATGCGCATCGTTCATCGTGATGACCTTGCCCTTCTCATAATGGCCTGGGTAGCCGCCGCTCACGAGCATCACGCAGACGGCGGAGCGATGATCAAACTCTATGGAGCGGCTGGCGAGATTGCCTTCGGCCACACCTTCCAGCAAATCCACGAGATCGCTCTTGATGCGTAGCATGACGGTCTCTGTCTCGGGGTCGCCCATGCGGCAGTTGTACTCGATGACCTTGGGGTCACCGCCGCAGTTGATGAGGCCGAAGAAGATGAAGCCTTTGTAGTCGAGACCTTCGGCGGCCAGGCCCTCTACCGTAGGACGTATGATGCGGTCTTCGACCTTCTGCATCCATGCTTTGTCGGCGAAGGGTACGGGCGAGACGCTGCCCATGCCGCCGGTGTTCAAGCCTGTGTCGCCCTCGCCGATGCGCTTGTAGTCCTTGGCTTCGGGCAGGATCTTGTAGTTCTTACCATCGGTGAGCACGAAGACAGAGCATTCGATGCCGCTCAGGAACTCCTCGATAACTACGCGCGCCGAGGCCTGACCGAACATGCCACCCAGCATCTCGCGCAGTTCCTTCTGTGCCTCTTCCAGCGTGGGCAGGATGAGGACGCCCTTGCCGGCGCAGAGGCCGTCGGCCTTGAGGACATAGGGAGCCTGCAGCGTGGCGAGGAAGGCACAACCATCCTCCACGGTGTCGGGGGTGAAGGTCTGGTAGGCAGCTGTGGGGATGCCGTGGTGTCGCATGAAGCCCTTGGCGAAGTCCTTGGAGCCCTCCAGCTGTGCACCGGCTTTCGATGGGCCGATGACGGGGATGTCCTTCAGTTGGGCATCGTTGCGGAAGAAGTCATAGATGCCTTTCACCAGCGGGTCTTCAGGACCTACGACGACCATGTTGACTTGGTGCTCCAGCACAAAGTGCTTGATGCCGTCGAAGTCATCGGCCTTCAAGGCCACGTTCTCGCCCACCTGACTGGTGCCGGCGTTGCCGGGCGCGATATAGAGTTTCTCAATCTTGGGCGACTGTGCGATTTTCCAGGCGAGGGCGTGCTCGCGGCCGCCACTGCCGAGTAGGAGGATGTTCATTATGAGTTATTTTAAATAATCTTCGAAATAGCGGGTGATGCGCTCGTGCAGATGCACTTGGTCGGTGCCGAACATGTTGTGCCCGTCGCCCGGGTAGAGGAACAGGTCGGGTTGTGTGCCGGCATCGATGCAGGCACGGATGAAGGAGAGGGAGTGCTGCGGCACGCAGGTGGGGTCGTTGTAGCCCAGGATGATCTGCAGGCGACCCTTCAGGTTCTTGGCCTTCGGCAGCAGTCCGGACGTGGCATAGCCCTCTGGATTCTGCTGCGGCGTGTCCATATAGCGCTCGCCGTACATCACCTCGTAGTATTTCCAATCGATGACCGGTCCGCCGGCCACGCCCACCTTGAAGACATCGGGGTAGGTGCACATCAGGTTCGTGGTCATGAAGCCGCCGAAGCTCCAGCCGTGGATGCCCAGGCGGTCAGCATCCACGTAGGGCAGTGTCTTCAGGAACTCCACGCCGCAGATCTGGTCCTTCATCTCCTCGTCACCTAAGTGGCGGAAGGTGGCCTGCTCGAACTGCTGGCCGCGATACTGCGATCCGCGGTTGTCGAGGACGAAGATGACGTAGCCCTTCTGTGCCATGTAGATTTCCCACCCACGGAAGTAATAGCCGCGTGAGGCCTGCACATTGTGGGCATGAGGGCCTCCATAGACATAGACCACCGTGGGATATTTCTTCGTGGGGTCGAAGTTCACAGGTTTGATGAGGCGGTAGTAGAGGTCTGTGACGCCGTCAGCCGCCTTGATGCTTCCGCTGGTAATCTCTGGCACATTGTAGTCCTTCCATGGGTCTTCTGCATCTAGGAGAATGGAAGACCCATCTCCCGCTTTCCCGGTCCCTTTCTTGGTGGACAGAAGGGTGACGCGGCGCGCTACAGTGGGCGATGAATAGGTGTCGATGAGTTGGGAGCCATTGGCGCTGAGTGAGGCGCTGTGCACACCCTCACCCGCAGACAGTAATAGGTATTTTTCACTTTTCACTTTCTCATTCACTTTCACTGCGTGAATCGTGTGGTGCAGGGGATGAGTGACATTGCCGATGAAGAGGGCTGTTTTCTCCTTTTGGTTGAAGCCCAGGAAGTCGCGCACGGTGAAGTCGCCCGGTGTGAGCAGCGTCACTGCGATGTGGTCGCAGGCGGTGCCCCCGCCTGCTGCCTCGCGCCATTCGGGATACATCTTCTTGGACAAATTGATAAGATACAGGTGGTTCCAGTTGTCGCGGCTGCTCTGCATCACGGCTTTCGTGGCATCCCACGGCAGGAACGTCAGCGTGTGCAGGGGCTCCACATACTTCGGGTGCTTCTCCTCGATGAGCGGCTCGGCATCCTTCATGCCCGTGGCCGCATCATAGCCGAAGAGCTGCATGAAGTTCTGGTCGCGGTTGAGCTCGAAGACAAAGAGCTTGCTGCCGTCGGGTGCCCATGAGAGGTTGGTCATGTAGTCCGTCTTGGGCTTCGGGTTCTGCAGCCACACCGTCTTGCCCGTGGGCACATCGAAGACGGCCACGCTGACATCCTCCGACTCCTCGCCCGCCATCGGGTATTTGTCCACGTAGGTGGCGGCGATGCGCTGGGTGATATCCACCTGCGGGTAGCTGGGGATGCGGCTCTGGTCCTTCTTGTAGAAGGCCAGGCGCTGACCGTCGGGGCTCCAGAAGAGGCCGTTGGAAATGCCGAACTCATCGCGGCTGACGCTGTGGCCATAGACGATGTCGTCGTTGCCGTCGGTGGTGAGCTGGCGGCGCTGGCCGTCGGCCGTCTGCACGAAGACATTCGAGCCGATGCAGTAGGCCATCGCGCGGCTCATCTTGTTCCATGTCAGTTCGCTGGCGCCCTCCTGAATCTGGCCGCGCCACACCACCTCCTTCTTCTCGAAGTCGATGAGGATAATCTCCTTCGGCGTCTGCACCTTCACCACAGGCTGGTCGGCATAGGGGAAGGTGAGATTCGTACATGCCCGAACGATTTTCTCGCCGAGAATGGCGTTGAGGTCATCAGCCGTAAAAAGGATGTCATCATGATTTGATTTTTCACTTTTCACTCTTTCACTTTTCACTCTCTTCGCCTCATCCACTGTCAGTTCCACAGGCACTTCGCCCCACCATGTGGAGAACATGTACTTGGGTTGCAGGTTCCAGAATGTAGAACCGCCTGGCATGAGGTCATCGAGTGTAAAACTCTTCTTCGTTGTCTGTGCCATCATCGAGGTTGCAGCCAGCAATGCTGCCAGAAAAAATATCTTCTTCATGAATCTTGAATAATTTGGCGCAAAAGTACAATCTTTTCTTTAATTATGCATGCAATGTGTATGAAAAGTGCTGATTAGGTTTGTGTTTTATCACACTTGTGTCACAACTGCAGGCCATCAAGCACTGTGATGTAGTCACGAATGGCCCCTTCGATTTCACTGATGCAGATATACTCGTCAGCTGTGTGGCTGCGTGCGCTGTCGCCGGGTCCTATTTTCAGTGAAGGCCATGGCATAAGCGCCTGATCAGAGAGCGTCGGGGAGCCGAAGGGCGTGCGAGTTTGGCCACTTAGCGTTGGGCCAAGCGTCAGGATGCGCTGTAGCAGCGGGTGGCTTGTATCGATGCACGAGGAATTGAGACGGAAAGATCGTGCGTGGACATCGCTCTTCACATGGGTGCAGATGGTGTTGTAGATGGCCTCATTGGAGTAGCATTCATTGGATCGCACATCCACAGTGAAGGTGCAGCTGTCTGGAATGACATTGTGCTGTGTACCAGCGTTGATGACCGTCACGCTCATCTTGACAGGTCCGAGGATGGGTGACTCTTTGGGGAAGTGGAAGGAGCGGAACCATTTGATATCCTCCATGGCGCGGTAGATGGCGTTGATGCCCTCGTTGCGCGCGGCATGGCCAGCCTTTCCGGTCGCTGTGACATCCAGCACCATCAGTCCTTTCTCAGCGATGGCGGGTTGCATTCCTGTTGGTTCGCCCACGAGCGCCACGTCCACAGGCGGTAGCTGTGGGATGGCACGTTCGATGCCGTCGTGTCCCGACACTTCCTCTTCGGCTGATGCCAGGAAGATGAGGTTGTAGCTTTGGGGCTTTGAGCAGAGGACATGGAACGCCTGCCAAAGGCTCACCAGCGAGGCCCCGTCGTCGTTGCTGCCGAGTCCGTAGAGGCGGTCGCCTTCGAGCGTTGGCGTGAGCGGATCGTGTTGCCAGGCGGCAACAGGGCGGACGGTGTCGATGTGTGCATTTAGGAGTAGGGTGGGGCGCAGGGCGTCATATCCGCGTGCGATACACCAAGTGTTGTTGGCATCGCGATGCATGGAGAAGAGCGTCTCGCCGTGCTCATCCAGCTGTTTGCTTTCGATGAAATGGCCCATTATCTCAGCAGCCTTTGTCTCCTGACGGCTGAGACGCGAGGTGGCGATGAGGTTCTGTAGCAATGCCACTGCCTCGCGTGTCAAGATGTTGATGTCTTGCATGTCTCGGTTCCTTTTTGGGCGCAAAGGTAGCTCTTTTCAAGAAAAAAAAGGAAAAAAAGCAAGATAAATTGCAAATCGTAAATCGTAAATCATAAATTATGACTACCTTTGTGGCATTCAAACAGTAAAACTATGTTGAACACGTCTCCTCTATCCGTGCTCATTCATGAGCAAGCAAAGGTCTATGGCGAGCGTACTGCGCTGAGCTATCGCGACTATGAAACCGCTACATGGAAGACCATTTCGTGGAACGAATTCTCTCAGCGGGTATCACTTGTGAGCAATGCCCTCTTGAAGTTGGGTGTTGGTGTACAAGAGAACATCGCAGTGTTCTCGCAGAATAAGCCTGAGGGTGTTTGTGTAGATTTTGGAACGTATGGTATTCGTGCTGTCAGCATCCCCTTCTATGCCACGAGCAGCGAGGCCCAGATTCAGTACATGATCAACGATGCCTCCATTCGCTATGTCTTCGTCGGCGAACAGTATCAGTATGACACCGCTTTCCGTGTGCTGAGCCTTTGTCCCACGCTGGAGCGTCTCATCATTTTTGACCGTACCGTCGTCAAGAACCCGCGTGACCAGAGATCCCTTTATTTTGACGAGTTCCTGGCTATGGGCGATGGCTGTCCCTTTGCAGAAGAGGTCGACCAGCGCTCCGCCTCCGTGCAACCCGATGACCTCGCCAATATCCTCTATACGAGCGGCACTACAGGTGTCTCAAAGGGCGTGATGCTCACCTACCGTATGTACAGCGCAGCCATCCCCGCCAACGACAGCGTCATGCATCTCTCCGAGAGGGATGTCATCATGTGCTTCCTGCCTTTCACCCATGTCTTCGAGCGGGCATGGAGCTATTGGTGCCTGAGTCGTGGCGCTCAGCTGGCTATCAATCTCAAACCTCAGGATATCCAAATGACGCTGCGCGAGGTACATCCCACCTGTATGGCTGCTGTGCCCCGCTTCTGGGAGAAGGTCTATTCCGGTGTGCAGGAGAAGATTTCCACCAGCAGCGCTATGCAGCGCAAACTGATACTTGACGCCCTTGCCATCGGCAAGCGCTACAACGTTGATTATAAGATGCGCGGCTTGGTGCCCCCCTTGCCCCTGAAGTTGCGTTATCTCTTCTACGAGAAGACCATCATCTCGCTCCTGAAGAAGACGCTGGGCTTGGAGAATGCTCATTTCTTCCCCACGGCCGGCGCTGCCATCCCGCGTGAGGTCGAAGAGTTTGTGCACTCCTGTGGCATCAATATGACTGCCGGTTATGGCCTGACAGAGACCACCGCCACCGTCTCCTGCGACTGGCACGACTCCCCGGTGAGTGTTGGTTCCGTAGGTCGTGTGCTCAAAGGCATTGACATCAAATTCGGTGAGAACAACGAGATTCTGCTCAAGGGCGAAACCATCACGAAGGGCTATTACCGCAAGCCCACGATTACCGCTCAAGCCATCGATGCCGAGGGTTGGTTCCATACGGGTGACAGTGGCTATATCAAGAACGGCGAACTCTACCTCACCGACCGCATCAAGGATCTCTTTAAGACCAGCAATGGCAAGTACATCTCGCCGCAGGCGCTGGAATCAAAGTTCGTGGTAGATCGTTTCGTTGACGAGATAGCTATCATAGCCGACGAGCGCAAGTTTGTCTCGGCGCTCATCATCCCCGACTATAAGTTGTTAGAGCAGTGGGCCCGCGACAACGCCATCGCCTTTGCCTCGCGCGAGGAACTCTGTGCGAATCCCGTGGTTACGAAGATGGTGCTCGACCGCATTCAGACGCTCCAGCAGGAGTTTGCCCACTACGAGCAGGTGAAGCGCATCACGCTCCTGCCCACGCCCTTCTCGATGGAGCGCGGCGAGCTCACCAATACATTGAAAATCAAGCGCCCCGTCATCGCCAAGAACTATAAGGAACAAATAGATGCCATGTATGCTGAGTCGTAACATCCGAAACATATCAATCATCAATCGATAATTCGTTAATAAGAAGCGTGATTACTCAAGATCAACTGAAGGAAACCCAAGAGCGCGTGGAGGCGCTCAACAAATACCTCGATATTCCCCGCAAGCAGATGGAATATGAAGAGGAACAGCTACGTACACAAGCACCTGATTTCTGGGAGGATGCCAAACGGGCCGAGGACCAGATGAAGAAGGTCAAGAACCTGGAGAAGTGGATCAAGGGCTACGCCGAGGTGCGTACTTATGCCGATGAACTGTCAACGGCCTTTGATTTCTATCGCGAGGACCTGGTCACCGAGGAAGAGGTTGATGACCTCTATGCCAAGACCATTGATGCCATCGAGTCCCTGGAGCTGCGCAACATGCTTCAGAAAGAGGAGGACTCCATGGATGCTGTCCTGAAGATCAACTCAGGAGCCGGTGGCACCGAGGCCCAGGATTGGGCGCAGATGCTGATGCGCATGTATATGCGCTGGGCCGAGCAGAATGGCTACAAATGTGTGGTCAGCAACCTGCTGGAGGCCGATGATGCCGGCATCAAGTCCTGCACCTTGGAGATTATGGGCGACTATGCCTATGGTTATCTCAAGGGCGAGAACGGTGTCCACCGCCTGGTGCGCGTCAGTCCCTACAATGCTCAGGGCAAGCGTATGACCAGCTTCGCCTCTGTCTTCGTCACGCCGCTGGTCGATGACTCCATTGAGGTGAACATCGAGCAGGCGCGCATTTCATGGGACACCTTCCGCAGCAGCGGTGCCGGTGGCCAGAACGTGAACAAAGTGGAGTCCGGCGTGCGTCTGCGCTACCAATACAAAGACCCCTACACGGGCGAGGAGGAGGAAATCCTCATTGAGAACACCGAGACGCGCGACCAGCCCAAGAACAAGGAGAACGCCCTGCGACTGCTGCGCTCCATGCTCTACGACAAAGAGCTGCAGCACCGTATGCAGGAGCAGGCCAAGGTGGAAGCCGGCAAGAAGAAGATCGAGTGGGGCTCTCAGATACGCTCCTATGTCTTCGACGACCGTCGCGTCAAAGATCATCGCACGGGTTACCAGACCTCAGATGTGGGCGGTGTGATGGATGGCAAGATCGATGCCTTCATCAAGGCCTATCTCATGGAGTTCGGCGGAGAATAAGTCCGTCCTGCCTGTGAGCTTTCTGGCCCGCAATAAGTCTAATAAGTCCTAAAAACTATCATACTATGAGTAAAGCAAAGAAAGAAATGCGCGCAGCCAAGAAGGCTGCTCGCGAAGAACGTCAGGCCAAGCGCGTCATCAACTGGATTGTCGGCGGTCTGCTGGTCTTTTTCCTCATCATCCTCGTGGGTTATCTGTTGATGTACGCCTAAGCGATGGCTCAGGAAATCGAACGTAAGTTCCGCGTTCTTGACGACAGCTTCAAGGCGCTCGCCTACGACCACACGCGCATCGAACAAGGTTACATCTGCTCCGGTTCCGGGCGCACTGTGCGCGTCCGCATCCGTGGTAATCGCGGCTATCTGACCATCAAAGGCCCCAGCCGCGATGGCGGCATCAGCCGCTACGAGTTTGAAACCGAGGTGGCTTTGGCCGATGCGCAGGAACTCATGCAGCTATGCGAACTAGGCACCATTCAGAAGGAGCGGTGGCTTGTGCGCATGGCCGATGGTCATGTTTTCGAGGTCGATGAGTTCTTTGGCGAGAACGAAGGCTTGGTGATGGCCGAGGTGGAGTTGTCTGCTGCCGACGAGCCCTTCCAGCGTCCTGCGTTCCTCGGCGATGAGGTCACGGGCGACCGCCGCTACTACAATGCTCACCTGCGGCGCTATCCCTACTGCATGTGGGGTGATGCCGTCTAATGCGCTTCCAGCCAGTTCTCACCCCATCCTGCGTCGGCTATCAGCGGCACCTTCATGGTGAAGGCTGCCTGCATCTCTGTCAGGACAATCTGCTCCACGCGCTCGCGCTCCTCGGGTAGTACGCTGAAGTTCAGTTCATCGTGCACCTGGAGAATCATCTTCGAGCGGATTCCTTCCTCGCGGAAGCGGCGATGGATGCGTATCATCGCTATCTTAATGATGTCAGCTGCCGAGCCCTGTATGGGTGCGTTGATGGCGTTGCGCTCAGCAAAGCCGCGCACGGTGGCGTTGGCGGAGTTGATGTCGCGCAGGTAGCAGCGTCGGTGGCAGATGGTTTCGGTGTAACCTTTGGCGCGGGCGAAATCGATGCTTTCCTGCATGTAAGCCTGCACGCGGGGGTAGGTGAGGAAATAGTTGTCGATGAGCGCTTTGGCTTCTGTTCGGCTGATGCCCAAGCGTTCCGTGAGTCCGAAGGCCGTGATGCCATAGATGATGCCGAAGTTGGCAGTCTTGGCACGTCCGCGTTCTTCGCGCGTCACCTCTTCAATCTTCTTATGGAAAATCTTGGCAGCGGTGGCGGCGTGGATGTCGTGGCCGAGGCGGAAGTCCTCAATGAGTCCTTCGTCGCCGCTCAGATGAGCCATGATGCGCAGTTCCACCTGCGAGTAGTCGGCTGAGAAGAACAGTTGTCCCTCGTCGGGGATGAAGGCCTTGCGGATTTCCTTGCCGTCGGCAGAGCGCACGGGGATGTTCTGCAGGTTGGGGTTCGAGCTTGACAGGCGGCCCGTGGCCGTGATGGTCTGGTTGAATGAGGTGTGGATATGCCCTGTTCGCGGGTTGATGAGTTTGGGCAGTGCCTCGATGTATGTACTCAGGAGCTTGCGTTTGGCGCGGTAGGCCAGGATCTTCTCCACGATGGGGTGTTTTGTGCGCAGTCGCTCCATCACTTCCTCGTTGGTGACGTACTGCCCGGTCTTCGTTTTCTTAGCTTTTTTGTCGAGCTGCAGTTTCTCAAAGAGCAGCACGCCCACCTGCCTTGGCGACTGGATGTTGAACTCCTCGCCGGCCAGCGTGTAGATTTCCTGTTCAATCTCCTGCATCTCTCGTGTGTGCTGTTCTCCCACTTGCTTCAGGGCTTCTGTGTTCAGCCTGACGCCAGCCAGCTCCATGCTTGCCAGCACGGGCATCAGCGGCATCTCAATGTCGCGGAACAGCTCCCACGACCCTTCTTCCTCCAGCATCGGCTTGAAGACATTCTTCAGACGCAGTGTGATATCTGCGTCCTCCGCGGCGTAGGGGCACACCTCTTCAGGCGGCACGTCGCGCATGGTCTTCTGCTGTTTCCCGGCCTTCTTCTCGCCGATGAGTTCTTCGATGTGGATGGTCTTGTAGTGCAGATAGGCTTCGGCCAGATAGTCCATTCCATGGTGCATCTCGGGTTGCAGCACATAGTGAGCAATCATCGTGTCGAACATCGGGCCGCGCACCTCGATGCCGTAGTTCGCCAGCACCATCAGGTCGTACTTCAGGTTCTGTCCCACCTTCAGTGTCTTCTCGTCCTCGTAGATGGCTCGGAACTCCTCCACGATAGCCTTTGCCTCATTTTGGTTTTCCGGCACGGGAACGTAGAACCCTTCACCCTCCTTGACGGCGAAGCTCAGGCCTACCAGTTCTGCATCAACAGCCTGCGTGGAAGTTGTCTCGGTGTCCATACTGATTTCCTTGGCCGAGCGTAGTTTTTCTATAAGGTTCGCGCGTGCGGAGAGGGTGGAACAGAGGGAATAAGACCCATCCCCGGCCTTGTCCGTTAGGGAGGGTAGAGGCTGCGCGTTGTCTGCAAGAGGAGCGGCAGAGGCGACGACTGTGGGCTGCGGGTCGGCAAAGAGATCCAGTTGCCCCTCAGCTGCCTTTGGCGACTGCTCCCTCCCTGAAGTTCCCCTCGCCCTTTGGAGAGGGGTTAGGGGTGAGGCCTGGGTCTCCGTCCTCGTCTTCGACCTCATCTCCAGCCGCTCAAACATATCGTTCAGCGTCTCGCGATCAGGCTCCTGTACGGCCA
Source organism: Prevotella sp. (assembly GCA_015060555.1). Classification (GTDB taxonomy): domain Bacteria; phylum Bacteroidota; class Bacteroidia; order Bacteroidales; family Bacteroidaceae; genus Physcousia. The sequence continues at coordinate 136,458 of SUYG01000037.1, forward strand.
ACGCCTGCATATCCAGCGTGATGGGGACATCTGTGACAATTTTTGCCAGCCAGCGCGACAGCTCTATCTGCTCGCGGTTTGTCTCCACCTTCTCGCGTTGCTTGCCCTTGAGCTGGTCGGTGTGTGCCAGTAGTCCTTCGATGCCTCCGAACTGCTGTATGAGCTGCATGGCTGTCTTCTCGCCTACGCCCGGACATCCAGGGATGTTGTCCGAGGCATCGCCCATCAGCCCTAAGATGTCCACCACCTGCTCAGGCCGATCGATGCCCCATTTCTTGCAGACTTCCGCGGGGCCGAGGACATCGAATCCAGGTCCCATGGAGCGGGGCTTGAACATGCTGACGTGCTCGGACACCAGCTGCCCGTAGTCCTTGTCCGGTGTCATCATGTACGTCTCGATGCCCTGTGCCTCGGCTTGTGTCGCCAGTGTGCCGATGACGTCGTCGGCTTCATAGCCCTCCACCTCCAAGACCGGAATCCTGTATGCTTCCAGTAGTTCCTTGATGATCGGCACGCCAAAGCGGATGCCCTCGGGGGTCTCCTCGCGCTGTGCCTTATAGGGCGGATATGCCTTATGGCGGAAGGTGCCGCCATGCGGGTCAAAGGCCACGCCGATGTGTGTGGGTTGCTCTTTGGTGAGCACCTCCTCCAGGGTGTTGACGAAGCCGAAGATGGCCGAGACGTTTTCTCCCTTGCTGTTGATGCGAGGGTTCTTGATAAAGCCGTAGTAAGCACGATAAATCAGTGCGTAGGCGTCGAGTAAAAAGAGTTTCATGCGGCAAAGTTATAATAATTTTGTGAAACGGAGGCCGCAGAAACAGCAAATTTCAAGCCCTAACCCCAACTTTAATCCTTAAACTTTAAACTTTAAACTAAATCTTCGTATCTTTGTGCCCGAAATGTTAGAAGAAATCCATCAACTGATAGCTTCCGAGCTGGAACGCTACAAGACCTTTTTCCGTTCAGCCTTGCATTCCGACAACGAGCTCCTCGCTGCCGCCCTCAGCCATCTCACCCGCAAGCTGGGCAAGATGATGCGCCCCACGCTGGTCATCCTCTGTGCCCGCGAGGGCGGTGTTGTCACCGACGAGGTGTTGCATGCTGCGGCAGGACTGGAGATGCTGCACACGGCCAGCCTGGTGCACGACGACGTGGTTGATGAGAGCGACATGCGGCGCGGCCAGCGCTCTGTGAATGCACTCTTCGACAACAAGGCGGCGGTCCTTGTAGGCGATTTCATCACGTCGAAAGCGCTCTCCGAAGTGGCCCTTACACATCATCTTGGTGTCGTGGAGCGGATGGCGTGGCTGGGTCAGACGCTGGCCGACGGCGAGCTGCTGCAGCTCAACAACACCCACAGCACCGTTTTCAGCGAGGCCGCCTACTACGACGTCATCTCCAAGAAGACGGCAGCGCTCTTCGAGACCAGTGCCTATGTCGGTGCCGTCCTCGGAGGTGCCGATGCTGCCACCACCGCTCTGCTGCAGCGCTTTGCCCACTTGGTAGGGCTCTGCTTCCAGATGCGTGATGACCTCTTCGACTTCGACGAGAGCCTCAACGTGGGCAAGCCCAAGGGCAACGACCTGCAGGAAGGCAAGCTCACGCTGCCCGTAATCTATGCGCTCAATGCCACCACCAACGCACGCTACCATCATCTCGCCATGCGCATAAGGTCGCTCGAAGCTTCGCGCCAGGAGATACAGGAGCTGACGGATTTCACCATCCAGAGCGGTGGCATCGCCTATGCCGAAGGCGAGATCCAGCGCCTGCGCGACGAGGCCCTCAGCCTCCTTGCCAACCTTCGCAACCCTGACGTCGCCGCGGCCCTGCGCCGCTATCTCGACTACGTCATCCAGAGAACGGCGTAAGTTCAAAAGCTCCTCTCCCCGCTCCCCCCGTGGGGGGGAGGGCCTCGCAAGCGAGGGTGAAGGGTGTAAGGAGTTTAAGAGTCAAGTTCAAAGTTCAAAGTTCCAAGTTCAAAGTTCAAGTAACTTTTATTCTTCACTCTTCATTCATCATTCATCATTCTTCATTTTTCCAATTATGAAATCAATCCTTATTCTCAACGGTCCCAACCTCAATCTTCTGGGTCGCCGCGAGCCTGGCATCTACGGCGCTCGCTCCTTTGAAGCATACTTTGAAGAATTGTGCCAGCAGTACCCCGACGTGGAGCTCACCTATTTCCAGAGCAACCACGAGGGCGCCCTCATCGACAAGCTCCATGAGGTGGGATTCACGGCCGACGGCATTGTGCTCAACGCGGGTGCCTACACCCACACCAGCATCGCCCTCCACGATGCTATCCGTGCCATCACGACGCCTGTCGTAGAGGTACACATCTCCAATGTCCACCAGCGCGAGGAGTTCCGCCACCACAGCTGCATCAGTGCCGCCTGCCGCGGTGTCATCTGCGGCTTCGGCCTCGACAGCTATCGTCTGGCCGTAGAAGCATTGGTGAAGAGTTAAGAGTGAAGAAGGCTGCGATTAAGCGAGAGGAGAGTCAAGCTCGCTTGAACTTTCCTGAGCGTGAGCAGGCTCGACCGAAGGTCAATATAGAATGAAAAAATCAGAACTTCATTTGAGTCTCGACGACTACATAGAATCCCACATCACGCCGGAGCATCCTTATCTCCACGCTCTGTGGCGTGCCACGCACCTCCACCTCAACTACCCGCGCATGGCCAGCGGTCATGTGCAGGGTCAGGTGTTGCGGATGTTGGTGCAGATGATTCGTCCGCGCCTTGTCCTTGAAATCGGCACCTTCACCGGCTACAGTGCCTTGGCCATGGCCAGCGCCCTGGAGCCTGGCGCTATGCTCCACACCTTTGAAATCAATGATGAGCAGGAGGACTTCACGCGTCCCTGGATTGAGAACTCGCCCTGGGCCGACCGCGTCACCCTGCACATCGGGGATGTGATGCAGATCCTCTCTCCGCTCCCCCGTGAGGGGGAGAACCTCGCTTTGCTCGATAGCGGTGTGCAGCCACTCCCTTCGCAGACAGGAGTGGGTGAGCCGTTTGATCTCGTCTTCATCGATGCCGACAAGCGCCACTACGTTGATTACTACGAAGCCGTCTTCCCTCATGTCCGTCCGGGCGGTTACATCCTTGCTGACAACACCTTGTGGGGCGATCAAGTAATCACTCCCCCTCGCCCTTTGGAGAGGGGGTTGGGGGGTGAGGTTGATAACGCCAAGTCCTCTCAGCTTCGCGGCATCATGGCCTTCAACGATGTCGTAGCCGCTGACCCTCGCGTGGAGACCGTCATCCTGCCCCTGCGCGACGGCCTCACCCTGCTGCGCAAGAACCCATAGAAAAGTATAGAAAATGCAGACAGGTCGCATCGTGGTGATGCGACCTGCCTTTGTTTCTTGTAAGCTGCTGTTTAGCCCAGGCTGATAGCGCCGGAGGGGCAAGCGTCAGCACAAGTGCCACACTCGGTGCACTCGTCGGGGTTGATGCTGTAGATGTCGCCTTCAGAGATAGCGCCAACGGGGCATTCGTCGATGCAGGTGCCGCAAGCAACGCAGTCTTCACTAATTACGTAAGCCATAATTGTAGATTGGTTTTAAATGAATAATCGTTTGGTTTGCGGGGCAAAAGTACTTACTTTTAGTGATTCACGCAAATAATCGGCCGATTTTTTTACAAGTGAATACCTAAAAATGGTCATCCCCCCACCTATTTGGCGCGTCGGGCAGCCTTCTCAGCCTCCTTGGCGGCTCTCTCCTGCTCCTTCATCTCCTTGCGCATGGCTTCGGCCTCGCGTTTGATGCGTTCAGCCTCCTGGCGCTGCAGTGTAGCCTGGCGTTTCAGCTCTTCGGCTTGTCGCCGTTGCTCGGCTTCGATGCGCTTCTTCTCCATGGCTATCGACCTCTTTCGTGCTGCAGCCTCGCGCTTCAGCTCCTTGGCCTCGCGCTTGAGTTCCTCGGCTTCCAGACGTTTGTCCTCGGCAGCCGAGCGTATATCGCGTGACTCCTGCTGAATGCGCAGTTCCGCATCACGCTGCAGGCTGGCCGTCTCCTTGCGGCGTGCCTTGGCCTCCTTCTGCTTCTCGCGCGCCAGTTTCTTGGCCTGCTTCTCTGCCTCCTTGGCCTCCTTGATGGCCTGTTTGCGTGCCTTGGCGTTCTCCTTCATCTCGCGTGCCTGCTGCTTCAGCCGTGCCGCCTCGCGCTCCCTCTCGGCCTTCTCAATCTTGCGTTGTGCCTTCTCAGCCTCCTTCTGTGCCTTCTCAGCCTCTTTGCGAGCCTTCTCTCGTGCCCGCTCCAGCCTCTCCATGGCCCTCTCCTCAGCCTTTGAGGTAGGTACTGTGACGGCAGCAACGCCAGCGCCGGTGGCAGCACCAATGCCAGCGCCTGCACCCGCGCCGGGGCCATAGGTCGTCGTCTGTCGAGGTGCAGTGTTCTGTGGTGCCGGGCTGTTTTCGCTCATACATTGCGGACAGGCTGAGAGGCCTCTGCCCTTGGCCGTCGTGGGTGTCACGGGCATCACCACGCCCGCGCAGCCCTTCAGCACCGAACACGTCTTCGTCTTGTGGTAGCATCCATCGCTGCTGCCTGTGCAGTAGTACACCAGTCCCGGTGCCGTCTGCATCGTGGAATGAGCCACGGCGCAGTCGTTGCAGAGGAAACTCAGCAACGTGACAATCAGTAGAATATGGCATCCAGTTCTTCTCATGATGTGATGAATGACCACTCCTTAGGCGCGGCAAAGGTACGAAATATTCCAATTCCCCACACGAAAACGCCCAAAAATCAACACCTCTCCCCCATATTTTCCTTTTCTTTTTTCTTTTTTAAGGGATGTCCTAAAAATTAATCAACTTATAGTCAGATATTTCTGACGATATTTCGGGTCACCTACATAACCGTGTGGATTAACCAAAGATCTTGATTAGTCTGAAGATGAAGAATTTCTTGTCGATAACGCCCCTTAATTGAGCCCTAAAGTCCTTAATTTTTAACTTAAGGGCAGAGACGACCGACAACTTCGGCTGAGGCTTTTACCCGCTCAAAAAATGCGGTGTGCGGATGAAAAGTGTTAAAAATTATTTTTATTTGAGGTGTTTTTTCACTTTTCTTTTTCCTTCTATCATTAAAAAGGTGTACCTTTGCGCCCGCTAAACCCGAAACACGGGTGCATTCGAGGGTGGGTGCACGACGATTGATGACGACGGCTCACCACCTGAAGGATGTGATTTACAAACTTCTATCATCAAAACATTATGTACTTAGATTCCGCTAAGAAGGCCGAACTCTTCGAGAAGTTCGGTAAGGGCACTACCGACACGGGTAGCGCTGAGAGCCAGATTGCACTGTTCACCTACCGCATTGCTCACCTCACTGAGCACATGAAGCAGAACCGCAAGGACCACAGCACCGAGCGTTCGCTCACGGGTCTCGTAGGTAAGCGTCGCGCACTCCTCAACTATCTGAAGGCTCGCGACATCAACCGCTACCGCGCTATCGTCAAGGCTCTGGGTCTGCGTAAGTAAAAAAACAGACTCTCCCCCCGCCCTCCCTATCAGGGAGGGAGCGGTCACTTTTCAAGAAGTGAGATCTAAACGAAGTGAGAAGTGCTCGCACTCCTCACTTCTTGCTTTTAAAAGAAAAACCATTCATCATTCATCACCATCTATGAGCAATAACAACCTGTCAAATAGTAACAGCTCCCTCCCTGATAGGGAGGGCGGGGGGAGAGTCCGCTGGGTATCTTCCCTCCTCCCCGACCTCCTCGCCATCCTCTTCTTCGTAGCCCTCTCCTTCGCCTACTTCGCCAAGCCGGTCTCCGAAGGGCTGGTGCTGACAGGCCATGACCACAGCGGCGGTGCCGGCGCATCCTCGGAGATGGAGGCCTATCGCAAGAGCCACGACGGCGAGCGCACCCGCTGGACCAACACGCTGTTCTCGGGTATGCCCACCTATCAGATGGCGCCCTCCTACCCATCCACTGAGAAGCTCTCGAAGGTGGAGAGCGTCTATAAGCTATGGCTGCCGGACTATGTCGTGCTGGTGTTCATCATGCTCTTGGGTTTCTACATCCTGCTGCGCGCCTTCGACTTCAAGGCGTGGATGGCAGCGCTGGGTGCCGTCTTGTGGGCTTTCTCCAGCTACTACTTTATTATAATAGGTGCAGGTCACATCTGGAAGTTCTACACGCTGGCCTACATCCCGCCCACCATCGCCGGCATGGTGCTCTGCTACCGCGGCCGCTACGGCTGGGGCCTCCTCGTCACCGCCGTCTTCATGGCCCTGCAGATCCTGTCGAACCACATCCAGATGACCTACTACTTCGGCTTCGTGATGGTGCTGATGAGCCTCGCTTTCATCCAGCGCAACCAATGGTTGCGCTGGATGAAAGCGACTGCCGTCTTCGCCCTCGGCTGCCTCATCGGCATCGCCGTCAACGTCTCCAATCTCTACCACACATGGGAGTACTCCAAGGAGTCGATGCGCGGGAAGAGCGAGCTGACGCAGAAGACTAAAGACCCCTCCGACCAGACCAGCAGCGGCTTGGAGCGCAGCTACATCACCGCCTGGAGCTACGGCATTGGCGAGACATGGTCGCTGCTCATCCCCAATGTCAAGGGCGGCGCCAGCCAACCCCTCACACAGAGCAAGACGGCCATGGAGAAGGCCAACCCCACCTATATGCCCGTCTATCAGAGCCTCGGACAGTACTGGGGCGAGCAGCCCGGCACCAGCGGCCCCGTCTATGTCGGCGCCTTCGTGGTGTTCCTCTTCGTCCTCGGCCTCTTCATCGTCAAGGGGCCGATGAAATGGGCACTTTTCATCGCCACGCTGCTCTCCATCACCCTCGCATGGGGTAAGAACTTCATGCCCTGGACCGACCTGTGGCTGGACTATGTACCCATGTACGACAAGTTCCGCACCGTGGCCTCCATCCTCGTCATCGCCGAGTTCACCATCCCCCTGCTGGCCATGCTGGCGCTGCGGGAGATTGTAAGCCCCTCTCCCCGCTCCCCCCGTGGGGGGGAGGGCCGCCAAGCCAATGCCGCCGAGTCCTCTAAGAGTGCAGGAATCCTCCCCCCCACGGGGGGAGTTAGAGAGGGGCTTTTTGCCCTCCTTCTCACCGCCGGCCCCTGCCTGCTCTTCTGGCTCATGCCCGACGTCTTCTTCGGCAACTACGTCAGCAGCTCCGAGGCTGAGATGCTGAACAACGCCGTGCAGGCTGGCTATATCCCCGCTGACATGCTCGCCGACATCCTGCGCAACCTGAACGATATGCGTCGCGCTGTCTTCACCGCCGATGCCGGCCGCTCGCTGCTCATCATCCTCGTGGGCTGCGCCGTGCTCCTCGCGTATTATTTTAAGAAGATCAAGGCGTGGGCGATGGTCCTTTGTCTCCTCGTGCTCTGCACCGCCGACCTGTGGGATGTCAACAAGCGCTACCTCAACGACGCCATGTTCTCCAAGCCCCAGCCCGCGCAGCAGTTCTTCCAGAAGACACCCGCCGACGAGGCCATCCTGCAGGACAGCGACCTCTACTACCGCGTCGTGAACCTCGCCGTGAACACCTTCAACGACAACACCACCTCCTACTGGCACAAGAGCATCGGCGGCTACCACGCCGCCAAGCTGCGCCGCTACCAGGAGCTCATCGAAGCCCACATCCAGCCGCAGCTCGCCACCCTCTACAAAGCCGTTGCCGAGACCAACGGACGCCTCGACAGCGTCGCCGGCGACAGCCTCTTCCCCGTGCTGAACATGCTCAACACCAAGTACGCCATCCTGCCGCTGCAGGGCGGCCAGACGGCACCCGTGCAGAACCCGTGGGCGATGGGCAACGCCTGGTTCGTGGATGACGTACTCCTCGCTGCCAATGCCGACGAAGAGCTCTCCCTCTTGGGCGCCATCAACCCCCGCACCACAGCCGCCGTCGATGTCCGCTTCCGCGACCAGCTCCCCGACGCCTTGATTAGCGCCGGAGGGCCAAAAGTGACGAATGACGAGGTACGAATGACGAATAAAAGTAACCTTGCTGGTTCCTCGGATAGTAAATCTGATTCGTCATTCGTCATTCCTCATTCCTCATTCCTCACCCTCACCTCCTACGAGGCCAACGCCCTCACCTTCGAGGCTGAGACCGACTGCCAGCGCCTGGCCGTCTTCTCCGACATCTACTACCCCGGCTGGCAGTGCACCATCGACGGCGAGCCCGCCCCCATCCTGCGTGCCGACTACGTCCTGCGCGCCGTCGTCATCCCCGCCGGCAAGCACCACATAGCCTTCCGCTTCGACCCGCAGAGCCTCCACACTACCGAGGCCATCGCCAACACCGCCCTCATCGCCCTCGCGCTGCTCCTCATCGCCCTCGTAGCCGTAGGCGTATGGCGCAAGCGGAAGTCATAAAAAGGTAGATACTGGCATGAAGCAACGAAGAGCCCTCGGTCGGGGGCTCTTCGTTGTTGAGTAGGTTATTGGAAGATGAGTGTGGGGCTGAAGGTCAGCTGGATTTCCTATTGTGCAGGCTGATCGAAGTATTCAGGGAAACAGATCTTGAGGTTTAAGCCTCGGTTCATGGTAGTGGATTGTTCTGGACCATCATCTTCACGAAGCGTGTATCTAAGGTTTTGGGCGAAAGTTGGCTCAACATAGCCTGTTGTTATCTTATCCAGATTGAAATAACCTGATTCGTTTGCGAATGTGCCCGTTAACGACCCTGAAAGAGTGTGCTCAACGTCTCTACTCATCCTCGTCTCAGTCCACGAATAAGTGAGCGTTCCGTTTCTAACGTAGAAACGACGGGAATAGCGAGTTGCCTGACCTGATGGCAATAATTGGGCATTACCTTCATCACACAGAATATCGTACTCCATCTTGAATTGTCCCGTTTCATCGGCAGATGTCGCTTCGCAATGCCAGCCATCGTTGTTGGTATTACGCGTGAACTTATGATTCATGTTCGTTGGGAAGTCCTTCGGCTGGATGTAATTAAAGTGCTCTGTTCTGAGGTCTGGCATATAGCCCTTTGTGACAATCGTCTGCACAGGATCAACAGACTTGTTGGGCAGAATGGCCGTAGTGAGCGTCAAGCCATTAGATTCTATTTCAAACCCATTCCGATTTCCTGTTCCTTTATAGGAAGTGTTCAAAAAAAGAAGTGTGTCACCTGGTGTGTGGTTATATCCTTGTAACTCTTGAAACTTCTTCATGTCTGTGACGGAAATCTCGAACTTACCTTCACCTTTGTCTGTGATATTTATCCATTCTGGAAAGTAAGGCCAGGCATCAACCGAATGATTGTCAAAAGCAAATATATTGTCGCATATACCCTCTAGTTTGACAGGCGTCTTGACTTCGCCGTCATATTCTATATATAAGGTATTAGAACTTGCCCCCAAATAGGGTTTTTCCACATAATCATAGTACGGATCGGCAGCATATGTTTTTTGGAAAAGTTCCACAAAAGGACGGAATCTATACCTTACAGGATTCTTGGAATACCCGACACAGCCGTTAGGATAATTAAAAACTATTTCTGGCCACGTATTCCTCTCATGTTCAGTCATCAACTCAACTTGATGATAAAGTTTTGCCCGATTCGGCATACTCCACCAGGTTACTTCCTTGCCATTCTCATCAAGTTCATAACAGATGACACCTACTTTTACAGGCTTGAAAACATTACCAGTGGGTTCAAAGGCGAAGACACGACATGGAACCTTTGTCACGCCTCCTTCGTTATCAGGGAGGTAGCGATCCTCATCATATTCCACGCAGTTGCCGAATTCAGGCACAAAGCTAACTTCTAACGGCTGGAATAGATTGAAGGTTCCATCTGCCAATGTCCATTTCTTGCGTGAGCTGAACGCTGATTCCACATCGGCAGAGATTTCGTAGTCAGCATCGCATAAGGACATCGAGAATTTGGTATTCTTCAATAGGTTATACATAAAGGTGTCGGCGAACTTCGGCTCCGTGAAATCAAATGCTATGGATCCTGATATCTTGGGACCTATGAACCATTCCCCACCTATGGTGGCATTAAAAATCCTCTTCATGATAGGCAGACTGGCAAACTTCATGGGGAAGTTGCACCCCGTCTGTACCCAACCGCTGAGTTCCATCTGATAGTTTCCAGATTCACTGCCGGAATTAGGAGTCTCGTTACCCTCATCGGGATTCCCTTTCCCGCACGAGAACGATGGCCACCAATCTTTGATTTCCAACTTACTCCAGATACTACCCTTGGCCTCGGACGTTGAAGCCATAAATTTCAAATCTGCCTGCCCACGAATGAACATATCGGGGCCCATTTCAAGGGTAAGGATAGGACATGTGGCTGGCAACGGGATGGTAGCAAAAGAGCCAAAACCTCCTTTCTTGGCTTCTCCTATTTTTCCGGTGACGGTGAAGCCCATTTGTACGCCCAAGTCCAAACGGGTAGTGATGCCGATGTATTTGGACCCAAGAACTGGAAGGTTCCAATCTACACGAGCATGCACTTTACCCTTCAAGCTTGGATCTATGGACGCAGTAATACCATCGCCATTGTAGAGCGGGAAATGACCATTGAGGCTGAAGTTGAAGATATCGCCCTCAAACTTTCCTTTTGCCCTACGAGAGAATTGTCCAACATTCAGCTCTGGATGACCGGCCACACGACGACGTACCATCTTTCCGCTGTCATCATAGCCATATTGTTCCACAGTGACGAGCTGCTGATAAATATCCGAAAAATCCGTTATAGGCGTGCCATACGCATAGATGCCATCACTCAATTCAGATACGCTCTCAACTTTCATTCCCCATGTCGTACTCACAAAAATGACAATAAAGACATCACCAACCTTGGGGTATTGATCGCGAGGGATATCACAAGTTGAGCAGAATCGGAGCATGCAATTATTCATGTCATATTGCCATAGATACCTAGTAAGATAATCTCCTGCTCCTGAGCTTGTTCGCTGATCAATGATTCGTACTTTCGGCCCCATCTTAGTCATGGGCTGCACAAAGCCTATACTGTCAATGTCTGAGAGCAAGAATCGATAAGTACTGTCTTCTGTGACAACCTCCTGAGACATATATTCATCATAGGCGATACCTTGATTGTCATAGTACGAGTAAGTGATTTTCTCCACCTCGTCATAAAAGAAACCGTTCACGCGCCCGCCTTTCTGATAGATATAGAAGGCCGCGTTCTCGTCCTGCGCCTTTATGGAAATGACAATGGACAATTGACAATTGGCAATTGCGAGCAGAAACAGCACGCGCCAACTACGGCACAGCCAATTCGTGCAATTTGTGTAATTCGTTGTAGTTAGCTGTTTCATGGCCGCATCAGTTTAATGGTTTCTGTTCCAGCCTTCGCAATATACACGCCACGGGGGCGGTTCTTAATGGAAAAAGATATGGTTTGGCCGTCAGCGGCCGTGCGCTGTTCTAGCAATACGCCACCGGCCGTGTAGAGGCTGGCGACAGTGCCATCGCGCAAGCCCTGGAAGGTCACGGCATCGCCCTTGTCGTTGATGACAACGGAGCGCTCGTTGGGTAACAACTCCACGCCGTCCGGCACACCTTCGTAGGTATAACGCAGGATGTTGGATAGCTGGTACTCCGCAGTAGCATTTCGCGTCTTGATAATCAGCAGATTATCCTCGAATGTCGTTTCAGGCAGGTCTGCTAACTTGAAGTACACCTTCTCCCCCGACTTCTGCCACACCACCAGCCGGGGCGTACGTTCCTGTGCGCTCGCCACCACCGGCAGCACCAGCGCCATCAAAAGCAAAAGAACTTTTTTCATAAGCTCATAATTATTAGATTTTCAAATACTTTCGCGCCAAATATAGCCATCTTCCCCGAATCCACCAAAAGAAACGTCGCTTTTCACACCTTCGCCCACAAAATGCTTGGATAATGAGTGTAAAAATGTACATCACTCAAAAAGCTGGACATAGAAACGCGAAGTGCCCGACCTGTGGAGGGGCCGGGCACTTGGGATTGATAAGGGTATCTTGTTTGACGATGACTTCTTACTTAATTGAAAATAGTGTCGATGCATGAATTATTCCCAGTCTGGATGGCCCCATGGCAATATGGTGCTACTGCCAGCGATGTGGAGATAGACATTGATTTCTTTGGGAAGCTCATCATCATACACTCTTTCATATTCATCTTCACCTATTTGCTTCGACGTCCAACGCTCGTAGCTGGCAATATACTCTCCATCAATACAGATGGCAGCATCGCCATACCAATAACTGGTCGTGTAGCTTCCTGGCTGAAGAGGACCTCCGCTTTTGCAAGGTGCTCCAATAACTGAGAATTTTATGCCTTCGAACCCGTCATAATCCCATGAGAAAGTACCATAGATTAGACCGTCTCTCTTCTGGAAACGAGCAGCCCAATTGCCCAACGAGTTGCCACGAGGATCTGGCAAAGTCATCACTGAGGTGAAGATAGGTTCTACACTAGGCTCCGAGCCATAACCATAGACACCATATACTATTGGCGGGAAAGTGCGGGTTGTGACCTGCTTGTCAGTGAAGATATCATCGTGTAGAGTGCCACCCCAACGGACACAGACGCTTATGCCGTCGTATTGAATGTTGCGCCTGAAAGGATCCTGTATGACATGTATGTGCTCTGTCGCTTCCTGGTCTCCATCAGAGACTTTCAGGACTATCCAACAGTCGCGGCTGGTTTCAGAATAGTTGGCGGAAGCAATGACTTCAAGTACAAATCCGTCTTCTGTATCTTTGATATTAGCACTACACCATTTAGATTTTTCCGTGTCCTCGAAGTCCACATCAATACTGGACATGTTGCTATAGACTTCAAATTCTCTCACCTCGCCTTCAAACCTCATTAATACCTCCTGCTCTTCGGCCGACACATACGGCTTGATGACTTCCAGATTTTGTTGGATAACGGTAATGTTTTTTTCAACCTCACGTGTCTCGTCGGAAACAGTGATGGTGACGATAGCCTTGCGTGGACGGCTGCCATAGTGATCTGAAGCGTTTAATTCAAAGCATTTGGGATCAACGGTGTAGAGCTTGAGCCAACTCTTGTTGGAAGTGGCTTTAACGTTCGGCAATGCTGTATTCACAACAAGGAAATCCACCGCATCACTGGCGGGGAGATGAATAGACTCCTTGCTCAACTCGAATAGCGCCCGTTGCGTCACCTTCAGCGTTGTGGTAGCGATGCCCTTGCCATCACGGCTAGGAGCCGAAAGGATGACGGTTGCGCTGCGTGGCGTGCCATCATTGGAAGAAACACGCACAGAGAGAGCGGTGCCCTGCAGGTCTACTTTCAGCCAACCGCTCTTGTCTGTATTGTCTGTGATATTGAAATCAACGCCTGCCAAGCTGCTCATCATCTGAAGAACTTCCGTACCACCTTCCTCCGAGAAATCCAGTTCGTTTCGTGAAAGCGAAATACCATCACTATACTGTTTTACTGTGAGGGTATCTGTCAGCCATTCATTATCACTGATCTTCTCGGTGACAACGATTTTGCCTTCTCGGTATTTATTTTTCAGGTTCGCATCGACCTTGACTTCCATCGTTTTATATAGCGAAGAGGTTGTCGGGTGAATCCAGTCTTGGAAAGTGGAGCACGACAATGGTCCTCCAACTGCAGTCTCAATAGTGACGATTTCAGTACCCTCCTCTGCCTCGAAGGTAACCTCAGACGGAGATACTGTCATTTGAAGAGCATCGATACTTAATTTCTTCTCCTCACTATAGATAGGCACTTCCAGCGCATTGAACAGCCAGGTGACAGGACGCACCGTATAAGTACCTGGTTCAAGATTTTTAAACTCTACGTCTACATCGTTGAACGTATTGATGAGATAGGTCTCGTTGCGCTGATTCCATCTTAGAAGCTTTCCTTCCTTATCGTAGAGCCCGAAGCCGATACGCTGGGGCGCGAACACCTCACCGTTGACATTCATCCTGGCGTGAATGGTACGCTGATTGTCGCCAGTTATTTCGTATTCTACATTCGAGAATTCAGGGAATGCTCCGAACTCCATGGCACCTATAGACTTGTTGAAAGTAAACTTACGCTCCTTGGGATTTCCTAAAAAGAATTTTCCTTCAAACTTCATCTCATTGTCATAGCAGAACGGGTAAAAAGTAAGTTTCGTATTCTTAAAACCTTCGTAAATACCTTGGCCTGTGAGTGTCTTGAGTACATCCATCGAGAGAGAGGCTGTAAGTTTAGGACCAATATATATTGTATTGCCGATGCTGACTTCAATGAGGTCACTGAAATAGTCTTCCGTGCTTATCTTAAAGGGCATCTTCATACCCATCTGTAACATACCGTTAAGTTCAGCTGTGACAGAGAACGACGGGGCAGCCCAATCCTTGAGGTCGCGCGCAAGAAGATCGCCATCAAAATATGGGTGTTCAGAGGAAATCATGAACCACTGATGGAGAAACTTCGATGTAGCACCTATAGTCACTCCTACGTTGAAATGTGCATCACCACGGATAAATGGTTTAGGTGCAGCGTCTAAATACATAATGGGGAAATTGGCTGGTAAATGCAGGCGCGAGAGCGTTGTCAACGCCTTGGCCAATACCCCCTTTTCAAGTATGTTGTCAGCCTCGCCAATTGTGCCGTCAATACTGCTTCGCATACTCATTTCCACACGTTCCTGAAGCGACATCTTTAGGAAGAACTTCAATGGTGTGATATTGTAAACCACTTGTGCTTTCATGCCGAAGCCAGCATGCAAATTTATTAGTGCTTTCCATTTGTCAGACAACTGATAGGAGTCCTCCATATCCGCATTAAACTGGAAGAGGTCGCCGTTCCAGTTGCCCTCGGCACGACGCGGATGTGCGCCTGCCAGACGATGACGCATCATGGCACCAACATCGTCAGTGACCACCTCCTCCACACTGATGAACTGTTCAAACAACTCACCCAGTTTGGTTAACTTGGAGCATAGCACATAAAGGTTGCCGTCAAGCTCATAAGACATGATGACTTTACCTACAAAAGGGGTACCGCTACCTGGCACTCTTGGACATGCCAGCACCTGACCCTCTTTGGGTCGCAGCGGTTCTGGTGTGTTACCGCGCAGAATGAGTTGTTGACCATCGGCACTGACGATATAGTTCGTCAGCCCTTCGTCGTCCATCATACGCACCTCGGGATTATACTTGATCTCCGGCTGCACAAAGCCCACGCTGTCAATGGCCGAGAGCATGATGCGATAGGTAGAGTCCTCCGTGACAATCTCCTGACTCACATAGTCATCCCATTCGATGCCAGCCGTGTCAACGCGTGAGTAGGTGATTTTCTGCACCTGATCGTAGAAGAAGCCGTCGAAATGGCCGTCATTCTGATAGATGTAGAATGCTGCATTTTCGTCCTGCGCCAGAGCAGGATTAATGAATAATGAAGAATGAAGAGTGAAGAAGGACAGCAGTGCGAGGCAGCGCAACCAATTATGCATTATGCATTTTGAATTATGAATTGTCATCATGGTCGCATCAGTTTAATGGATTCATGGTCGCATTTCACCACATATACGCCACGATGACGGTTATTGATGGTAACCGTGATAGGGCGCAGTCCCTCGGCCGTGTGCTGTTCCAACAGCTGGCCGCTGAGGTCGTAGAGGCTGACGAGTGTGCCGTCCTTCAAGTTGCGGAAGGTAACTGCATCACCTTCGGCATTCACCTGCACAGAGTGTTCCGTGGGGAGCATCTCCACCTCGTCCGTCACCTTGATATTCTCATAAGTATAACGTAGCACATTGGCAAGCTGGTAGGCAACCGTCGTCGTGTTCGTCTTAATGGTCAGCACGCCATCTCCGAAACTGGTCTCTGGCAGCTGGGCAAGGTCAAAATGCACCTTCTCGCCATTTTTCAGCCACACCACCAGCCGCTGTGTCTCGTCGTCTGCGCTCGCCACCACCGGCAGCACCAGCGCCAACATTATAAAAAGGATCTTTCTCATTGACATTTATAGGGTAGATTGATTAATAAATTATTGCTTGCAAAGATAGGTGCGTTTATATTATATATGTGTCCCATATTTGCAAAACTTAGTCTCAAAATTGCAATTTAACACTTCTAAACAAGCAAAACGCGGTGTAATGCTAGGCTTTTATCTGTCGATTACACACCATAGAGCGCAGGGGAAATGAAGACCTCTCCCGCTATTTTCCCCATTTCATCGCAACATCGCGGCGATCCGTCCTCTTGTGAAACGTTTGTGCGCAAAAAAACTTTTGCGGAAAACCCTACGAACCCTCCGGCAGAAGTATTGCTGAGGAAAAAACAAAGCGCCCGACCTTTGATAGGGTCGGGCACTTGTCACTGGATGATATTAAAGATCATTATTTGCGAATGTCCACCGGCAGCACCAGCGCCATCAAAAGGAAGAGAAATTTTTCATAAGCTCATAATTATTGGAAAATCAAATACTTTTCGCGGCAAATATAGCCATCTTCCCCGAATCCACCAAAGGAATCCCCGTTTTTCACGCCTTCGCCCGCTATTTGTGCCGATAATGAGTGTAAAATTGTGCATCATGATGTTTTTTGATAAAACAGAGAGGAAAAACATGACATTTTTTGATAAAACCGAGACGAATATTACGATATTCTCTGAAAAAACCGAGAGATATGAGGCTACATGTGCTTGTTGACACAGCTTTGCGCAAGTCAAGCGTTGGTAACAGCTTCATCTCCCAGCGCGACATAAGGGCAAAACTGCCGTCAGCAAAGGTGTAGGTTTTTTTTCCATCCTGCGATTGTACACTCTGCTTTTGCCTCGTAGTCTAATGCCATCCATGTACCCGTCAGCCCGTTGTTGCGCAACATGTAAGGTCCATGATCGTCCTCTCCTTCTATTTCGAATAACCTCACTTCCACTTGGACAACCTTCCTCATTTCGGTATATAAGATTTTTGGGCAAAAAAACCTACACTCCTACACCAACCGGTCACAAATTCCTGTGTTTCAGTCCGCTATATGGGTGTAGGTTGGGTGTAGGTAGGCCGAAAAGGTGTAGGTTTTGGCCTCAAATCGGGCTTTTACACAGATTGCCCCAATGTTTTTTGCTGTGCACTTCATACCTTTTTGCTGTGCACTTCATACTTTTGGAGTGCGCGTAGTATGTGCCTTTCAATCACGAACCCCCTGCCTTTGGCGTTCCTCCTATCTGTCCCTAAGCAAACTCATCCGTGGTGAGATGGTTTTTCTCACAGATGATAAAATGTTTTCTCACAAGTGATAAAATGTTTTCTCACAAGTGAGAAAAACGATAAGACCATGGTCTTGTGGCTGAAGGAGCTTGGTCTTGACATTACATGAAATAGGTACGCATTTTGTTACCTAGATTTACTGTTGTAGTACACACTTGTGGAAATGCCTTCCTGAGGCAGTGCACAATCTCCTCTGATGCTTCCTGTTTTCATCACATTCAGCCTTGTGGGTGCAAAGGAAGTACTTTTCTGTAAGCCGTCCCCCTTTCTTGTATAAAATCATAAACCTTTTTACCCCAATCCTATTCCGTGTGATTCGATTAAATTATGTTAAAACCTACACTTTTTAGGCCTTCCTACACCTTAACCTACACCCGCTTATCCTTTTAATATTTAGCTTGTTAACAACCATTGGTGTAGGAGTGTAGGTTTTTTCGCGGAATTTTTGCGCACGCGCATGTACGAACATTGTTGAATATGTCTTCTCCACCGAGGTGCCCGAGTACGACCCCTTCCGCGACTGGCTCGACCACCTGCCCGCGTAGGATGCACCGACTACCTCCGCGAGCTCTACAGCCGTCTGCCTGGCATCGGCGAGGAGACGGTGGAATGGCTCAAAACCTGCCATTTGTCGATGGTGGCCCACTGGCTCAAGATGGACACGTTGCAGGCTAAATATGAGGAGAAAGAGTGTGATACACAATTTTACACTCATTATCGGCACAAATTGCTGATGAGGGCGTGAAAAACGGGGATTCCTTTGGTGGATTCGGGGAAGATGGCTATTTTTGCCGCGAAAGAAGGCCCTCCTTGCGGGAGGGCCTTCTGCTATGATGGAAGGACATGTGCGTTAGAATCTAAGTGGATGTTTCGGCCTTAATGTCAATACAGGAAGCCAAAAGCCCAGAGAGGAATTTTCCTCATGTAGGCTGACTCTATGTCATCCGCGGCTACATAGGCATTTTCCTGGTCGGCAATCTGGCTGAAGTCCTTGTCTTGACCGCCCACCTCTATGACGATGTTCTCGTCAATGCGGAAATCTCCTTTCTTGTAACCAGCATACTCTACCGTATGACCTGCCGAGGCCAGCTGATTGGCGAAAAAGGTTTCGCGCACAGTGCCTATTTCCGGCCGTTCTAAGCTTAACAGATAGAGCAGGTTGCTGTTGTCGAGATAAATCTTATCAGGCTTTTGCAGGTCTGTGACAGTCTTCAGGTCTGTGAAGAGACGGCGTATGAGACATGCTTCTTCAAGATGTGCAAGGTATTTGAGCGTCGATAGCCGGCTGATGCCTGACGCCTTGGACAATTTCGCAATATCTACCTCGTAAGGTGTCATTTGGGAAATCACGTGGAGCAGGGCCTTTACCTGACGGGTATAACCCACGTCTAAACCACGGAATTTGGTCAGTTCTACATCAATGATATAGTTGATCGTGTTTTCCAGCTTGTCGTAGTATTCCTGCTTTTGCTCAAAATAAAATGGATAGTAACCGAATTGCAGGTAACGGCTGAAATGCTCCAAAGGGTGGCACATGGAGATGATTTCCATGCAGAACTTTGCCGGATTATCCAACAACTGCTTCAGAGATACGGGCTTGATGTCAAGGCCCACGTCCAGATGCAGGAATTCACGCAGGGACAGCCCTGGCATGTCATAGACAATGATACGGCGAGACAGGTCTGCCTGCCCATCGTTGATCTGAATAAGTGAAGAACCGCTCAGCACGATGTGCAGCTCGCGATAGAGGTCGTAAATCTCTTTGATTTCACGGCTCCATGCAGGATACTTATGCACCTCGTCAATGAAGAGCCATTTACCACCCATCTTTACGAAGTTCTCTGCCAGATCCAGCAGTGTGTGTGCGGCAAAATAGTTCGTATCTGCCGAGCAGTAGAGGACATGGCGGTCGCCAGCGGAGAAATTCTGTTTGATGTATTGCTGCATCAGCGTTGATTTGCCCACTCCCTTAGGACCCCGGATGACGATAAGACGCGACTGCCAGTTCACCCGTTGCATGAAGTCACGAATATACTCCATTGGAACGGTGGACAGATAGGCGTCGTGGCGTTTAAATAGACTTTCCATTGCGTTTTTCTGTTAATTCTGTTTCCGCTAGTGAACACTTTTGAGATAGAAATGTTAATCGCAGTAAACATTTCCATTTCCAATGTGTTAACGCTGGTAAACACTTATTGCGTTTGCAAAAGTAGTGATTAATCTGATTCGCGCAAAAGAAATGGCACAAAAAGTGCAGGGAAAAGAGGAAAAAACGAGCGTGAATATCGAAAAAATGTAGGGTTGATGTAGGTCTGTTTTAAAACAGCAACTATCTATCAGCTGTTTAAGCCAAATAATGATGAAGGTTTTGCAAAACATCATGTTGCACAATTTTACACTCATTATCCGTACAAATTGCAGATGAGGACGTGAAAAACGGGGATTCCTTTGGTGGATTCGGGGAAGATGGCTATTTTTGCCGCGAAAGAATTTGAAAATCTAATAATTATGAGCTTATGAGAAAAGTTCTATTGCTTTTGACGGCGCTGGTGCTGCCGATGGTGGCAAGCGCACCTCTGCAAGCCGATGAGTATGAGTACCTGTGGTTGTATAGCCCAGCACCGTCTGAGCCCCAATCCTATGCCATAGCTGACTTACAGAAGATCACCTTTGGCGAGGAGGCGCTGCAGGTGCATCTCAAGAGCCAGCCGACGCCTGTCACGTGGGCCTATGCCAACTTATATAAGATGTCTCTTGAGGCAGTCCCCACCACTGCCGTCAAGCGCGTGGCAGAAGCATCCGACCTGGCCGTCATTCAGTCTGCGTCGGAACTGCGCGTGGAAAGCCCTACGCCCCTGAAGTCTGTTGCCATCTATAACTTACAGGGACGTCGCCTTGCCCTTTTGGGACAGAGCGAAACCTCAACCACCTATTCTCTGAAATCCCTTCCTGCAGGCGTCTATATCGTGCGTGCAGAGAATGCCACGCAGACGCAGGCCACCAAATTCGTTAAGCACTAATACTACGTAGGAATATGAAAGCACGTTTTTTCTTCATCATAGCTTCAGCCCTATTGATAGCGACCTCTGCCATCGCACAGACTCGTGAAATCCAGGTCTATAAAGGCGGCAACGTGATCAAGTTCTTTTCCTTCAATGAGGTGGACAGCGCAAAAGTCGTTTATACCGCAAAGAACATGACAGCCACAGCCATCGACCTTGGCCTCTCCGTGAAATGGGCAGACATGAATGTGGGAGCAGGCAGACCGGAGGACTACGGCTCCTATTTCGCCTGGGGCGAGACGGCGCCCAAGAGAGAGTACACCTGGAACACATACACCTGGTGCGAAGGCTCCAATACGACGATGACCAAGTACTGCAACGACAGTTCCTATGGAATAGAAGACTATCTGTCAACGCTGGAAGCCGCAGACGATGCAGCCCATGAGAACTGGGGTGGTGCATGGCGTATGCCGACAGAAAGCGAACTCGATGAATTGCTTAGCAACTGCACATGGAAGTGGGTCACGCTGGATGGCGTGAACGGTCAGCTCGTCACCGGCCCCAACGGCAACAGCATCTTCCTCCCCGCTACTGGCTGGATAGATAAATTGGCCCGTGCCAACGCAGGGTCCTATGGCGGCTATTACTCGTCAGCGCTTTCCTCTGAACGTTCCGACAAAGCCCGGGCCATGTACATCAGCAATGGTGGCTCCGGCCTGCACGACGCGACCCGGATATGCGGTTACGCTGTACGCCCTGTCCTGCCTGCTACGGCATACGCCAAGGCACCAGAGCTGCAAGTGTTCAAGGGCAACGACCTCGTCTGGTCGATAGCTGTCAGCGAAATCGACAGCGCCAAAGTCGTGGAGATCCCCGTCCATGCCGTTGACATGGGACTTTCGGTGTTCTGGGCCGACATGAATGTGGGAGCCGAGAAGCCTGAAGAATACGGCAACTATTATTCCTGGGGTGAGACGCGTCCCAAGGACGACTACAGCCTTACTAACTATCAATGGTGGGACAATGGTTTCACCAAGTACTGCACCGACGACGAGCATGGAACGACGGATCACAAAAGCATACTGGATTTGTCCGACGATGCCGCCAATGCCAACTGGGGCAGCACGTGGCGCACGCCAACGATAGAAGAGATCATGGAACTGGCGAACCGTTGTCAATGGCACTGGACAGAACGCAACGGCGTGGAAGGCTTTCAGGTCACTGGCCCCAGCGGCAACAGCATCTTCCTTCCCCCAGCAGGCTATTACGAAGGTTCAGAGGGTAAGGAGGTCAACCGCCACGGCTTATATTGGTCATCAACGCTATACACCTATGGCATCGACTATAACGTTGATCAACGCGCGCGTTGCCTCTTCATTAATAATGTTATTATGGAATACCGCGGTATAGATGCCATCGAACGTTTCAAGGGCTTTCCAGTTCGTCCGGTCATAAAGATTCGTTAGAATGCACGATAGAAGGCCACCTTGCGGGGTGGCCTTCTGCTATGATGGGATTTCGGGGGAACTTGGGGGAGGTTACTCGAAATAGAAGGAGAGGACAATCATGGAGGCGCGGCCGCGGTCGAGGCTGTTGGTGTACTTCATCAGGGTTTGGTCGATGAGGTCGCTGCGGTCGTGGACGATGATGTCGCGGAGGCCAAAGCAGAACTTCAATTCGGGAATCAGCTTGAAGTAGCGGAGGTAGATGTCGCAGCCCAGACCGATCTCGAGATAGCAGTCGAAACGCTCGGTGAGCAGGGCGTTGTGCTTGCGGGCGGTGAGGTCTATGCAGGGCGAGGCGCCGAGGCAAACGTAGGGGCGGAAGTTGTTGTAGCGGGGCGCTGCCACCTTCAGCAGCAAGGGCAGCGAGATGTAGGTGGATTTGATGTTCTGTGTGGAGTCGCGACCGCTGAGCTGCTCATGGAAGACGACGTGCTTCTGACCGAAATGCAGGGAGGGCTGCAGGCGCAGACCAAAAGTCTTGTTCAGACGCAGCTCGCCCACGACGCCCACGGAGAAGCCCGGCTGGAAGTTATCGACCTCGGTGAACCATTGCTGGCCGGTGGCGGGGTCGATGTAGCCGTTGTTGGTCAGCTCCATGTCCATCATGTTCAAGCCGATGAAGAAGCCATAGTGCAGGAAGCGGGTATCCAGATACGGACGGTGCTGGATACGGGGCTCCTGCGCTGCGGCAGGCAGCACGGCGAGAGCGGTGAGAAGTATGATGATTGCGCGTTTCATCTTCTATATAACGCACGCAGGGGTGGTTTTATTGTGCCGAGGAAGCACAGATAAGAAGTGCAAGGTGCTGAAAAGAGGGCGGAAAGTGCAGATTTTCATGTTTTTTCTTGCACATTCATGAGAAAAGCAGTACTTTTGCAGCGCAAAAGAAACGTAGCGAGGAAGCGAGGGGCCCCCGAGGTTCTTCGCTTCACTCTTTCAAGAGGCTCCCCGCTGCAGGTTCTTACTGCACGAAACGTAACGCTAAACGAAAAACAGTATCGCATGATTGACAAGGCAAAAGTGCAAGCATTGGTTGAGCAATGGCTTCAGGGTAAAGACTACTTCCTGACGGATCTCACCGTCACGCCCGATGACTGTATCACCGTGGAAATCGACCAGGCCGAAGGGGTTTGGATTGAGGACTGCGTGCAGTTGTCCCGCTTCATCGAGGACCATCTCTCGCGCGACGAAGAGGACTATGAGCTGGAGGTGGGCAGCGCCGGACTGGGACAGCCCTTCAAGGTGCTGCGCCAATGGCAGAATCATGTGGGCAAGCAGGTGGAGGTCATCACCACAGACGGCCGCAAGCTGAAGGGCACGCTTCAGGCTGCCGATGCCGAACACGTTACCCTTGCCGTGCGCCAGAAGGTGCAGGTGGAGGGCAAGAAGCGCCCCGTCATGCAGGACGTGGACATCACGCTGCCGATGAGCGAGGTGAAGAGCGGCCGCTATCTCTTAGATTTCAAATAAACTAAAAATACTCATGGCAAAGAAACAAAACAACGCACTCATCGACACCTTCGCTGAGTTCAAGGAAACAAAGAACATCGACCGCGCCACCCTGGTGAGCGTGCTCGAAGAGAGCTTCCGCAACGTCATCGCTAAGATGAAGGGTACGGACGAGAACTACGACGTCATCGTGAACCCCGACAAGGGCGACTTCGAAATCTACTGCAACCGCACGGTGGTGCCCGACGACGAGGTCACCGACCCCAACATGCAGATATCCCTCACCGAGGCCCGTCAGATTGCCGACGACTACGAGGTGGGCGAGGATGTCTCCGAGCCTGTTGACTTCTCCAAGTTCGGCCGCCGCGCCATCCTGACACTGCGCCAGACGCTGGCCTCCCGCATCCTGGAACTGGAGCACGACGCCCTCTACAACAAGTACAAGGACATGGTCGGCGAGGTCATCTCCGCCGAGGTCTATCAGGTGTGGCACAAGGAAGTGCTGCTGCTCGACGAGGAGGGTAACGAACTGCTGCTGCCCAAGAACGAGCAGATTCCCGGCGACTTCTTCCGCAAGGGCGAACCCGCCCGCGCTGTGGTGGCCCGCGTAGATAACTCTACCGGCAACCCCAAAATCATCCTCTCACGCACCAGCCCCGTCTTCCTGCAGCGCCTGCTGGAGGCTGAGGTGCCCGAGATTGCCGAGGGCATCATCGCCATCCGCAAGATTGCCCGCGTGCCGGGCGAGCGTGCCAAGATTGCTGTGGAGAGCTTCGACGACCGTGTAGATCCCGTGGGAGCCTGCGTAGGTGTGCGCGGCAGCCGTGTCCACGGCATCGTGCGCGAGCTGAAGGGCGAGAACCTCGATGTCATCCAGTGGACCAGCAACCTGCAGCTGCTCATCGCACGCGCCCTCGGTCCTGCCGAGATCAACAGCATCAACCTCGACACCGAGAACAAGCACTGCGAGGTATATCTCGATCCCGATCAGGTCAGCCTCGCCATCGGTAAGGGCGGCTTGAACATCCGTCTGGCCTCCATGCTCACCGACACTGTCATCGATGTCTATCGCGAGGTGCAGGGCAGCGAGGAAGAGGAACTCGAGGACGATATCTACCTCGACGACTTCAAGGATGAGATCGACGAGTGGGTCATCGAAGAGCTGAAGAAGAATGGATGGACAACAGCCCGCTCCGTGCTCGAGGCACCCCGCGAGATGCTCATCAAGAATGCCGACCTCGAGGAGGAGACCGTGGATGAGGTGCTCCGCATCCTCAAAGCTGAATTTGCCGACGAAGAGGAGGATAATGAGAGTGAAAAATGAAAGAATGAAAAGTGAAAAATAAACATCACTCATTTCAATTCATTCACGCCATACAATCCAAAGTAAAATATATTTTTCACTCTATCACTTTTCATTTTTCATTTAAACATAGCTTATGCCAATAAGAATAAATAAAGTTACCAAAGAGTTCAGCGTAGGTCTGCAGACGCTCGTGGATCTCCTGAACAAGAAGGGGTTCACTGATGTAGAGGCGAATCCCAATGCCAGCCTCAGCGACGAGCAGTACGCCGTCGTGCAGGCAGAGTTCAACAAGGAACAGAGCAAGGGACTGCGCATTCCTATACCGCAGCCCGCTGTCCGCAAGACCAAGGAGAAGAAGGAGACCATCGTGCTCACGGAGAGCGGCGAGGCACTCCCCCTGACCGAGGTGAAGAAGCCGAAACTCGTAGGACATATCAATCTCGACAGCAAGGGAAACCCCCTGGCAGAAAGCAAGACGGAACCGGAGCCCAAGAAGACGCCAGAACCCAAGGCCGAGCCTAAGCCCGAGCCAGCCCCCGAACCCAAGGCAACAGCCGAGCCCAAGGCTGCGCCCGAGGTCAAGGCAACGCCCGAAGCTAAGGCAGCACCCGAAGTCAAGGCTGCGCCCGAAGCCAAAGCCGAGGCACCAGAGGCTGCTCCACAAGCTCCTGTCGCAACTCACGAGAAGCCCGCAGCAGCGGAGCCGGCACGTGCCGCCGAGCCTGCGCCCAAGAAAAAGAAGGGCGTAGAGCTGGAAGAGATAGATGGCGTCTATCGCGTCAAAGGCCCCACAGAACCGCCTCTCACCCTGAACATCAAAGGACACATCGACCTCGACTCGCTCAACCAGAGCACACGCCCCCCGCGCTCCAAAAAGCGCAAGAAAGGCGGTGCCGGCAATGAGGCCGCCGGACGCGGCAACAAGAAGAAGGGCGAACGCGTGGATATCAATGCTGAAGCTGCTAAGCAAAACCAGCAGAGCAACCAGCAGAAGAAGAACAAAGGCGGCAACCAGCAGAACCAGAACAACCAGCAGAACCAAGGCAGCGGCAAGAAGAACAAGCGCAAGAACCAGCCGAAGGAGCCCGTGCTCGTTGCAGAACAGAGCGAGGAAGAGGTAGCCAAGCAGGTGCGCGAGACGCTGGCCCGCCTGACAGCCGGTAAGAACGCCTCTTTCGGCAAGGGCGCCAAGTACCGCCGCGAGAAGCGCGAGAACATCCGCGCCGGCATGGAGGCCGAGATGGAAGAGCTGGAGAAGGAGTCAAAGATCCTGAAGCTCACCGAGTTCGTGACCGCCAACGAGCTGGCATCGATGATGAACGTGCCCGTCACACAGGTCATCGGCACCTGCATGAGCCTCGGCGTCATGGTCAGCATCAACCAGCGCATGGACAAGGAGACCATCGACCTCGTGGCCGACGAGTTCGGATTCCAGACAGAATACGTCAGCGCCGACGTCAGCGAAGCCGTGCAGGAGGAGGCCGACGATGAGGCCGATCTCGTGCCACGCGCTCCGATTGTCACCGTCATGGGTCACGTCGATCACGGTAAGACATCGCTCCTCGACTACATCCGCAAGACCAACGTCATCGCCGGTGAGGCCGGCGGCATCACGCAGCACATCGGTGCCTACAACGTGAAGCTCGACGACGGCCGCCACATCACCTTCCTCGACACCCCAGGTCACGAGGCTTTCACCGCCATGCGTGCCCGTGGTGCTCAGGTGACGGACATCGCCATCATCATCATCGCTGCCGACGACGACATCATGCCGCAGACGAAGGAAGCCATCAACCACGCTGTGGCTGCCGGCGTGCCCATCGTCTTCGCTATCAATAAGATTGACAAGCCTGCCGCCAACCCCGAGAAGATCAAGGAGCATCTGGCACAGATGAACTTCCTCGTCGAGGACTGGGGCGGCAAGTACCAGAGCCAGGACATTAGTGCCAAGAAGGGCATCGGCGTGCCCGAGCTGATGGAGAAGGTGCTCCTCGAAGCCGAGATGCTCGACCTGAAGGCCAACCCCAACCGCAAGGCCACGGGTTCCATCATCGAGTCATCGCTGGACAAGGGCCGCGGCTATGTCGCCACGCTCCTCTGCTCCAACGGTACGCTGAAGATGGGCGACATCCTGCTCGCTGGCACCAACTACGGCCGCATCAAGGCTATGTTCAACGAGCGCGGACAGCGCATCAAGGAGATCGGTCCGGCACAGGCCGCCACCGTCCTTGGCCTCAACGGTGCCCCGCAGGCCGGTGACGCCTTCCACGTCATGGACAGCGACCAGGAGGCCCGCGAGATAGCCAGCAAGCGCGAGCAGCTGCAGCGCGAGCAGGGCATCCGCACACAGCACCACCTCACGCTCGACGAGATCGGCCGCCGCATCGAACAGGGCGGATTCCAGGAGCTCAACGTCATCGTCAAGGGCGACGTGGACGGCTCCATCGAGGCCCTCAGCGACTCGCTCATCAAGCTCTCCACCGAGAAGATTGCCGTCAACGTCATCCACAAGGCCGTGGGTCAGATCTCCGAGAACGATGTCTCGCTGGCTGCTGCCTCCGACGCCATCATCGTGGCTTTCCAGGTTCGTCCCTCCGCACAGGCCCGCAAGGCTGCCGAGCAGCAGGGCGTGGAGATTCGCACCTACAGCATCATCTATGATGCCATCGAAGAGGTGAAGGAAGCCATGGAAGGTATGCTCGCCCCCGAGCTCAAGGAGGAGGTCACCGCCCAGCTCGAAGTGCGCCAGGTCTTCCACATCTCCAAGGTCGGCACCGTGGCCGGTGCCTACGTGGTGGATGGCAAGGTCAGCCGCACCAACAAAGCTCGCGTCATCCGCGACGGCATCGTCATCCACACCGGACAGATCGACGCCCTCAAGCGCTTCAAGGACGACGTCAAGGAGGTCAGCACCAACTTCGAGTGCGGTATCTCCCTCGTCAACTACAGCGACATCCGCGAAGGCGACACCATCGAAACCTTCCAGGAGATTGAGGTCAAGGCAAAACTGTGACACGTTAACAAGTTAACAGGTTAACACGTTAACAAGTTGGTATATCACTCATCAATAGTAAACAGTGATTTTATTAACGTGTTAACGTGTTAATGTGTTAACGTGTTCATGAGCAACGCGAATGAAATGAATGGTTTCGACATACTATTTATCTTAGTGCTTCTTGCCGGCGCCTGGAAAGGATGGAGCAATGGACTGCTGAAGGAGATCTTAGGCCTCATCGGCGTCTTCGTAGGACTCTATGTAGCTCGCCTGCTCTATGAGAAGGTGGGCTTCTATTTAGCCCCCCACCTGGGTACACCGCCCGCCATCGCCAACATCATCGCCTTTGCGTTGCTGTGGATGGGCGTTCCGGTCATTCTAAGCATCATGGGAGAGCTGCTCACCAAGTTCCTGGAACTGGTGGGGCTGGACAGCATCAACCACATCGGCGGTCTCATAGTCAGCCTCGTGAAGTATGGTCTCCTGCTCGGCGTTCTCTGCAATGTCCTCGCCATCACACATCTTGTCAGCGAGGAGGCACAGCAGACCTCCACACTCTTTACCCCGCTGAAACAAAGCACCAGCATGGTCTTCGACCTCGCAGTACAACAATGGAAGAACGCAGGAAAATGAAACGCCAACCGACCATGCGCTACGGCTTCATCCTCGGCGCCGTGCTCATGACGCTGGGGTTGGGACTACAGGGGGGCTTAGGTCCTGTGGAATGGGACAAATTTGCGTGGCCCGTCAACATCTATGTCTTGGCGGGCTTCCTCATCTGCATCGCCACCCTCTTCCTGCTGCGCAAGAAGGTCGCACCATTCCGCTTCCTGGGGACTTACCAAGCGGTCATCCCCACAATGGTCTATGCCGTCGTGCTGACAATGGCCATGGGACTGACGCGGCAGGAGACGGGCGGCATCTGGCTGCACCACATGCTGACATTCTGGCCCTTCGTGCTCATCTATGTACTGATGGCATTCATCCTTGGCATGACGATTCTCATCCAGCTGAAGAGATGGGCTGCCGCCAGCTTCTCACCTTCCTCGTTTCATTTCTCGCTTCTTCTTCACCTTGGGCTCTTTCTGGCAATGACCACCGCCACGCTGGGCAATGCCGACGTACAACACCTAAAGATGGTAGCCTTCAAGGACGCACCCGAAAGTCGTGCGCTGACAGCCGAAAACACCGTTTACAATCTTCCCCTGACCATCGAGCTCAAACGTTTTCTGCTGGACACCTATGCCGACGGCACACCCAAACGTTTTGCCTCAGAACTACAGATCCAGACGAGTTCGGGATCGCACATCAACGCCACCGTCGATGTCAACCAGCCTGTCGAAGTGGACGGCTGGAAGATATACCAATACGGCTACGATACACAGGAAGGTGCACGTAGCCGTTATAGCATTCTGGAACTGGTGAGAGACCCTTGGCTGCCCTGGGTTTATGCAGGCATCATCATGATGCTGGCGGGCGCCCTCTGCATGTTCCTCTTTAAAAGATAAGCTGTCTTGCTGCTCAACTAAAACATCTTTGCCATCGCCTGCTCAAGGTCGGCAATGATGTCGTTGACGTTCTCCAGACCTACGCTGAGACGAATGAGGTCAGGGGCAACACCTGCCTCGCGCAGCTGCTCGTCGGAGAGCTGGCGATGGGTGTGGCTGGCAGGATGCAGCACACAAGTGCGGGCATCAGCAACGTGAGTGACGATGCTGACAAAGTCCAGGTTATCCATGAACTTAATGGCATCCTCGCGCGTACCCTTCAGGCCGAAGGCGATAACGCCGCAGGAACCGTTGGGCAGGTACTTCTGCGCCAGTGCATGGTACTTGTTGCCGGGCAGACCACAGTAGTTGACCCACGCCACATGGGGATTCTTTTCCAGCCACTCGGCCACACGCTGGGCATTCTCACAGTGACGTGGCATACGCAGGTGCAGCGTCTCCAGACCCAGGTTCAACAGGAAACTGTTCTGGGGAGCAGGAATACTGCCCAGGTCGCGCATGAGCTGGGACACGAGCTTGGTGACATAAGCCATCTTGCCGAAGGCCTTGGTGTAGGTCAGGCCATGGTAGCTCTCGTCGGGGGTGGTGAGACCGGGATATTTTGCAGCCTGCTTCTCCCAGTCGAAGTTGCCGCTGTCAACGATGGCACCGCCGACCTGCGTGGCATGGCCGTCCATGTACTTGGTGGTGGAGTGCGTGACAATGTCGCAACCCCACTCGAAGGGACGACAGTTGATGGGAGTGGCGAAGGTGTTGTCCACGATGAGGGGTACACCGTGCTTGTGAGCCATCTTGGCAAAGCGCTCAATGTCAAAGACATTACCGCCAGGATTGGAGATGGTCTCGCCGAAGAAGCACTTCGTGTTGGGACGGAAAGCGGCTTCGATGCGTTCATCGTCCCAGTCGGGATCGATGAACGTGCATTCGATGCCCAGCTTCTTCATCGTGACACCGAAGAGGTTGTAGGTGCCACCATAGATATTGTTAGAGGTGATGAAGTGATCACCAGCCTCACAGATGTTGAAGACGGCATAGAAGTTGGCAGCCTGACCGGAAGAGGTCAGCATGCAACCCACACCCCCTTCGAGGGCTGCAATCTTGGCAGCAACAGCATCGTTGGTGGGGTTCTGCAGACGTGTATAGAAATAGCCGGCCTCCTCAAGGTCGAAGAGCTTGGCCATCTGTTCGCTGGTGTCGTACTTGAAGGTAGTACTCTGGCAGATAGGCAACTGCTGGGGCTCACCCTTCGTGGGGTGCCAACCGCCGTGGATGCAGAGCGTTTCGAGATTCTTTTTCATAAATATAATATTATGGGGCTTATGAGACCTATGGGTTTTTAAAGAAGCAGCGGAAGCTTCCTGCGAAGCCTCCGCCCTGCAAGTACCCAGAGCCGGGGTCGAACCGGCACGGGTTTCCCCACTGGTGTTTGAGACCAGCGCGTCTACCGATTCCGCCATCTGGGCGACGCACTTGCTGCTTTTGCGGCGGCAAAGGTAGATAAAAAATATGAGTTATGCTGCAAAAACCTCTATTTTTTTCAACAAAGAGCCTTTATTTTCCTGTTTCTGGGTGCAAAAGAGGCGTTATCAGACTATCAATGTGCGGGTGCCGGCATATAAACCCATGCGAAAACGAAGGTAGAGAAGCGCACCGTAGGGACCTTCTCCAGCGCATCAATAGCACCAAGCATCGTAGTACCCGTGGTCATGACATCATCGACTACCATCACATGACGCTGTGCCAGGTCGCGGTCCGACTGCAAGGCGAACACGTGATCCGCATTTTCGAGACGTTGGGCAAGGGTGAAATGCGTCTGCGACTCGCGGTCATAGATGCGCCGCAGGACATCGGTGCGCACGGGGATGCCCAACTCTGAAGCCATGCCACGTGCGATGGCCTCAGCCTGGTTGAAGCCGCGAAGCAGCCTGCGCTGTTTCGTCAACGGTATGGGAACCAAGACCTCAACGCCCTCAAACAGATTCGTGTGGCGCAACAGCTGAACGGCCGTGCGCCCCATCCATTCGCCCAGAAGATAGTGGCGCCGGAACTTGAGGCTTCTCACCAGCTCCGAGGCGACATTGCCGCGCTGATACCGCGTCAAAGCACCCATGCGCACCAGTCGCTCATGGTCCATCCACAACGCCTTGCGACGGTTAAAGTCCCAGTCTTGATTGGTCTCTAACGGCAATGATAGCTGACAGCGGGAGCACACCAGTCGTTCGCCCAAGGCCAGCCGCTCCCCGCAGCCACAACAAAGCCGCGGGAACAACAAGTCTGTCAGACTCCGAAACCATGCACGTGAAGATGCCATACCTCTATCATCAAAAAAGCTCCGAGCAAATGCTCGAAGCTTCTCCTTTGCAGTTGTCGGGATGACTAGATTCGAACTAGCGACCCCACGCCCCCCAGACGCGTACTCTAACCGGACTGAGCTACATCCCGAAACTGGGCGAAAACGTTGAAAGATGAACTCTTTTTCGTTTTGCGGGTGCAAAGGTAGGCGTTTTTTTTGATACGTGCAAACTTTTTCATACTTTTGTGCCGGATTTCGACATAAAAGTTGTTTTAGCATGACATATCGCATTCAGAAACCCAAGAAGTTTGATGCCAATCCACAGCTGCCGGCAAGCAAAAGCATCAGCAACAGAGCCCTGGTGCTGAACGCCCTCAGCGGGGCGCCGATGGGCTATGTCAGCAATATTTCGGACTGCGATGACACCCGTGTGCTGCTGGAAGCGCTTTTCCGCTTGGACAGCGACCGGCGCGAGGGAGCTGTCTTCCAGGAACCGCCCGTGATCAACATCGGTGCTGCCGGCACGGCCATGCGTTTCCTGACCGCACTGCTCGCCGTCACGCCTGGAACTCACATCCTGACGGGCACCGAGCGTATGTGCCATCGACCCATCGGAGTACTTGTGGAAGCGCTGCGCCAGCTGGGTGCCGAGATTGCGTATGTCGGTGAAGAGGGGTTCCCGCCCCTGCGCATCAAGGGCACAAGCCTGCGAGGCGGCACCGTAGAGCTTGCGGGAAATGTCAGCTCGCAATATATCTCAGCGTTGCTGATGATAGCGCCAACGCTGAAAGAGCAACTGACCCTGCGACTGAAGGGCGAAGTGGTGAGCCGTCCCTATATAGGTATGACGCTGGCGATGATGAAGGACTTCGGCGCCGAGGCACGTTGGAAAGGGAAGAACGCGATTGTCGTGGAGCCACAGCCCTACAGCCCGACACCCTATGCTGTCGAGGCAGACTGGAGTGCGGCCTCGTACTGGTACGAGATGTTCCTGCTCAGTGGCAGCCGCAACAGTGCATTCTCACTTCGCGGCCTCTTTGCCAATAGCCTACAGGGCGACAGCGCAGTGCAGGAGATGTTCAAGAAGTTGTCGGTGGAAACCGTCTGTATGCCTGCCATGATGGGCAACGAGCCTATGGCGATGCTCATCCGCCGTGGACGTCTGCCCAAGCGTTTTGAGTGGGACTTCACGAAGACACCCGATCTGGCTCAGACGCTGGTGGTCACCTGTGCCATGATGGGCGTTGCTTTTCGCTTCACCGGCCTGCAAAGCCTGCGCATCAAGGAGACCGACCGCATCGCTGCCCTGCAGACAGAACTCGCGAAGCTGGGTGTGCGCGTGGAAGTGGAGGGCGACAGCATCATGCAGTGGAAAGGCCCTGAAGCACAGCCTGCAGGCGAGATTCCTTACCTGCAGCCCCTGCCCGACACAGCCATCGACACCTATGAGGACCACCGCATGGCAATGGCTTTTGCGCCTGCCGCCCTCGTGCTGGGAAGCATCGACATCAACCATCCCGAAGTGGTGTCGAAGTCATACCCCGGATTTTGGGAAGAGTTGGAGAAGGTGGGGGTAAGACCCACCCCCCTGCCCCTCCCGTTAGGGAGGGGAGAGCCTGCGGAGAGTGGGAGAGAAAGGTCGGAAAGTCGGAATTCGAAATAACGGAATAACGGAATAACGAAGAATCTTATGTCCAATAAAACTACATCGCGCCAGCCTCTCCCCTCCCTCACGGGAGGGGTCGGGGGTGGGTCATCGGTGAGTGGGTCTGCTGAGTCCTTCATCTGCTGCGGCCAACACGCCGTTTGCGAGAAAGAGCTGCTGATGAAGGCGGCAGGCGAGCCCATCGAGTACTTCGATGACGAAGAGCTGGACCGCTTCCAAGGTCGCCGCGCCGACAGCTACACCGAGGCCGAGGAAGAGGAGTTCCGCGAGGTGCTCTACACCACGCTCACACGCGAGGTGGGCGATTGGATGCGCAGCCTGCAGCTGCGAGGCATCGAGCTGCCCGAATCGCTGAGAGATGAGGCGGTGATGCTGATGGAGAGTGAAAAATGACGAATGACGAATGACGAATGATGTGTCCTGAATAATAAAAAGGCCAGGTTGAACGTTCTATAAGAAGTGAGACATCGCGCGCGTACCTTATATTATATAGTTGTCCTGCTGACGGCAGGACTCATGGTGGCGTGCTCTACCAAGAAGAACACAGGCATCACTCGCTTCTACCACAGCACCACCGCCCATTTCAACACCCTCTACAACGGACGTGTGGCCTTCGAAGAAGGCATCGAGGCACAACAGAAAGGCCATGTCGATAACTACACCGAGCTACTTCCCATGTACATCGTAGCCGACAAGAAGACGGCAGCGATGGGTAAAGGAAACTTCGAGACCGCTATCGAGAAGAGCCAGAAAGCCATCAAGAAACACAGCATTAAGCGCAAGCCGAAGAAACCGTCGGGGCGCATGACAGACAAGCAGAAAGCCTACTACAATCGCAAGGAGTTCAACCCCTACCTGCGCCACGCATGGCTGATGATGGCCGATGCACAGTTCCAAATGGGCGATTTCATCGAGGCAGCAGCCAGCTACAGCTACATCATCCGCCTCTACAGCGAACAGCCCGAGGTGGCCAGCATTGCACGTGCCAAGCTCGTCCGTTGCTATGTGATGCTGGACTGGCCCTACGATGCCGAAGATGTCTTCAACAAGATTCGCTGCGACAGCATCACCCCGCGTGGAGAACGCGAGACACAAGCCTCTAAGGCTGCCTACTACATTGCGACAGGACAATTCCAGGAGGCTGTGGAACCGCTCAGAGAGAGCATCAAGCACGCCCGCGGCAGACTGCAAAAGGCACGCCTCTACTACTTGCTCGGACAACTCTACCAGCAGACGGGCGACAAGCAGTCGGCCTACAAGGCCTTACGCCGTTGCACACGCCTCACGCCGCCCTACGAACTGGCTTTCAACGCCCGAATCCTGCAGACCGAGGTGATGGCCGACGGTCAGGGTAAGGCCATGATCCGCAGGTTGCGCCGCATGGCTAAGAATCCCAACAATGTCAACTACAAGGACCGCATCTATTATGCCATCGGCAATATCTACCTTGCCAGTCGCGACACGATGAACACCATCTACGCCTGGAAGAAGGGCATCGAGGAAAGCACGCAAAGCGGCTTTGCCAAGGCGGTCGTACTGCAGCATCTCGGAGAACTCTACTGGGAACGTGAGAACTATATCGATGCCACGAGCTGCTACACAGAGCTCGCAGGCATCATGGACAAGGAACACAAGGACTACAAGGAGGTGGAGCGGCGCAGCAAGATCCTCACAGAGATAGAGCCCCACCTGAGCGCGGTGAAGCTGCAGGACAGCCTTCAGGTGCTAGCCAAGCTGCCCGAGAAGGAGTATCTGGCAGCCATCGACCGCGTCATCGACGAGCTGAAGAAGAAGGAGAAGGAAGCTGAGAAGAAGGAGTTCGAGCAGTCGCAAGGCGGCGCCACATCCACGGCTGCCAAGCCCGCAGGCGCCGGTGCCACCACGAACACCAACCAGGCGGGAGCTGTGCGACGCGGCTCACAAAGCGCAACCTTCTACTTCTATAACACCCAAACCGTGGCACAAGGCAAACAAGCCTTCCAACGTCGTTGGGGCAACCGTCCGAACGAGGACAACTGGCGCACCAGCAATAAGCAACGCAACGACGGCGGCAACAACGACAGTGAGATGGGCTACGACTATGCTGCGGAGGACAGCCTGGCGGCCTTGGCCGATGGAATGGGCGGGAATGGCGACTACGACGAGGAGGAGCAGCGCCTGAAAGACTCCCTCGCCAACGACCCGCACCACCGCGAGTACTACCTGAAGCAGATTCCGTTCACCGAAGAGCAGGTGGCAGCCTCCAACCAGCTGATTCTCGATGGGCTCTACCACAGTGGAGTGCTGGAGATGGACAAAATCGGCAACTATCCCCTGGCACGTAAGACGCTGAACCGTGTGGTGTCGGACTTCCCCGACTTCGACAAGATGGACGACGTCTATTACCACCTCTTCCTGCTGGCGATGCGGCGCGATGATGCCGCCGACATGGACCACTACCTGACGCTCCTGCGCGACTCCTTCCCCGAGAGTCCCCACACCAAGACCATCACCAACCCGCGCTATCTTGAGCTGGCACAGTTCGGCCGTCACCTCGAGGACACGCTCTATGCCCAGACCTACGATGCCTACAAAGAGGGCAACTACTGGGTTGTCAACGAGAACTTCAAGGAGAGCACCGCCGACTTCGAAGATGGCGCCCATCGCGCGAAGTTCCTGTTCATCCACGCCATGACGCAGCTCTACACCGGCCATCGCGACTCGTTCCTCGCGGAACTGAAGATTGTGGCTGAGAAATATTCCAAGGACGAGATTGCCGAACTGGCAGCCGCCTTCGTAAAGGGGATTCAGGAGGGACGCCTGCTGACATCTGACAAATGGGATGCCAGCAGCATCTGGAGCCGCCGCACCGTGGGCGAAAGTGGCGACAGCACCACCGTTGCTGACAGTCTGATTGCCGACCCGCTGGTGCCCTACGTCTTCGTGCTGGCTTATCCCACCGGGGAGCTGGACGAGGACCAGTTGCTCTACGAGATGGCGCGCTTTAATTTCACCACCTTCATGGCGCGCAACTTTGACATCGAAATCGTGCCCGCAGGCACCATCAGCCAGCTGCGCGTCACGGGGTTCCAGAACTACGACGAGGTTCACGCCTATGCCCAACAGCTCTACAACAACGCCCACATGCGGGAACGTCTGGAAGGCATCCGCGCCATCCTCATCAGCGATGCCAACCTGAAGTTGCTGGGCACCCGCTACAGCTACGACGACTACGCCGAGTTCTTCGACACGGAACTCTCACCACTCGAAGTGCCCAAGGACCTCATTCTCGACGAACCCACCGATATGCCCAAGGACATCGACGACGTACCCGTAGGCGAGGAAAACGGCACCACGAATGCCGAAGAGGAAGCCGAAGAGGAGGAAGAAGAAGAAGCTGTTGAGGATGATGAGGATTGGATGTATTAGACCCACCCCCAAAAGACCCACCCCCGGCCCCTCCCGTTAGGGAGGGGAGAGCCTGCGGAGAGGGGGGGGAGGAGAAAGGTCGGAATAACGAGATAACGAGATAACGGAATTCGAAATAACGGAATAAAGAAATAACGAAAAAGCTTATGTCTTATAACAACACATCGCGCCAGCCTCTCCCCTCCCTAACGGGAGGGGTCGGGGGTGGGTCTGCCGGGGGTGGGTCTGCCGGGGCCGGGTCTTCCATTGCCTCCTTACTCTGGGTTGACGACGAGATTGACTTGTTGAAGGCTCATGTCCTGTTTTTGGAGAAGAAAGGGTATAGCGTCGATACTGTCACCAACGGCTTTGATGCCGTGGAACGGTGCGGTGAACAGGCCTACGACCTCATCCTCCTCGACGAGAATATGCCTGGTTTGAGCGGCCTCGAGACACTGCAGCGCATCAAGGAGGTGACGCCTACCACGCCCGTGGTGATGGTCACCAAGAGCGAGGAAGAGAACATCATGGACCAGGCCATCGGCAGCAAGATTGCCGACTACCTCATCAAGCCGGTCAACCCCACGCAGATCCTGTTGTCGCTAAAGAAGAACCTCCACCAACGCGAGATTGTCACCGAACAGACACAGACAGCCTACCAGCAGGATTTCGGAAAGATGGGCTTACTCATCGACGATGCCCGCAGCATCGAGGACTGGATGGAAGTCTATCGCCGTCTGGTGGCATGGGAGCTGCAACTCTCCGAGACCGACAGCGCCATGAAGGAGATGCTGGCCATGCAGAAGCAGGAGGCAAACCACAGTTTTGCCCGTTTCATCGAACGAAACTACATTGACTGGATCAATGATGCTGAGGCCAAGGGGCGCCCTGAAATCATGAGCCCAGACATCTTCAAACGCTGCATCTTCCCCCTCCTGGACCAGGGCGAGAAAGTGTTCCTGCTCGTCATCGACAACTTCCGCTACGACCAGTGGCGCGTTCTCATGAACGAGATTGCCGAGATGTTCCATATCGAGGAGCGTCTCTACTGCAGCATCCTCCCCACAGCCACACAGTATGCGCGCAACGCCATCTTCTCCGGCCTGATGCCCAACATCATCGCCGAAATGTTCCCCGACCTGTGGGTCGATGAGGACAGCGAGGAGGGCAAGAACCTCAACGAGGCACCCCTCATCCAGACGCTCTTCAAGCGCTACCGCCGCCAGCACACCTTCACCTACAACAAAGTCAACGACTCGGCAGCTGCCGAGCGCCTGGTGCAGAAGCTGCCGCAGCTGTCGAAGTACGATGTCAACGTCTGCGTCCTCAACTTCATCGACATGCTCAGCCACGCCCGCACGGAAAGCCGCATGGTGCGTGAGCTGGCCAGCAACGAAGCCGCCTACCGCAGCATCACCCTCAGCTGGTTCCGCCACAGCGCCGTCGGCGACCTCTTCCGCGCCCTCGCCGCCTCGGACTACCACATCATCCTCACCACCGACCACGGCAGCATCCGCTGTCAGACGCCCGTGCGCGTGAAGGGCGACAAGAACACCAACACCAACCTGCGCTACAAGCTGGGCAAGAGCCTCGACTACAACCCCAAGGAGGTCTTTGAGATCACCAATCCCCAGCGCGCGCTGCTGCCCTCGCCCAACCTGTCCACGCGCTACATCTTCGCCCGCGGCGACAGTTTCTTCGCCTATCCCAACAACTACAACTACTATGTCTCCTACTACCGCGACACCTTCCAGCACGGCGGCATCTCGATGGAGGAAATGCTGATTCCACTGGTGGAGCTCAC
Organism: Prevotella sp.; assembly: GCA_015060555.1. Lineage (GTDB taxonomy): Bacteria > Bacteroidota > Bacteroidia > Bacteroidales > Bacteroidaceae > Physcousia. Next base: position 174,576 of record SUYG01000037.1, read on the forward strand.
GCCGAGGAAGAGGAGCTGAATTGATGGTTGGCGGCCAAGCACTTGTCAATATAACGGAATTACGATATTACGATATAACAAGATAACGGCATTACGAGGCCCCAGAAACAAGATTAAAGATATATGACCACCCCAACAGAATATAAACCCCTTATCACCTTCACGGAGGAAGCCCTGCCCGCTGCAGCAAAGACATTCCTGCAGGCTGTCGGCAACCATCGTGTCATCGCCTTCTATGGTGGCATGGGCGCCGGAAAGACCACGTTCATCGCCGCTCTCTGCCGCGAGCTGGGCGTCACAGAACCCGTCACCTCCCCCACTTTCGCCATTGTCAACGAATACGCGGTGAGTGACAAGTCATCCATTTATCATTTCGACTTCTACCGCATCAAGCGCCTGGAAGAGGCCTACGACATTGGCTTTGAGGACTATCTCTACAGCGGCCACCTCTGCCTCATCGAATGGCCCGAACTCATCGAGGAACTGCTCCCCGATGACACCCTACGCGTACATATTACTGTTGCCGACGACGGCAGCCGAAGCATTGACATAGCATGAAGATAGGAAACCTGGATTTAGGACAGCGCCCCGTCTTCCTGGCGCCCATGGAAGATGTCACGGACATCGGCTTCCGCCTGCTCTGCCGCCAGATGGGGGCCGCGATGGTCTATAGCGAGTTTGTGGCTGCCGACGCCCTCGTGCGCATGGTCAACAAGAGCCTCAAGAAGCTGGAGGTGTGCGACGAGGAGCGCCCCGTGGCCATACAGATCTACGGCAAGGAGCCTGAAGCGATGGCCGATGCAGCACGCATCGTGGTGGAGCAGGCTCACCCCGATGTGCTCGACCTGAACTTCGGCTGTCCGGTGAAGAAGATAGCCGGGAAAGGGGCCGGAGCGGGGATGCTGCAGAATGTGCCCAAGCTGCTGGAGATCACGCGCGCTGTCGTAGATGCCGTGGGCGCACAGGTGCCGGTGACGGTGAAGACACGCTTGGGATGGGATCACGAGCACAAGATCATCGTGGAGCTGGCCGAGCAGCTGCAGGACTGCGGCATCGCGGCCCTGACGATTCACGGTCGCACACGCTCCCAGATGTACACCGACCAGGCCGACTGGACGCTCATCGGCGCCGTGAAACAGAACCCCCGCATGCATATTCCCATCATCGGCAACGGCGACATCACGAGTGCCGAGAAAGCCGTGGAGGCCTTCGAGCGCTATGGCGTAGATGCCATCATGGTGGGGCGCGCCACCTTCGGCCGTCCCTGGATTTTCAGGGAAATCACAGAAGCACTCGACCCCACGCTCACAGGGCGCAGGGTCGAGGCAATGTCCATCGATTGGAAACTGGATATTCTCAAGGAGCAGACGCTCACGTCCATCTCCCGTCTCGGCGAACTCAGCGGCATCCGCCATGTGCGTCGCCATCTGGCCGCATCGCCCCTCTTCAAGGGCATCCCTGACTTCCGTCAGACACGCATCAAGATGCTGCAGGCCGACACGGTTCAGGAGCTCTTCGAAGTCATGGAATATACCCGTGATCTGCTCCATCAACTACCCGTCGGATGACGAGCGTCATCAGGATGATGGTCGTGAGCGCGAGGGCCAGGAGCTGAGTGGGCGACGGCAGGTAGTCGGGCAGGCGATGGACGAAGAGCATCACCACCACCAGCAGGCTGTCGGGATCGAAGTTGGCAGAGAGCGTTGTGACGTGGGTGAAGACGCTGTTGACGCTCTCCAGCGTCTCCGTGAAGACGCCCAGGTAGAGCAGGATGGCGACGACGCCAACAGCTCCTAAGATGTTAAGCCTCAACGACAAGCGCCGCATTTGCAGGATTCTGCTACGCGCTGACACCTCCTTCATCACGCGCTCCGTGAAGCCGTTGTCAGGAATCGCCTGCTGATGCGCTGCGAAGAAATCAGCGAGCAAGCGTTCATCACGCAGATTTGTTTTATCCATTGTATCCATTGTTGCGAAGGTAGTTAGCTAAGTTCTTCTTGCCACGCAGGAGGTGGCTCTTGACAGTGTTCTCGGGCATCGCCATGATAATGGCAATCTCCCTGATGCTTTGTCCCTCCACGCATTGCAGGACCACGCAAGCGCGTTCTGCTTCCGAGAGCGTGGAGAGGGCGAGGTCGAGGTCGTGGCGAAGACCCACTCCCTCGCGTGGCTGTTGTGGTGCTGAAGCCCGATTCTCGAGCAAGACGAGGTTCTCTCCTTCCAGCGAAAGCGGGGTGCGTGCAAGGCTTCGCTCATCGTCCAGGAACACGCGGTAGGCGATGCGCAGCAGCCAGGTTTCGAAGCCCGACAGCTGGCGGAAGTCGCCCAGATGCTGCCAGGCGCGGATGAAGGTCTCCTGCGAGAGGTCGTCGGCTCGCATCTCATCGCCGGTAGTCAGCCGTCGCAGGAAGCGACGCACGGCTTCCTGATGGGCCCGTACCAGCTGTCCGAAAGCCCGCTCACTGCCAAGCGTCACCACCTGCGCGATGAGTGCGATGTCCGAGAGACGTTGCATCAGTACTCTTTCTTATTCGATGTCTTGGCAATCACCAGTTTGGCAATACCGATGCAGGCCACGAGGGCACCCACGCCCCACAGCCCCTCGGCACCGATGGAGACGAACACCAGGATGAGACCCACACCCACACAGCTGTACATGATACCGCTCTTCCACATCGCCTCGTTCTCGTTGGGATAAGGCTGTGCGATGGGCATCTGCGGCTCCTCGGCAGGCGCCTGTGAACCACCCGGCACGGCGGCGGCAGGGTCAGCAGCAGGATCAGCGGCTGCAGCAGGAGCGGCCGGTGCGGCAGCTGGTGCCGACTGTGTGTTCGAGATGGTGGCACCCGTGTAGCCCGCTGTCTTGGCGCGCTTCCTGCTGTCGTGCACCAGCAGCCATATAATCAGCGCAATCACCCACAGGGGTGAGGTGAAGATAGCCAGCAGCAGCACGATGACGAGGATGGCGATGAAAATAGCAAGCAGGCCGCCGAACAGCCCCAAAGTGCCACCCAGCAGCTTGCCCCACCAGCCATGCAACCACGGAATGTCCGTTCCTATGCCATCCTCGAAACCATCGATGAAATCTTCGAAATCATCACCCGACAGCGCTACGCTGTCGGGCCCTTCGTAGAGGAAGGTGGTGTCCTCGGACAAGGTCTCGAGCGAGTCGCCCAGACGGTCCATCTCATTGCCGATGGCCTCCATCTCATCGGCGATGTTCTCAGCCTTCTTGGGGTCGGTGACCGCCGTCGCGGCCATCTTCAGACCTTTGGCCGCCATCTGCGCCCCCTGCTTGGCCATCTTCTTGGCCACCGCTTTCTGCTGCGGCGTGGCAGGTTTTCCGTTGAGGGTAATCTTCTCGATGACCGTTGTGTCAGCCATTTCCTCGGCCTGGAGCGTAGAGAGGGGCATCACGGCTGCCACCAGCGCGGCCATCAGCATCGTAAGGAATCTCTTTGTTTTCATATCTTTTTCAGGTTAAATGTTGAACAATCTGTTTGCTTGTTTCTGTCTGTTAGACGCCGCCTCAGCGCGAAAAGTTGCAGACCGTTCACATTTTTGTCCTTTCACAGACATCCCGCCACATCTTGCGACATGGCGGGATGCGTTAGCGTATGGCTGCAGCAGCCTTTACTTAGGCTGCTTGCCGATGTATGCCAGAATACCGCCATCGACATACAGGATATGTCCGTTCACGGCATTGGAAGCCTCGGAAGCCAGGAACACGGCGGGGCCGGTCAGCTCCTGCGGGTCGAGCCAGCGGCCGGCGGGCGTCTTGGCGCAGATGAAGCTGTCGAAGGGGTTGCGGCTGCCGTCCGGCTGGCGCTCGCGCAGCGGAGCCGTCTGGGGCGTAGCGATGTAGCCCGGGCCGATGCCGTTGCACTGGATGTTGTACTCGCCGTACTCCGAGCAGATGTTGCGAGTCAGCATCTTCAGACCGCCCTTGGCAGCAGCGTAGGCGCTGACGGTCTCGCGACCCAGCTCAGACATCATGGAGCAGATGTTGATAATCTTACCGTGACCCTTGGCCATCATGTCGGGCAGCACAGCCTTGGAGACGATGAACGGAGCGTTCAGGTCGATGTCGATGACGCGGCGGAAGTCAGCGGCCTCCATCTCGTGCATGGGCACGCGGCGGATGATGCCGGCGTTGTTCACCAGGATGTCGATGGTGCCTACCTCTTCCTTGATCTTCTTCACCAGTGCCTGCACGGCGGGCTCGTCGGTCACATCGCAGACATAGCCGTGAGCCTTGATGCCCTTCTCCTCGTAGGACTTCAGGCCCTTGTCAACCAGCTCCTGATTGATGTCGTTGAAACAAATCTTTGCGCCCTGCTCAGCAAATGCGCTGGCGATGGCGAAACCGATGCCGTAGCTGGCACCCGTCACGAGGGCTACCTTGCCCTCAAGAGAGAAATTCAAATAAGGATTCATAGTTATATAAATATGAAATATGAAATATGAAATAATAAATACTAAATATAAGATATAAGATATAAGAGAGAGATTTACGATGAAACGCATTTCGCTTTTCCGCCTGCAAAGATACACAATCATTTAGAATCACAAGACATTTCCCCCTTATTTTTTTATCTTTCCCCCACATTTCTTTGGCAACGCGCGTCAAAGATGCTGGGTGCGATGGCCTGAGATGCTGGGTGCGATGCGGTACGCAACAGGCCAGACCTCTGTTCCTTGCCTCTGTGGTTAAAAAATATGCAGGGGGTATGCGCTGTCGCGAAGGACACAGAAAAAAAGTTTCGTGAAAAACCCTACGAACCCTCCCCCCTCAAACCGGAGGGTTCGTAGGGTTTTCCGCAAAAGTTTTTTTTTAAGGGGAAAGAGCAGACCTTGTCACCTATGGATGAAACGCGAGACTCTATAGAGGGTAAGGCGAGAGACTATAGAGGGTAAGGCGAGGGACTATAGAGGGTAAGGCGAGAGACTATAGAGGGTTGACAAATTCCACTGGTGGAACTCGCTGTAGGAGCAAGGCCCTTCGGCCATAAGAGCATGGTCTTCGTGTCACAAGACCATGCTCTTATTGTTTTTGCCACCAGTGGCAAAATGTTTTGCCTCCAGTGAGAAAATAAAGGGAATACTGGCGTGTAGCTCAAGTTAACGTGAGTTCGGCGTAAGGATGACCAATTCTTGGTGGTTTTACTTTACGATATTTTGGCGGTGCAAAGTTACGAATAACGCCCCTAAACCCTTAAACCCCTTAAACTCTTAAACCCCTTAAACTCTTAAACCCCTTAAACTCTTAAACCGCGCGACAGCGCTTGAATCTTGAATCCTGAATCTATATTATTTATCATTCTTCACTAACCCCTCCTTTGCGCCTCAGTGGTTAGAGTGAATGTTGGTTTATCTTAGCCTTATTTGTTGTATATCTTACACTTATTTCGCACGAAAACAGCGGATTCTAAAGCACTTTTCTGTCAAAATCCTTTGCCAGTCCAATCATTCTCTCTATATTTGCGCCGCATTCAACGAATCACTGACGAATGACAACAACGACATCCATATCATTAGAGGGCATTTTAACATTCCTCAACTCCATGACACTCAGTGCCCAAAATAAGCGGTGGTTGGGAGAACATCTCATTGCAGAGGCTGCAAGAGAGGAGAGCACCACTTTTACCCGTCCGACGAAAGTTGTTAAGGTAAAGCGCCGTTCTGAGAATTCGCCCTCTGATGCAGCATTGGAAGCACGCTTCGCAGGACTGGAGATGCCGGAAATGCCTGTGGATCCTGAATGGAGCCAAGTGATAAGTGCCAATAGCGGCAAAATGATTCAACCCATAGAGAAATGGCTGTAAGCAGAGTATCACAAAGGGAAATCGTGGAAGATAGAGATTCGAAATGAATGGCTCAACAAGCCGCTTTCCAAGCGGTCGTATTTCGTCACCCACATCGTCACATATTATCGTACGGATGAAGTTATCGCATCGTTCAACAACTTCGTTAAGAAGGACTACTTCGATGCCATCATGAATAAAGTAATCTTAAGTATGTTCGACATTGAACTACAATAATAAATCGCTCAACTCAAACAAAACTTTGACATAAAATCATCTCACGGCAGGTAAGCCACAAAGGTGAACTGCCAACAAAATAAACTTATTTGCTCAATCGCCAGTCGAACTAGGCCCTCGAAAGGTAAACGAGCAAAAGACAGGAGGCTGTGATAACAGCTGACTGTTGTGTCATATCCACTGAGGACTGCAGATAAAGCTGCAGGTTCTCCCATAGGATATGATAGGTTGGCCTAGACCTGACTGGCGTATGGTGAAGACCTGCGCTTTTTTCGTGTCCTGATTTGAGTGCAGTTGTTAGCCATAAAGACTGGAAAAAGAAACCTAAAAACAACAACTAACTCAAATTATATCAACATGAAAAAACTACTACTTTTAATGATTGCCCTGCTAAATGGAGTCAGTGGGGCGTGGGCGCAACGTACTGTAACTGTTGGGGCGCAGATAACTAATGCTGCAAATATTGTGAGCGGAAGAGCTTACCTTTTACAGCACCAAGGAAATGGATCAAATAAACCTTGGATAGAAGATAAAGAAACATATTATAACTGCCCTAATAGTTCTGGTAATTGCAATACCGCATCTGTTTGGTATCTTATTGATAATGGAGACGGAACCTGGAAAATTAAAAATTGTCATACAGGGAAATACTGGCCTAAACCAACCGGTAACGCAAACTTGGTAGGCACCACAGAAGCGAGTGCCGGTAGTTGGACTCTTAATATGAGTGATGGAGTCGCGGCTCCTACTTGTAATGGATACAAATTAAATCGTAATACGCCCAATCTTGTAGGATGGAATACTGGTACAGGAACCGTTACTCAAATGAAAATATATGAAGTTGTTGCTTACAACACGATAGAGGAAACTCTCCAAGGAAAGTTGATTACTGTAGGAGATGCTGTTTCATCTATTACCGCAGATACATGGTACGTTATCAAATGTAATACACCTGAAGACGGAGGTTACTATCGGGGAACTGTTTTTGAGAGCCCTGGAGCATTGTACCATAATGGTAACACATCTATGGATAAAGGTGTGAAATGGCTTTTCCGTTTTGAAGATGCAGGTGAGACTAATAAGTACTATATAAAAACGGCCTACGGTAACTATTGGACAGATTTTACAGATCAAGCACAAATAGGGACGCGTACAGGCATAAATGGAAAAGAGAAGGTAACCGTTGCAAAAATTAATAGTACAGACGGGCATTTCTATTTCCAATCAAATACTACCAGTGTCATTATGGATGCTAATGGACTTACTTCCGGCACTGCTTCTGGCAATGTTGTTGGATGGAGCACCACAGTTCCCACTTCAACAGGTGGGAACAACGACTGGGGAGTTTATGAGGTTTCTATTACAGATTTTGCGCCTACTGCATCAGAGGTCTATACTATTAATAACACCTGCGCCAATTCCTCAAATCAGGGAGCCATGATGTACTCTTCCACGAAAAGTTCTAAATACGTTTGGTCTAGTGGAAAAGATGAGACGTTTGATGCAAGTAGCGATAACTGCCGTTGGATATTTTACCCCACTGGGACAAGTAACCAGTATTACCTTTATAATATCGGCGCTCAGAAATTTGCAATTCCTTCGAGTGCAAATAGTACTGCTTCGTGGATTTTTTCTTCAAACGCGGTTGCAGTTACGCCAGAGGTACAATTAGACGGGACTGTAAAATTATATACTTCAACAGGAAGTTTATATTGTTCTGTTAGTAATGGCTATGGTGATAGTGCTGGTCCTATTATCAATTATAATGATGATGGCGCAAAATTTACAATTACGAAGGTTGATAATACAAGTTCATCCGTGACAACACAATTGACGGCAGCGGTGAACAAATTGATCGATAGTCAGGGTAAACTTACTGCAAAGCCAGCAAGTGATGGTTGGTTTGCAATTAAGATACAATCTTGCACAAATGATGCAAGTTATGCAAACAACTATCTTTACACTTTAACATCGGAATACTATTACAACCCAGCCTACTATCCCTTGGCACATGCAAATATTTATAAGTTACGTCCTGCTATAGATGATGCAATTTATTATTTTCGCATTACTGAGAGCGGTAGTTACTATATGATTCAATTGCCAAATGGACGTTTTATCAAGACAGACGGTTCTTATTTCCCCATAAGTGGAACTACAGGCACCACTGTTGATATTAATTATAATGATGCTTCTGGTTACTTTACCTTTATTGCGAGTAGTAAATATGCTGACGCATATAATAATTTCATTGGAGAAACAGGGACAGCAAATCGTACCAAATATGATATTTATCCTATCAATCTCACGACCGCTGGCTTAACCGCATGGACGGTGACCATTACAAACGGAACAGGCTCTGAGACTATCACATGTAATCGGGCGGATGTGAGCGGCTTGACAAGTGTGTATAATAACGGCTATTTTTTCTTGCCTACAGGCACAACTCCGTTAGCTTCCGAATTCTCGGCCGGCAGCTATGATTGTCAGATAACGATTAATTCAGAGGATAAGACTATCACGGCTACGTTAGGCCATAGTTTCGCTTTAAATAAGGTCGGTGAGAATTCATGGGCAACACTTTCTCTTACCTATGACGCAACAATTCAGGGTTATTCAAAGAGTGGTGGTGCGCTTGTATATACCGTCTCTATTGCTGGTGAACGAGCACAATTGGAGAGCGCATATACAATGGCACATGTTAGCACCGTAAATGAAATCCCGGCAAATACCGGTGTTCTGGTTTGCTACCCGACTCCAGGAGAGACTGCCGCTCCAACCATCTTTGCCACAAAGGCTACAGCAGCCCTTTCCGATCCTATCCCGACCGAAGGTAATGCCTTGCAAGCAAATCCAACTGATAAAACCTCGTTGGCTTCTAACGAATATGTCTTTGGCACAAGCAGTGGAGAACTCGGCTTCTGGAAATTAGGAGAAGGAAAGAAGTTAGGTGCGAACAAAGCATACTTGGTTTATGGCGAAGCTGAAGTCAAGGGCTATGTGATTGATTTTAGCAATATGACGGGAATCAAGGCAGTGGACAATGTTGAACGGACAATGGACAATGCCGAGATCTTCAACCTCGCCGGTCAGCGCATGAGCAGACTCCAGAAGGGTGTGAACATCGTCAATGGCAAAAAGGTCATCCTCAAGTAATCATCTCTCTAACACAAATGCCCTTGAATGATCCCACATATAATGTTCATTAATATTTATGATTCATTAATGTCCCCATTCGTGGATATTCGTGTGAGAAAGGAATAGACAACATTAAAGGTTATCAATTTAAAGAATATACGACTATGAAAAAGATATATCAAGCACCTGCAATGATCGCTGTCAAGCTTCATGTAGAAAATCACCTAATGGATTTGTCCGGTGGCGGTTCTGCCAGTATCAAGAGTGGAGAGACTGATGGTGATGGTTTCACCAAAGACCAAGGCTCCTGGGGCAACCTCTGGGGCTCCAACGATGACGAGGAGTGATTTCGGCAAGCCGGAATCACGGAGCTACGGAGATGCGGAACCACGGAACTACGGAGCTGTCCGTGACTCCATGAGTTCGTGAATCCGTAAGTCCAAAATATTTGTTCGGCTCTATAAGCACAATATATAGAGTAAAAGTTTTTTCATTTGAAGAGGCTGGACTGTGAAGTTCGGCCTCTTTGTTTGATGGCTCTCTTTTACATCATTTTTTATCTTCACATCTCATTTTTATCTTTTCTCTGCTTCTCTTTCATTTTAATTCCGTACCTTTGCAGCCGAATTTAATCAAAATGTGCCATTTATGGGAAAGAATTTTAAGCGAACGACGGTGACGTCGGCGTTGCCGTATGCCAACGGCGGCGTGCATATCGGACACCTGGCAGGCGTGTATGTGCCTGCAGACATATATGTGAGATACCTGCGCCTGAAGGGCGAGGAGGTGATGTTCATCGGCGGCTCTGACGAGCACGGCGTGCCCGTGACACAGCGCGCCCGCAAGGAGGGCATCACACCGCAGCAGGTGGTAGATCGCTACCACAAGATGATCAAGGACTCCTTCGAGGAGTTCGGCATCAGCTTCGACGTGTATAGCCGCACCACCTCGAAGACGCACCACCAGTTCGCCAGCGACTTCTTCCGCAAGCTCTACGACGACGGCAAACTCATCGAGAAAACCACAAAACAGTTCTACGACGAGCAGACGGGCACCTTCAAGACCGACCGAGACATCGTGGGCGAATGCCCGCATTGCCATGCGGAAGCCAACGGCGACCAGTGCGAGAAGTGCGGCCGCGACCTCGACCCCACAGAGCTCATCAACCCGCGCTCCAAGGAGAGCGGCGCCAAGCTCATCCTCAAGGACACCACAAACTGGTTCCTGCCCCTTAACGAATACGAGGGCTGGCTGAAGGAGTGGATCCTCGAAGGCCACAAGGAATGGCGCTCCAACGTCTATGGACAGTGCAAGAGCTGGCTCGACATGGAGCTGCAGCCGCGTGCGATGACACGCGACCTGGACTGGGGCATTCCCGTGCCCGTGGAGGGCGCCGAGGGCAAGGTGCTCTACGTGTGGTTCGACGCGCCCATCGGCTACATCAGCAACACCAAGGAGCTGTGCGAGAGCAACCCCGAGCGCTGGGGCACATGGCAGCAGTGGTGGCAGCAGGAGGACACGCGTCTGGTCCATTTCATCGGCAAGGACAACATCGTGTTCCACTGCATCATCTTCCCCGTGATGATGAAGGCGCACGGCGATTATATCATGCCCGACAATGTGCCGGCCAACGAGTTCCTAAACCTCGAAGGCGACAAGATCTCCACCTCCCGCAACTGGGCTGTATGGCTGCATGAGTACCTGGTGGATTTCCCCGGCAAGCAGGATGTGCTGCGCTACGCCCTCACCGCCTCGGCGCCCGAGACGAAGGACAACGACTTCACATGGGCTGAGTTCCAGGCTCGCAACAACAACGAACTGGTGGCCATCTACGGCAACTTCGTGAACCGCGCCCTGCAGCTGACGCAGAAGTACTACGACGGCGTAGTGCCCGCCTGCGGTGAACTCACCGACTACGATAAGGAAACCATCGCCGAGTTCAAGGATGTCAAGGCCAAGGTTGAGAGCCTCCTCGACAACTTCCGCTTCCGCGATGCCCAGAAGGAGGCCATGAACCTCGCCCGCATCGGCAACAAATACCTGGCTGACAGCGAGCCCTGGAAGGTCATCAAAACCGACCCCGAGCGCGTGAAGACCATCATCAACATCAGCCTGCAGCTGACCGCCAATCTGGCCATCGCCTTCGAACCGTTCCTGCCCTTCTCTTCGAAGAAGCTGTACGGAATGCTCAATGTGGAGGCGCTGGGATGGGACAACCTCGGCAGCACAGCGCTGCTGAAGGCCGGCCACCAGCTGGCAAAGCCTGAACTGCTGTTCGAGAAGATCGAGGATGAGGCTATCCAGAAGCAGATGGACCGCCTGGCACGCATCAAGAAGGAGAACGAGGCTGCCAGCTATCAGGCGGCACCCGTGAAGCCAAACGTGAGCTTCGAGACCTTCGAGAAACTCGACATCCGCGTGGGACTCATCAAGGACTGCCAGAAGGTGAAGAAGAGCAAAAAGCTGTTGCAGTTCACCATTGACGACGGCACCGGCACCGACCGCACCATCCTCAGCGGCATCGCAGCCTTCTACGAGGACCCCTCCGCGCTCATCGGCAAGCGCATCCTCTTCGTGGCTAACTTCGAGCCGCGCCAGATGATGGGCATCGAGAGCCAGGGCATGATCCTCTCCGCCGTGGATTTCGACGAGAGCCTCAGCGTGGTGACAACCACCAAGGACGTAAAGCCCGGCAGTCAGGTGGGATAAGAATGAATCGCAAATCGTAAAATCGTAAATCGTAAATTGTAAAATCGTAAAATCACTATATGGGTTACTTATTTACATCCGAATCCGTTAGCGAAGGCCATCCCGATAAAGTGGCCGACCAAATCAGCGATGCCGTATTGGACAACCTGCTGGCCTTCGACCCGCAGTCGAAGGTGGCGTGCGAGACACTCGTCACAACCGGTCAGGTGGTGCTGGCCGGCGAGGTGAAGAGCAAGGCATACGTTGATCTGCCTGAGATTGCCCGACAGACCATCCGCCGCATCGGCTACACCAAAGGCGAATATATGTTCGAGGCCAATTCCTGTGGTGTCCTCTCGGCCATCCACGAGCAGAGCCCCGACATCAACCGAGGCGTAGAGCGCGAAGACCCCATGAACCAGGGCGCCGGCGACCAAGGCATGATGTTCGGCTATGCCACCAACGAGACAGAGAACTACATGCCGCTGGCTCTGGACCTCAGCCACCGCATCCTGCAGGTGCTGGCCGAGATACGTCGCGAGGGCCGCGAGATGACCTACCTGCGCCCCGATGCCAAGAGCCAGGTGACCATCGAATACGACGAGAACGGAACGCCAAAAAGAGTCGATACCATCGTGGTTTCCACGCAGCACGACGAGTTCGTGCAGCCATTGGACGGCAACCAGGAGAAGGCCGACCGCGAGATGTTGGATCAGATCCGTCGCGATGTACGCGAAATCCTGATGCCGCGTGTCATCGAGGGCATACAGAATGAAGCCGTGCGCGCCCTCTTCGACGACCACATCACCTACCACGTCAACCCCACAGGCAAGTTCGTCATTGGCGGTCCTCACGGTGACACGGGACTGACAGGCCGCAAAATCATCGTTGACACCTACGGTGGCAAGGGTGCTCACGGCGGCGGTGCCTTCTCGGGCAAAGACCCCTCGAAGGTGGACCGCTCGGCAGCCTACGCAGCACGCCACATCGCCAAGAACATGGTGGCCGCAGGCGTGGCAGACGAGATGCTGGTGCAGCTCAGCTATGCCATCGGCGTGGCAGAGCCCGTGAGCATCTTCGTTGACACCTATGGCAAGAGCCACGTGAAGGAGTCCGACGGCGAGATCGCCCGCAAGATCAAGACGCTCTTCGACCTGCGCCCACGTGCCATCGAAGACCGCCTGAAGCTGCGCGCTCCCATCTACGAGGAGACAGCAGCCTACGGCCACATGGGACGCGAGCCGCGGCGCGTGAAGAAGGTCTTCAACAACCACTACGGCAACCCCGTGACCGTTGATGTGGAGCTCTTCACATGGGAAAAGCTTGACTATGTCGAGCGCATCAAAGAGGCATTCACATTTGAATGATGAATGATGAAGATAGCTGTTTATTGCGCTTCAAGTACCAAGATTCACCCCGATTTCTTCGAGGCCGCCAGCCAGCTCGGACGTGAGTTGGCACGCCGCGACCTTGAGCTCGTCAACGGTGCAGGACGTATGGGTCTCATGGCTGCCACGAGCGATGCCTGCTTAGCTGAAGGGGGGCGCGTGACTGGGGTCATTCCATCGTTCATGGTCGAACAAGGCTGGCACCACACCAACCTCACTCACCTCATCGAGACCACCGACATGCACCAACGCAAAAAGATCATCGCCAACATCAGCGACGGCTGTATCGCGTTGCCGGGCGGCTGCGGCACGCTGGAAGAACTTCTGGAGGTGATTACCTGGAAACAACTTGGTCTCTACCTGAAGCCCATCGTCATCCTTAACATCCGGGGCTACTACGACCCGCTGCTGGAGCAACTGCAACGCGGCATTGACGAACACTTCATGGGTACCCGCCATGCGGAGATTTGGCGCGTAGCCACGACTCCGGAGGAAGCTGTTGACCTTGTCCTATCTACCCCCCTTTGGGATGCCAGCGTCCGCAAGTTTGCCGCGATATGACCCTTCCCCTGCTCTACCGTCATACGGCAGGGGATGACTCACTGATGTCACAGAACGACCTGCTTTTCCGTCCTTCGACGCAGGAGGAGGTCGAGGCACCTGATGCTTGGGGCATGAAAGGGACCCCCATAACCCCTTCCGCAGCGCATAGCGACACCGTGGTTGTGACACTGCTGATAGCACTGCTGTGCGGAATGACAGACTGGCGGCATCCCCAGCGCGTGCTCATCGCATTGCTGTTCTGTGTGCAAGTGGCATTGCTGGCGCTCATCACCGCACGGCACATCCATCTGGCATCGCCCATCGTCCCCGACTGGGAACTGATGCTGGCCTATGCCCTTGTCATGTTCGCATATCTGGCCTTGAAGCAAGGGCTCTACCACTGGGTGAACAGCATCTTTTTTACAAAAGACCAACGCGCTAAATGGCGCACACATTTCACCTCCGTGCTCAGAGTGGAAACAATAGCCACTTCGCCCGTCGTTCTCATGTTCGTTTTTCTTCGCATTGACATCCTTTTGGCCTTCGAAATCCTCGCCGGAGTGTTACTTTTTGTCAAAATTTGGCTACTTTGGCGGTGCTTTTCTGTCTTTTTTAAGAAAAAGCATGGTATATTGCATCTTTTTGTGTACTTTTGCACCCTCGAAGGCGCACCCATCGTGGTTTTATGCACCTCTCTGATAGAAATAACAAGCACTTTGACACATTTATAGCAGGTAACGATGATCAAGAAGATATTGGTTTCACAGCCCAAGCCCTCTTCAGAAAAATCACCCTATTTTGATATTGCCGAACGTTACGGCGTAGAGATGGTTTTCCACCCTTTCATCAAGGTGGAGGGTCTTTCAGCACGTGAGTTCCGACAGCAGAAGATCTCCCTGTCCGAGCACACCGCAGTGGTCTTCACATCGCGCCATGCCATCGACCACTTCTTCCAGCTGGCCAAGGAGCTGCGCTTCGTCATCCCCGATGACATGAAGTATTTCTGCATCACCGAGCAGGTGGCTCTGTACATCCAGAAGTATGTCCAGTACCGCAAGCGTAAGATTTTCTTCGGCAGCACAGGAAAGATTGCCGACCTCCTGCCGCTGATGGTCAAGCACAAGAACGAGCGCTACTTCATCCCGCAGAGCGATGTCCACACCGACGAGATCAAGAACCTGATGGAGAGCAAGAAGCTGCGCCACACAGAGGGTGTCATGTACCGCACGGTGCCCAACGACCTCGAGAGCGACCAGCCGCTGGACTTCGACATGGTGGTGTTCTTCAGCCCCAGCGGCGTGCAGAGCCTGCTGAAGAACTTCCCCGACTTCAAGCAGGGCAAGATTGCCATCGCCACCTTTGGTCCCACCACAGCCAAGGCTGTCAAGGAGGCTGGTCTGCGTCTGGACTTAGAAGCTCCCACGCCGCAGTACCCAAGCATCACCTCGGCCTTGAACGCGTATATCGCCGAAGCCAACAAGAAAAAATAATATCACAAGGTGGACGCTGTTCACACCTTTCCCAAAACCGAACGCCTGTGCAGCCGCAAGGCTATAGAGGCGCTCTTCGCGGGCGGAAACCGATCCTTCTCGGCTTTTCCGCTCCGTGTGGTTTATAGAGCTGTGCCCGACACCGCCACCCAAGTGATGCTCTCCGTCTCCAAACGCCATTTCAAACACGCCGTGGATCGCAACCGCACGAAACGACAGATTCGCGAGGCATGGCGTCTGAACCGCGACATCCTTTTAGAAGACGGCGACCCCGGCCTGCACATCGCCTTCATCTGGCTGGCCGACGAGCTGCAACCCTCTGACCTCATCCATCGTAAGATGAAGAACCTGCTGCACCGCGTCAAGGAGGCGAGGGGTGAGGGTTTAAGGGTTTAAGGGTTTAAGGGTTTAAGAGGGTTAAGGGTTTAAGAGGTTTAAGAGGGTTAAGGGTTTAAGGGTTTAAGAGGTTTAAGGATGATTCGGCAAATACTGATACTCCCCATTCGCTTCTATCAGCGGTTCATTTCCCCGCTGACGCCTCCTTCGTGTCGCTACACTCCCACGTGCTCGCAGTATGCGGTGGAGGCGTTGCAGAAGCACGGGCCTATCAAGGGGCTCTACCTGGCCATTCGTCGCATCCTGCGCTGCCACCCCTGGGGCGGTCATGGCTATGATCCCGTTCCCGACACCTTTCATTGGTGAGTTTTCCCGACGAAGCAGCCCGCACGCCCTGTTTTAAATAAAAAAATAGTCTTCTATGCTGTTTTTTTGTGATTTCACACGCTCATTTTACACTTTTCTCTTTTCTCTTTCCTTTTTTCAGTAGATTTGTTGTATCTTTGAGGCCGAAAAAGCGATTCTTATGCTGATAGGTCAACAAGCTACCTGGCAACGTCTGCTCGCCGATCTCACGGCGAACCGCGTGCCGCATGCCCTGATGCTGACAGGGCCTGCGGGAGCGGGGAAGCTGGCGCTGGCGGTGGAATTTGCCAAAGCGCTGCTCTGCCAGCAGCCCAACGCCGACGGGACGCCCTGCGGCACATGTCCATCGTGCAAGATGGCGGCCAAACTGGAACACCCCGACCTGCACTTCACCTTCCCCATCGTCAAGGGCACACGCATCAAGACGGCCGAGGGGGCTTTGTCCGATGTGTATATTAAGGAATGGCGCGCGCGCGTGCTCGCGAGTCCCTACTTCGACCTCAACGACTGGCTGGACGACATGGGTGCTGCCAACCAGCAGGCCACCTACTACGTAGCAGAGAGCGACAACATCCAACGCAAGCTGGCGCTGAAGAGCAATCAGGGCGGACGGAAAGTGATGGTGGTGTGGCTGCCAGAGAAGATGAACCAGGAGACGGCCAACAAACTGCTGAAACTGTTCGAGGAGCCACCTGCCGGCACACACTTCCTGATGGTCAGCGAGGAACCGGATATGGTGCTGGGAACTATCCTCAGCCGCACACAGCGCATTCTCGTGCCGCCCCTCTCCCACGAGGAATATCTGCAGGCACACCCGCCCAAGGACGAGCGTCTGTTTCTGGACTTGTTCATCATGCTCATGCGCCTGAGCTACCAGCGCAAGGTGAAGGAGTTGCGCGAGTGGAGCGAGCAGCTGGCCGGCATGGGCCGCGAGGCACAGAAGAGCTTCCTGCAGTTCTGCCAGAGGCAGGTGCGCGAGAACTTCGTCTATAACTTCCACCTCCCGGAACTCAACGCGCAGAACGCCGACGAGGCAGCCTTCAGCAAGAACTTCGCCCGCTTCATCAACGAGCGCAACGTGATTGCCATCACCGAGGAGCTGGCGACGGCCGAGCGCGACATCGCACAGAACGTGAATGCCCGCATGGTGTTCTTCGATCTAGCACTAAAGATGATCGTGCTGCTCATTAAATAACAGGCCCATCTCCCTGCCCCTCCCTATGAGGGAGGGGAGCAATTACCTGACAAGAAGATTAGAAAAAACATTTTTCAATATGGAAGATAATCAATATACAAAGGATACCACCCCTACCCCTTCCGCAGAGACGACGATGCACGGGTCTATATGGGGCAGCGGGCCACGCGGCCTCTCCTACCTCGGTTGCCCGAAGCAGAGCTGCCAGCTGAATGTCTATGACTATCTGGCTGACATCCCCGGCAACGCCGAGACGACAGACCTGGTGGAGGTGCAGTTCAAGAACACCCGCAAAGGCTTCTACCACAACTCCAACAACCTGCCGCTGGAGAAAGGCGACGTAGTGGCGGTGGAGGCATCGCCCGGACATGACATCGGCACGGTGACGCTCACGGGCAAGCTCGTGCTGCTGCAGATGAAGCGCACACCACCCAAGAACCCCGATGACATCAAGCGCATCTATCGCAAGGTGCGCCCAGTAGATATGGAGAAGTACGAGGAGGCCAAGGCACGCGAGCATGAGACCATGATTCGCAGCCGCCAGATAGCCAAGGACCTGGGGCTAGAGATGAAGATAGGCGACGTTGAATACCAGGGCGACGGCAACAAGGCCATCTTCTACTACATCGCCGACGGACGTGTCGATTTCCGCCAGTTGATCAAGGTGCTGGCAGAGGCTTTCCATGTGCGCATTGAGATGAAGCAGATTGGCGCACGCCAGGAAGCCGGACGCATTGGCGGCTTCGGCCCCTGTGGCCGCGAGCTGTGCTGCACCACATGGATGCGTAACTTTGTCAGCGTGGGCACAGGTGCCGCCCGCTATCAGGACCTGAGCCTCAACCCGCAAAAGCTGGCAGGACAGTGCGCCAAGCTGAAATGCTGCATGAACTATGAGGTGGATCAGTATGTGGAGGCGTCACGTCGTCTGCCCAGTCGCGAAGTGCCGCTGGAGACCATCGACGGCACCTTCTACTACTTCAAGGCCGACATCCTCTCGAACATGATCACCTACAGCACCGACAAGCGCATCGCAGCCAACCTGACAACCATCACGGCAGAGCGTGCAAAGGAGATCATCGCCATGAACAAAGAGGGCAAGAAACCCGATGCACTGGACAACACCGTGAAGGCCGCCCCCGCAAAGCCCATCGACCTGGCCGCACAGGAAGACCTCACCCGCTTCGACAGCGCACGCAAGAAAAAGAAGAAAAAAAAGAAGAGAGTGCAGGAGAATGGGGGAATGAAAAATGAAGAATGAAGAGTGAAGAATGAAGAGTGACGAATAAGATAATGAAGAATGAAGAATCTTATGGGCTCATCCTCTTATTTTGCGCTTTTGTGCTTTGCGCCTGCAACCGCCCGCCCCTTTATGAATACCAAGCTGTCTCACATGACGGATGGTTGTCCACAGACACACTGCGCTATGAACTGAAGGAGGTGCCGCACGACGGGTGGTACTCCCTGACGCTGGGCGTGCGCTACGATGACTCCTACGCCTACGACGACCTATGGCTGGTGATAGAGCGCCGGCAAGGCGACCACGCCCGCCTGCGCGACACGCTGCACATGACAGCGCTACAGGACACCGTAGGCTGGCAGCCTCGGGGCTCGGTGCTGCGCGAGCACGAAGAGATGGCCGCAGCCACCCGCTTCACCGCACAACAAATGCCTGTCCACTTGCTGGTCTATCATATCATGCAGCGCCAGCGCCTGACAGGCATTATGGATGTAGGGTTGAAAGTGGAGTAAATCAGTACACCTTGATCATGATGATACGGAAGCGAGCTGAGCTGAAAGCCGGCAGCTCGCCGACTACCTGTTCGGCATACAGCAGCGAACTGGGGATGTACACCATCCAGTCATCACCCTCTTTCATATACTGCAGCGCCGTCCCGAAGCCCTCGGTGAACTCCGACACGTCGTTGGTGGTTGATGCCGCCGTCTCCACGTCGTAAGTGCCATAGAATGTCTGGTCAAAGACCTTCTCAAAGACATTTCCGTTGGAGTCCACCGCCGGAATCTGCCAGCCGCGATAGGCCACCTCCACGATGTCTGTGACGAGGGGGCTCTTCATGCCTGTTCCGCGCTTGAGAATCTTCACGCAGATGCTGTCTTCGAGCAAACCACTTTGGAACGAGGGGCTCTTGCGCAGCGACTTGTACATGCGCCAGTCACAGTGCTCCTCCCATTCACTGCCGTACTGCGCACGTGCGGCGTTGATGGCCGTGCGGGCGGTGTCGGCGACCTGCTGGAACCACGTGACATTACGAGCCTCCCAGTTCGTATAGGGGTCATAGTCCTCGTTCTTGGAGCAGGAGGAGACCATGAAAGATAAAATACAAAATATAAAATATAAAATAGGAGAGACATGGAAACGCTGACAATGCATAGCAACGTCTTTCATTAAAACCTTTTTACTGATAGATGTCATTTTCACTGATATTTTATATCTTATATTTCATATTTTACATTTTGTGTGGTCTTTTACAGAAGCTTCTTCAGCAGGCTGGTGATGCTCACCTTGTCCTCGATGATGGACTGGAGGTCAGCGATGGGCACGCGGCGCTGCTCCATCGTGTCGCGGTCGCGCAGGGTGACGCAGTGGTCGTTGAGCGTGTCGTGGTCGATGGTGACACAGTAGGGGCATCCGATGGCATCCATGCGGCGATAGCGCTTGCCGATGGTGTCCTTCTCGTCGTACTTGCAGTTGAAGTGGAAGCGAAGGTCGTTGACAATCTGCTGTGCAATCTCGGGCAGGCCGTCCTTCTTCACCAGC
Source organism: Prevotella sp. (assembly GCA_015060555.1). Classification (GTDB taxonomy): domain Bacteria; phylum Bacteroidota; class Bacteroidia; order Bacteroidales; family Bacteroidaceae; genus Physcousia. Next base: position 194,537 of record SUYG01000037.1, read on the forward strand.
GGCAGCACGGCCAGCTTCACGGGAGCCAGCGCAGCCGGCAGACGCAGCACGACGCGCGTCTCGCCATTCTCCAGCTGCTCCTCGCAGTAGCTGTGGCACATGACGCTGAGGAACATACGATCCACACCGATGGACGTCTCGATGACGAACGGCGTGTAGCTCTCGTTGGTCTCGGGGTCGAAGTACTCGATCTTCTTGCCGCTGTACTTGGCGTGCTGCGAGAGGTCGAAGTTGGTTCGGCTGTGGATACCCTCCACCTCCTTGAAGCCGAAGGGCATGTGGAACTCAATGTCAGTGGCAGCATTGGCGTAGTGCGCCAGCTTGTCGTGGTCGTGGAAACGGTAGTTCTCTGCGCCGAAGCCGAGAGCTTGATGCCAGGCCATGCGCGTCTGCTTCCACTTCTGGAACCAGTCGAGCTCGGTGCCGGGCTTCACGAAGAACTGCATCTCCATCTGCTCGAACTCGCGCATACGGAAGATGAACTGGCGCGCCACGATCTCGTTGCGGAAGGCCTTGCCGATCTGTGCGATACCGAAGGGGAGCTTCATGCGGCCCGTCTTCTGCACGTTCAGGTAGTTGACGAAGATTCCCTGAGCCGTCTCAGGACGCAGGTAGATGGTCGATGTGCCTTCGGCGGTGCTGCCCACCTCGGTCTTGAACATCAGGTTGAACTGGCGCACATCCGTCCAGTTGCGCGTGCCGCTGATGGGGCACACGATTTCCTCGTCGAGGATGATCTGTTTCAGCTCATCGAGGTCGTTGGCGTTCATGGCCTTCTGGTAGCGCTCGTGCAGGGCATCGCGCTTGGCCGTGAGCTCCAGCACACGACCATTGGTGCTGCGGAACTGAGCCTCGTCGAAGGCTTCGCCGAAACGCTTGGCAGCCTTAGCCACTTCCTTGTCAATCTTCTCGTCGTACTTCGCCATCTGATCCTCGATGAGTACATCGGCGCGGTAGCGCTTCTTGGAGTCGCGGTTGTCGATGAGGGGATCGTTGAAAGCATCTACATGTCCGCTGGCCTTCCATGTCATGGGGTGCATGAAGATGGCAGCGTCGATGCCCACAATGTTCTGGTGCAGCAGCACCATCGACTGCCACCAGTACTGCTTGATATTGTTCTTCAGCTCCACGCCGTTCTGTCCGTAGTCATACACGGCGCCGAGGCCATCATAGATATCGCTGGAAGGGAACACGAAACCGTACTCCTTACAATGCGAAACAATCTTCTTGAAAACGTCTTCTTGTTGTGCCATGCTTATCGCGGCTTTGCCGCAGTTTAAAGTTTATTGTTTAATGTTTAAGCAAATTTCGGGCGCAAAGATACGCAAAAAGCCGTAAACGGAAGCACGCAAGCGCGAAAAAATAGTCCACAGCGCCTCATTTCTTCACCCCTCTTCCTTGCGCGCGTTCAAATTATTGTTTCCTTCGCAGGTCGGTTAGCTTTGCAAATGATGTTTTTTGAGGCAGAGAGAGGCGATTTTTTGCGGAAACAAGCGCTTCACATCAAAATTTTTCGTACATTTGCAGGCAGATAGGCTCAAAATGAAGCATGAGAGCCTATATTTTATCGGTATTTCATCTAATAAATAGGAATGGAAGATAACATCGTGATGCAGGACGGCATCACACATCACCTCAACAGGATGTACCAGGACTGGTTCCTGGACTATGCCTCATACGTTATCCTGGAGCGTGCCGTGCCACACATCGGCGACGGCTTTAAGCCTGTGCAGCGCCGCATCCTGCACTCCATGAAGCGCATGGACGACGGGCGCTTCAACAAGGTCGCGAACATCGTGGGTCACACGATGCAGTTCCACCCCCACGGCGACGCCAGCATCAAGGATGCCCTGGTGCAGCTGGGCCAAAAGGAACTGCTCATCGACTGCCAGGGCAACTGGGGCAACATCCTCACAGGCGACGATGCCGCCGCCGGCCGTTACATCGAGGCGCGTCTGTCGAAGTTCGCCCTCGACGTGGTCTTCAACCCCAAGACGACGGAGTGGAAACTCTCCTACGACGGCCGCAACAAGGAGCCCATCTGCCTGCCCGTGAAGTTCCCGCTGCTGCTGGCACAGGGCGCTGAGGGCATTGCCGTGGGTCTCTCTTCGAAGATCCTGCCCCACAACCTCAATGAGCTGTGTGAGGCCGCCATCGCCTACCTCCACGACGAACCCTTCCAACTCTACCCCGACTTCCCCACGGGCGGCAGCATCGATGTCTCGAAATACAACGACGGGCAGCGCGGCGGCATGGTGCGCGTGCGTGCCAAGATAGAGAAGCGCGACAGCAAGACCCTGGCCATCACCGAGTTGCCCTTTGGCAAGACGACGGGGTCGCCGCAGAAGCCCAGCCAATTCATCGACAGCATCCTGAAAGCGGCCGAGAAGGGGAAAATCAAAGTCCGCAAGGTCGAGGACATGACGGCCGCCGGCGTGGAGATCCTCATCCACCTGCAACCCGGTGTCAGCTCTGACAAGACCATCGACGCGCTCTATGCCTGCACCGACTGCGAGGTCAGCATCTCGCCCAACTGTTGCGTCATCGACGACCGCAAGCCCTGCTTCCTCACCGTCAGCGAGGTGCTACGCCGCTCGGTGGATAACACCAAGGAACTGCTGCGCAAGGAGCTGCTCATCCGCCGCGGCGAGCTGATGGAAGCGCTGCATTTCGCCTCCTTGGAACGCATCTTCATCGAGGAACGCATCTACAAGGGCAAGCCCTTCGAGAACGCCAATAGTACCGATGAATTGTGCGAATACATCGACGAGCGACTGACACCCTTCTACCCGCAGTTCGTGCGCGAGGTGACGAAGGACGACATCCTGCGCCTGCTTGAAATCAAGATGCAGCGCATCGCCAAGTTCAACAAGGACAAAGCCGACGAGGCCATCGCCCGCATGAAGGAGGAGGTGGCTGAGATCGACCGCGACCTGGCCAACATGATCGAGGTGACGGCCAACTGGTTCCGCTTCATTCAGGACAAATACGGCAAGGACCACCCGCGCCTCACCGAGATTCGCAGCTTCGACAGCATCGAGGCCTCGAAGGTTGTGGAAGCCAACCAAAAGCTCTATATCAACCGCGAGGAAGGCTTCATCGGCACTGGGCTGAAAAAGGATGAGTTCGTGTGCAACTGCTCGGACATCGACGATGTCATCATCTTCTACAAGGACGGCACCTACAAGGTCATCCGCATTGGCGAGAAGGTCTTCGTGGGCGAGACGGAGCGCTCGAAAGCCGAGAAGCGCAAGTGCCAGATCATCCATGTCGCCATCTTCAAGAAGAACGACACCCGCACCATCTACAACGCCGTCTATCGCGACGGCCGCGACGGCGCCTTCTACATCAAGCGCTTCAACGTCACCAGCATCACGCGCGACCGTGAGTATGACCTCACGCAGGGCAAGCCCGGCAGCCGTGTGGCCTACTTCACCGCCAACCCCAACGGCGAGGCCGAGGTCATCAAGGTCAACCTGAAGCCCAACCCCAAGCTCAAGCGTGTCTTCTTCGACAAGGACTTCAGCGAAATCTTGATCAAGGGCCGCGCCTCGATGGGCAACCTGCTCACGAAGCTCGACGTGGAGCGCATCGGCCTGAAGAGCCACGGCAGCTCGACGCTCGGCGGCCGCAAGGTGTGGTTCGACCACGACGTGCAGCGCCTCAACTACGACGAGCACGGACAGTATCTGGGCGAGTTCCACGCCGACGACCTGATACTCGTCATCCTCGACAACGGCGAGTTCTACACCACCAACTTCGACGTCAACAACCACTACGAGCAGAATCTGCTACGCATCGAGAAATTCGACGTGCAGAAGGTGTGGACGGCCGCCCTCTTCGATGCCGAGCAGGGCTACCCCTACCTCAAGCGTTTCCCGCTGGAGGCCTCGGCGCGCCACCAGAACTTCCTGGGCGAGAACCCCGACAGCCGCCTGCTGCTGCTCACCGACACCGCCTACCCACGGCTCGTAGTCACCTACGCCGCCCCCGACGACTTCCGCGAACCCCTGACGATAGATGCCGAAGAGTTCATCGGCCAGAAGAGCTTCAAGGCCAAAGGAAAGCGCATCACCACACTCAATGTGGAGAAGATAGAGGAAATCGAGAACCCCGATGCACCCTCTACACCACCCGTCGCCGAGGAAACGGAAACGCCGGAAGAAGAGACCAATGAGGCTAATGAGATTGAAGAGACCAATGACCCCGAAAACCCCGAAAACTCCGATGACTCCGAAGACTCCGGCGATTCTCATGCCACCCATGGCCCCTCCATTCAACTCAACCTGTTTGACGATTAGCCATGCGCCCTGCCGTCGTATTTTATATTTTATATTTTATATTTCTCGCTGCATCCTTCCAAGCTTCAGCGCAGGAAGGGCGCAACAGCACCCACGCCACCGTCCTCGGCATCGGCGCCGTGAACCAGTTGGACACCTATTTGTCGCCCCTGAACTACAGTGGCCCCCAGCTGCAGTTCCTGCATGAGACCCTGCGCTACACCGACTGGGCCAAAGGACACATCACAATGCAGACCCTTTGGCAGGCCAACGTCTCCTACACCAAGAGCAGGGCAGCCCGCGGGCGCAACTACGGCGGCGATGTCAGCTACACCATCGGCTGGCACTACAACTGGCAGAAAACCTTCTCCGAACGTTCCAAGTTGCGCTTTCTGGTGGGACCTCAGCTCAACGCCAACGCCGGTATGCTCTACAACACCCGCAACAGCAACAACCCCGCCCAGGCACTCGCCACCACCCACCTGGCCGCCTCGGGTGCCGTCATCTGGGATGTGCAGCTGGGCAGGCAGCCCCTCATAGCCCGCTACCAGCTGGACCTGCCCCTGATAGGACTTAAATTCAGCCCCAACTACGGCCAGAGCTACTACGAGATCTTCGAGCTGGGACACTACGACCACAACATCTGCCTCACCCATCCCTTCAACGCCTTCAGCAGCCGCCACCTCGTCACCCTCGACTTCCCCTTCCGCCAGTCCACACTGCGCGTGGGCTACCTCTGCGACATCCGTCAAAGCCACGTCAACGAGCTGAAATACCACAGCTACTCCCACGCCTTCCTCCTCGGCGTTGTCCGCCATCTCACCATCCAAAAACCCCGTCGCCGCACCCCCTCTGGCTTCGTCCTCTGACGCTTTTCCACACCCTTTTTCTTTGATTGTCGGAATAAGCACCTATTTCATAGGCTGTTAGCAATCGTAACCCTTCTTGTATTTTTCCACACCATTCTTTTGGTAGGAAGTTAAAAAAGGTTGTATCTTTGCAGCACCAAAAAACATTAACAGGTGCTATGACAATCCCAACAGGTTTTCACAGGTTCTGTGTGTTGGCGTGGGTGACAGGTCTTCTGATGGTTTGTTCCACCCATCCATCGCCGACGACATCTGCCTCAACACTGGCTGAGGCAGAGGCGATGCACACATCGAGGCCCGATCGTGTGAAGGCCTATGAAGACCTGTTGCGCGCTGCTGTCCGCCAGGCGGAAGCGGAACACGACGGTCTCACCTGCGCCCGTGCCTACCTGCTGCTGTCTGCCCAATTGCAGTGGACAGACGAGGACGAGGCCATTGCGCTGGCAACAAAAGCACAGCAGGCCCTGCAACGAGTTCACATCGCACTCTTGTCCCCACAGAAGAGAGAGACGATGAAGGCCCTGCAACTCGACTTGATGTTGACAATGGCCGGTCTCTACGAGCAGAAAGGGGAGATTCCACGCGCACGTTCCTTATATCAACAATGCCGGAGGTACGACACATGCCGCAATGTGGCTCTGGGTCATTTGGCCAACCTCTGTCTCTCGGAGAACGATGCCGCCGGCGCCCTACAACTGGCACGCCAGATGACGCTCTCCGACGACTACTGCGCCGACATCGAAGCCCGCTTCATCCTGGCCAATTGCTACTTGCAGTGCGATTCCCTGCTACAGGCCCGGCAGATCTACACCCACCTGGCCTCGCTGCCGAATCACAAGACACGCTATGTGGCGCAGCGCCACCTGACGGAGATTGCCATCCGACTGCGTGAACTCACCACCCTTCCTGCCCTGCTGGACTCCACGTTCTCGAGCGCCGAGTCGGTCTTCTTCGAGGCGCTGCAGCAAAAGGACGTCTATTTCCACGCCACGCTGCAACAGGAACGTCGGGCAGAACATCTTGCATACCGCCAGCGACTGATGCTATGGGGATTGTGTGGCGTAACAGTGCTCACTGTCATCGTCGTCCTCTTCCTGATAGCACTGACACGCCATCGCCGCCAGATTCAGGCACAGCGCCTGAAGGCAGAACAGCGCGAACGTGAACTCGCCGAGGAACGTGTGGTACAACAGGAGCAGAAGATTCTGCTGCTGCAACATCTGATTCTGGACAAGAGCGAAGTGCTGCAGCGCCTGCGTGCCGAAGGCGACAGCAAGAAACAACTCAGCCAAAAGGAATGGCAGGAAGTGGAGCAAATGCTGGACGGCGTCACTGACGGCTTTGTCAGCCGCCTGCGCACCAGCCATCCGGAATTCAGCGAAGAGGACATCCAACTGTGTATGCTGACACGCATGAACCTCTCCAACCAGGTCATCTCCAGCATCTATCTCATCACGGTCTCTGCGGTGAAGCACCGCAAGCTGAAACTGAAAAAGGAGGGCTTCGGGGAGTACGACCCTGAGCGCCCTCTGGACACAGTGCTCTTAGAAATCTGACGATGAAGCTATTAGGAATCATATTGATGCAGGCGATTACGATGTTCCAGCCTAAGGCCATCCTCCAAACGAGTGATGGCGACAGCATCGTGTCCGTGGAGATGAGCCACCATGAGACACGCATCTGCGTGCATCACCATGATTCGCTGACCCTTCCGCTGAGCACTTACCTCTCTGATGAGACAGACCGGCACTATGCCCTGCGACACATCGAAGAGAGCACTCCGGATAGAGTTTATGTGTTTGACCCTATCCCCACGACGACACGCATTTTCGACATCATCGTTGACCATCGCCACCGCTGGATGGGTGTCCACAGCGCCATCCGTGCCATCCGCTTCCCCGCCGTTCGCCTCAGATACGATGAATCAGCCATTATCCCCGATTCCATCGACAGAATCGTGCACGACATCAGCTTGGAGGACTTGCTGGACGACGATGTGTGGTACCACGCTATGAAAGCCTGCCTCCCGCTGTATCGCGACTATGTGTCGTGGAAATGGAAGCTCCCGCCCAACGCCATCTTCCTGCTACGACGCCTGCAGGAGAGAGCGCCCCAAACATCATCAGCCACGCGACACAGCGAAGTGCAGAGTCCGCAACAGACATCTGCCATATCCCCCTTTGCTGAACCCCAACGCCCACGGCGTAAGAACTTCTTCCAGAGGCTCTTCAGCCGTTCCAAACGCAAAAAGGAGCAGACTCCGTCCGCTACCTCCCAACAAAAACCCCGTCCCCTCTCCCGCTTCGAGCAGAAGATGCTGCAGGAGTCCCGAACAAGAGGCAACTAACATGCTACGATTATGAAACACGCAGTCCTTACCTTTTTTCTGCTCATGCCGCTATGGGCATGGGCGCAGACGACCATCACCACGCGCGTGGTGGATGCCGAGAGTGGTGAGCCCCTACCGCTGGTGGGGGTATATGTCAGCGAGGACAACAACACACTGACGAACTTCGACGGCGAGTTCACGCTCACGGCGGAACCCGATGACAGAGTGCGCTTCACCTATGTGGGCCATGAGACGCTGACGCTGCGTGTCGCCGACATTCCCAAGACATTGAAGATGAAAATACTGGATGCCACCCTACAGGAGGTGACGGTGAAGGCCGTCGAGGGCACACTGCTGCAAGTGGGGCGCAAGATGGAGAAGCGCTACAAACGCAAGGATGGAAAGACAGCGCAGTATTTCTACCGCCAGACATCGGTCTTCGGACTGAAGCAGGACATCGTGGAGGCTTTCGTAGAAGCCCACTCAGCCGTCAACCTGCGCCAACTGGAGTTCCTCACAGGACGCCATGGCGCACTGAGCCGCAAGCAATGGCAGAACAGCACGGTGAACGAGATGAACCTGCACCACCTGCTGGAGCTGGGCCCGATGGTCAAAGAGGCCTCCTTCTGGAAGCATCTCATCACGCCACTGGAGCCCAGCGCCGGCATCGATTACCTGCAACGCCACTATGACATCACGATGGAGGGACTCAGCGACGGCAGCCGCCAGCTCTACCGCTTCATCCTGAACCGCAGGGAGGAGGAAGGCCCGCAGGATGCTGAGCCAAGACCCATGATGACGGGCACCCTTTACATCGACAGTGCCACGTTGGAGCCACTGACCTTCGAGGGGAAAATCGACCACATGAAACTCGTCATCGGCCAAGGAGAGCTCCGCAGTCCTACGTCATTCCCCGTGACGCTGGAGTTCCGCATTGACTACCGCAACGACCACAAATACCCCGAGGTGGCAAACCTGTCCATGCAGGCCAAATGGGGCAATCTCATGACACGCACCATGCTGTTCAATGTCGAGAGCCAGAAGCGCCTACGCGTGAATAAGAATAAGAAAAAAGTGCGCGAGAACATGCTCTCCACCATCGCCGAGACGGGTTACAACAAGTCGTTCTGGGCCAACAACGAAGTCATCAAGCGGACTGCCGAGGAGCAGGCCATTGCCCAAGGCAGTGTGGATCTCATGCAAGCACGCATCGACAGCGTCGCCAACTACCAGGCTTCGCTGCCGCCGCTGGAACGCCTCAGCGACCGCCTGGAGCGCTTCGGGCAGGCCATCCCGCAGGAAAAGGTGTTCGTGCACATGGACAACACAGCCTATTTCCTCGGCGACACCATCTGGTTTGCGGCCTACCTGCGCAAGACCAACACCGACACACCCAGCTCCATGAGCCGCGTGCTCTACGCCGAGCTGTGGAACCACGACGGCTATCTGGTGGAACGCAAACTCGTGGAGATGAAGGGCGGCAGGGGGCACGGCTTCTTCGCGCTGCCCGACACGCTCTACTCCGGCTACTTCGAGCTGCGCGCCTACACACGCTGGCAACTGAACTGGGGACAGACCGAGCACTTCCATGCCTGGTACACAGAGTACTATTTCTACAACAAGGCGATGGCCAAGGACTACTTCCGCGACTACGAGAAGCTCTACTCGCGCGTCTTCCCCGTCTATGACAAACCCAAGCAGCCGGGCGATTTCTACAAGGATATGACGCTGCGGCCGCTGCGCCGCTACTTCAAGAGCGCACCGAAGCCCGCCGAGCTGCGACTCTCGCTGTTCCCCGAGGGGGGCAATCTGGTGGCAGGCGTGCCCTGCCGCGTAGCCTTCGAGGCAGCCACCAGCGAGGGAGAAGTGAGAGAAGGCACATTGCGCCTACTAACGAAAAATGAAAAAGCAATAAACGATAATCCGGGCCACGGAAAAACGCGGAAAAAGACAAAAGGCAAAAAGCCACAAGAAAAATACTACGAACTCCTCAGCGTGAGGACAGAGAACCGAGGGCGCGGCACCTTCACCTTCACCCCGAAGGAGGGCACGAAGTACGAGGCAGTGTTCACGCCCGACGAACAGCCCGCAGACGCCAAACGACCCATGACCGTGAGTCAGGACATCAAGGACATCAAGGCCGAGGGCATCAGCCTGCAGGTGCATTATGAAAGCGCCACAGCATCCTGGCGCCTCGACATCGCTGCCGCAGGCAAGGCTGCGCGGCAGCCGCTGGGCATCACGGTGATGAACGAGGGGAAGCTCGTACACTATGAGGAAATAAGACCCGTCCCCGATGGTGATGGAGGGGAGAACTGGCGCGTTGTTCTCGAAAGAAGTGAGGGTCTTCCCGCAGGCGTCAATCAGGTCACCGTCTTCGACAGCATCGGACATATCTACGCCGACCGCCTCTTCTTCGTCACACGGCCTGAACTCACACAGCCCACGCTGCAATACACGGGCCTCAAGGAGCAGTATGCGCCGTTCGAACCGATAGACATCGACATCACATCGGCACATCTCATGCCCGACCAGACCATCTCGCTCTCCGTGCGCGATGCCGTCCACACCGACAACACCTTCGACAGCAGTAACATTCTCACCGAGATGCTGCTCTCCAGCGAGATCAAAGGCTTTGTGCCACAACCCGACTACTTCTTCGAGAAAGACGACGAGGAGCACCGACGTGCCCTGGACCTGCTGATGCTGACGCAGGGCTGGCGACGCTTCAACTGGCAGGAGATGGCGGTGAAAGGCATGTGGGAACTCACGCATCCCGCTGAGCACACCCAGATTGTCACAGGCACCGTGAACCGCTTCTGGGTTGATGAGAATCTCTATGATGAGGTGCAGGCCGACCACGATCGCTTCATGACCGAGTGGACGCCCTCACTGAGCGAGCGACAGCAAATGCCGCTCTTCGATGCTGACGGACGTCCGACCGCTTTCAAATATTTCTCGGGCATTAGGAACAGGAACATGGCGTGGAACCTCAACCCACTTTATGAACGCCGCAGCCAAATAGGCGCCATCGGCGACACCTGGCACGGTATCTTCTCCGAGCAAGGGCACAGTTGGAACAACACCGACTACAACAACCTGAGCTTCAAGACCAGCAAATGGTACCGTCAGGAACAGAAGAAACAGATGCGGTTGGCCGCACGCCGCTATCTGGAGACCGGCACCGTGAAGAAAGAAGTGCGCGTACACGCCGAGTTCGTAGATCCCTTCAACCTGAAAAACAACCTCATCGGCGAGACAGAGACCACGCAGGGCCGCTTCCAGATCGACCTGCCCCGTTTTGAGGGCAGCTGCCTGTTCTACCTCGGCGCCAGCGACACCACCCAATGGAAGAAAAAATGGGACGGCCTACGACGCCGTAAGCCCCACACATGGATACAGTTGGACAACTACGACGAGTATGATGCGATGGCCGGGCGGCTGCCAGACTACCCCGAGTACTATGTACGCCTGAACTACCCTTACCCCCGCTGGGTGAAGCCCTACACCTACTATCAGGTACACAACGCACCCCTGCGCGACACCACCTATCTGTCGCCACGCCTGCTGACAGACGGCACCCACCTGTTGGATCAGGTCACCGTACGCGCCCGTCACGGCGGCCTCAGACGCATCGATTTCTCCAAGCCGGCCTATGTCATCGATGCCTATGAAGCGTTGAATCTGGCCATGGATGCCGGACTGGCAGATCCTTCCATCAGCTCCTATTATGCGGCCTCCAGAGTTTGCCAGACTCTGATTTCAGATATGGGCATATATCGTCATTGGGATTACCGCACCTATCAGGACAAGTGGGGAGCAGGCTACTGGTGGGGGCCGCTGGAGCGAAGGCGGTGGGGCCTGCTCACATACATCGACAAATTCTACATCTACACAGACTACTCACCACGCCGCGAAGGCGACGAGCGCTATGACCAGGACAACCAACCCATGGTGTGCGTGGATTTTCACCGCTTCCCCGACCAGACACAGCGTGTCGTCTATCGCGACCGCCGCTATGTCCTCGACGGCTTTGCCTATCAGGAAGACTTCTACCACCCCGACTATAAGCGCAACCCGCCCACCGAGGGGCAGAAAGACTATCGCCGCACCCTCTACTGGAATCCCGACCTGCAACTGGATGCCAGTGGCCACGCCCGCATCTCCTTCTTCAACAACAGCCAGCAGACCCAAATCTGCGTGGAAGCCAATGGCCAAGCCACCGACGGCTCCCTCCTCTACGGCGGCACCCGTCCATAGCTATCCAACTTAAAAACAAAGCGCCCCGCCACTCAATCAGTGCCGGGGCACTTTATCATTCGTCATTCTTGATTCCCAACGCACCATGCTGCGCTGGCGTTTGCAGCCTGCTGCATCGCGCTTCGATGCTTGGTGCACTTATTTTTTTAGCTTTGCTGACTTCGTCGATGCGCCACCCTAATCGTCCAACAGGCTTCTTAAGTCGAAGCGTGTTGAGTCATCATCCATTTTGCCCCTCACTTGTTAAATGGTCAGAACAGGATTGTTGTCTGCCGGAGTTGTTTCAAAATCTGCAAAAAAGATATCATTATCTGCAAAAAAAACAGAAATAATGCCTTGGATTTTGGTTTTTTGTGATGGTTTTTTTTTCTTTGCAAAAAATAAAGTTTAAATATGAAAGAAGATTCTGAGAATAAGATTCAATCGCCCAATCAACTGGCCGACCATTTGCGCGTGACTTATGTTCCCACCTATCTGTTGGCTGCGGCTGCTGCGTTGCTGCTTGTTGCATTCATCGTATGGGGCATATTGGGTAAAGTGAGTGACAAGGCCTATTATTCGGGAGTGGTTTTTCCCGTGCAGGGAACCACAGACATTACGTTGCCCAACAACGGTATCGTACGCTCCATGCTGGTGCATAATGGCGACAGCGTGCATGAGGGTCAGACGATAGCCATGGTATCCATCGGTAACAGCCACAGCTTCCTGACGAGTACGGTCAATGGACTGGTCATCAGCACGAAGACAGACAATGAGCCCTTTGAGGCCTTCGGTCCCATTGTGAGCGTTATTGAGGGGAATGCCTCTGGTGCCCAGCCACAGCGCAGCCAGCTCGTTGCCTATGCCGACAATGAAGCCCAGCGTGACCTGCGTGTAGGTATGGAGGCCCAGGTGTGGCCTGCCGATGAGAAACGCGACGAGATAGGCTATGTGCGCGGACGCATCACCCAGGTGGTACGCTATCCTGCCAATGCCGCTGATGTGCGCCAGAGACTGAAGTCTGACGTCTTGGCTCAGCGCCTCTTGGGCGATGGCCAGAAGGTGGTCTATGAGGTCATCATCGAACTGCAGCGCGACCCTTCAAATCCGGCATCTTACGACTGGTCGTTCGGCCAGCCCAACGATGTGAGCATGGACTTCGGCACCTACTGCTCGGTGCTCACCGAGACCCGCCGCTACAGCATGTTCCAATATCTGTTCGAGGCGAGCCGTACCCGATTCCGCAACCTAAAGCTGAAGTTTGAATGAGTACAGAGAAGACACAAGGTGGGAAATCCAAGCTGTCGATGGTTTCGACGCTGAGGTATTTCCTAAAGGGCAATATGCTATTTGCCGTCAACGGCATTGTGATAGCCACCATCGACTCGGTGGCCAACCTCTTTCCACCTCTGTTCCAGCAGGTTTATACCGACAATATCATTACGCGTAAGAGCCCGGAATGGTTTACCCCGTTGCTGGCGCTCTATGTCATGATATTCTTGATAGAACTTTCAACCTGGGTGCTTTTCTCCATCTTGCGCCGGAATAGTCAGGCAAAGATTAGTATCACCTCTTCATCGAATTTTCTCTGGACAGTCCTGCGTCTGCCCATGACACGTCTCAGCCAGTTCACCCCTGGCGAACTGGTGGCACGATATACGTCCATTCCAAGAACCATCAGGATGTTGGACTATAACTTGCCCATCATCTGCTGTCTGATTCTGCCTGCCGTCTGCTGCTACGTGGTGATGCTCTACAACTGGCAGCTGGGCTTGCTGGAACTCTTCTCTATCCTGTTGCTCATCTATGTGATGCGCACCACAGCCCAGATGCAGAAGAAGATATCCATGGACCTTGAGGTGACCGATGCGCGCCTGCAGAACGTGACGATGACGGGCATGAGCAATCTGGAGACCATCAAGTCTCTGGGCTGCGAGGGCCACTTCTTTGCGCAGTGGGAGAAAGCATTAGCCCAGTCCATGAACGCCCGCGTCAGGACCACCACCACCTCCATCTTCCTTAATGCCATGCCACAGATTGTACTGCAACTGACTAACGGTGTCATCTTGTGCCTCGGTGCATGGTATATCCTGCAAGGCGAGATGACACCCGGTATGATCCTGGCTTCGCAGGGACTGATCAACGAATCCATCTATCCCATCAATAGAGCGATTGACAGCATACAGAACCTTATGAGACTTCACTCGAGCATCCTGCGCGTCAAGGACGTGACCGACTGTAGCCAGGAAAGCATAGACTTGTCCCTGTCTGCCGACGACGAGCTGCCCGACGTGGCCAAGCTGACAGGTGAGATAGAGCTGCGCGACGTCACCTTCGGCTACGACCGCTCGCTGCCACCCATCCTCGAACACTTCTCGCTGAAAATCAAGGCTGGCGAGCGCATCGCGCTTGTGGGTCCCTCTGGATGCGGCAAGAGCACGGTGCTGAGCCTTGTGTCTGGACTGTATGAGCCGTGGGATGGCGAGGTGCTCTTCGACGGCAAGCCCCGCGAGGAGATAGACCGCATGACGTTCGTCAACTCTGTCTCAGTGGTTAATCAGGATGTGACGCTCTTCGAAGGCACGGTTTCAGATAATGTCAAGATGTGGGACGAGTCGATAGAGGACTTCGCCATGGTGATGGCCTGCAACGATGCGCAGATACATCAGGAAATAATGGAACGCCCGGGTGCCTATCAAGGCGAGGTGACTGAACGCGGCAAGAACTTCAGCGGCGGACAGCGCCAGCGCATCGAGATAGCCACCGCCCTGGCCAAGGAGCCCACCATCCTGCTCATGGACGAGGGCACCTCGGCATTGGATCCTAAAGCTGAAAGCAAGGTGATGAAACATATCTATGACATGGGCATCACATTTATCTCCATTGCCCACCGGCTGGACACCATCGCCCAGTGCGACCAAATCTACGTGATAGAGCAGGGGCGCATCATCCAGCACGGTACGCACGACGAACTGCGGCAGATGGACGGCCTGTATCGCAACCTTCTAAAATACGCCTAAAGCCATGACGACAAACATATTCCTTGAGCAGTTAGCCCAGCGCGTGGATGGCGACCGTAAGGCGATGAGCCAGACGCTTGACATTCTGCGCTCGATGATAGACCGCAAGCTGTGGAAGCAGATGGAGGCGAGCACAGAGTTGCCTGCAGACATGGAGCAGATAGAGATGTTGTTTGAGAAATATAACATCTTTTTCCGCTATATCACGCTGAGCGATGGCTGGTGGAGCCGCAGCACGGGCTCTATCTTAGGATTCATGGCCGCCGACGACACACCTGTCATGCTCACACCGGGCTTCACAGACTATACTTTCGTCCATCCCAAGACAGGCGAGCTGATGAAGGCGAGCAAAAACGCCCACCTGCTGAAGGGCGAGGCTGTGATAGCATGTATCCCCTTCCCCGAGGGCGAACTGACCACTAAAGGTCTCCTTCGCTATGCCTTGAATTGCCTGAACAAGTATGACTTCATCTACAGCCTGGCGGCCTGCGTTGGTGTCAGCCTGCTGACCATGTTCACGCCATACGTGTGCAAGCTGCTTTTCTCCGATGTCATACCCTCGGGCGACGCCAGCCAGATTGTTCCCATTGCCTCGCTGCTCTTCAGCGCAGGTGTGGGGCTGACGATGGTTCAAGTAGCCCGCAACTTAGTGGTAATACGTATTAAGGACAAGGTTGAATATACGCTTCAGACGGCGCTGATGTCGCGCCTGCTTTTGCTGCCGGCCTCGTTTGCCAAGGAGTTTACGCCCGGCGACCTCTCCAACCGTCTGCTGTCACTGTCACGCGTCAGTTCGCGCCTGACGGCCAGTTTCCTGTCAACGCTGCTGACCTTCCTCTTCTCGGTCATTATGTTCATTCAGTTCTTTATCTATGGCGGCCCACTGCTCTTCACCGGCATCATCGTCATCGCACTGCAGTTAGTAGCCATGGCGTTGGAGTACTACTATACAGAAAAAGTACAGCTGAACGTGAATGACAGCAATTCACACCTCATAGGCATGATATTCGCCTTGTTTTCAGGCATCCAGAAAATCAAGACCTGCGGAGCCGAATTCCGCGTCTATCACCAATGGGCAAAGGCATACGCACCCACAGAGCCATATAGCAGCCGCCAGCCGCTGGCCAGTTTCTATATGACCAGCGCCAGCCATTGCCTCAAGTTCCTGCCCATGATTGTGACCATGTGGGCAGCGTGGCACTACGGCCTGTCACTTTCCGACTACATCGCCTATTGTGCCGTCCTTGGCCTCGTCTGCAACAGCATTCTCCAGCTGCAGAGCATCACTAAGATAGTAGCCCGTTTGCTGCCGGAGACTCGCCTTTGCCGTCCTGTCATGGCTGCCACGCCAGAAACGAAAGAGGCAGCCCAAGTGGTCAAGAGCATATCGGGCAAGATAGAAATACGCAGCCTGAAGTTCCGCTATACCAACGACATGCCGCTGCTCTTCGACGGGCTGAACCTGACCATCAACAGAGGTGACTACGTCGCCCTTGTCGGAGCCTCGGGCTGCGGCAAGAGCACGCTGATGCGCCTCATGCTTGGACTGGAGCATCCCCTCAGTGGTTCCATCTTCTACGACCAGTATGACCTGAGCGACATCAACCTGCGCAGTCTGAGGCGGTTCTCCATCGGCATCTGCATGCAGGACGGCCAACTTGTGGAGGGCACCATCCGCGACAACATCATTTTCGGCAATCCGCTGCTGACCGACGAGGATGCGTGGGAGGCTGCACGCCTGGCCGCCCTCGACGGCGACATCCGCCAGATGCCCTTAGGCATGGACACCCCCATCAGCGTCGATGGCAAGGGCGTGTCAGGCGGACAGCGTCAGCGAATACTCATTGCGCGGGCATTGGTGAGAAAGCCCACGGTGCTCTTCCTCGACGAGGCCACGTCGGCACTCGACAACATCAGCCAGCACGTCGTCATTGACAACCTGGCCAAGCTGCAATGCACGCGCATCGTCATTGCCCACCGCTTGAGCACCATCCAGCAGTGCAACCGCATCATCGTGCTCAAAGACGGTCGCGTGGCTGACGAGGGCACCTTCGAAGAACTTCAGGCTCGCGGCCATTTCCTTGACGTTAAAAAATAAGATGAATATGAAGCATAGAACAAATATACACCTATTGGTTGGCATCGCATTCCTCAGTCTGCTTCCCCTCAAGAGCAGGGGGCAGATGTCGTTGACCCTATATGAGGTGATACGCTTAGCACAGGACAGCGCCATCACCGCCTTCCAGAGTCATCAGGAATTCCATAGCCATCAATCATCCTACGAGGCTTTCATGGCATTGCGTAAGCCACAGCTCTCGTTGAATGTCGTACCCAATTACTCCCGCATTGTCAGCGATCCCACGCGTGACTATGTATATTTGCGCAACTACGACATCTTCTCCACAGCCGCCAACCTGAGGCTGACCCAGAAGGTGCTCCCTTTCGGCGGTCAGGCTTATATTGGCACGCAGGCCATTTGGAGTGAGTACTTTCGCAAGGATGCCTCAGGGTACCCGCGCCAGTTCGTGGTCAGCCCGCTGTTGGTAGGCTATAGTCAAAGCCTGCTGGGCTACAACCCCTTCCGCTGGGAGAAGAAGGTCGAAGACCTGCGTCTGAAGGCCGCCCGCTGCCAGCATGACTACGATCTGCGACTTCTGGCCGAAGAGGCCGCCGTGCGCTACTTCCGCTTAGCCTGTCAGCAACGGGTGTTGCAGATGCGTCTGGAGGAGAAATATCTGAACGACACGCTCCTTGCCATTGCCCGCGAGAAAGCGACCATCGCTATTGTCTCATTAGCTGAGCTTCACTCCATTGAGGTGCAGCAGCAGAACTCCGCCACCCTGCTGGAAGTGGCGCAACAAGAAGAGCAGACGGCAAGGACAGAGCTGGCTTCCTTGCTGCGTCTGAGTCAACTGCCTGCCGACTTGGCGCTGCTGGACATTCCGGAAATGCTTCCCCCTGTCAGCTTTACCTCGGAGGAAGTTGTCAGGCTTGCCTTGGCCAACAGCCCGGCCTACCAGCATCAGCTGGCAGAACTCACTGAAGCCCGCCATCAGGAATACAAGGCGCGCAAGGAACGGGGCATCAATGTCGGCATAGATCTCAACCTGGGCATGCAACAAGCCAATCGTGCATTCGGCAGTGCCCTCAAGAACCAGCAGTTATATGCTTTAGGCACCGTACAGGTCAACATACCGTTGATGGATCATGGCGCAGCCAGAAAGCGCCATGAGAAAGCTACGGCTTGGGCGAACCGTCAGGAACTGGCATCGCAGGAGGTAGAGCGTTTGTTGGCAGAAGATGCCGCCGTGACCCTGCAGAAACTGGAATCCAGCAGAAACAGGATTGCCCGCACCCAAAGCACCATCAAGCTGGCCGAAACGACCTACAATGAGACGGCCGACAACTATGCCAACGGCCTTTGTGACATCAACACCTTCACGCTGGCAGAGTCGCGCTGGGCTACTGCCTACACCAACTATCTGACAGCTCTGGAAGAATTTTGGGTAAGCCACTATCATCTGCAAACTCTCATCAATTATGAATAAACATATCCGTTTTTTACTTTTCGCCATGGTATTCATGCTTCTCACTGCTTGTCAGTCTAAAAGCGACGTGGCATCTGTTCCGCAGCAGAATGATACCACTGCTGTACAACCAGCACAAGCCCCATCGCAAAAGGAGGTTCAGAGCTATTCAACTGCTATCAAGGGCAAGATAGAAACCATGCGCAAGGTGCCTGTCTATAGCCGTATTGCAGAGCAGATTGTCATGTTTGCCGTAGAGAATCCCGGTGAGTATGTCAAGAAAGGTCAGGTCGTGGCACGCCTGAGCGATGTGGCCCTTCGCAATAAGATTGCCCATGCCCGTGCCAGACTGGAGAAAGCCGAATTCCAGTATCAGGCCATACTGATGGGACAGGGCTATAAGCACGACAACCTGGACGCTGCCCCCGAGAAAGTCAAGCAAATGGCGCGTATCAACAGCGGCTACAACGAAGTAAAGGCCGAGTTGAACGTCTTGGAGAGCGAACTGGCGTATTGCACCATCACCGCCCCTGTTTCCGGAGCCGTCATGGATATCAGCAACACGCTCTACGGTGCAGCCCAGCCGGGTGAGCCCCTCTTCTATATTGTGGACACCGATCACCTGAAGGTCAGTTTCGAAGTGCTTGAGAACGAGGTGCCCAGATATGACAATGGAGCCATCCTCTCCGTCTCCACCGTGGCCTTCCCCTCGGAGCATTATCCAGCTACGATATCAGGCTTCACACCTGTTGTCGATGACAATGGCATGGTGCACATTGAAGCCACGCTGAAGCCACACCCGCATCTGGCACCGGGCATGACGGCATTTATAACCGTAGAAAAGATCCCGCCCTCAAATCCATAATCTCAAGCCATCCTTTTGAGTGATGAAGAAGCACGATTCCAAACCTCAGCCGAAGTTGTCGGTCGTCTCTGCCCTTAAGTTTAAGGACTTTAGGGCTCAATTAAGGCCAACGCACCATCGAGCGCGACCTTTCTGGGCTCAGAAGTAATGTGGTGTGCGCATGAGAAGTGTTAAGAAATGTTTTTTCTTGAGAGGTGATTTTTCACTTTTCACTTTTCACTTTTCATTTTTCATTTATTATCACTACCTTTGCAGCCGAAAAACAGTCACGTATGAAGCAGAACATTAGAAATATCGCCATCATCGCACACGTCGATCATGGCAAGACGACGCTGGTGGACAAGATGCTCATGGCCGGCAACCTCTTCCGCGACAACCAGCAGACGGGCGAGCTGATGCTCGACAACAACGAGCTGGAGCGCGAGCGCGGCATCACCATCCTCTCCAAGAACGTCAGCATCAACTACAAGAACACGAAAATCAACATCATCGACACCCCGGGCCACTCTGACTTCGGCGGCGAGGTGGAACGCGTGCTGAACATGGCCGACGGTTGTCTGCTGCTGGTGGATGCCTTCGAAGGACCCATGCCGCAGACGCGCTTCGTGCTGCAGAAAGCCTTGCAGATCGGGCTGAAGCCCATCGTGGTCATCAACAAGGTGGATAAACCCAACTGCCGACCCGAGGAGGTCTATGAGATGGTCTTCGACCTGATGTGCGACCTCGACGCTACCGAGGAGCAGCTGGACTTCCCCGTCATCTACGGCTCTGCCAAGCAGGGCTGGATGGGCGAAGACTGGCAGAAGCCCACAGACAATATCTTCTACCTGCTGGACCAGATCCTGGAGCATATCCCCGCGCCCGAGCAGCTCGACGGCACACCGCAGATGCTCATCACCTCGCTCGACTACAGCACCTACACTGGGCGCATCGCCGTCGGACGCGTGCACCGCGGCACGCTGCGCGAGGGCATGGCCATCACCATCGCACACCGCGACGGCAGCAAGGAGAAGACCAAGATCAAGGAGCTGCACACCTTCACGGGCATGGGGCATCAGAAGACCGATGCCGTCAGCTCGGGGGACATCTGCGCCATCATAGGCCTCTCGAACTTCGAGATCGGCGACACCATCTGCGACGCCGAGGAACCGGAAGCGCTGCCCACCATCAGTATCGACGAGCCCACGATGTCGATGCTCTTCACCATCAACGACTCGCCCTTCTTCGGTAAGGAAGGTAAGTGGTGTACAAGCCGACATATCCACGAGCGCCTGCAGAAGGAGCTGGAGAAGAACCTGGCGTTGCGCGTGGAGATGCCCGAGGGCGCCACAGACCGATGGATCGTCAGCGGACGCGGCGTGCTGCACCTCAGCGTACTCATCGAGACCATGCGCCGCGAGGGCTACGAGTTGCAGGTGGGACAGCCGCAAGTGATTTATAAGGAGATAGGTGGCGAAAAATGCGAACCCATCGAGGAGCTGACCATCAACGTGCCCGAGGAGTTCGCTTCCAAGATGATTGACATGGTCACGCGCCGCAAGGGCGAGATGACCAGCATGGAGAGCCAGGGCGACCGCGTCAACATCGAGTTTCTCATACCCTCGCGCGGCATCATCGGCCTGCGCACCAACGTCCTCACCGCCTCACAGGGCGAAGCCATCATGGCTCACCGCTACAAGGAGTACCAGCCCTACAAGGGTGAAATCGTGCGCCGCACGTCAGGCTCCATGATAGCCCTCGAGAGCGGCACCGCCTTCGCCTACGCCATCAACAACCTGCAGGACCGCGGCAAGTTCTTCATAGAACCCCAGACTGAGGTGTATGCCGGACAGGTGGTGGGCGAGCACATCCACGAGAACGACCTCGTCATCAACGTGACCAAGAACAAACAGCTCACGAACATGCGCGCCAGCGGCAGCGACGAGAAGGTGCGCATCATCCCCGCCACCCTTCTCAGCCTCGAAGAAGCCCTCGAATACATCAAGGAGGACGAGTACGTGGAGGTGACGCCAAAGAGCATGCGCATGCGCAAAATCATCCTCGACCATCTCGAGAGGAAGAGGGCAAACAGGGAATAAACTCGCAAAGCGAGAGTGAAAAGTGAAAGAGTGAAAAGTGAAAAATAAGAGTTACTTTTACCTCTTCACTTTTCACCAGAGATTTTCCGTCTAATAGCTTCGGTATTTTTTATTTTTCGCTTTTCATTCTTTCATTTTTCATTCATTTATACTATGGACTTAACCGGAAGAAGACAGAGCTCTAACGTCGATGACCGTCGGCGCATGAGCGGCGGTGCGAAGGCCGGCATCGGCGGCATCGCGGGTGTGATCATTGCAGTGGTGTTTGCCTATTTCACCGGCGGAAACCCGCTGGAGGCCGGCATGCAGGCCTTCCAGCAGTCGCTGGGAGCTAACACCGAGATGAGCGCCACGCAGGAGCGTGAGTTCACCGAGGAGGAACAGGCGCTGGCCGTCTTCGCCTCGCAGGTGCTCGCCAGCACCGAAGACGTGTGGACAGAGGTGTTCAAGACACAGCTCGGCCGCACTTATGTGCCACCCCGCATGGTGCTCTACACGGGCAGCGTGCAGACGGGTTGCGGCGCAGGCAACGCACAGGTGGGACCCTTCTACTGCTCGGCCGACCAAGCGCTGTACATTGACCTCTCCTTCTTCTCGGACATGAAGAAGACGCTGGGGGCCGACGGCGACTTCGCCTACGCCTATGTCATCGCCCACGAGGTGGGACACCACGTGCAGCACCTCCTCGGCACCCTCAACAGCGCACACAGCCAGATGGCCAAGATGAGCGAGACACAGGCCAACAAGGTCAGCGTGCGCATTGAACTGCAGGCCGACTTCTACGCCGGCGTGTGGGGCCACCACGAGGGCAAGACCTTCGGCTCACTCGAAGACGGCGACCTGCAGGAAGCCATCCAGTGTGCGCAGGTCATCGGCGACAACTACCTGCAGGAGAAAGCTCGCGGCTACTCGCAACCCGAGAGCTTCACCCACGGCACCAGCGCCCAGCGCATGAAATGGCTGAAACTCGGCCTCAACACGGGCGACATGAGCCGCGGCGACACCTTCAGCCTCAGCGAAAGCCAGCTATAATCATTCATCATAGAAACAAAGTGCCCCGTCACTCTCAGTGACGGGGCACTTTCATTTATTATTTATCATTTAATATTTGCACCTGCAGCGCCCGTGCTTACTGCACGATGCCGGCGGCATGAGCGCCCAGCGTGGTGAGCAGTGCGGTGATGATCGTAATCACAATCTCCGCCACCCTCTTCAGTGTCTTCTTTGTACTTTCCTTCATAGAGTAAGGCCCCTCTCTAACTCCCCCCGTTGGGGGGAGGACTCGTAGCAAACAGGGGCATTGGAGTCTGGGTTAAACAATCAGTTTTTTTTTAAACCACAGATTACACGGATTACACGGATTCAAAGATTCAAGAGTCTGGATTCAAGATTCAGGATTCCAAGCCCCTCTCCAACTCCCCCCGTGGGGGGGGAGGGCTTTGCAAGCGAGGTGGAGGGCTAAGAGTAACTTTTATTCGTCATTCGTCATTCATCATTCGTCATTCGTCTTCGTCACTCGGCACCTGCGTAGCGTGCCGTCCTAATTTGTGTAATTCGTAATAATTTAAATTCTTTCGACACCTGCGTAGCGTGTCGCTATGAAATTAACTTTGTTGATTTTTGTCACGACTCGGCCATTAAAGAGCGAGCTCTTATGGCGCTCACTGCTCCAAAAATTCGTTTAATTCGTGAAATTCGTTGTTTAAGAAAAAATCTGTGTTATCTGTGCAATCTGTGGTGTCTAAAAAGTTTTCTGTGGTTCTTGAAAAGTGGTGGTGGCGCTTGCGCGCCACTCACCTTCGGGGTTTAGGGTTCGTCGTTGCCGTTGCCGTCGTCGTTGCCGTCGTCGGGTTCGCTCCAGTCGGCGCTGCTCTGACCAGCCAGCTGTGCGTTGAGCGATGCCTTCTGGGCCTTGCGGCTGGTGACCTTCTCGAAGATGGCATCCTTGCGGAGGTTGGAGAAGAGGGAGGCCATGCCGTAGTTGACCTTCACGTCCTTGATGTTGTCGCTGTCGAAGGCCTGCAGCGCCGTGATGGGCTTA